>NZ_MWIO01000015.1 GCF_004799035.1 Rhodanobacter lindaniclasticus
TCCCAGCCGCCGGCGCCGCCCAGCGGCAGGGTCGACAGCAGTCGCGGTGCAGGAACGGGCGGCGCGGCATGACCCGCCACCGGCGCGAGCAACAGCGCCAGCGCAGCCGGCAGGAGGGAACGAAGCAGTCTTTGCATGGCGGTCACCTTGGCTTGGGGAAGGGAAACATCAGCCTGCGAGCGCTGGCCCGGCTGAAGCGGGCGGCTCGCCGCGACGACGCAGCAGCGCATACAGCACCGGCATCACCAGCAGCACCAGCGGCAACTGCAGCAGCATGCCGGCGATGATCGCCACCGCCAGCGGTTGCTGCATCTGCGAACCCTGGCCGAGCGCCAGGGCCAGCGGCAGCAGGGTCAGGATCGCGGCGAGCGTCGACATCAGGATCGGTCGGGTACGGTGCCTGCCGGCTTCGTGCAGGGCATCGTGCAAGGCGACGTTCCGCTCCGCATCCTGAAGTTCCGAGAAGTAGAAGATCGCCACCTCGGTGACGATGCCCACGATCATCGTCATGCCCATCATCGAGGAGATGTTCAGCTCGATGCCGGTCAGCCACAGCCCGGCGAACACCCCGGGCAGCGCCAGCAGCGGCATCGCCAGGATCGCCAGCGCCACGCGGAAGCTCTCGTACAGGAACAGCAGCAGGGTGAACACCAGCGCGATCGCCGCCAGCATCACGATGGTCAGTCCGCGAAAGGCCTGCTGCTGTTGCTGATAGACGCCGCCGAGCTGAAAGTACATGCCCTTCGGCAACAGACCGGGTTGCGCCAGCGCGTGCTTCACGTCGCCGATCACCGCACCGAGGCTGCGTCCGCTGATGCGCCCGGTCACCGCCACCATGCGCTTGAGGTTGTCGCGGGTGATCTGCGGCTGGCCTTGCACCTGTTTCAGCGTGGCCACTTGCGACAGCGGAAACAGGTGGCCGTCCGCAGCACGGATCGGCAAGGCGGCGACTTGATCGAGCCGCTGGTGTGCGCCATCCGGCAGGCGCACGCGCACGCCGACCACCTTGCCGTCCACCGGCAGCTGCGCGGCGACGGTGCCGTCGATCGCGGCGGTGACCTGGTCGGCAACCGCGGTCGGATCGAGTCCCTGCAGCGCCGCCCTGGCCGGGTCGACCTGCACGGTCAACGCGTCGCCCGCCGGATTGATGCCGTCGAGCACGCCGACCACGCCGTTGATCTTGCCGATGGCCGCGGCGACCTTGCTGGCGGTGGCATTCAGTTGTTGCGGGTCGTCGCCATACAACTGCACCTCGATCGGCTGCGGCACCGCCACCAGGTCGCCGATCAGATCCTCCATCAACTGCGCCAGGTCGATGTCCAGTCCCGGCACCTGTTGCTCCACCGCCGTGCGCACCTGGGTCATCACCTCTTCGGTCGAAGGGCGCGAACCGTTCTTCAGGCGCACGAAGAAATCGCCCTGGTTCGCCTCGGTGAGGCCGCCGCCCAGTTGCAGGCCGGTGCGCCGCGAGTAGGTGTCGACATAGGGATTGGCACGGATGATCGTCTCGACCTGATTGAGCAGGCGATTGGTTTCCTGCAGCGAGGTGCCGGGTTTGGACAGGTAGTCGAGGATGAAGCCGCCCTCGTCCATTTTCGGCATGAAGCCGGTGTTCACCCGGGTATAGGCAAAGCCGCCGACCAGCAGCAGCGGCACGATCAGCAGCAGCACCAGCACCGGGCGCTTGAGCCAGCGATCGAGCACACGCTGATAGCCATTCATCATGCGCGTGGTGAAGCGCGAGGGTGGATGCTCGGCAAGGTGACGCCGGTCCAGGAAGCGCTCGGCCAGCAGTGGCACCGCGACCCAGGTCAGCAGGTACGAAATGATCAGGGCGCTGGCCATGGTCAGCGACAGCGCCTTGAAGAATGCGCCGGTGACGCCGGACAGGAACGCCAGCGGCAGGAAGATCACCACCGTGGCGGCACTGGAACCGGTCAGCGGGCGGGTGAACTCCCACGCCGCGCCCGCGATGCGTTCATGCACTTCGCCTTCGCCTTGATTGAGGCGACGCATGATGTGTTCGAGCATCACGATCACGTCGTCGATGATCAGCCCGACCGCCGCGGCCATGCCGCCCAGGGTCATCATGTTGAAGCTCATGCCGAGCACGCGCAGCAGCAGCACGGTGATCGCCAGCACTGCGGGCACCACGATCAGCGCGATCAGGATCATCCGCGTGTTGCGCAGGAACACGAACAGCACCAACCCGGCCAGCACGATGCCGATCAGGATCGCGTCGCGCACGCTGCTGGCTGCGCCGGTCACCAGCTGGGTCTGGTCGTACCAGTTGGCGACCGTCACCCCCACCGGCATCTGCGGCGCGAAATCGGCGAGGCGCTGTTTCACGTCCTTGGCGATCTGCACGCTGTTGCCGGCTGGTTGCTGGTAGACCTGCAGCAACACGGCGTCCTGCCCATCGGCGTTGACCCGGATCCACTGCGGCACGTGGCTCAGGCTGACCCGCGCCACATCACCCAGGCGCACCACGCCATCGGGGCCCGCGCGCAACACGATGGCGCGCAGCGTGTCGACCGTCTTCGGCTGGTTGTCGGCCAGCAGCAGGTACAGCTTGTAGTGGTCGGCGACGCGGCCCATCGCCTGGATGGTGGCGGCGTGACTCACCGCAGCCGACACCTCGGCCAGGCTCAGGTTCAGTGCGCGCAGCTTGCCCGGGTCGACGTCGGCGTGGAACTCGGCCACCTCGCCGCCCTGCACGTCGACGTGGGCGACGCCGTTGATGCCGCTCAGCAACGGGCGCAACTGGTACTCGGCGAGGTCATGCAATGCGCTGGGCGACAGCGTGTGCGAGCGCAGGCTGTAGGCCAGCACCGGGAACGTGGTCGGATCCATCCGGCGGGAGGAGATCTGCGTGCCGGCCGGCAGTTGCGGCAGCACCTGGCTCACCGCACCGTTGACCTCCTGCAGCGCGCCGGCCATGTCCGCGCCCCAGTCGAAGCTGATCGCGATATCCGCACTGCCGCGACTGGTGGTGGAGCGTACGTCGCGCACGCCGCGCACCCGGCGCACCGCTTCCTCCACCGGCGTGGTTACCTCGATCGCCATCTGGTCGGCCGGACGGTCGCCCGCATCGAGGCTCAGCTGCACGCGCGGGAAGGCCACGTTCGGGAACAGCGCCACCGGCATCAGGAACGCGCTGGCGATGCCGCCGATCGCCAGCATCAGCAGCAGGAACAACAGCGAGCGGCGGTGCCGCTGCATCCATGCGGTGAGGCTCACTTGGCGGACTCCCGCACCGCATCGCCGTTGTTGAGTTCGTACACGCCGAGCACGATCACCTTCGCCTTCGCGTCGAGCGGACCGTCCACGCCCACCGGATCGCCCTGCGCGCTGCGCAACGTCACATCGACCCGCTTGGCGTGGCCTTGCTCGACCTGGAACAGATAGTCGCCGTGCTCGTCATGCAGCACGGCGGCGCGTGGCACCGACCACGCGGTGAAGTCGGCGGTGCGGATCTGCGCTTCCAGCGGCGCACCCGCCACCAGGCTGGCGCCGGCGGCGGCCGGCAACTCGACCTGGGCATCGAGCAGATGGCTTTGCGGATTGATCGACCGGCCGACCATGCGCAGCGTACCGGCGAACGTCTGCGTGCCATACACCGCACGCAGCTGCACCGCCATGCCGGGGTGCAGGCGCGAGCCATCGTCCGGTTGCACGCCCAGCAGCGCGAGCAGCGCATGCGTCGGGGTGAAATCGAGCAGGGGCGCATTGGCGGCGATCCGCTCGCCCAGGCCGACCCGCAGCGCGGTGACCACGCCAGCAGCCGGTGCCTCGACGGTTTCGCTGGCCGCGCCGCCACCGAGCGCGCGCTGCGCGTCCAGCGTCGCCTGCGCATCGGCCAGTGCCTTGCGCGCCGCGGCCAGCTGCGATTGCGTGGCCAGCCGCTGCGCCGCCAGTTGTTCGGTGCGCTTGAGCTCGCCGGCGGCGAGCGTCAGCGCGCTCTGCGCCTGCCGGTACGCGCTGCGTGCGGTCGGGTCCGGCGTGATCGTCAGCAAGGGGTCGCCGCGCTTCACCGCCTGTCCTGCCGATGCGTGCAGCACGGTGACCTGGCCGCCATGCGCCAGGCTGATCGTGCGTGCGTGCTGCGGGTCGCCGGCGGCGCTGCCCCAGGCTTCGATGGTGTCGTGAAAGGTCGCCTGCACCGGCGTGGCGGTGGTGACCGCGACCACGCCGGCAGGTGCGGCGGCCTCGTCTTCATCCGGCGCGGCCTTGCCGCAGGCCGACAACAAGCTGGCCATCAGGAGTACGCCCAGGGCAGGCAGGGTGACGAGACGATTCATGGCGTGGATGCCTTGGCGGCGTCGGGATGGGCGGCAACCAGGTCGGTGTTGCCGAGCAGGGCCTCCAGTGCAATCGACTGCCGGGCACGTTCCTGTTGCACGGTCAGCAAGTCGAGATCGGCACTGAGTGCGTTGGTGCGGATAGCCAGATAGGTCGGCCAGTCCAGCGAGCCAGCCTGCCAGGCGCGTTCGGCGGATGCGCGGGCCTGGTCGAGTTGCTGCGAATGTGCGGTGAGCGTGGCAAGTTGGCCGTCCAGCGTGGCGAGGTCGCGGGTGATGCGCTGCATGTCGCTGCGCGTGGCCAGCACCCGCACGGCATAGTCGTCATGCAGTTGCTGGCGCGTCGCCCGTTCGATCGCGATGTTGCCGCGGTTGCGGTCGAACAGCGGCAGGGTGATGCCGATGCTCAGGCCGTTGGTGTACACCGCGCTGGTGTCGCGCGCGGTGTTGAAGCCGATGTTCAGCGCGGGAAACTGGGCCAGGATCGCGCTGCGCAGCTTGGCCTGCTGCGATTGGTAGCCGGCCTGCAGAGCCAGCAGGTCCGGACGTCGCCGTGGCAGATCGTCGAGCGCGGCCTGCACTTGCGACGGCGTCGGCTGGTTCAGGTACGGCGCACCGGCCAGGTCGAGCTTGGCCGTCGGCGCCAGCCCCAGCAGCTGGTGCAGATCGCCCTCGACCTGATGCAGCGCAACCGCCGTATCGGCCAGCCGCTTGTGCACGTCGGCTTCCGCATTGAGCCCGGCGCTGGCGCTGTCGTAGGTGAGATTGCCTGCGTCGAGCGCAGCGCGGATGTACGTGCCCACCGTCGCCAGCGCTTGCTGCTCGCGCTCGAGCCGGCCCCGCTGCGCGCGCAGATTCAGCACCTGGTCGAACAGCAACCGCGCCTGCGCCACCGTCTGCCACTCGGCCCACAGCAGGTCGAGGTTGACCTGGCTGGCCTGATCGCGGGCTGCGGCGCGGCGCGAGGAGCGCGTCAGCAAGGCGCCGATGTCTTCGCTGAGGCCGAGACTGTAGGCGGTGACGAGGCCGGCGCCGGACCGGCGCGGCACATCCGCCGACACCGACAGCTGCGGATCGGGCAGCAGCCCGGCGGCGAACGCCTGCGCCCGCGCGATGCCCAGCTCGTCGCGCTTGAGTCGCAGTTGCGGACTGTTGGCCACGGCCAGCATCGCCACCTCGGTGGCGTCCAGGCCATCGGCCGGATCGAACCGGTGCGTCGACCACGCGGGAAGCGGCATCTCCGAAGTCGGTGCGCTGAGCCGGGCCACGCCGGTCACGCCGGCGCCGCTGCCCAGCGGCAGGTCGGCGTAGGTGGCGCAGCCGCCCACGCCGAGCAGCGTGGCGAGCATCAGACCGATCCATCTGCCGCGATTGCACCCGATCATGGACGACACGATAGCGCGCCACAGGCGCACAGTCGGATTTCGGCTGACGAATCGCTTCCCTCGCATTACTTGAAACGGTGGACGAAGCCGACCTGGAAGCCGCCGGGCAACCAGCCGATGATGAGCGGCGAGTTTCGATGCGCGGCCCACAGGCCCACGCCGGTACCGATCGCCGCGCCCACCAGGACGTCGCTCTGCCAGTGGCCGTGGGTCTTCACCCGGGCCACGGCGTCGTAGATCGGCAGCAGGGCCAGCGCATAGACCGCGGGATGGTCCTTGCCGTAGTTCACCATGAACGGCGTGACGGCCGCCGAGATCGCGGCCACCTCGCCACTGGGAAAGCTCTGCGCGTGGCTGCCGGCGAACCATTGGTTTGGATCGGAAGTCTGCGACGGACGTTCACGCTGGAAAGTCAGCTTCATTCCCTCCGTGGCGACGGCGGTCACCGCCAGGGCGTCCACCGAGCGCCAGAACGTGTCGCCCAGTTTGTCCTGGTCGCCGAACGCCAGCGCGCCACCGAGCACCGTGACGACCGTGCCATACATCAGCACGTTCTGGTCCGAACGATTCCAGATGCCGCGGTTGTCGTAGTGGATGCGATGGTCGATTCCCAGCGGACCGCCGGACGCCAAGGCGCTTGCCGGGCCCAGCAGGGCGACGCAGAACAGCAAGGATGGCAGCGTACGCACGAGGTCTCCTCGACCAGACAACCTGGCTGGTCGCTTCCTGTCAACGCTACGCAGGCCAGCTGTTGGTTTGCTTAGAAACCGGCAGCCACGTGTGCGCGTTGCAGGAAAGGAGATGGAAAGGCGGGCTGCCTAAGCTTCGGCCCAATGCTGCCTACGTGAGTTCGCGATGCCCGTGTCTGGCTGGACCATCCTGTGCGATTTCGACGGCACCATTTCCGTCGAGGACGTGATCGACTCCCTGCTCGACCGCTTCGGTCGCCCCGGCTGGGAAGTGCTGGAGCAGGACTGGCGCGCCGGGCGCATCGGTTCGCGCGAATGCATGGCCGGCCAGGTCGCTCTGCTGCAGATGACGCGCGCGGAACTCGACACACATCTGGCGGGCCTGTGGATCGACCATGCGTTCCCCGGCTTCGTGGCGAAGGCGCGCGAGCTCGGCATGCCGATCCGCGTGGTCAGCGATGGCCTCGACTATGCGATCCACCGGATCCTCGCCCGCTACGGCCTGGACGACCTGCCACTGGCGGCAAACCATCTGGCGCCAGCCGAACCGCCGGAACAATGGCAGCTCACTTCGCCGTTCCAGGCCGACGGTTGCCGCAGCGGCACCTGCAAGTGCGCGTGCGTGGCGCGGGCCCGCACGAGCGGCGCCAGGACCTTGCTGATCGGCGACGGCGCCTCGGATTTCTGCGCCGCCGACCGCGTCGATTTCGTGTTCGCCAAACACCGCCTGATCGAGCACTGCCGCGCCAGCGGCATTCCCTACGTGCCGATCACCGGCTTCGAGGACGCACTCGACCTGCTGCCGCGACTGCTCGACGGCAGCCTGGCCAGCGACGCGGTTCCTGCGCCGGCCACCCTTTCCCCCTGATCCCGGATTGCCCCATGAACGCTTTCGACAAGAACACCTCGGTGGTGATCGACGACGCGCAGCTGCTGGCCGACGAGGCGAAGTACAGCTCGTTCGGCGACACCGTGCATTACGTCGATCCGCCGAAGATCTTTCGCACCTGCGCCGGCAGCTACATGTATGACACCGCCGGCACGCCGTTCCTCGACCTGCAGATGTGGTACTCGGCGGTCAACTTCGGCTACGGCAACAAGCGCCTCAACAACGTGCTGAAGCAGCAGATCGACCTGCTGCCGCAGGTGGCCAGCCAGTACCTGCACCAGACCCGCATCGAGCTGGCCAAGACGGTGGCGCTGGACGCGAAGAAGAAGTTCGGCCTGGATGGGCGCGTGCACTTCAACGTGGGCGGCGCGCAGGCGATCGAGGATTCGCTGAAGATCGTGCGCAACGCGCGCAACGGCAAGAGCCTGATGTTCGCCTTCGAGGGCGGCTACCACGGCCGCACCTTGGGCGCCTCCTCGATCACCTCCAGCTACCGCTACCGCCGCCGCTTCGGCCACTTCGGCGAGCGCGCGATGTTCCTGCCGTTCCCGTACCCGTTCCGCCGCCCCAAGGGCATGACCGCGGAGGAATACTCGGACAGCTGCGTGAACCAGTTCGCGCGCCTGTTCGAAACCGAATACAACGGCGTGTGGGACCCCAAGACCAACCAGTGCGAATACGCCGCGTTCTACGTCGAGCCGATCCAGGGCACCGGCGGCTACGTCGTCCCGCCGATGGGCTTCTTCAAGGGCCTGAAGAAGGTGCTCGACCAGTACGGCATCCTGCTGGTGTCCGACGAAATCCAGATGGGCTTCTGGCGCACCGGCAAGCTGTGGTCGATCGAGCACTTCGGCGTGACGCCGGACATCGTGGTGTTCGGCAAGGCACTCACCAACGGCCTCAACCCGCTGTCCGGTTTGTGGGCGCGCGAGGAGCTGATCAACCCCACGATCTTCCCGCCGGGCTCCACCCATTCCACCTTCAATTCCAACCCGCTGGGTACGTCGCTGGGCCTGGAAGTGATCAAGATGGGTTACGAGCTGGACTACGAGACCACGGTACCGAAGAAGGGCGCGCATTTCCTCGAAGGCCTGCGCGACCTGCAGAAGCGGCACAAGGAGATCGGCGACGTCGACGGCCTCGGTCTCGCGCTGCGCGCGGAGATCTGCACCGACGACGGCTTCACCCCGAACAAGGAGCTGCTCGACAGGATGGTCGACATCGGCCTGGCCGGCGATCTCGAACACAACGGCAAAAGGATCGGCCTCGTGCTGGACGTGGGCGGCTGGTACAAGAACGTGATCACCTTCGCGCCGTCGCTGGACATCACGCACGAGGAGATCGATCTGGCGATCAGCCTGCTGGATCAGCTGCTGACCAAGGCCAAGAAGGGCTGAGCTTCCCCGGACTCGCCATGCGAAGGGGCGCCCGCCCCTCCCCGCCGTTCACCCTGAGCGTAGGCCCGCAGGGCCGGAGTCGAAGGGCCGCCGGCCACTTGAACGCCCGTCGCAACCTGCGCTAGTGTGTGTATGAACCAGGAGGAACATACACATGCGAACCAACATCGTGATCGATGACGCACTCATGCGTGATGCCATGAAAGCTTCGGGGCTCAAGACCAAACGCGAGGCCGTCGAACTCGGCTTGCAGACGCTGGTGCGACTCAAGCGCCAGCGGCAGATCAAGACCCTGCGCGGCAAGGTGCAGTGGCAGGGCAACCTCGAAAAGCTGAGGACGGATGCGTGATCCTGGTCGATTCCAGCGTCTGGATCGACTACCTGCGCGGCACCGAAACCCGGCAAACGAATTGCCTGGATGGCCTGCTGGGAACCGAGCCCCTGGCCATCGGCGACCTGATCCTGACCGAGGTATTGCAGGGAACCACGACCGACAAGGAGTTCCGCGACGTCCTGCGCCTGCTCGGCAGCCTCGACGTCGTGCAGCTAGGCGGCCAAGCCGTGGCAGTGCAGGCGGCCAGGAACTTCCGCGCATTGCGCGAGAAAGGCGTCACCGTCCGCAAGACCATCGACTGCCTCATCGCCACCCGCTGCATCGTGGACGGATTGACGCTGCTGCACAGCGACCGGGACTTCCAGCCGTTCGTCGTGCACCTGGGGTTGCGGTCGGTTTTCTAGCGACGCGAGCGCGTTGGCTCGACGGTAGCCACGGTCTCAAGCGAAGTGAACCTGACCCCGTTTCTGGTCCCGACAGACGACGAATGCCACTGTAGCAGCGCGCTCGCGCGCGATGCTTTTGCTTGGCGCGACGGCATTTGAGAGCAAGAGCTTTCGTCTGCCTGCGGCAGCCGAGTTACTTTCTCTTTGCGTGCTCAAAGAGAAAGTAACCAAAGAGAAAGAGCACCCCGCTTGGCGCTTGTTGGGCATCGGGCAACCGCTCCATGCGTTGCCTCAACTCGGGCATCCATGCCCTCGCCTGCCCGGCAAGTCCGTGAGCCGGGGCCGGGCTTTTCGACAGCACATCCATGTGCTGGCGAAAAGGCATCGGCATCCATGCCGATGCCCGCTGCGCGGCCTGTCGACCCCGACTCACCGCCGCACAGGGGCCCCGGTAGAGCAACGCGCCATCCTGGCGCGCACTCGGTGCGCAACCGCTGCGCGGTTGCGAAAGCGGGGCGCAGCGGCAAAGGGAACGTCCTCTCTCGGCCAACACCGGACATTCCACTGGCGGCTGTTCGTACGTCTGATGCGCTCCAAGCTCGAGGGCTCGCTAGGTTGGAGCCGCGATCCGGTTTTAATTGACCTGCCTGCACACGATGATCACGTCAGCACCAACTTATATGAGAAAGGCGGCGCAATTACTCGTGGCCGCCCAACGCGCTGGTACTATCAACTCAAAGCGGGTGGGTACCGCCACGAAAGGGGAAATGGCTTTGCCTGTATGCATCAGAGACGTCAAAGACGTTCTTGATTCGAAGGGTCTTGAGACGCCCAACCTTGCTTTGCTTCAAGCGACGCACCAGAGCTACCGCGCGTTGCTTCTTCAGCCTTCTGGGCCAATCTACGCAGACACACAGCGAATTGGCCACCTAGACATTGCCGCTGCAGCCGCCCGGGCGGATAGCTTCCTTGAGCTAGCTGCGCAGCGCGGCGACCAACTTGTGGTCACACCCGAGTACTTCCTCCCGGTGAGCTCTCTGGAGAAAGCTGCGCAAGGCGGACCGTTTCCCGCTGAGGGCGCTCTTTGGGTGCTTGGATGTGAAAGCATGACCCCCGCGAAGCTCGCGAGCTTCAAGGCCGACTGCGTTGGCCCCGGCCATTGCGACGTCATCTACGAGGAAGACCCGTTTCCAGCGGTGCAGGGCAACTACTTCGACCCTGTCGCTTACTGCTTCGTCACCCGTGACGCGGAGAACACGCTCAAGCGGGTTGTTCTGTTCCAGTTCAAGACCGCGCCATCCCGAGACGACCACGGCTTTGAGAACAAGCAACTGCGCTGCGGCCGTGCCATCTACCGCTTCGAAGGCAAAGACGGATACATCAAGCTCTCGACCATCATCTGCTCTGACGCGCTTGACCTTGGCGAGGATGCTGCCGCCAACAAGAAGTTGTCAGACAGAACCATCCTCATCCACATCCAGCTGAACCCGAAGCCCAAGCAAACTGACTATCGCAGGTATCGGAACGAGGTCTTCCGGCGCAGTGCGGACACGACCAATTGCGACATCGTCTGCTTGAATTGGGCTCAAAACGTCGTCGAACACGATTCATCTGACCACGCGCCGCGCTCATGGAAGAACGAGAGCGGTTCGGCTTGGTACGTCCCTCAGCACCGCTGCTCGGTGAAGGATGAAGAGGTTGTCAGCAATGAGGGCAAGGGCCTGTACTACACCTGGCTGCATGAGAAGAAGCGTCACGTCCTTCACTTCCACTACGACGAGGCCGTTTTCGCGTTGACGGTTCCCAAAGTTCTTCAGGATGGCCCGGCGGTCCACGACGTGCTCATCGGACCGCAACTTGATACACGGTTTGCTTGGGACACCCACGCGGGCGCGTGGCTGGAAAGCACAGGATGTCCGGAGACCGGGTGGGGCGAAATCATCACCGCCAGCCCGGAAGTCATCGCGGCGTTCCAAAGCCTTCAGGACGTCGCGAATCGGCTGCACATTGAGCGGGCCATCTCGCTCTCATGCGGCCCTCACAGCATGAAGGAGCAGTGGCATCGCGTGGACAACCTGGATGTATGCCGCATTCCAGAGTCTGAAGTCGTAGCCCGCGCTACCCTTCAGCTCGACCGCGATGTCGCCGCCACCCAGGAACGTCAACAGCGCATAAGCCGCGTTGCGGTACTCGGCCACATCCTCCGGGCGGTTCCTCTGCCGGCGCAAATAAAAGATCTCGGCGGCGGCGAAGCCTCCATAGCTTGGTCTCCCAACTCACCCAACACCAACGTCATTAAAGCCGGCGTGCGCCCCGCCTTGGTGGCCTATCTCGGCGAGAACCCGCCGATGGAATTTGTTAAGAGAGTTGGCGAGAGCGCGTTCGAACTCCTGCGGAGAGAAAACAAGGATCACAAGGACCGCGTGGCCATCTGCTATCGCACGGTCGCCGGCGTCACGAAGTTCGCCGACATCAAGCAACAGACTGACATTACATACGATGGGAGCAGCATGGCGTCCATCACAGGGGGACAGTGACATGCCTGGTATGCAAGCTGCGCGTGAAGCACTGACTCATCTTCTCGTCGGGCTTCACCACGTTGACGATTCGGTTGTGCGTGGCGAAAAGAAACTCGGCGAGCAGACCTACGCGGTTGCCTACGTCGACTTCGCTGATGAGGTTGTGGAGCGCTCGCTGCACCTCCGCGATTTCCAAGAGCGCATCCTTGCTGATGACTTCTTCGATTCGCCGGGCGACCTGCGTTGGAACAAGTACCTCTACATCGTTGCCGGCCCAAACTCCAAAAAAAATCCTCAGTTCGCCGCTGCGAAGGCCGCAATAGAGTCGGACAAGGACTACGCACGCAAGCGAGTCATCTCCGAGGCCGACCTCGAATCCTTACTGGGTGGGCCGAAGCTGTTCGAGGCGGCGGAGCATGGAAACACCTATGACGTACTGACGGATTGGCGGCATCGACTTTCAGCGGCTGGGCTCGAGCTGTTGCTCGACGCTCCTACCCCTCGCACCACCGTGGTGGAGAAGATTGCCCAGCGCGCAGCAGGTGCGGCTTCGACCGGGAAGCAGCAGGTGAAAGAGCTGAACGCCGCGGACACGCCGCTGGCGACTGCGAAATTGCTCCGCTTGGACATTGCTGCGTTCCGGCCGGTACACAACGGCAAGAGCTATGACTTCGGCGACGTCACCCTACTCGTCGGTGCGAACGGGAGCGGAAAAACTTCGCTGCTTGAGGCCGTCGAGTACTTCTACTGCGGGAACAACCGCAGAAGCACTGCTGTCGGGCCGGTTCGCCTCAAAGGAACGCTGTTGCCTCGCGGGGGTATCCGCAGCGTCGAGCTTTCATCCACTGGCGACGGACCTCGAATCAAGGCTCGAAATCTCGCTTGGTTCAACCGCAAGGAGCAACTCGTTGCCGACATTGTTGACGGCTTCTCGCTCTACAACTTCCTCGATACCGATGCCGCATATCGCTTGTCCGGCAAGCTAAAACCAGATGACATCACCAAGGAGTTGAGCCGGTTGTTAGTGGGCTCTTCAGCGTCGACGACCTTCGAGTACATGGAGAAGATTCGCGCCGACGTGGACAAGGCTTGGGACAAGGCACGGCGCCGCGCCGATGGGCTGCAGGCGGAGTTGACTGTCATGGAACGGCGGCTGATGGAGCTGCAAGGCAAGCCGTCCACGGCAAAAACGCTGACTGACGCATATCGCACCGCGCTGGCAGCCCTCGGTTGGAAGAGGCCATCTGAAGCCGGCGTGCCCACGCCGAGGGAAGGTCAGGAGCTTCTTTCCGCGCTGGCGCACGTGCAAGCGCTCGTCTCCCTGGGAGGCGCAGCTCGAACCATCAAGGACGTCGAGCAGCGCTCGGCGCAACTGGAGGCGGCGGTCGGCAACGCGAAGCCGGTCGAGACGCAGCTAGTTGGGAGCCTTGAACAGGAGAAGCGACTCATCTCGAAGATTGAGGAGCTTGAGGCCAACATCAAAAACCTGGACCGGTGGATTGCGTACGAGTCTGCGGGGTTTCATGACGTGCGCCGTCGATACAAGTCCGCCCGTGAGGTTTCCGAACGACTGACCACACGTCTCGGAGGCCTGGTCGCCGGAGACCTGCCGCAGGTACCGCAGCAGTACGCCTCCCTCCAGCTGCAAGATGCCCTGCAGGCTGCCGGCGAAGCGGCCACTGCCGCCCAGGCGAGGTTGACCCGCGCTCAGCAAGCCCTAGACCTTCACGGCCGGGCCGCGTCGGCTCGCGCGGCTGCGGCGGCGAAGCTGAAGGACGCGGCGAAGGAGGCGCTCAAGTCATCGGAGAACCCGGACATGTGCCCGGTCTGCCACACGGTGCATGCCAGCGGCGCATTGATGCATCTCATCGAGAGACTCACCTCAGGGCCGGAGACCACTCAGGAGGTCAAGGGCCTTGCGGAGTCGCTGCGCCTGGCGGGGGACGAGGCGGGCGAAGCGCGGCGGGCGGCGATCACCGTGGAGCTCTGTCAGAAGTATGCGGCGCAGTTGCAACTGAAGGGGACCACGCCCAACGAGGTCCTTGAAGAACTGGTCGCATTGCGCGAGCGGGCGAGCCAGGCGCAGCAGGAACTCCAGCGCGTCATCAAGGAAGGCCAGGACCTGGGCAGCGCGGGCTTTTCCAGCAACGAAGCCGATTTGGTGTGGGGCCGAATCGCTGGGCTATTCAACCCCGAGTCAAGCAATCTCACCGCCGACATTGCGTCGGGCGAACGGCGGCGTCAGTCGAACGCTGTGGAAGAGGCGCGAAAAGTTTTGGGTGAGTGCCGCAACAGCATGGGAGGTTTTGATGAGTCCATCCGGGGCCTCGCTCGGTCTGCCGTCGTTGACGGCTGGGTCACGCGCGTCGAGCCAATCGGCACCTTCGCATCGCTCGTTGCGCTGCAAGACGAGTTCCTTGCCGCTACAAGCAATGCTGCCGGGCTTCGTTCCTACCTTGCTGTCGAGGACGATGGCCCGCTCGTCGAGGTTCAGGCACGCATCGCAGCCGTGGCCTCCGCGTTCAAGCAAGCTGACGAAGCGTCGCGCAGCGATTCGGAGAGCTCGGCCGAGCAGAAGGACCTGCCGAAAAGTATTCAGGACTGGAAGTTCAGCCTCGGGAAGCATCGCAACGAGGAGAAGGCGCTCTTTGAGGCGGGCAAGGCCTTGGACGACCTCATTGAGAACGCTTCCCTGAAAAACGCGACGCGGGAAGCGCTTGATGCCATCGGCGACCAAATCAATGAGGTGTTCTCGCGCATCCATTCCCCTCGAGAGTACGAGTACGTTGGCAGCCCTGATGTTCTTTTGCGGACCGCGGATGGTCATGACGCCCGCACGCTGGACGAAGTCAGCACCGGGCAGCGTTCCGCGTTTGCCTTGTCCATCTTCCTTGCCAGGAATCGCACGGCCGCGGCGGCCCCTCCAGTTCTGCTCATCGACGACCCAATTGCGCACGTCGACGACCTCAACGCCCTGTCGTTCCTTGACTACCTGCGTGATCTCGCGGTGAACTCGGGAAGGCAAATCTTCTTTGCCACTGCGGACACTCGAGTCGCGTCGCTGTTTTCAAAGAAATTTAGCTTCATGGGGGAAGCGTTCAAGACCATCAGCTTGGTTCGCGAACCGCAGTTCGATGAGTCCGCCGCACAGGGCTAACGCGGGTGTTCAAACTTTCCTTCGAATCTATAGGGAAAGCGTTCGGTTGAAGAGACGGTGTTGGCACGATGACGAGTGAGCGGATTGCAGCTTCGTGTCAGGGACTGTTAAGCCGTCTATTTGCCGCGAATGACGGCGCCTGCTACTGAGCCGTCATTCGGCATCGTCGAGAGCACATCCGAACTTCCGCTTTGGGTCGGAAGCGGGCTTATGATGGGGTTATGACATCCGCCGCCCAGCAATCCGATCAGTTCGGTGCCGTACTTGAGCGCTCGCGTTCGTTGGGCGCGGTGATCGAAGAGACATGGCGCTGCTTGAAGGATGGCGACGAGCCAAGGCTTAGGGTTCCCGCTGGCCTATGCGGCATATCTCTGGATCATGGTCGAGCGATCCGGCTTCTGCTTTCGGTGTCGCCTCCATCTGCGATAGCGCTTCTGCGCCCTCAGTACGAAAGCTTCGTGCGAGCAGTCTGGGCCCGACATGCCGCACGCCCAGGAGACCTCGACCGACTTCTGGCGCCGCTTACGCTTGAAAGCCAACAGGCAGCGAAGAGGCTGCCTGGCGTATCTGACATGTTGGTAGCGATCGACAAGACTGGTCCGAGTGGTGCCGGAGCGCTCCTAGCTAGAGCGAGAGAACGCCTCTGGGATGGTTTGAACTCCTTCATCCACGGCGGCATTCACCCGTTCCGGCGCGGGCAAGAAGGCTATCCGCTATCGCTGCTGACCGATCTGCTCAAGAATGCCAACGCGTTGTCGGTTCTGACTTTGCTGGTCTTGGCGGAGTTAACAGATGACCCGGCTATCGTCGAAGTTCTTCATGCCCTGCATTGGGAATTTCAAGACATCCTGCCGCCACTTGAGCCGTTCGTGAGCTGACGTCCGGTCACAGTCGCAAGCGGTCGCTCAGCAATTGGCTCTGCAACTCTTGCCCTTGTGGAGGAACATGACAGGCCGCGCGCGGTGCTGTGGCTTTGCTCCGGCTTTTTCTGAAAGTGCGGGCGAGGATGGCCCGCTGCTCTACCGGGGCCCCTGTGCGGCGGTGAGTCGGGGACGACAGGCCGCGCAGCGGGAGTCGACAGGGATGTCGACTCCTTTTCGCCAGGGCAGGATGCCCTGTCGAAAAGCCCGGCCCCGGCTCACGGACTTGCCGGGCATGGCGAGGGCATGGATGCCCGAGTTGAGGCAACGCAGGAGCGGTTGCCCGATGGGCGGCAAGCGCCAAGCGGGGTGGCCTTTCTCTTTGGTTACTTTCTCTTTACTCCGGGCATCCTGCCCTCCGCCCTTCGGGCCGGCTTCGCCGTTCGCATGCGCTCCTGCGCATGCGTGGCCACGCAAAGAGAAAGTAACTCGGCTGCCGAAGGCAGACGAAAGCTCTTGGCTCTGAAGCTCTAGCTTTCCAATACAGCACACAAGCAAGAGCATCGCGCGCGAGCGCGCTCCTACAAGGCATTCGCCGTCTTGCGCGAAGGCTGAAGTGCGATTCCTGCCTGACTAGCCTTGGGCTGTTGAAAAGCGCCTCGCAGGAATGGCGAGCAACGGGTGGGGCGCCTTGCTCAGGGCGCCCGCTTCAACGCCAGCACCGCGTTCAACCCGCCGAACGCGAACGAGTTGCTGAGCACCGCCCGCACCGGCATCTCGCGCGCCACGTTCGGCACATAGTCGAGATCGCAGGCGGAGTCGACCTGGTCGAGGTTGGCGGTGGGCGGCACCACGCCATCGCGCAGTGCGCCGATGGCGGCGATCAGTTCCAGTGCGCCGGAGGCGCCGAGGGCGTGGCCGTGCATGGACTTGGTGGAGGACACCGCGAGGCGGTCGGCATGCGCGCCGAAGGCGAGGCGGATCGCCTTGGTCTCGGTGACGTCGTTGGCCTGGGTGCCGGTGCCGTGGGCGTTGATGTAGTCGACGTCCTGCGCGGCGAGGCCGGCGTCGTCCAGCGCCTGGCGCATCGCGGCGGCGGCGCCGTCGGCGCTGGGCATCACGATGTCGCTGGCGTCCGCGCTCATGCCGCTGCCGGCCAGTTCCGCGAGGATGGTGGCGCCGCGCGAGCGCGCATGCTCCAGCGATTCCAGCACGAAGATGGCGGCGCCCTCGCCCAGCACCAGGCCGCGCCGGTTGGCGCTGAACGGGCGGCAGGTGTCGTCAGCCAGCACGCGCATGGCTTCCCATGCGCGCAGCGCGCCGTAGGTGAGGCAGGCCTCGGTGCCGCCGGTGACTGCGGCGTCGGCCATGCCACAGCGGATCATCTGCGCGGCCTGGATGATCGCGTGGTTGGCCGAGGCGCAGGCGCTGGCCACGGCGAACGTGGGGCCGCGCAAACCGTAGGCGATGCTGATCTGGCTGGCCGAGGCGTTGGTCATCAGCCGCACGATGGTGAGCGGGTGCGCGCGCTGGGCGTTCTCGCCGTACAGGCGCCGGCTCTGCTCGTCCTGGGTGGTCTCGCCGCCGACGCCGGTGCCGACGACCACCGCGGTGCGCAGGCCGAGCCCGCGATTGGCGAACTCCAGC
Organism: Rhodanobacter lindaniclasticus; assembly: GCF_004799035.1. Lineage (GTDB taxonomy): Bacteria > Pseudomonadota > Gammaproteobacteria > Xanthomonadales > Rhodanobacteraceae > Rhodanobacter > Rhodanobacter lindaniclasticus. The sequence continues at coordinate 17,565 of NZ_MWIO01000015.1, forward strand.
CCGGATTGCGCCACCGCCTCGCGCGCGGCGTGCAGCGCGAATTCCGAGGTGCGGTCGAGCGTGGGCAGGATGCGCTCGTCGAGATTGGCCGCCGGATCGAAGCTGGCCGGTACCTGCGCGGCGACCTTCACGCGCAGCCGTTCGGCGTCGGGGTGGCGCAGCGGACCGATCGCGCTGCGCCCTTCGCGCAGGCCTTGCCACAGCGCCGCGGCGCCGACGCCGAGCGGGCTGATCGCGCCCATGCCGGTGATCACCACGCGGCGCAGCGGCAGAGCTTGCATCAGGCGGCTCCTTCACCGGCGCCGGCCCTGTCGGCCAGCGCCTTGTCCACCGCGTCGACCAGGCTCTGCGCGGTGTCGCGGTCGAAGTTGGCGCCCTGCTGGTCGGGGAAGTTGATGTTGAAGTGCTCCTCGATGTCGAAGATCAACTCGATCGCCTCCAGCGAGGCGATGCCCAGGTCCTTCAGGGTGGAGTCGGGTTTCACGTTGGCGACGTCGGTCTTGGCCTGTTTGGCGATGATCTCGAACACTTGCTGCTGGGTGGTGGCATTCATGGCATGTCCCGGGTGGCAGGCGGCAATGGAAGGCTGGCGCAAGGTGGCTGACGCAAGCTGACGGCCCCAGTCTAGGCACGCTCGCTTACTCATGCCTTTCATTGCGCAACTGGAGCCGGACGCGCTGCTGGCGGCGTTCACGGCCGAACCGCCGGCCGGTTTCGCGGTGGACCGCTCGCCGCAGGGCATGCCGGCCTTCGTGGCGCCGTTCGACCTGCTGACCACCGCCGACGACGCGCTGCGCCGCCGCGTGGCCGCGCTGCCGCTGTACCGCCACTGGCGGGCGCTGCTGCGCTGGCGCACGCGCTTCGCCGGCAGCACCGTGACCGAGTACGCGCCGTTGCCGCCGGGGGTGGCGCCCGCAGCGCTGGCGCAGGGACTTAAGGCCGCTTTCGGGCGCCAGTGCCGGCTGCTGATCGTGAAGGACATCGCGCACGACTCGCCCTTGCTCGGCGACGCCGACAACGCGTATGCGCACGCCTTCGCCGGCGCCTGCGCGGCCGCGGGTTTCGTGCTGCTGGAGGGCCAGGCGCTGGCCTGGGTGCCGATCGACTTCGACTCGGAGGACGAGTACCTGGCGCGCCTGTCGCACGGCCGGCGGAAGAACATCCGGCGCAAACTGCGCGCGCGGGCCGCGCTGGATGTCGAGGCGGTGCCGACCGGCGACGCGCGCTTTCGCGACGAGGCGACGCTGGCGGCGTTCCACGCGCTGTTCGACAACGTCTACGCGCAAAGCACGATCCACTTCGACCGGCCCACCGCGGCCTTCTTCCGCACCCTGCTGCAGGATGCCGCCAGCGGCGGCGTGGTGTTCGTCTACCGTCACGGAGGCGCGATGATCGGCTGGAACCTCTGCTACGAACACGCCGGCAAGCTGATCGACAAGTACGTCGGTTTTGCCTATCCGCAGGCGCGCGAGCACAACCTGTACTTCGTCAGCTGGATGCACAACCTCGAGCACGCGCGCCGGCGCGGGCTGACGCATTACGTGGCCGGCTGGACCGATCCGGAAGTGAAAGCCTTTCTCGGCGCGCGGATGAGCTTCACCCGCCACGCGGTATACGCGCGCAACCCGCTGCTGCGCGCCTTGCTGCGTCGCCTCGGCGGTCATTTCGAAAGCGACCGCCAGTGGCAGGAGGCGAGGGCCGATGAGTGAGCTTTCGAACCAGCCGATCGTGCTGGACATCGACCACTCCGTCGGCCCCCTGCGCGACCGGCTGGTGCTGCCGCTGGAACGCTGGCAGGAGTCGATCCGCTTCGGCTGTTCGCTGGCGAGGATGCGGCGCTTCGCGCGCGTGCTCGACGAGCTGTTGCCGACGCGCCACGGCACCGTGTTCACCGGCAGCGGCGACTTCCACCACCTGAGCTGGCCGCTGATCGCGCGCCTGCGCGGCAACGCGCCGTTCCAGGTGGTGGTGCTGGACAACCACCCGGACAACATGCGCTTCCCGTTCGGCGTCCATTGCGGCTCGTGGGTGCGCCGCGTGGCGCTGCTGCCGCAGGTGAGCCACGTGCACGTGCTCGGCATCACCTCCGCCGACATCGGCGCCGGGCATGCGTGGGAGAACTACCTGACGCCATTGCGGCGCGGCAGGCTGAGCTACTGGAGCACCGGCGTGGATACCGGCTGGTCGCGGCGACTCGGGCTGGCGCCGGCGTTCCATGGCTTCGACACGGCGGAGGCCATGCTCGATGCCTTCGTCGAAAGCCAGCGTGCCCAGACGCTGCCGAGTTACCTGTCGATCGACAAGGACGTGTTCGCACCCGAGGTGGCGCGCACCAACTGGGACCAGGGCCGGCTGCAGCTCGACCACGCGCTGGCGCTGGTCGGCAGCCTGTGTCGCGGCCTGGTCGGCAGCGACATCAACGGCGAGATCTCGCACTACCACTATCGCAGCTGGTGGAAGCGCAAGCTCTCCGCGATGGACGCGCAGCCGGCGGTCGACCCCGCGCAGCTCGCCGGCTGGCAGGCGCAGCAGCATGCGCTGAACGTGCAGTTGCTGGCGGCGATCGCGAACCTGCCGATGGCGTCATTCCCGTGAAAGCGGGAGTGACGACGGGAGCGCCATCGTCAGCGTCTCAGCGCAGCACCGCCTCCAGCACGCCGCAGATCGCCTCGAAGTCCGCCTCGTCCATCCACGGGCTGTTGCCGACCGTGAGGCTGCGCGCGGCGAAGTCGCGCGCGCGCGGCACATCCGCGGCAGGAACCACGCCGGCGAGGTGGGGGTAGTCGGGCAGGGCGTGGATGAACAGGCGGCTGACGCCGAGGCCGCTTTGCCACAGTTGCGCCAGCGCGGCGTCGCGGCGGCGCTGGTCGGGCAGCAGCAGCAGGAAGAACGGCCAGGTGCCGCGGGCGTGCGGCGGGTCATCCAGCACCTGCACGCCGGGGATGTCGCGCAGTCGCGACAGCCGGCGTTGCGCCTGCGCGGCGGTGTGCGCCAGGAACGCCGGCAGGCGCGCAGCGGCATGCGCGCCCACCGCCTGCCGCCAGCGGCCGACGCGATGCAGCGGGATCGTCGGCGGGAAATCGTCGCCCACCGCGGCGATCTCGTCACCGCGGCGCAGCGCGCGGCGCAAGGGATTGCCATAGGCCAGCCGCAACCCCCACGGCCGGTACAGCACGGCGTAGCCGAGCAGTTCGAAACACCGGCGCCATTCCCAGCCAGACTGCCGCGGCACGCGCGCCGCCGCATCGGCCAGCCGCTCGCGCAGCGCGGGATCGCGCGCGGTGAGCAGGCCGCCTTCGTAGATCGACAGACCCTTGCCGGCGGCCAGGCTGAAGAAGCCCACGTCACCGGCCAGCCCCACGCTGGCGCCGTCCGCCCGGCGCGCACCCAGCGCCTGCGCGGCGTCCTCGATGACGTACGCGCCGACCTCGTGCGCGACGGCGAGCGCGGCGTCGACGTCGGCGACACGGCCGCCCAGGTGAGTCGGCACGATCGCCAGCGTGCGTTCGTCGCAGGCGGCACGCAGCGCGGTCGGGTCCAGGTCATGGTGGCCGGGCGCGAGATCGCACAATTGCAGTTCCAGTCCCGCCTGCCGCACGGCGATCGCCACCAGCGGACAGGTGAAGGCCGGCACCACCACGCGACGGCGTTGCGGCTGCAGTTCACGCAGCGTGGCCAGCGCAAGCAGAAGTGCGGCGGTGCCGGAGCAGGTCAGTGACAGCGGCGGCAAGCCCAGCAGCGCGGCGACGTCGGCGGCCAGCGTCGGCGCACCGGGGCGCAGGTCGGCCAGCTGCAGCGGCAGGCCGGCGGTGGGCGGCAATTCGTGGCGGCGGCGGGGCAGCATGGGCAGCGCGTGGCCTGCGTTCAGATGACGGCCGCTTCCGGCGCGTGCTCGCGGCTCTCGGCCAGCCCGAGGCAGGCGATGCCGGCGAGGATCGCGATCGCGCCAAGCACGCGGGCGGCGGTGAGGTGTTCGTCGAACAGCCACACCGACAGCAGCATCACCGAGACCACTTCCAGGTGCGAGGCGGCGAAGGCGGGGCCGATCGGCGCGTGTTTCAGCAGCGCCATCCAGGTGAAGAACGCACCGACGTAGCCGACCACCGCGCCGTACACCCACGGCTGGCCGAACACGCGCAGCAGCCACGCCAGGCTCGCCTCCACAGGCAGCGCCTGGGTGCCGGCATACTTGAAGCTGATCTGCGCCAGCGTGTCGAAGCCCATCAGCAGCAGGAAGCCGAACAGGTAGAAGCGCTTCATGCGCCCAGCCCCACGATCGCCACGCCCAGCGTGACCAGCGCGATGCCGGCCACGCGCAGCCGGGTGAGTCTCTCGCCGAACAGGAAGCGCCCGGCCAGCATGATCGCCACGATGTTGATCGAGCCGAGCAGCACGCCCTCGGACAGCGGGATCAGCGAGAGGAAGGCGATCCACACCAGGAACTCGGCCACGTAGCTGCCGATGCCGAGCCACAGCCACGGCCGCGACGCCATGTACTTCCAGCGCGCCAGGCCGTCGCCGGCCGTCGGGTCGCCCGCCGCCGCCTTGAACGCCAGCTGGCCGCCGGTGTCGAGCACGATGTTGAGCAGCCAGAGACTGGCAACGAGGGGGGAGATGGCGCCCGCCGCCGGCATGGTCAGGCCGCCGCGCGCGATGCGGCGATGCCGTCGAAGAACGCCGCCGAACGCTCGATCAGGGTGCGCCGCTGCTTGTCGATGGTGATCATGTGGTAGCTGTCGTCGAGCAGCAGCAGCTCGGTCGGCGCGCTGACCGCGCGCACCACCAGCTCGGCGTTCTTCGGGCTGGCCACGTCGTCGTCGCTGGCGTGGGCGACCAGGCACGGCGCGGTCACCTGCGGCAGCTGGCGCCGCACGCTGGCGGCCAGGCCGTACATCTCCGCCAGCGAGTACCACGGGTTGCCGGGCAGGCCGGCGGCGGCGCTGTCGCCGCCGAGCATCGCCGCGCTGACCTGGGCGCGCAGGCGCTCGTCGCGAATGCCGTAGGGCGGCTGCTCCATGAAGCTGCGGCCGCGGCCGATGCCCAGTTTCTTCAGCAGCGGCAGCATGAACGACAGCCGCGCCAGCGGCGGAATGCTCCAGCCGTCGTAGCGGAAGGTGGCGCCGTACACGCCCACGCCGGCGACCTGCCCCGGACGATCGGCGGCCAGTTTCAACGCCAGCAGCGCGCCCATCGACAGGCCGCCGACGAACAGCTGATCGACCTTGCCGAGCAGATCGTCGGCGGCCTGCTGCACGCTGGCGTACCAGTCGTGCCAGCCGGTGGCGAGCAGGTCGTCGGCGCTGCCGCAATGCCCGGCCAGCTGCATGCCGTGCACGGTGAAGCCGGCGCGGTTCAGGCCCTTGCCGAGCAGCTTCATTTCCATCGGCGTGCCGGTGAGGCCGTGGATCAGCAGCACGCCGCGGCGGCCACCCTCGAGGAAGAAGTCGGTTTGCTGGATCACGCGCAGGCCTGGCGGGACGGAATCGTGGCGGTTTGCCGCCAGCATGATCGCCGGGGGCGGTTTCCTCAGTCTTTCGCCGCACCGGCGGGCTTGTCGAAACGCACCACCACGCGCTGGCCGATGCGCAGCGACGACGGCTGGTCGAAGGTCAGCACGCACTCCACGGTGCGTGCGTTGGCGCGCACCTGCGGGTCGTTCTCCAGCGTGGCCGGGCCGTACACCTGGCCGATGCGCAGCACGTGCGCGGCCCAGTGGCTTCCGTCGCGGTCGCTGTCGGCGCTGACCTCGGCCGGCATGCCGGGGTGGACCGCGCCGACGAAGCTGTCGTTGAGCTCGGCGCGCACGATGCGCGGCTTGTCCGGCAGCAGGGTGAACAGCGCGCCGGAGCCCGGCGACACGCTCGCCCCGGGCTGCGCCGCCACGTGCACCACCTGGGCGTCGAACGGGGCGTGCAGGCTGCGCTGCTGCAACTCATAGCGGGTCTCCTGCAGCTTCTGCGTGGCCATGTCCTGCGCGGCACGCGCGGCCAGTTGCTCGGCGTCGAGCTGGGCCGCCGCCTCGCGCGCATCGTCGGCGCTCTGGCCGTCGCCGGCGCCGGCAGCCGCGGCGGCGGCCAGGCGCTGCGCGCGCTGCCGCGCCGCCTGCTGCTTGACGCCGAGCAGCTTGAGCTGGGCCTGCGCCTGCTCCAGTTGCGCCTGTGCGGCGTCCACCGCCAGCTGCGCCGGGTGCGTATCCAGTGCGGCCAGCAACTGGCCCCGCTTCACGCGGTCGCCCTCGTGCGCCGCCACCGTGGCGAGCACGCCTTCGCGCGGCATCGACAGTTCCAGCAGGCCACCCTGGATGTCGATCCGGCCACGCGCCACCGCGGCGTAACGGGCGACCGGTGCGGCGGCGCCGGCCGGCGCGTCGCCCGGCTGCGAGCAGCCGCCGAGCAGCCCGGCGACGCCCAGCGCGAGGATGCCAAACCGGAGCGCGCGGCGGTGCGGGGAATGCGGTGCGAGCGAGGTCATGGGGCGGGTTCCTGGGGATCGATGGCCGGTGCCGCGGGGCGCCGGTCGCTGAGGATGCGGCCGTCCTCCATCGCCAGCACGCGGTCGGCGTGGACGACCAGCCGCGGGTCGTGGCTGACGCACAGCACGGTGGTGCCGTGGGCGTGCGCGATGCGATGCAGGATGTCGATGATGACCTGGCCGTTGGCGGCATCCAGCGCGCTGGTCGGCTCGTCGGCGAACAGCAGCTCCGGCTGCTTGGCCAATGCGCGGGCGATCGCCACGCGCTGCTTCTCGCCGCCGGACAGTTCGGACGGACGCAGCCGCATGCGATGCGCCAGCCCGACCTCCTCCAGCGATTGCCGCGCGCGCCGGCGCGCCTCGTCGCGCGACAGGCCCATGTGGTTCAGCGGCAGCTCGACCTGCTCGAACGCATTCAACGCGGGGAACAGGTTGAAGCCCTGGAACACGAAGCCGGTGTGCTGCAGGCGGAAGCGCTCCAGCGCGCGCAGGTCGAGCTGGCCCAGCTCGCTGCCGAGCGCGCGCACGCGGCCGCCGTCCACCTTCTGCAGGCCGCTGAGCACCGCCAGCAAGGTGCTCTTGCCGCAGCCGGACGGGCCGGAGATCAACGTGAGTTCGCCGGCGTGGATGCTCAGCGACAGGCCGTCCAGCACCTGCGTGCGCTGGTTGCCGGAGACGAACGCCTTGCTGACGTTGTCGGCCTGCAGCGACGGCACGCGCGCGGTTTCGGTGGTGGCGGGCATCGCGCTCATCGCAGCAGGTTGGCCGGATCGGCGCGGCGCAGGCTGCGCATCGCGGCCAGCCCGGACACGGCGGCCAGCCCCATCACCAGCACGATGCAGCCCAGCGCCGCCGCCACGTTGAGCACCACCGGCACGTCCTGGCTGCGCGCCAGCAGCATCAGCACGATGCCCAGCACGCTGGCGCCGAGCAGGCCCAGCGCGCCGACCCAGAACGCCTGCTCCAGCACCACCTTGCGCAGCGCGCCGACGCCCACGCCGAGCGCGTTGAGCGTGGCGTACTCGCGCACCGAGCCGTTGACCGCGGCGATCAGGGTCTGGCTGGTGATCACGGTGCCGACCAGGAACACGATGCCGGCCAGGAACAGCACGCCGGCGCCGGCGCCGGTGTCGAACAGCCAGTAGCGCACCGAGCGCTTGGCGAAATCGCGCGCGCTCCAGGCGGTGTACGGGCCGAACGCGGTAGCGCCGCGCAGGCGCGCGGCCACCGCCTCGGCCTGCGCCGGATCGCGCAGCTTCGCCACCAGGTAGGTCGGGCCGGTGTCGGTGGGATCGTTGTCGAGCTCGCGCGCGGTCTCCAGCGAGCACAGCACGTTGACCCCGCCCAGCGCGCGCAGCCCGCTGCCGATGCCCACCACGCGCACCCGGTGGCCGTTGATGGTGGCGCTCTGGCCGACGTCCACGCCGAGCTGGTCCAGCGCGGAGCGGTCGATGACGATGGCATCGGGTTCGGCCAGCCGTGCGCGCAATGCGGGCGGCAGCACCTTCGCGAACATCAGGCCGTCGGCCGCCGGGTCGATGCCGGAGACGAACACCGAGACGCCGCCGGTCTCGCGCGGCCCGCGCCAGTCGCCATCGACCCACAGGTATGGCTCGACCCGCTGCACCTGCGGGTCCATCTGCAGGTGCGAGGCGACGTCCGCGTCGATCGCGCGGCCGAGCCCGACGCTCTGCGTGCCGGGATAACCCACCCAGACCTCGGCCGCCGAACCGGTGACGTACACACTGGTGCTGCCGAAGATGCCCAGCACCAGCGCGATCTGCAGCAGTTGCAGCAGGCCGGCGAAGCCGACCGCCAGCATCGCCGGCAGGAACCGGCGCCATTCGTAGACCAGCGTCTTGCGCGCGAGAGCGACCATCAGCGCGGCGCCGCTGCACTGGCCGCGGCGGTCGGCGCCGTCGTTGCCGCCGGAGGCGGCGCGCCGCCGAGCGCCTTGAACAAGGCCACGTAGGCCAGCGCGCGGGCGGCCCGCGCGTCGTCCAGTTCCAGCGCCGCCTGGGTCGCGGCGATGCGGCCGTCGATCTGCTGCAGCGGGCTGTCCAGGTGCAGCGCGACGCGCTGGCGCAGCACCTGGTCGGCGTGTTGCAACGCCTGCCACGCGGCCTGGTCGTGGCGCTCGCGCTCGCTCTGCTGGTGCAGGCTGCCGAGCGCCGTCTCCACCTCGGCCACGCCCTGCAGCACCGCCTGCCGATAGGCCAGCACGCTGGCCTTGAGCTGGTGCGCGCTGGCGTGGTGCGCCGCCACCCGCATGCCCCAGTCGAACAGCGGGATGCTGATGATCGGGCCGAGCGAGGCGATCGCGTTGGGAGTGGTGGAGAAGCGGTGGTTGTTGTTGATGTCGGTGGCCCACACCAGCGAGCCGCCGATGCCGATGCTGGGGAACATGTCGGCGTGGGCCAGCGCCAGTTCGCCGGCGGCGCGCAGCACGTCGGCCTCGGCGCGGGCGATCTCCGGGCGCGTGCGCAGCAGGTCGGCCGGGGTGGCGCCGAGCCGCCACGCACCCAGTTCGGGTGGCGGCGCGGGCTGCAGCCAGGCCGGATCGGGTTGCTCGCGACCGAGCAGCACGGCCAGCCGCTGGGCGCTGGCGTCGATCGCCTGACGCGGCGCCGCCAGCGCGGCCTCGGCCTGCGCGCTGGCGGCCGCGGCCTGATCCACCGCGGCGGGTGCGGCCAGTTGCAGGCGCTGGCGTGCCTGCAGCAACTGCCAGGCGCGCGCGCGCTCGGCGGCCACCTGCTGCAGCCCTTGCTCCTGTCGTTGCGCGGTGCGCAGGCCGATCCATTCGCGCACCACCTCGGCGACCAGGCTGACCCGCGCCGCGCGCAGGTCGGCGACGCCGGCGTCCAGCTCGCCCTGCGCCACGCGGCGACTGCCCTCGGCGCGGCCGAACAGGCCCAGTTCCCAGGTGGCGTCGAAGCCGGCGACGAAGAACGAGGCGCTGGCGTCCGGGTCGACCGCGTCGCCGGTGCGTGCGGAAAGGCCGGGCCGGTAGCGATCGGTCGCGTGCCGGCGCAGGATGCGCACCGCGCGCAGGCGCTCGACCGCCTGCGCCACGTCGAGGTTGTCGGCCAGCGCGCGCTCGACCAGCGCATCGAGCGCCGGATCGTGGAACGCATGCCACCAGAGCGCGGGGTCGGTCGCCGCCGCCGGCGCGGAGGCGGTCGCATGCCGCCACTGGGCGGACTGCGGCGGTGCCAGCTTCGGCAGCGGTTCGGCGCAGCCGGCCAATGCGCACAGCAGCAGCGCGCACAGCAGCGGGCGGAGGCGCCTGCACGGGCCGGATGCAGCGGGGTTCAGGCGGGCGAACTCGGCGGGCATGTTCCATGGCGGCGGGTCGCGCAGGACGTGCGCGGGCGCCGGGGCAGAAGTCGGAGCCCCATTGTGGTGTGCGAATCTTTCGCCGGCCTTATCGCCCGCGGCGCCGGCCACGGAGGTGTTCATGGCGGCGCGTCCACCGCGGCGGGCGGCGGCGGAAAGTGCACGGCCACTTGCAGGCCATGAGGATCGATGTTGCGGAAGACCAGCTCGGCACCATGGCGGCCGGCGATGTGCTGCACGATGGCCAGGCCCAGCCCGCTGCCGGGCTCGGCGCTGGCGCCGACGCGAAAGAAGCGCTCGCTCAACCGCGGCAGCAGGTCCGGCGGCACGCCCGGGCCGTTGTCCTCGACCAGCAGGCTGGCGCCGCCGTCGGCGCGCGCGCGCAGTCGCACGGTGATCTCGCTGCCGCGGCCGGCGTAGCGCACCGCGTTGTCGATCAGGTTGTCGAGCAGGTCCTGCAGGCCGGCGGGTTCGCCGAGCACCCACAGTGGTGCCGCACCGCCCTCGTAGCCGAGGTCGATGCCCTCGCGGATCGCCTCGTGCACCCGCTGGGCAACCATCTCGGGCACCCGCCGGGCCAGGTCGATCAGGCGCTGCTCGCCACCCTCCGGCGGCGCCGCCTGCGCGCGGGTCAGCGCCAGCAGTTGCGAGGCGGTGCGCGCGGCGCGCCGGGTCAGCCGCTGGATGTGGGCGAGCGCGTCGGCCTGGTTCGCCGGGCTGGGATCGGCCAGCGCGCGGTCGGCGTGCAGGCTCAGGCCGGCCAGCGGCGTGCGCAGCTGGTGCGCGGCATCGGCGATGAAGCGGTCGTGCAGCGCCAGCATGTCGCGCAGCCGGCCGAACAGCGCGTCGATGGTGCGCGTGAGCGGCTGGATCTCCTGCGGCACGTCGGGACCGTCGATCGGGGTGAGTTCGCTGGAGCGGGCGGCCAGCCGTGCGGTCAGCGGATCGAGCACGCGCAGGCCGCGACGCACGCCGAACCAGACCAGCGACAGCACGCAGGCGATCAGCAGGGTCTGCATCACCACCGCCAGCAACAGGATCTCGCGGGCCTGTTCGCGACGATCGTGCAGCGTCTCGGCCACGGTGACGGTGAGCTGGCCGGCGGCATCGCCCGGCATGTCTTCGCGCACGGTGGCCGCGCGCAGCGCGTGGCCGTCCAGGCGGGCGTCGTACAGCGCAGGCACGCCGGCGGCTGTCGGCGTCGGTGGCGCGGCCAGCCGGTCATCGCCGGCGAGCAGGCCCTGGCTGGAACTGCGCACGCTGAAATAGCTGCGTCCGTCCGGATCGTATTCGAGCAGGAAACGCGCCTGCCGCGACAGCTGGCCGCCCAGCGGGTTGTTTTGCAGCAGCTTGGCGAGAGTGCGCGCATCGTCGGCGAGGTCGCGGTCGTGCACCCGGTTGGCGTAGCCCAGCGCCACGCCGTAGCTCAGCAGCGCATCAAGCAGCAGCAGCGCCGCCATCGGGATCAGCAGGAACACCAGCAGTCGTCGACGCAGGCTGGGGCGCGCGGGCGCGGGGCGTTTCATGCGGCGTCGCCGGCGTCGGCCAGCTCCTCCAGCAGATAGCCGAGGCCGCGGATGGTGCGCACGCCGGTGCCGCTGCCGTCCAGCTTGCGGCGCAGGCGGTGGATGGCGATGTCCAGACCGTTGTCGGTCAGTTCCTGGTCCCAGTCGCACAGCGCCTCGATCAGTTGCGCGCGACTGGTGACGCGATCGGCGCGCAGCGCCAGCGCTTCGAGCAGGCCGAACTCGCGCGCGGTCAGCTCCAGCGGGCGGCGATCGACCCAGGCGCGGTGGCCGGGCAGGTCCAGCCGCAACCGGCCCAGTTGCAGTTCCGGCTTGCCCTGGCTGCTGACCCGGCGCAGCAGGGCGCGCACGCGCGCCTCGAACTCGCTCAGCGCGAACGGCTTGACCAGGTAATCGTCGGCGCCCAGGTCGAGCACGCGGATGCGTTCGGCCAGGCCGTCGCGCGCGGTCACCACCAGCACCGGCAGGCCCTTGCCGCGGCGGCGCAGGCGCTGCAGCACCTCGCTGCCATCCAGCCCCGGCAGGCCCAGGTCCAGCACCAGCAGGTCGTAGCCGTGATCGCGCAGCGCGGCGTCAGCCTGGCCGCCGTCCGTCACATGGTCCACGGCGTGCCCGCCCTGGCGCAGCGAGGCGCGGATGCCCTCGGCAATGGAGGGATCGTCTTCCACCAGCAGGATGCGCATGGGGACTCCGATACGGGAGAAAGCGGTGACACGACGCGCGGCTGCCATTCTGGCGCGCAATTCGCCCGGTCGTGCCGCTCGTTGACCACGCCGGCGGCGCGAGGTTCAAGCGGGTGCGGTTTCAGTTCGCCACATGGAAGCGCACGGCGCTGAAGGCGCCGTCGCCGGTCAGCGCGGTGACGGTGTGCGGGCCGGCCCGGTGCAGCGCGATGGTTTGTGCGGCGGCGCCCACGCTGCTGCCTTGCAGGCGGCCGTCGAGCAGCCATTGCACTTCGCCGTCGGCGCCGAGCGCGCGCAGGGTCACGCGCAGCGGCTGGTCGCTGTTCGGCGCGCGGCGCAGGGTGACGCCGCTGGCCAGGCCGGCGATGCGGATCGGCGTGGCGCGGTCCAGCGAATCGGCGGCGCAACCGGGGGCGAGCGGCGGCAGCGCGGCGGCGGCGCGGTCGTCGACGCCGAGCCACGGCGTGGCCAGCGCGGGCCAGCGCGCGAGCTGGATCGTGCGTTCGTGCGCGGCGTGGCAGGCGCCGCTGAGGCGCTGGCCTTTCGCGTCGACGCGCAGGCTGAGCAGGCCGGCGGACCACGCGCCGAGGTCGCGCTCGGCGAAGGTGGGCGGCAGCGCGTCGTCGAGCACCCATGCACTGCGCCGCTGGCGGCACAGGCTGGCCGGGGTGTTTTCGAACGCGCCGCCCAGCGGCCAGCAGATGTCGCGGCGGCTGACGCTGGCCGGCTGCGCGCGGGCGTGGCCGCCGCGCGAGGGCAGCATGTCGACGATCTGGAACAGCAGCGGCAGCGCGGTCACCGCACCGTACTGGCCGGGCGAGGGCGTGCCGTCGGGGCGGCCGATCCACACGCCGACGGTCCAGCGGTCGGTGACGCCGATCGACCAGGCGTCGCGGTAGCCGTAGCTGGTGCCGGTCTTCCAGGCCACCGTGGCATGCCGGTTGATCGCGCCGGCGAGCGGGCCGCCTTCGACGTCGGCCGGGTTGCTGGCCAGGATGTCGCGGATGATCCACGCCGCGCCGCTCGACAGCAGCCGGCGCGGGCGCGCCGGTTGTTCCGTCGTGTAGCGCGGCGTGCCGGCAATGCCGTCGTTGGCGAACGCGGTGTACGCGCCGACCAGGTTCTCCAGCCGGGTGGCGGTGCCGCCCAGGACGATCGACAGGTTCGGCTGCGCGCCCGCGGGCAGACCCAGGTCCAGGCCGCCATTCGCCAGCCGCGCCATGAAGCGCGCCGGACCGACGCGATCCAGCACGTCCACCGCCGGCACGTTGAGCGAACGCTGCAGGGCTTCGGCGGCGCTGACCGGCCCTGAAAACGCCTCGTCGAAATTGCCCGGCTTGTAGCCGCCGAAATCCTGCGGCGCGTCGACCAGCAGGCTTTGCGAGGTGATCAGGCCGTCGTCCAGCGCCAGGCCGTACAGGAACGGCTTGAGCGTGGAGCCGGGCGAGCGCGGCGCGGCCACCATGTCGATGTAGCCGTGCCGCTGCGGGTTGGCGAAGTCGCTGGTGCCGACGTAGATGCGCGCCTCCAGCGTGGCGTTGTCGACCACCAGCAAGGCGGCCGAGGTGTGCGACGGCAGTCGCGACAGATACGTGCTGACCCGATCCTCGGCGGCGCGCTGCAGGTTGGCGTCGATGGTGCTGGTGATGCGCCGCGCCCGCGGCTGTTCGCGATGCAGCCGCTCGGCCAGCAGCGCGGCGGACAGCGGCGCACGCAGCGAGCGCGCCACCACCGGCTCGATCGCCGCATCGCGCACTTCGGCGGCGCTCCACACGCCGAGGTCGCGCATGCGGCGCAGTACCTTGTCGCGCGCGGCGCGCGCCGCCTGCGGGTGGCGATCCGGGCGCAGCCGGCTGGGCGATTGCGGCAGCACCGCCAGCAGCGCCGCCTCGGCGTGCGACAGCCGCGTCGCCGGCTTGCCCAGGTACGCCCACGACGCCGCCTCGACGCCCTCGATCGGGCCACCGAACGGCGCGTGGTTGAGGTACAGGTCGAGGATCTGCGCCTTTGACAGATGCGCCTCCAGCTGCAGCGCGCGGAAGATCTGCACCAGCTTGCCGCGGAAGGTATGCGGGATCGGTTCGATGATGCGCGCCACCTGCATGGTCAGCGTGGAACCGCCGGAGACGATGTGCCCGTGCGCGATGCCGCCGGCGAGGCCGCGCAGCAGCGCGTACGGATTGACGCCGGGGTGGCGGTAGAACCAGCGGTCCTCGTAGGTGAGCAGCGCCTTCAGGTACAGCGGCGAGACCTTGCTCGCGGTGGTCGGGTAACGCCACACGCCGTCGCTGTCGGCGAACGCGCGCAGCGGCGTGCCGTCGCGCGCGAGCACCACGGTGCTGCCGGTGTCGGGGGCGGGGAGGTGCAGCGGGAACAGATGGTCGAGGACGAAGGCGGCGAGCAGCAGCACGCCGACAGTGATGAGCACCGCACGCAGCCAGCGGCACGCGCGCGAGCGGCGTGTGGAAGCGAGCGGCGTGGCGGCTGGAATCGCAGTCATGATGCGGTGCAGGCTGCCTGGCTCCCTCCCCTGCACAGCAGGGGAGGGCTGGGGTGGGGTGCTCTTTGTCATACCCAAGCGAAAGTCAAAAGCCTTACCCCCTCACCTGAAGGACTCCCTTCGGTCGCCAGCCTCCCCCTGCGAGCAGGGGGAGGAGCAGGAGCATCACGGCTCGACCACGCTGATCTTCACCGGCTCGGCCTTGCCGATGCCGCGCACGGCGGGGCGATACATGTCCTCCACCAGCGACGGCGGCACGGTGTAGCTGCCGGGCGTCACCGCGCGCACCAGGTAGAACACGCGGGACTTGTCGCCGCGGCGCAGATTCAGCGCAGCGGCGTAGCGGTCGTCGCGATATTCCTCGTGCACGGTTTCCGCCGCCGCCGCGTGCTGGTCCAGGTCGATGCCGTCGATCACCACGCCGGACCATTGCTGCGCACCGCCGAGGTTGAGGTTCTCCACTTCCAGCCCGCCGGGCAGCAGGTCGGTGACCAGCGCGTCGGGCACGTCCATGCGTGCCTCGATGGTCAGCTCGACGATCAGCGTGTCGCCTTCCTTCAATTGATTGCCCATCCACGGCTTGCCGTCGGTGGTGAACCAGCTGCGGCGCACGTCGATCTGGCTGTCGTCGGCGGCGGGCGCCTTTTGCGGAATTCCGGCGACGTCGAGCGTGGCGAAGATCGCCGCGTCGCTGGTCGGCTGCACGCTGACGCCGGCCGCGAGGTCGGCGGCGGTGAGTTCGCGGCTCCACACGCGGCTGTCCGGCGCAGTCTCGAGCTTGCCGGCCACGCTCATGGTGGCGGCCAGCGGCGCGTTGCTCTTCGC
This sequence comes from Rhodanobacter lindaniclasticus, assembly GCF_004799035.1. Taxonomy (GTDB): domain Bacteria; phylum Pseudomonadota; class Gammaproteobacteria; order Xanthomonadales; family Rhodanobacteraceae; genus Rhodanobacter; species Rhodanobacter lindaniclasticus. Next base: position 32,906 of record NZ_MWIO01000015.1, read on the forward strand.
GTCGAACGCCGCCGCCACGCGGGCGATCGCCGCCTGCTCCTGCGTGCTCAGGTACGACCACGACCAGCGGTAGTTCCTGTCCTGCTGCTGGCGCACGCGCACGTTGGCGGTGGCGTTGCGTGCCCAGTCGACCAGCTTGGCGTCGTAGGCCGGCTTGCTCATGCCGTAGGTATGCGTGAGCGCGACCATCAGGGCCAGGTCGCGCAGCTCCGAGCCGTAGTCGCCGACATACCACGGGCGCTCCTTGCTCCACGCAAACGCCTCGTCGATCGCCTTCTGCGCGCGCTCGTTGTCGCCCATCAGCTTGAACGCGATGCCGAAGTGCACCAGCGGCAGCGGCGCCACCAGCTTCTGCCGCTCGTTGTCGAAGATCGCGCGCAGCGTACCCAGCGGCGCGCGGTTGACGCGGGCCAGCACGAAGCCGGAGTAGGCCTCGTCGGCGAGGCGCAGATGGTCGTGGTGTTCGTAGCTGTAGTACGGATGGCCGCCGGCGAGCAGGTCGTCGTTGAGCCGCTGCAGCGCTTTCTGCAGCACGTCCTGCGGCACGGCGAAGCCGGCGTCGCGCGCGTCCAGCATGAAATCGACCACGTACGGCGTGGTGAAGGTGACGATCGGGCTGGAGCCGCCCCAGAAGCTGAAGTGGCCGTTGCTGGCCTGGAACGAGGCGATCCGCGACAGCGCGCCGTCCACCGCGGCCTGGCGCACGGCGTCGCTCATTTGCTGCGCGCCCAGCGCCTTGGCCGTCTGGCCGTCCAGAATCAGCGCGGCGTAGCCCTTGCTGGTGGTCTGCTCGATGCAGCCGTACGGGTAGCGCAGCATGTAGCGCAGCGCGGCGGCGTACGGCAGCGGCGGCAAGGTGCTCAGGGTGAGCCGCGCCTTTACCGTGGCCGGCAGCAGGCCGGCGATCGCGGCGGCGCCGAAGTGCTCGCCCTTGCCCGCCTCCAGCGCCAGCGGCGTGGTGCTCACCGTTTCCGGCCAGGCCGGGCGCACGGCGAATTCGAAGTGGCGATCGACCTGGTAGTCATTCAACTCGGCGTGGATGTCGACCGTCGCCACCGCCGCACCGGCCTGTGCCGTCACCGGCATCTGCAGCGTGGTGCCGGCGCCGTCCTTCAACGCCACGCTTTGCGTGGCCTTGTCCACCGTGATCAGGCCGCCGCCCTTGACGCTGACCTTGGCGGTGCCGTCCTTGCCCGACAGGTTCTTCAGGTCGAGGCTGATCATCGCCTGGTCGCCGGCGGCCATCACCCGCGGCGTGCTCGGCTCGACCACCAGCGGCGCACGCACGGTGACGTTGCCGTCGGCGTTGCCGTAGCGGCTGTCGGTGTAGGCCAGCGCGGCCAGGCGCAAGCTGCCGTTGAAGTCGGGCACGTCCACGCGCAGCGTGGCCCTGCCCTGCGCGTCGAACGCGACCGGGCCGGCGAACAGGTCGACGATCTGCACCTTGGGATTGAGCCGGGTGGCCTTGGGCAGCGCGCCCGCGCTCATGTCGCCGCCGTAGCGCAGCCGGGCCTCGGCACCGTCCATCGCCTCGATGAGGCGGCTGTACAGGTCGTAGGCGTCCACGCCGAGCGCGCGCTTGGCGAACAGCCACGCCCACGCGTCGGGCACCGCATAGTCGGTGATGTTGAGCACGCCCTGGTCGACCGCCGACAGCGTGACGAAGGCCTGCTGCCCGGCCAGCCCGCTGGCCTGCACGCCCACCTCGAGCGGATTGCCCGGGCGCATCAGCGCGGGCGCGTCGAGCTTGAGCGGAATGCGCCGCTCGTTGCGGTCCATCGCCACGTACTCCACGCCCATCGCGCGCGCCGGCGTGGTGTGTTCGGCAGCCTCGCCGCCGCGGAACACCAGCGCGGTCACGTAGACGTCGTGACGCTCCCACTCCTTGGTCACCGGGATCTCGAACACGGCGCCGGCCTTGGCCTCGATGTTCTTCGTGTAGAGCAGATGATCCGACTCCACCAGCAGCACGCCGGGGCCGTCGTGCGGCGGCGTCACGGTGACCTTCATGCTGTCACCGGCACGGTAGCGCGCCTTGTCCAGCTGCAGCTTGACCTTGTCCGGGCGCGCTTCCTTGCCCAGGTTCTCGTCGTCCCAGCTGTAGCCGGCGAAGAACGGGAACACCGTGGTGAGCTTGGTCGCCGGGTCGTACACCTCGACGCGGTAGCTGCCCCACTGCACCGGGAACTCGACGTGGGCGGCCTTGCCGGCGGCGACGTCGATGTCCTTCTCGTCGATCAGCTGCAGGCGCTGGTTCGCGTCGGATTGCCAGCCGCCGCTGCGCTCGTACAGCCAGTAGAAGTCGCGCAGCTCGCGCTGCAGGCGCACCTTGAGGTGGCTGCCGGCGACCAGCGCGCCGTCGACGTTCGCGCGCACGATCTCGAAGCCGGCCGGCGCCTCGCTCTCGGCGCCCTGCTTCGGGTCGAACAGCGGGCGCACGCCGACCAGCGCCTCGGCCGGCCAGTAGGTGCGCTTGAGCAGGCGCGTCACCGCGCGGCCGCCGCTTTCGTAGACGCTGCCGGACAGGGTCACCGCCAGCGGCGCGACCGGCTTGACGTCGTCGGGCAGCGCCACCTCCTGCTCCAGCACGCCTTGCGCGTCTAGCTTGGCGTCGACCACGTCGTCGGCGCTCTTGGGCAGCTCCACCAGCGGGTTGCCGAACCAGGTGTCCTTCATCTGTTCCAGCGGATGCACCTCCGGTGCCACCAGCAGCTTCGCGGTGAAGCGGTTGCCGTCGGCGGGCGCGCCGTACAGGTAGCTGGAGGCGACCTTCAGCCGCAGCGGCTCGTCCGGCGCCAGCCGCACTTGCGGGCTGGACAGCTCCACTTTCAGCCGCTCCGGCAGGAACTCCTCGACGTGGAACGGGAACGCCTGCACGGTGTCCTTGCTCGCCGGGTCGAGGCGGAACTCCAGTTGCCACAGGCCGGTCGGCGCATCGGCCGGGATCGCCTGGCTCAGCTCGAAGTAGTTCAGCTGCTGCGGCTCCAGCCGCTGCTCGGCGAGCACGCGCCCGTCCGGCTGCTTCACCCGCACGAACAGCGACTGCGGCTTCATCGGCTTGCCGTCGTAGTCGCGCAGCAGCGCCGACGCGCGCAGCGTCTCGCCGGGCCGGTACAGGTCGCGGCCGGACCAGGCGTACACCTCGAACGGCGCCTGCTTGCGGCCGCTGATGTCGAAGTTGGACACGTCCAGCGCCGGCCGGTTGAACGGCAGCACCGAGACGTCCTTGCCGTGGCGCGCCACCAGCACGTCGGACGCCTTGATCTTGTACGCGAGCAGCGCGTTGCCCTCGGCGCCGGTGGTGGCCTTGAGCTTGCTGCGCCCGGCCTCGTCGCGGATCTCGATGTCGACGCCGTTCACCGGCGTGCCGTCGCGCAGCGAGGCCACGTGCAGCAGCACGTTGTCGCGGTACACGCGCAGGTGCAGGCCGAGATCGCTGACGAAGAAGGTGGCGGTGTCGTAGCCGTCCTTGAAGGTGCCGCCGGCCTTGACCACGGCCATGTACACGCCGGGCTGGGCCAGTTCCTTGATGTTCTGCACCGGCAGGTAGGTCACCGTGCGCTCGTTCGGTTCGCCGCCCAGGGTGTAGTGGTTGGCGTAGACCGACTCGCCGAGCTCGGTGATCGGCATGCGGCTGCGGCGATCGTCGCCTTCGCCGCAGGTGTTGTAGTAGGCGACGTCGTGGTCGAGCTCGTAGCTGTCGCGATGGCCGTTGCGCGGATAGCTGCAGAACAGGTCCGACAGTGCGTCCTCGCGCACGCGGAAGAACTCCACGTCGGCGTCGTGCACGTTCATCGACACCAGCGGCAGGCCGCGCGTGCCGCGCGCCGGCAGCACGCTGCCGTGCGAGGCGAAGCCGACCGCCGCGGGCAGGTTGCCCGAATACACCTCGCGCTTCTGGTCATGGCCCAGGGTGCGGCCGTTGGCCGCCAACAGGCCGGCCTTGAGCGTCACCGCGTAACGCGTGTTCGCCTGCACGAAGGGAAAGCTCAGCATCTTGCCGTCGTCGCCGAGGCTCCAGCTGCCGCTGACCACTTCGCCGTTCGGGCCATTCACCGCCAGCAGCGCATCGAAACCCTGCGCGGCGGCCAGCGGAGCATTGAAGCGCAGGGTCAGCGCAGTGCGCGAATCGCTGCTGCGGGAACTGGCCGAGACCAGCGCGAAGGTGGTCGCGGCCGGTGCCGGCGCCGCCGAGGCGGCCGTGCCCGGCGCACCCTGCAGCGCCGGCGGATGGCCGTCATGGCCGCGCCCGCAGGCGACCAGCAACACGCTCAGCAACAGGGCCGGCAAGATGCGCGGAAAGCGCGCCAACGATCGTGCGTACATGGTGGTCTCTCCCTGAGATTGGATCGAAGTATCGCCGGCATTCATGGCGGACCGATGGCACGGATCGGGCACATGCGTTTTTTCTCAACGAGGCAGCTGCCGCCCCAGCCAATCGCCCAGCTGCATCAGCACCTGGCCGCGGCCCGGTTCGGTTTCGTTGAACAGCTCGTGGTACAGCGAGGCGAAGAAACGCGTGGTCAGTTGCCCGCTCGACGTCGCGGCCTTGGCGAAGGCGCGGCTGCCGGCGGGGTCGACCAGCTCGTCGCTTTCGGCCACCAGCAGCAGGGTGGGCACGGCAAGTTCGCCTGCGTCGGCGATGCAGGCGGCGCCCTCGCGGAAGATGAAATCGGCCAGTCGCGGAGTGATCCAGCCGTGGCGCAGCGGGTCGGCCTTGTAATCGGCAGCGACCTGCGGGTCATGCGAAAGCCGGCTGGCGTCGAGCCCGCTGCGCAGCGGCAGGTTCGGCAGCAACCGCGCGAGGACGCCGGCCAGCCGGACCATCCGCGGCGACTCCCAACTGCGCAGCGCCGGCGAGGACAGCACCAGCGCCGGCGGCGCCAGCGCCCCGTCCAGCACGGCGCGCACGGCCACCAGGCCGCCCATGCTGTGGCCGAGCAGCAACGGCTGGTGCGGCGTGGCCCGCGCGTATTCCTGATAGACCGCCGCCAGATCCGCCAGCAGGTCGTCGCGGTGGCGCAGCGCGCCGCGCCGGCCGGGCGACTGCCCGTGACCGCGCTGGTCGTAGCCGCGCACCGCATAGCCACGCTGGTTGAACCACGCGGCGAGGCGATCGTACCGGCCGCTGTGCTCGCCCAGGCCGTGCACCAGCAGCACGGCGCCGCGCGCGTCATGTCGCGGCCAGTCGCGCAACAGCAGGCGCTGACCATCGGCCATGGTCTGCCAGCGGATCACACCGACCGTTTCATCACCCGCATCCGATGACGCTTGCTGCACTGCGCTCTCCTGTTCGACCGCGCTCATGCGGCTCCCGCGCCATGTTCCGATCGAACGTGAATACTGACATGCCGATGCCGGCCTTGCACCGCCGCACGCCGGTTGCAGCCGGCGCCGCAGGTCCCATATATGATCGGGTGTCCCACTCCCCGCCGCCGCCCGGATCGGCGCCGATGCGCATGGACTCCCGAGCCCTCGAAGCCTTCCATCCCGCGGTCGCCGCCTGGTTTCGCCGCAGCTTCGCCGCGCCCACCGCGGCGCAGGCGGCGGCGTGGCCGTCGATCCGCGCCGGCCAGCACACCCTGGTCGCCGCGCCGACCGGCTCGGGCAAGACGCTGACCGCCTTCCTCGCCGCCATCGACGAACTGGTGCGCGAGGGCGTGGCGCACGGCGGCACGCTGGCCGACGCCGCCACGGTGCTTTACGTGTCGCCGCTGAAGGCGCTGTCGAACGACATCCACGTCAACCTGGAAGCACCGCTGGAAGGCATCCGCGCCGAACTGGAGAAACTCGGCCTGCCCGACGTGGCGATCCGCACCGCGGTGCGCACCGGCGACACCCCGCAGGTCGAGCGCAACGCGCTGCGCAAGCGGCCGCCGCACATCCTGGTGACCACGCCCGAATCGCTGTACGTGCTGCTGGGCTCGGCCTCGGGGCGTTCCATGCTGGCGAGCGTGCGCACGGTGATCGTCGACGAGATCCACGCCATCGCCGGCAGCAAGCGCGGCTCGCACCTGGCGCTGTCGCTGGAGCGGCTGGAGTCGCTGTGCCAGCGGCGGTTGCTGCGGATCGGCTTGTCGGCGACGCAGAAGCCCATAGAAAAGATCGCCGACTTTCTGGTCGGCTCAACATCTCCCTCTCCCCTGCGGGGAGAGGGCCGGGGTGAGGGGGTGGGGTCGCGAAAGAGCAATAACAAAGCGGCTAGCGGTTGTGACATCGCTGCGAGCACCCGCCCCTCATCCGACCCTTCGGGCCACCTTCTCCCCAAGGGGGAGAAGGAAGATCCGTGCACCATCATAAATACAGGCCACACCCGCCCCCGCGACCTCGCCATCGAAGTGCCGCCCGTCCCGCTGGAAGCGGTGATGTCGAACGACGGCTGGGAGCTTGTCTACAACCGCCTCGCGCAACTGGTCGAGGCGCATCGCACCACCCTGGTCTTCGTCAACACGCGGCGCATGGCCGAGCGCGCCGCGCGGCATCTGTCCGAGCGGCTGGGCAAGGAACACGTGGCCGCGCACCACGGCAGCCTGGCCAAGGAGCTGCGGCTGGATGCCGAGCAGCGGTTGAAGCGCGGCGAATTGAAGGTGCTGGTGGCGACCGCCTCGCTGGAGCTGGGCATCGACATCGGCGAGGTCGACCTGGTCTGCCAGCTCGGTTCGCCGCGCTCGATCGCCGCGTTCCTGCAGCGCGCCGGACGTTCCGGCCACAGCATCGACGGCACGCCGAAGGCGCGGCTGTTCCCGGCCACCCGCGATGACCTGGTCGAATGCACCGCCCTGCTCGACTGCGTGCGCCGCGGCGAGCTGGACGCGTTGGTGGTGCCGCCGCAGCCGCTGGACGTGCTGGCCCAGCAGATCGTCGCCGAGGTCGCCTGCGCCGAGTGGGACGAGGACGCGCTGTACGCGCTGGTGCGCCGCGCGTATCCGTATCGCGAGCTGTCGCGCGCGGATTTCGACGCCGTGGTGCGCATGCTGGCCGAGGGCTTCACCACCCGCCAGGGCCCGCGCGCGGCCTACATTCACCGCGACGCAGTGAACCGCCAGCTGCGTCCGCGGCGCAGCGCGCGGCTCACCGCGCTGACCTCCGGCGGCACCATTCCGGAGACCGCCGACTACAAGGTGGTGCTGGAACCGCAGGCGATCATCGTGGGTACGGTGAACGAGGATTTCGCGGTCGAGAGCATGGCCGGCGACATCTTCCAGCTCGGCAACGCCAGCTATCGCATCCAGCGCGTCGAGCGCGACCGCCTGCGGGTGGAGGACGCGCATGGCGCGCCGCCGAGCATTCCGTTCTGGCTGGGCGAGGCGCCCGGGCGCAGCGACGAGCTGTCGTTCGGCGTGTCGCGGCTGCGCGAGGAAATCTCCGCTCTGCTTGAGCCCCTCTCCCTCCGACGACCGTCAGGGAGTCCCCTTGCGGGTGAGAGGGGTCGGGGTGAGGGTACGGGCGAAGCCTTGAACTCTATCGCTCCGACCGTACCCTCACCCCCAACCCCTCTCCCAGAGGGAGAGGGGAGCAACGCGCGCGCCCTCGCCTGGCTGCGCGACGAACTCGGCCTCCCCGACGCCGCCGCCCAACAGCTGGTCGACTACCTCGCCCGCGCGAAAGCCGCGCTCGGCGTCCTTCCCAGCCAGCACACCCTGGTGCTGGAGCGCTTCTTCGACGAATCCGGCGGCACCCAGCTGGTGATCCACACGCCGTGGGGCAGCCGCATCAATCGCGCCTGGGGGCTGGCGCTGCGCAAGCGCTTCTGCCGCCAGTTCAACTTCGAGCTGCAGGCGGCGGCGACCGAGGACGCGATCGTGCTGTCGCTGTCGACCAGCCACAGCTTTCCATTGGAGGAGGTGGCGCATTACCTGCACTCGAACACCGCCGAGCACGTGCTGGTGCAGGCCCTGCTCGACGCGCCGCTGTTCCCCGCGCGCTGGCGCTGGAATGCGGTGACCGCGCTGGCGCTGCCGCGCTTTACCGGCGGCAAGAAGACCCCGCCGCCACTGCAGCGCATGAAGAGCGAGGACCTGCTCGCCGCGGTGTTCCCCGACCAGGTCGCCTGCCTGGAAAACATCGTGGGCGAGCGCGAGGTGCCGGATCACCCGCTGGTCAACCAGACCATGCACGACTGCCTGCGCGAGGCGATGGACGTGGACGGGCTGCTGCGGATCCTGCGTCAGCTCGAAGCCGGCGAGATCGCCATCGTCGCCCGCGACCTCACCGCGCCCAGCCCGCTCGCTGCCGAAGTGTTGAACGCGGCACCGTATGCCTTTCTCGACGACGCGCCGCTGGAGGAGCGCCGCACCCAGGCCGTGCAGACACGCCGCTGGAACGCCGACAACGCCGACGATCTGGGCCGGCTCGATCCCGACGCGATCGCCGCCGTGCGCGAGGAAGCCTGGCCACAGGTGCGCGATGCGGACGAAATGCACGAGGCGCTGACCTTGCTGGGTTTCGTCACCGTCACCGAGGTCGAGGCCAACACCGGCTGGGCCGAACGATTGCAGGCGCTCGCCACGGCTAGGCGCGCGACGCGCCTCACCAGCGTGTGGACCACCGCGGAACAGTTGCCGCTGTGGCTGGCGCTGCATCCGGCGGCCAGCATGCAACCGCCGATCGTCGCGCCTGTCGAATATGCCGCGCAGGCGTGGCCGCGCGAGGACGCGCTGCTGGAACTGGTGCGTCACCGTCTCGGCGGGCTTGGCCCGGTCACCGTGCGCGAGTTGGCGCAGTCGATTAACGTCGACGCGGGCGAGGTCGAGCAGGCGTTGCTGCGGCTGCAGTCCGAAGGCTACGTGATGCAGGGCCGCTTCACCGCCGATGCCAGCGACACCGAATGGTGCGAGCGGCACCTGCTGGCGCGCATCCACCGCTACACCATCGGCCGGCTGCGGCGGGAGATCGAGCCGGTCAGCCGGCGCGCGCTGATGCGCTTCCTGTTCGACTGGCAGCACGTGTCGGCGGCCACCCGCTCGAACGGACCGGACGCGCTGGTCGCCACGCTGGCGCAGCTGGAAGGTTACGAGGCCGCGGCCGGCGCGTGGGAAGCGGAGATCCTGCCGGCGCGCGTGGTCGATTACTCGACCAGCTGGCTGGACGAGCTGTGCCGTTCCGGCCGCATCGCCTGGAGCCGCCTGCGCACCGGCAGCGGCGGTGGCGGCGGGCCGGTGCGCAGTACGCCGATCGTGCTGTTGCCACGACGTGAGATGGCCGTCTGGACGGCCGTCGCCGCGGGCGATCCGCAGGAGATCCTGCTGTCCTCGCGCGCCCAGGCCGTGGCCGATGCGCTGCGCGAACATGGTGCGCTGTTCTTCGACGAGCTGCTGGCCGACACCCACCTGCTGCGCACCGAACTGGAAGACGCGCTGGGCGAACTGGTCGCCGCCGGCCGGGTCAGCGCCGACAGCTTCGCCGGCCTGCGCGCCCTGCTGCTGCCGGCGGCCAAGCGCGACGGCGGGCGGCACCGGCGGTTGCGCCGGCACCAGCTCAGCGGCATCGAGGATGCGGGGCGCTGGGCGCTGGCGCGGGGCGCCTCCCTTCTCCCCACCGGGGAGAAGGTGGCCCCGAAGGGGTCGGATGAGGGGCGGGTGCTCGCGGGAAAGTCAGATGTCGATTCGCGGGAAAGACAGCCCCTCACCTCAATCCTCTCCCCGGAGGGGAGAGGAAGCGAACGTGGCGCTTCGCGCCGGCTTGATTCGGATGAAGCAGAGCACGTTGCACGTGCTCTGCTTCGCCGCTACGGCGTGGTGTTCTGGAAGCTGCTGGAACGCGAGGCGCCATGGCTGCCGTCGTGGCGCGAACTGCTGCGCGTGTACCACCGACTGGAGGCGCGTGGCGAAATCCGCGGCGGCCGCTTCGTCGAAGGCCTGGTCGGCGAGCAGTTCGCCCTGCCCGAGGCGATCGCGCCGCTGCGCGCGATTCGCCAGCGCGCGGATGACGGCGAACTGCTCTGCGTCAGCGGCAGCGATCCGCTGAACCTGGTCGGCACCGTGCTGGTCGGCGACAAGGTGCCGGCGCTGGCCGGCTCGCGCGTGCTGTACCGCGACGGCATGCCGATCGCCGCGCTGGTCGGCGGCAAGCCGGCGGCGCTGACCGAGCTGTCCGCCGCCGAATGGCAACGTGCGCGTGCCGTCTTGCTGCGCCATCCGTCGGCGCCCGATGCCGCGGTACGACAGGCGTCCTGATGGGTTGCCTGCCGGTGCTGCTGCTGTTCCCGCTGGGCGCCGGCGCGGGCTACCTGCTCGGCGGCGAGGTCGGTGCGCTGTGGGGCGCCGGCCTCGGCGTGGTGCTCGGTCTGCTGCTCATGGGCCTGCTGATCCGGGCCATGCGCCAACGCAGGTAAGCGCGGCCCACCCTGGGCTCGATCCGGCGTCCGGGCCGCTACAGCTTGAGGTGGATGCCGCGCCGATCCATCGCCCACACCAGCAGCCACACCGACACGCCGACCACGAACGGGAAGAACGGGAAGATCGGGTCGGTCGGCGTGCAGCCGTGCCACGCCGCATGCTCCCGCGGCCAGTACACGTGGCCCCGGTCGCCCGGGTCGTTGACCGGCAACATCGCCGCCACCGTGCAGCCGCGCAGCGCGCCCAGCGAGCGCAGGTGCCCCGCAGGCGCGGTCACCGCTCCGCCGCTCCGAGGCTCACCTTCTCCAGCGCATACAGCGCGCCGTCGATCGGCGCGGTGTAGATCAGGCACAGGCCGTGCTCGCCGGTTCGCGCGGGCAGCTTCGCGTCGAGCTTGAAGCGGCGCGGGCTGCGTGCGGGATCGGGCAGCGGCATCGAGGCCAGCACCGGGCCGTCGCAACGATCGGCATGCACCACCAGTTCGCCGAACGGCGCGGCGTGCGGGCGCGACACCACCAGCTTCTGCTCGTGCGCCAGTGCGAAGTTGCGCGGCAGGCGCACGGCGTCGACGTGGATCGCCGTGACGCCGTCCATGCGCGTGTCGGGGAACCGCTGGCAACTGTCGAAGACGTTCACCGCGTAGACCGGCTGGGTACTCGCAGCGTCGGGCATGGGCTGTACGCGCAGGCGGAAGTCGCTGCCGGGGCAGTTGGGCAAGGTGTTGCCAGGCAGGCTGAGCAGCGCTGCGCGGCTGAGCACGCGCTGGCGCGGCGCGGCCAGCGCGCTGCCGTCGGCGGCGAAGCTGGCGGCGCGTACGGTCACCGGCAGGGTCACGTCGAACGGCGCCTCGTAGCGCGGCGAGACCGGCGTGGGCGCGCTGCCGTCGAGCGTGTAGCGGATCGCGCCGAAACCGGTCTGGCTGGCCAGCGTCACCGTGGCGCGGCCGGTGGCCAGCGCCACGTTGCGGTCGGTGGTGATGTCCACCGCGAAGGCGCTGTCGGCGTAGGGAATCTGCTGCACGCGGTAACGCGCCAGCTGTGCGGGCAGGCGGGCCAGGAAGCCGGGCCAGTCGCGGCGGGCGTCCGGCGACCAGGCGACTTCGGCCAGCGCATCCAGCCGCGGGAAGGCGGCATGTTCCACGTGGGCGAAGCTGGGCATGTGCTCGGTCCAGAAGTTGGCCTGCACGCCCAGCACGTGTTTCGCCTGGCGCGCGTCGAGCACGCCGGGAATGGCCTGGAAGCCGTACACGTCCTGCAGCGATTCCACGCCGAGACGGCCGGCGTATTCGTCGGCCAGCGCGCCCTGCACGTGGTCGAAATAGAGGTCCGGCGCGGGCGACATCACCACGTCATGGCCGAGCAGCGCCGCCTTGATGGCGCCGTCGATGCCGCGCCAGGACATCACGGTCGCGTCGGCAGGCAGCTTGTCGCCTTCGAGGATCTCGTCCCAGCCGATCAGCTTGCGCCCGTGCTGCTGCAGGTACTGGCCGATGCGGCCGATGAACCAGCCCTGCAAGGTGTTCTCGTCGCGGATGCCGAGCGCACGCATCTTCGCCTGCACCGCGGGCGACGCCTGCCATTGATCCTTGATCGCCTCGTCGCCGCCGACGTGGATATAGGTGGACGGGAACAGCGCCATCACCTCGTCCAGCACGTGGTCGATGAAGCTGAAGGTGGCATCGTCGACGTTGTACAGATACGGGTTCACGCCCCAGTCGACGGACACCCCGGGCCGCTTGCCGGTGACACCGAGCCGCGGGTACGAGGCCACCGCGGCCTGCGCGTGGCCGGGCATGTCCAGCTCCGGCACGATGGTGATGTGGCGCGCGGCGGCGTACGCCACCACGTCGCGGATCTCGTCCTGGGTGTAGAAACCGCCGTAGCGCTGCGGCTCGCCATCCTTGCCCGCACCCGGCGGCGCGCGCCAGGCGCCGATCCTGGTCAGCTCGGGAAAGCGCCTGATCTGGATGCGCCAGCCCTGGTCGTCGGTGAGATGCCAGTGCAGCACGTCGAGCTTGTGCTGGGCCATCTGGTCGAGCAGGGCCTTGACCTCGGCCACGCTCTGGAAATGCCGCACCGAATCGAGCATCACGCCGCGCCAGGCGAAGCGCGGCCAGTCGCGGATGGACAGCGCCGGCACGTCCACCGCGCCGCGCGTGGCATCGGGCGTGAGCAACTGGTACAGGGTGACCACGCCGTGGAACAGGCCGGCATCGTCGCGCGCGCGGACGCGGATGCCCTGGCCGTCGACATCGAGCGCGTAGCCGCCGGCCTGCGCCACCGGCGCGCGCGGATCGCGTTGCAGCACGATGGCGTGCGCCGCGCCGCCGCCAAGCTGCAGCGTCAGGCCGCGCGTGCGCGAGAGCAGGTCGACCAGGTAGTGCGCGGCCTGCGTGGTGGCCGGGTCATGGTCGGCCACCACGATGGCGGTGGCGGCATCGACACGGAAGCTGCCGTCGCCCGGCACAAGCTGCACGGGCAGCGGAATCAGCGAAGGCGGTGCGGCCGTCGCGCTTGCCGGCGGCAGCGGCAACAGCATGAGCAGCGCGAGCAGGCAATACAGGGTCGGCAAGCATCGACGAGTCATCCGCATTCTCCGGTGCGCGTTCGCATGGTGCCACGCAGGGCCACCATGCCACGCCAAAAAAAAGCGGGCCCGCCAACCAATGCCGGGGCCCGCACGGGGAGGGTGTCGACGCGCCGTCCCTGGCGCGCCATGCCGCGGTGCAGCTTCAGAACTTGAAGCGGAGGTTCAGGTAGTACTGGCGACCGTTGATGTAGGTCGAACGCGGCTGGATGCCGTAACCGTCGCCCTTGACGTAGTAGCGCAGTTTCGGGCTGTTGAGGTTGAGGCCGTCCAGCGACACCGACATCCAGTCGTTGATGCTGTAGCCCAGCGACGCGGACAGGTAGCCGGTGCCCTGCATGTAGAAGAAGCCGCCGCGATCCGGGCCGGCGAAGTACGACGAGCGGTAGGTGTAGCTCACCCGCGCGTTGAACTTGTCGTTTTCGAAGAAGGCCGATGCGTTGGCGGTGTTCTTCGAGGTGCCCTGCAGGTCCTGCCCGTTGTCGGCGTTGCCGGTGGCGTAGGTGTAGTTCAGCGCGACGCCGAAGTTGTCGCCGATCGGCTGCTGGTAGTTCAACTCCACGCCGCGCACCTTGCCGTCGACGTTGCTGGGGATGTTCACCTGATAGGCCGAGTAGACATCGTGCCCCGCCGCCGTGCTGGCCGGCATGTCCTTGTACAGGCGCGACTCGGAAGCGAAGGTGACGTAGTTCTGCAGCGACATCTCGTACACGCCGGCCGACAACAGGCCGCGCGGCGCGAAGTACCACTCCAGGGCCGCGTCGAAGTTGGTCGAGATCAGCGGCTTCAGGTTCGGGTTGCCGCCGCTGCCGGTGTGGCCGGTGTCATCCAGCGACACGGTGCCGGCCAGTGCCGAGTAGTCGGGGCGGGTCAGCGTCTGCGACACCGCCACGCGCGCCAGCACGTCGTCGGTCAGGTTGAACTTCAGGTTGGCGCTGGGCAGCGCCTTGCTGTAGCTGGCGTTGTTGGTGTTCCAGTAGTAGCCGGCCGGGAAGAACGCCGAGCCGAGGATCGGGCCTTCCACTTCGGTTTCCTGCGGCGAGGTGCTGGTGTAGTTCACCGCCTGCTTGGTGTGCACGTAGCGCACGCCCACGTTGCCGCTCCAGCGGTCGCCGATGAAGTTGGCCTGCAGGTAGATCGCGCCGTCCTTCTCGTTCACCTTGTAGATGTCGTTCGGGTACAGCCGCTCCGGGCCGCGGTTGGCGTACTTGGAGTCGTAGGCGGCCAGGTCGGCCTGCGAGTAGTACCAGATGTTGGTCGGGAACGAGCCGCCCAGCGAGCTGCCGAAATCACCCGGGTAATGGCCGAAGCTGGCCGGGAAATTGGCCGGGTTGCTCCAGTCGCCGCCGTTCGGGCCCTGCGCGAACGCATACGGGTTCTCGCGCGTGTGGTCGGCGTAGCGCACGCCGAACTGCAGCGAGGCCAGCGTGCTGTCGTCGAAGTCCAGCTCGCCGTCGATCTTGCCCCAGTTCTCCTTGTCCTCGACGTTGATGCCGCCCTCGCCGAAGATCCAGTTGGCGCTGACGCCCGAGGCCGCCGGCGAGCTGTTGTCGGGACCCAGCGACCAGTTGACCGGCTTGCCGGTGCCGCGGAAATCCCACGCGGCGCCGGTGCCCGGCGCGGTGTTCAGTTCCAGCACGTCCTGCTTCGGGCTGGAGCCTTCGCCCTTGGTGGTGCCGACCTGGGCCGTGAAGCTCAAGCTGTCCGTCGCGCGCCAGTCGACATCGGCGGTGAAGAAGCGGGTCGAGGACGAGGCCTCGCGCGAGATCTGGTCGTAGATGCCGTAGTTCATCGCGTCGTTGCTGGGCGAGAACGAGGCATGGGTCAGCGTGTTGTTGTCGACGACGTAGCCGGGTTCGAGGTTGGTGGCGCCGTGCACGAAGTGGGTGGCCCACATCATGTAGTTGCGGTTGAAGTTGTCGGCCTTGAGCTTGCTGTAGAAGCCGTTCAAGTTGACCGTGACGTTGTCGGTCGGCTTGAACTGCACGTCGACCGAACCGCCGGTGCGCTTGCGCTTCTGGGTGAACAGCACGTTGCCGATCAGGCTGGGGAAGTAGACCCCGTTGAGGTCCGGATGGGCGGCGACGATGGCGTCGGTGGGGGCCAGCTTTTCGAGGCCGAGCACTTCCTGGCCATTGCGCTGCAGGCTGCGCTCCTCGTAGAACGCCTGCGCCATCACGCCGAAGGTGTTGGCGTCGTTCTTCCAGTTGAACAGGCCGCTGAACTGCGGCTTGGTGGTACCGGGCAGGTCGGAGTAGACGCCGCCCACGGAGGCGTGCACGGTCACCGGCTTGTCGAACTGCAGCGGCTTGCGGGTGATGATGTTGACCGTGCCGGCCGCGCCGCCCTCGACCAGGCGCGCCTCGGAGGTCTTGTTCACCACCACTTCGCTGACGATCTCCGCCGGCAGCAGGCTGTAGCTGACGCTGCGGCCCACGGTGGCGGTCTGGTTGAGCACGAACCAGTCGCCGGTGCCGATGTTGTGGCCGTCGACCAGGGTCTGGGTCATGCTGGGCGCGGTGCCGCGCAGGCTGACGCGGTCGTTCTCGTCGAAGCCGCCTTCGCCCGCGCTGGAGGTGCCGACGCTGACGCCGGGCAGTCGCTGCAGCGTGTCGGCCACGTTCTTGGCCGGCAGCTTGCCGATGTCCTCGGCGGTGACCACCTCGACGTGCGCATCGGCGGCCTTCTTCAGCGCCAGCGACTCGGCCTCGCTGTCGCGGATGCCGACGACGGTCACCGTGGCCAGTTCCTTGACTTCGGCTTTTTTCGGTTGGCTGGCGTCGGCCGCAGCCGCGCCGTCCTGCGCAAACAACGCACCGGAGACGCACAGACCGGTGATGATGCTGGCGGCGAGCAATGTCTTGCGATGGTTCATGGTGTTCCTCCCCTCAAGAGGCTGGATCGAATCAGGACCGGCGTGGATGCGGTCGCGGACTGTGGGTGACGCGTGGTGGTGATGGACAGCGGACAGCGACGGTGGGCGTGGCGCCGTGGTGCGGGATCGGGCTCATCTCATGCTCCCTGCCTGGGGCTGCGCCCTTCATCCAGAAACCAGCTTGCGGCGCCGATGACACCAAGCTGGCCGTGCTCGATCAGTCGAACCGGAACCTGTTGCAGCCACGCCCGCATCACGCCCTTGTTGAAGTAGCGCTCGGCGAACGTGCTCGCCAGCAGGAAGTCGTGGATGCGCGGCAGGATGCCGCCGGCGAGGTAGATCGCGCGGGCGCCGTAGAGCAGGCCGAGGTCGCCGACGAAGCTGCCGAGCAGGCCGCAGAAGATCTCCAGCACTTCGCGGGCGACCGGGTCGCGGCCTTCCAGCGCCGCGGCGGTGACTTCGGCCGGCGTGCTCCAGCGCGGCGCGGCGCCATGCAGTTCGGCCAGCGCGCGGTACAGCTTGAGCAGGCCCGGCCCGGACAGCGCATCCTCGAACGAGACATGGCTGCGCTCGCGGCGCAGCAGGCGCAGGATCTCGATCTCCCGCTCGGTGCCCGGCGCCAGCGAGATCTGTCCCGCTTCGGTGGCCAGCACGCGGGCCCGCGGCGAGCCCGGCAGCAGCACCGCCGAACCCAGCCCGGTGCCCGGCCCCATCACCAGCACCGGCCCGGGCGGCGGCGGTGGTGCCTCGATGATGCAGCGGGTCTCGGCCGCGTCGAGGAACTGGGTGGCGTAGGCCACCGCCTCGAAGTCGTTGATGACGGCCAGTTGCCGGATGCCCAGCGCGTCGCGGATCGCGCTGATCGACACCGGCCAGGCCAGGTTGCCGTTGACGATCGCGTCGTCCAGCACGTAGCCGGCACAGGCCACCGCGCATTCGCGGATGTCGGCGGCCGCGGCCGCATGCGGCGTGTGCGCCAGCTGCGCCACGAAGTCGCGCAGCATCGCGGCGAGATCGGGCCAGTCCGCGCAGGCGTAGCGATGGAAGTGCAGCACGCGGACCGGCTGGCGAGCGTCGCCACGCGCGTTGACCAGGCCGATGCGCGCGTGCGTGCCGCCGATGTCGGCGGCCAGGAACGGCTGGCCCGGCTCGCCCGCCGAGGCCGACAGCGCGGACGCCTGCATCGACGACGTCGCGCCAACCGGCTCGGCCGGCGACGGCGACGCGGCATGGCGCTGGTTGGCGACTTCCCCCACTGGCGATCTCCCGTGATCCCGGCGCGTCCCGGCGATGGGCGGCGACACCCTCGCCGCGGCCGGATGCTGACCTGCTTTTGGCCGAGTCTGTGGCCAGAATGACAACGTTGTCAACACATCGACGGCAGAATTTTCACGCGCGCCCTGTGGCACCGCAGCATAGCTGTCATGACAGGCTGCGAACCTCCTTCAGCAAGGCGCTTGAAGCGCAGAAACAGTCGCTATTCCGCCATCGGCAGTGCCGTCATCGGGCGTCGTGCACTGCCGCATGAACGCTCCGGCGAGGACGGCCAGGCCGATGCCGCAGCAGCCCGATCGGCAGCACTTTCCGGACGCGGATTGACAACGTTGCACTTTTTGCGGAATAAGGAGACATTGCCGACGGCGGCGCCCCATCGGCGCCGGCGCGGCACGGCACCCGGGGAGAATCTCTTGTCCATGAGCACCACACTGGCGGCCACGCCGTCCCAGCGCAGTCAACTCGGGCCGATGCTGATCATCGGCGTGCTGTTCTTCATCTTCGGCTTCGTCACCTGGCTCAACGGGCCGCTGACGATCTTCGTCAAGCTGGCCTTCGACCTCGACGACGTCAGCGCCTTCCTGATCCCGGTGGCGTTCTACCTGTCGTACTTCTGCCTGGCACTGCCCTCGTCGGTGGTGCTGCGGCGCACCGGCATGAAACGCGGCATGGCGCTGGGCCTGTTCGTGATGGCGATCGGCGCCGTGCTGTTCGGCGAGTTCATCAACATGCGCGTGTACCACGGCGCGCTGGTCGGGCTGTTCGTGATCGGCGCCGGACTGTCGCTGCTGCAGACCGCGTCGAATCCGTACATCAGCATCCTCGGCCCGATCGACAGCGCCGCGCAGCGCATCGCCTTCATGGGCATCTGCAACAAGGTGGCCGGCGCGCTGGCGCCGTTCGTGTTCGGCGCGCTGGTGCTGAGCGGCATCGACAGCCTGGAGCAACAGGTGAAGACCGCGCCCTCGCCGGCTGCGCGCGATGCACTGCTGGACAGCTTCGCTGCCCGCGTGTACTGGCCGTACATGGTGATGGCCGCGCTGCTGGTGCTGCTGGCGATCTGGGTGGTGCGCTCGTCGCTGCCGGAGGTGAAGCCGTCCGGCGCCAACGACGAGCATGCGATCGGCCACCGCGGCGGCAGCATCTTCGGCTTCCCGCACCTGTGGCTTGGCGTGCTGTGCCTGTTCCTGTACGTGGGCGTGGAGGTGATGGCCGGCGACGCCATCGGCATCTACGGCCAGAGCTTCGGCCTGCCGCTGGACGCGACCAGGCATTTCACCTCGTACACCATGCTGGGCATGCTGGCCGGCTACATCGTGGGCCTGCTGGTGATCCCGCGCTTCATCTCGCAGCAGCGCTACCTCGCGGTGTCGGCGGTGCTGGGCGTGGCGTTCACCGTGGGCGCGTTCGCCACCCATGGCTATGTCTCGGTGGCCTTCGTCGCGGCGCTGGGTTTCGCCAACGCGATGATGTGGCCGGCGATCTTCCCGCTGGCGATCAAGGGCCTGGGCCGGCACACCGAGGCGGCTTCGGCGCTGCTGATCATGGGCATCGTGGGCGGCGCGCTGATCCCGCAGGTGTACGTGCACCTGAAGCAGTACGTCGACTTCCAGTGGGCGTTCCTCGGCGTGATGGCGCCGTGCTACCTGTACATCCTCTACTACGGCCTGGTCGGGCATCGCGCTGGCCAGGCGCGTGGCTGACCCGCATGCGCTAGCATGCGCTCGCCGCCCCGCGTTCCCGCGGGGCGCTTTCCATCACGATGCATGAGGTTGCCGGTGCGCAGTGCCACCATCAAGGACGTCGCCGAGCGCGCCGGCGTCTCGCTGAAGACGGTGTCGCGCGTCATCAACAACGAGCCCTCGGTGCATGCGCGCACGCGCGAGCGGGTGCAACAGGCGATCGACGCGCTCGGCTACCAGCCCGATCCCACCGCGCGCAGCCTGCGCAGCACGCGCGCCTATGCGATTGGCCTCGTCTACGACAACCCCAACGCGCACTACATCATCAACCTGCAGCGCGGCGTGCTGTCGGTGTGCCGCTCCAGCGGCTTCGGCCTGCAGATCCATCCCTGCGATTCCTCCTCGCCCAAGCTGGCCGAGGAGCTGTGCACGCTGGTGCGCCGCTCGCACCTGGCCGGGCTGGTGCTGGCGCCGCCGATGTCCGAGCAGCCCGAACTGATTCGCGCCCTGAGCGAGGCCAGGATCCCCTTCATCCGCATCATCTCCGCGCGCAAGGATCCGCAGGACGGCTACCCCTGCGTCTACGTGGACGACCGCGACGCCGCCTACGCGATCACCGAGCACCTGATCCAGCTCGGCCACCAGCGCATCGGCTTCCTGTGGGGCGGGCGCGAGCACCGCTCCAGCCCGGAGCGCTACCAGGGCTACGAGGATGCGCTGAAGGATTACGGCATCGCGCTGGACCGCAAGCTGATCCTGCCCGGCGACTTCACCTTCGACGACGGCTTCCGCGGCGCGCGCAAGCTGCTGGCACTGAAGGACCGGCCCACAGCGATCTTCGGCTCCAACGACGAGATCGCCGCCGGCGTGCTGGCCGCGGCGCACTCGGACGGCATCAACGTGCCCTACGAGCTCTCCATCGCCGGCTTCGAGGACAGCCCGTTCTCCAAGCAGTCCTGGCCGGCGCTGACCACCGCGCGCCAGGCCACCGAGGAGATCGCCCGCCATGCCGCGCAACGCCTGATCGGCGACCTGCAGCGCGCCGCCAACGGCGAGCCGACCACCACGCGCAACGAAGGGTTCAGTCCGGAGCTGGTGGTGCGCGGTTCGACCGCGCCGCGGCACGGCACCTCGCGGCGCTGAAAGCCGACCATCGGGATACCCGTAGGGCGGCACCGCCCGTGCCTTTCCACGGCAACGGCGGCGGGCAAGGCCCGCCCTGCGTGCGCGGCGCGATTACTTCACGTTGTCGGTCTGCCCGATGAAGCGGGCGACGTTGTCGTGCAGCAGCTTCAGCGACGGCGCGTGCGCGTACACCATGTGGCCGGAGGGGTACCACGAGTAGCTGATGTTGGCCTCGAGGCTGGCCGGGATCGGCAGGTGGTGCATCTCGTAGTCGGCGGCGAAATACGGCGTGGCCAGGTCGTAGTAGCCGCCGTTGAGATAGATCTTGAGATCGGGGTTGGTCTTCATCGCCATCGCCAGGTCCGGCATCACGTTGGTCGAGGATTGCAGTGCCTCGCCCTGCACGCCCGGCGCCTTGTGCGAGAAGTCCCAGTGGTCGATGTCGGCAAACAACCGGTACTGCCGGCCCTGGCCGAATTTCAGGTCGCGCCGCACGTAGTCGTTGAAGGCGGACACGTAGGCCGAGCTGATCGCCGAGGATTGCGGATCGTATTCGGAGTCCTTGCCCAGCGGATCGATCGCCGGGCCCGAGAAGCGCGTGTCGAGCCGGCCGGTGGTGGTGCCGCCGTCGGCCTGCAGTTCGTGCTCGAACATGCCGCCGCTGACGCGCAGGTTCGCCTTCAGCAGGTACGCCACCGGCAGCCCGGTGTACTGGTGCAGCTTTTCCGCCACCGCCTGCTTGCGCGCATCGTCCAGGCGCGAGCCGGCCATCAGCGCCTGCGCGTAGTCGCCCATCGCGTACTGCTCCACCTCGCGCAGGAACGGCTCCAGCGCCGCCGGCTGCTGCGGCAGCTTGTGGTGGTAGAACGCGGTGGCGGCAAAGGTCGGCAGGCCCAGCTCGTAGGGCAGGTCGATGCCGGGGTTGAACTCCGGCCCGTCGATGCTGGTGTCGAAACTCAGGATCTGCGACAGCAGGATCACGCCGTTCAAATCGACGCTGTCCTCGTTCTCCAGGATGTTGGCCAGCACCGCCGAGCGGGTGGTGCCGTAGCTTTCGCCGAACAGGTACTTCGGCGAGTTCCAGCGGTCGTACTTCGACAGGAAGCGGGTGATGAACTGGGCAAAGGCATGCGCGTCGCCGTCGACGCCGTAGATCGCCTTGCGCCGATCCTTCATCTGCTCGTCGCGCTTGGCCTTGTCCTCGTCGTTGGCGATCAGCCGGCTGAAGCCCGCGCCGGGCGCGTCGATGAACACCACGTCGGAGGCATCGAGCAGGCTGTAGTCGTTGTTGACCAGCTGGTACGGCGCCGCCGGCGTGTGCGTGTCGTCGCTGGTGACCACCCGCTTGGGCCCGAACGCACCCATGTGCAGCCACACCGTGGCCGAGCCGGGACCGCCGTTGTAGATGAAGGTGACCGGCCGCTTGCCCGCCTCCACACCCTTCTTGAAATAGGCGACGTAGAACATGCTGACCTGCGGCTCGTCCTCCTTGTCGCCGCTGCCATGCAGCACCAGCGTGCCGGCCACCGCCTTGTAGTCGACCCGCTTGCCCTCGACCGACACCGAACCCTCGCTGGTCGAGGACTGCGCTTGCACCAGCGCCGCGTCCGGCTTGGACTCGGACGCGGCCTTGTCGTCCTTCTTGTCCGTGCCGGCAAAAGCCGTCGAGGTGAACAGCAGCGCGGCAAGCACCGCGGCGAGGGGAAGTTTGCGCATGGGCTGGCATCCGGCAGGCGAAGCGCCGAGCTTAGGCTTCGCCGCGGCCGGCCTTCATCCGCCAGAAGTCATTGCGCAGGAACTTGCGTGCAAGTCGCGGCCACGGACTGGCCGAAGGCAGCGGAAAGCCCCGCGATCTATGCCAGAATGCCGCCGCGGAACGGGCAGGGACGACGCGCTTTCGCGACTCGGCGCATGCCCATGGCCCAGCGGGGATTCTGGCGAGAGATCAGGCGCCGCCACGTGTATCGCGTGGCGGCTGCGTACGCGGTTGTCGGGTGGCTGCTGCCCCGGGTGGCGCAGAAGATCGAGCTGCCATACACGCCAGAGAAATCCGGCACGCCATGAGCACCCGGCCTTCACTTTTCTCCGAACTCAAGCGCCGCAACGTATGGCGCGCGGGCATGCTGTACGCCGGCGCGGTGTGGGCGTTCGGGCAAGGCCTGTCGCAGTTCAGCCCGGCGATCGGCTTGCCGGACTGGGCGACGCGCTGGTTCCTGATTGCGGCGGCGATCGGGTTCCCGTTCTGGATCGCGTTCGCGTGGTTCTATGAATTCACGCCTGAAGGCTTGAAGCGCGAGAGCGCGATCGCGGCGGGCGATTCCATCGCGCATGCCACTGGCCGCAAGCTGGACAAGTGGATCATCGGCGTGCTGCTGGTCGCGGTCGTGCTGCTGCTGACAAATACGCTTGTGTGGCGCAAGGGCGCGGGATTGGGCGACGGTCCGGGGGCCATCGTTCCGGCAAAGTCCATCGCCGTGCTGCCGTTCGAGGATTTGAGTCCCGCCCACGATCACGGCTATTTCTCCGCCGGCATGGCCGAGGAACTGTTGAATGCGCTGGCGCGCGTGCAGGATCTGCGGGTCGCCGGGCGCGCCTCCTCGTTCTATTACGGCAACCACAATGCCGACCTGCGCACGATCGGCAAGGCACTGGATGTGGCCAACGTGCTGGAAGGTTCCGTGCGCACGCAGGGCCAGGCGGTGCGGATCAGCGTGCAACTGATCCGCACCCGCGACGGTTTCGAGGCATGGTCGCAGAGTTACGACGGCAACTTGAGCAACATCTTCGACCTGCAGGAGCGGATCGCCCGGGCGATCACCGATCACTTGAAAGTGGTGCTGGGCGATGTCGGCAACACGCGGCTGGTGCCGGTGGCCACCCGCAGCGCGGACGCCTACGCGGATTTCGTCACCGCGCAGGAACTGGTGAATCGCCGCGTGGGCGACAGCCTGCCGCGCGCGATTGCCTTGTTGCAGCAGGCGACGGCCCTCGATCCGGGCTTCGCGCGCGCCTGGTCCAAGCTCGCCGTGGCCAACGCGGTGCTGCCGCAATATGTAGCCGGAGACTGGAACGCGAGCTGGAAAACCTCCGACGATGCCGCCCATCGTGCCTTGGCGCTCGATCCGGGCGACGCGGAAGCCTATGCAGCGCTCAGTTACAACCAGTTTTCGCAGCGCCACTACACGGCCATGGTGGAACCGATGCAGCAGGCGCTGAAGCTGGCGCCGGAGAACTCCGCGGTCAACTACTGGGCTGCCAACGAGTTCGCCGCGATGGGCCGCACCCGCACCGCAGAGGCGCGCATCGATGCGACGCTCGTCGACGATCCAGCCAATCCCTTGCTGCTGTTCTACAAGAGCATGTTGCGCTGGCGCGAAGGAGACCAAGCCGGCGCGCTGGCCTACATCCATCGCGGCGGCGTGACGGATTCGGCATTCGGCGCCTTGATGCTGGAGTTCTATGATGCCGCGCACGGCGACGTGCAGGCTTCCGCGCGGGACTTCGCAAACTCCACCAGCGAGATGGGCACGAAGATCTCCCGCGCGGATTTGCAGGAGATCTATCGCGGCACGTACGGCGATGCCGCGCAACGCCAGGCCGCATGGCGGATCGTCGCCACGCACGCCGACGACAACTGGGCGCCGACCATGCTGCTGCAACTTGGGGCACCGGCGCGTTCGTTCGATCTGTATGAGCACGGCCACAGCGGCCTGTCCGATGCCTACCTGAACTGGCTGTGGCAGCCGGAACCGTGGTCGCGCAAGGCACGCCGCGATCCCGCCTTCCAGGGCTTTGCGCAACGCCTCGGCATGCTCGCGTACTGGAAGCAGTACGGCTGGCCGGACCTGTGCAAGCCCACGCCGGCCCGCGGTGCGCAGGCATTTGTCTGCTCATGAACCCGGCCGCCCGGCTCGGTGACCGGTAGCGCCGGCTTACGGCGACGCAGCGTGGGGTTTTTCAACCGGCAAGGGGAACGCCATGCGAATCGAAGGCAGGAAGTGGACGACGCTCATCGCCACGGCTCTTCTGTGCCGGGTGTTCCCGGTGGTCGCGACCGGCGCTCCGGTCGGCGGCGAATCGCCAGACGCGCAGATCAGCGCGGCCGAGGCATGGGCGTTTCCGCAATTTCCGCCGCCGGACCCGCACGCGCCCAAGTCCGACCCGGCCAGAATCATTCACGTGGCGGGCAGCACGCGCAGCTACACGCAGGCGCAACTGGACGTCGAGCACTTCGTTCCCGACTGGTTTCCGCAGGACCATTTGGCCGCGCCACCGATCGTCACCGTCGATCGCCACCCCGGCTGGCCATGGCCGTGCGCGGAATGCCACATGGTGAATGGCGCCGGCGTTCCCGCGACCGCGTCGATCACGGGTTTGCCCAAGGCATACATCCTGGAACAGGTGGCCGCATTCCGGCACGGTCAGCGCGGGGCGAGTGCATCGCGCACCACGCGGGACATGGCCAACGAGGCGCGCAGCATCAACGACGAGGACCTTGAGACCGCCGCCAGCTATTTCTCGCGGCTGGAATTCGTGCCGCACACGAGCGTGATCGAGAGCGCGAGCGTGCCGAAAACGCACTGGGAAGATTTCGTGCAGAGGCCGGACCAGGGTGGAGCGCGCGAGTCGATAGGCGAACGCATCGTCGAAGTGGCGGTGTCGTTCGATGATTATCGACACAACAGCGACCGTACCCGCTATATCGCGTACGTGCCGCCCGGCAGCATCGCGCGTGGCGCGGCGATCGCGGCCAGCGGCAGTGGCGCGGCGCCAGCATGCGAGTCCTGCCACGGCGCGAAGCTGCAGGGCACGGAGCTCATCCCGCCGCTGGCCGGACGCTCGCCGACCTACATCGTGCGTGAGCTGCTCCTGTTCCGCGCTGGCCAGCGTTCGAATCCCGCCGCCGCGCCGATGCGGCTGGAGGCTTCGCAGCTCACCGTCGACGACATGATTGCCGTGGCGGCGTATGCGGGATCGCGCACGCCGTGAGGTTCACGCGGAACGGGGCACGGATGGCCCTCGTGAACCCCTGCCGCGCCAGCTCCTGACCTCACTGCACCTGCCACGCCGTGGCCAGTTCGACGGCAAGATCGCGGTAACGGCGCGGCGGATGGCCGAGCAGACCGGTGAGAATCTCCAGCGCGTTCGACTTGCCGAGCATGCCGTCGACGTGAAAGCGCGCCAGCATCAGGCGCAGATCGTAGGCCGACCAGGACGGCATGAGGCCGGCCATGACGGCCTCCCAGGCATCCAGGTCGTTGCCCGCAGGCGTGACCGGCCTGCCGAGCACGCCGGACCAGATCGTCGCCAGCGCATCGCCGGTCAGCACCTCCGGACCAGTGATCTCGATCACCTCGCGCGGCAGCGGCGCCGTGGCTCGCGCGCGGCGCAGCAGCGCGGCCACCGCGACCTCGGCGATGTCGCGCACGTCGACCATCGCCACGCCGACGTTGCCGATGGGCATGCCGTAACGGCCCTGTTGCAACAGGCCGTCCCGCAGCATCGCGTCGTTCTGCATGAAGTAGGAGGGGCGCAACACGGTCACCGGCAGGTCGAACTGCTCGATCATCCGTTCCACCGCGTACTTGCCGGTGAAGTGCGGCACGTCGGTGTAGGCATCGCTGTTGAGGACCGACAGATACACTATGCGCCGGATGCCGGCCTCGCGCGCCAGGCTCAGCGTGCCGATCGCCTGGGTCACTTCATCGGCGACCACGGCATTGAGCAGGAACAGCGTATCGACGTTCTGCAGCGCCGCGCGCACCGAGGGAATGTCGGTCATGTCGCCCTTGACCGCGATGACGCCGTCGGGGAACGACGCCTGGTCCGGGTTGCGCGTCAGCGCATGGACGCTGGCGCCCTGCGCGGCCAGCCCGCGAACGACGAGGCTGCCGATGGTGCCGGTGCTGCCGGTGACGAGAATGCTCATGGGGATCTCCTTCGAGGTGGTGGACAACGCCATCCTGCTGTTTCACGAAGCGTCCCGATAGCCGCATAATCTGGACATCTCGTCTCATTCATGGAACAGCCGTGGATCTGCTCGCGCTGGCCGATTTCAACGACGTGGCGCGACATGGCGGTTTCGGCCGCGCCGCCCGGGCCACCGGCCGACCCAAGGCCACGCTGTCGCGGCGGGTACGCCAGCTGGAGGACGCGCTGGGCGTGCGCCTGTTCGAGCGCGGCGGCCACACGCTCCGGCTGACGCCGGAAGGACGCGAGCTGCAGGAACGGACGCAGTCGCTGCTGGAACACATCGACGAAGTGGGCGAGGTGTTGCGCGGAGGCATCGGCACGCCACGCGGCAGGCTGCGCATCAGCGCGCCGGTGCTGTTCGGCCAGCGCGGGCTGGGCCGCATCGCCGCGGACTACGCGCTCGCCTACCCCCAGGTGCAGCTGGAAGTGGTCACCGAGGATCGTTTCGTCGATCCGGTGGATGACGATTTCGACCTGGTCATCCGCGCCAACCCCGACCCCTCGACCGACCTGGCCGGCCGCTGCTTCCTGCGCGACGTGATGGTGGTCGTGGCCGCGCCGTCACTGCCTCGGTCAGCGGGAAGAAGTGACGCCGTGGTGCCCGCGATCACGTTGTCGCGCACGCCGTCCGATGCGACCTGGCAGCTCAGTCGCGCGCGCAGCGTGCGCCGCATCGCCACAAGCACCGTGTTGCGGCTGTCGTCGATGGCGATGATCCACGATGCGGTAATCGCCGGCGTGGGCGCCGCCGCGATGCCGCGCTCGCTGGTCCAGCCCGACATCGACGCGGGCCGGCTGCTCGACTGGGGCGTACTCGCCGACCACCCGGTCGAAGTCTGGGCCCTGTATCCCTCGCATCGCCACCTGAGCGCCCGCGTGGCCGCCTTCGTGAAGTTGCTGCTGGACCGCTTCGAAAATGCCTCGCCGGGCGCATTCGCCCGACTCTCGAGCGGGAAATGAAGCAGCGCGAGTGATCCGTCAGCCGCGCGCCAACACCCCGATCGCCACCGCCGCCAGCGCCACGCCCGCGAGATTGAGTCGGCTCAGCCGTTCGCGGAACAGCAGCAGGCCTACCAGCGCACCCAGCGCCACCACGCCGATGTTCATGCTGGCGAAGACCAGCGCCGGGTGCTGCGGCAGGGCGCGGTGGCCGCGCAGGTAGAACAGGATGTTGCCGAAGTTGGCCAGACCGAGCAGCAGGCCGGCGATGGCGCTGCGGGCGGTGAAGCGGGTGGTGCCGCGGGCGCGTCGCCACAGCTGCATGGCGAAGGCGACCAGCAGGGCCAGCGCGAACATCGCCTGCAGCGAGGTGCCCAGCGCCACGCCGGCAATGGCCACGCGCTTGAACAGGATGTCGATCACGCCGAAGCAGGCGAACACCAGCAGCGGATACAGCCAGCCGGCGACGCCCTCGTTCGTCGGTGCGTGCCCGCTGCGCCAGACCATGCACAGCAGGGCGAGCAGGCCCAGTGCGATGCCGCCGAGCTTGAACGCGGAGAGTTGCTCGCCGAACAGCACGAACGCGGCCAGCAGGGACAGCAGCAGCGACAAGCGCTGCGCCGCGTCGCTGCGCACGATGCCGGCGTGGCGTACCGCCGCGGCCAGCGCCAGGAAGATCGTCGGCAGCAGGATGCCCAGCGCGACCAGCGCCAGCCACGGTACGCCGGCACCGCGCAGGCCCGCCGGCGACGGCTGCAGCAGCAGCGCGGTGAGCGCGCTGGTGGCCACGTAGTTCCAGGCGATCGCCTGGCCCACGTCGATGCGCCAGCGCCGCGCCAGTTTCAGCAACACCGACACCGCCACGCTGCACAGCACGCTCAACAGCACGAAGAACATTCGACCCTCCCGCGGCAAACAGCGCGCATTGTGCCGCAAGCGGCAGGCGAGCCCGACGCCGGATCAGTCGCGCCGCGCGCGGCGACGCCTCAAGCCGTCAGCGCAGCCACGGCCGCAGCATCGACAGGTCGTAGCCGGCCGCACGCGCGGCGGCGAGGATGTCGTCCGCCGGGCCCGACGCCTGCAGCGCCCACAGCGCGCAGCTGCGCGTGCCGCTGCGGCAGAACGCCAGCAGCGGGCCGGGCAGTTCCTCCAGCGCCGCGCTGAATTCGTGCAAGGTAGCCGGCGCGAACGGCATGCCCGCCACCGGGATATGCCGCCAGGCCAGGCCGGCGGTACGCGCCGCCGATTCCAGCGTGGCATTGTCCGGCTGGCCGGGTTCCTCGCCGTCGGGGCGGTTGTTGACGATGCCGCGAAAACCCTGCGCGGCGAGTGCCGCGATGTCGTCGACGTCGATTTGCGCGCTGACGCTCAGCGCACCGGCAAGCGGATGGATCTGCATGCAATGCTCCGTAGGAAGGGATGGACGCCTACAGCGCGTCCAGCGGGATTTTCAGATAGCGCACGCCATTGTCCTCGGCCGGCGGCAACTGGCCGGCGCGCATGTTCACCTGCACCGCCGGCAGCAGCAGTTGCGGCACCTTCAGCGTGGCATCGCGCGCGCGGCGCATGGCGACGAACTCCTCCTCGCCGATGCCGTCATGCACGTGGATGTTGCCCTGGCGTTCGGCCGCCACCGTGGTCTGGTGCGCGAACTCGTCGCGGCCGGGGGCCTTGTAGTCGTGGCACAGGAAGATCCGCGTGGCGTCCGGCAGGGCGAAGATGCGCCGGATCGAACGGTACAGCGTGGCCGCGTCGCCGCCGGGGAAATCGCAGCGCGCGGTGCCGTAGTCGGGCATGAACAAGGTGTCGCCGACAAACGCCGCGTCGCCGATCACGTGGGTCATGCACGCCGGCGTATGCCCCGGCGTGTGGATCGCCTGCGCCTCGATGTCGCCCAGCCGGTAGCCCTCGCCATCGGCGAACAGGTGGTCGAACTGGCTGCCGTCGCGGGCGAACGCGTCGCCGGCGTTGAACAGCGCGCCGAAGGCGTGCTGGACTTCGCGGATGTGCTCGCCGATCGCCAGCGTGCCGCCCACTTGCGACTGCACCCAGGGCGCGGCGGAGAGGTGGTCGGCGTGCACGTGGGTGTCGATCACCCAATCGACCGTGAGGTCATGTTCGCGCACGAAGGCGACGATTTTCTGCGCGGCCTCGTGCGCGGTGCGCCCGGAAGCGGCGTCGTAGTCGAGCGCGGCATCGATCACCGCGGCCTTGCGCGTGGCCGGGTCCCACGCCACGTAGCTGAAGGTGTGGCTCGGCTCGTGGAAGAACGCCTGCACCTCGGGATGTTGCATCGTCGCCTCCGTTACCCGCCGCACGCTGCCAGCCACCATGATAGGCCCTGCGCTGCCCGCCGGACCGAGGCGCGAAGAGCCACGTGCCTGCGGCGTGGTGTCGGCACGTGCGATTGCTGCCTGCGCAGGAACCGCACTGGCTTTTCGTCTCGCCGCGCCTCACCGGCTCACCGGTGCACGCGCCGGTGATCAGCCCGCGGCGGGATGCTGCGCAAAGTAGCGCGCCGGCGGCTGGCCGAAGTTGCGCCGGAACATCGCCACGAAGGCGCTGACGCTGACGTAGCCCAGCGCGTCGGCCACCGCCGCCACCGGCATGCCTTCGGCCAGGTGTTCGAGTCCGCGGCTGAGCCGTGCCTGCTGGCGCCATTGCGCGAAACTCAGCGCCGTCTCGGCACGGAACAGGCGGCTCAGGCTGCGCGCGGACAACCCGGCCCAGGTCGCCCACTCGGTCAGGCCGCGGTTGTCGTGCGGCTGTTCCAGCACGGCCTGGGCGATGCGCAGCAGGCGACGATCCTGCGGCATCGGCAGGTACAGCGACTGCCGCGGCGCGCGGCGCATTTCGTCGAGCAGCACGGCCATCAGCCGTTCCTGCTCGGGCTCCAGTTGCTGCTCCCAGGTCCATTCGCTGGCGCGGCGTACCAGCGCGCGCATCAGTTCGGTGGTACCCATCACGCAGGCCACCTCGGGCAGGCCGTGATCGATGTCCGGGGCGATGAACGCGCCCCAGCCGCTCATCGCCCCGCTGACGGTGACCATGTGCCGCTCGCCCGGCGGCATCCAGCCCGCGCGCTGCGGCGGCAGCATCCACGCGCCATGCTCGGTGTGCACGTGGACCACGCCGCTCTCGACGCAGAAGAACTGTCCACGCAGATGGTGATGCCAGTCGAATGCCTGGCTGCCCTCGTCGGCGTCGCCGATCACCTCGCGCTCGAGTCGATAGGCGATCAGCGCCGGGCCGCCGGCCTGCTCGATCAGGGCGTGGGTCTGTTCGCTGGAGGCGGTCATGGCCGATTCTCGATACAAGTTGACCAAATAACGTTATCAGCTTGGCATCATCGCTGTTTACCCTTGCGTACTTCGGGCCGGCAGATTCCCCCCTCGTGCCGCCGCCCCGGCAGCAGTCACGTCGCACGCGCGTCGCGCGTCTGCACCGTATTGGCCCTCCTTCCCCAGGACGCCCCATGTCGACGATCGAACCGTTTCCCGCCAAGACCCACCCGCTGGCATCTCCCCTGGAGATCTTCGTGGCCTGTGCCCACCAGATGCTGGACCCCGCCACCCCGGAGCCGGTGCGCCGCCAGATGGAGCCGCGGCTGCTGGCGCAACTCCCGGCGCTGCGCGCATTGGGCGTGTTCGAATTGTTCGAGTTGCGCGACCCGGCGCTGCGCGCCTGGCTGGACGACGAGCTGGCCGGACTGTCCGCCGCGACGGCGATGCCGGGTTAACGCCTGCCCGAGCAAATGCTGTGCAATACATATTTGCCTTGACAAACATACTTCAGGCAATAGAATGCGCGGCCATGAACACCGAATCGCTCGCCTTCAGCACCCCCCGGGAAAGCCTCGGCATCCTGCTCGGCCTGGTCCGCGCGGAGATCGTGCGTGCGATGGAAGCCGAGCTGGCGACCAAGGGACTGAGCCTGAGCTTCACCCAGTTCCTGATCATCAAGCGGCTGGCCCGGCTGGGGCCGATGTCGGCCACCGAGCTGGCGCGCTCGGTGGAGCTGGACGGTGGCGCGATGACCCGCCAGCTCGACCAGCTCGAGCGCAAGGGCTATCTGCGCCGCTGCCGGCATGAGCAGGACCGCCGCACCCTGCGGATCGAACTGACCGACGCCGGCGACTCACTCTGGCGGCAGCTGACCGACTGCAACGAACGCGTGCTGAGCGCCGCGCAACGCTCGCTGGACGAAGCCGAACAGATCCGACTGCACGACTACCTGGAACGCGTGCTGCACGCGCTTCGCGACAAGAACTGACCCCCTTCACCCTGGATTTCCCCATGCGTCTGCATCTTCTTGCGGCTGCTTCCGCGCTGACCCTCGCGCTGGCCGCGTGCGCCAGCAGCGGCGGCCTGCATCCGAACGGCGTGCCGATCGACCCCGCCTCGCTGAAAGCCGCACATCATCTCGGCGCGAACGACACCGCCGCCTGGCCCGACAGCGACTGGTGGAGCGCGCTGGGCGATCCGCAGCTCGATCGGCTGATCCGCGAAGCGCTCGCCGACAACCCCGGCCTGGCCGTGGCCGACGCCCGCGCCCGCGCGGCGCAGGCGGCCGCCGGCCTGGCCGACGCCGCGCGCGGCCCCAGCGTGAATGCCGGCGCCAGCGTTTCCGGCGCGCGCATCCCGACCACGGTGATGCCGGCCGACGCCGGCGGCGGCCATTTCAGCGTGGCCAGCTACGCCTATGGCAGCTTCAAGTGGGGCCTGGACCTGTGGGGCGGCAAGCGCGCCGCGTGGGAAGCCGCGCTGGGTACCTCACGCGCGGCCGAGGTCGAGGCCCGCGCCGCGCGCATCGAATTGTCCGGCAACGTGGCCCGCGCGTATGCGCAACTCGGCTACGCGTTCGCCCAGCAGGACCTGGCCGCCGGCGAGCTGAAACGCGCGCAGCAGTCGCAGCAGCTCACCGCGCAACGCGTGACCGCCGGCATCGACAACCGCATCGTGCTGAAGCAGGCCGAGGCCGAGGTAGCCACCGACGAGCAGGCGGTCGCGCTGGCCGACCGCGCGGTGGATGCCGCCCGCTCCGCGCTGTCCGTGCTGCTCGGCAAGGGTCCCGATCGCGGCGACGAGATCGCCCGCCCGCGCGTGCTGACGCCGCCCGAGCTGGCGGTGCCGGACAACCTGCCGGTGGAACTGATCGGCCATCGCGCCGACCTGGTTGCCGCACGCTGGTGGGCCGAGGCGGCGGGCAAGGACATCAAGGCGGCCAAGACCGAGTTCCTGCCCAACATCAGCATCGGCGCGATGGCCGGCGTGATCCGGCTCGGCGGCGGCAACCCGTTCACCCTGCCGGCGCGCTTCTATCAGCTCGGCCCCTCGCTGAGCCTGCCGATCTTCGACGGCGGCCGGCTGCGCGCCAACCTCTCGGCCAAGGATGCCCAGTACGACCTGGCCGTGGCGCAGTACAACCAGACCCTGGTCGGCGCGGTGAACGAGGTCGCCGACGACGTCTCGGCCACGCAGTCGCTGCAGCGGCAACTCGCCGCCCAGCAGCGCGCGCAGGCTGCCGCGCGGCAGGCGTGGGACCTCGCGCTGCAGCGTTACCAAGCCGGCGTGGGCAGCTACCTGGAGGCACTCAGCGTGCGCCAGCAGCTGCTGGCCGCCGACCGCGGCGTGGCCGCGCTGCAGGCGCAGCAGGTCGACCGTTCGATCCAGTTGATCCAGGCCCTCGGTGGCGGCTACCAGCCGCAGGCCGACGTGCCGGCACCGTCATCCTCCACTTTTGCGCATCGCTGAGGCTTCCCCCATGTCTGCTCAACCCTCCCCCGACTCGAACGAGAGCAAGGCCGAGTCCAGGCCGCCGATGCCGGCGCCGAAGAAATCCCGCGGCGTGCTGCTGCGCGCGCTAGGCGTGGTGGTGGTGCTCGCCGCCATCGGCTGGGGCCTGTGGTACTTCCTCGACGGGCGCTGGTACGAGAGCACCGACGATGCCTACGTCAACGGCAACGTGGTACAGATCACCCCGCAGGTGCCCGGCACCGTGGTCAGCATCGGCGCCGACGATGGCGACCTGGTGCATGCCGGCGACGTGCTGGTGAAACTCGATCCCAGCGACGCCGACGTGGCGCTGGCCGAAGCCAAGGCCAACCTGGCGCTGACCGTGCGCAAGGTACGCGGACTGTATTCCAGCGTCAGCGGCGCGCACGCCGACGTCGCCGCCCGCCAGACCGCGGTGGACAAGGCGCGCTCCGATTACCAGCGGCGCGTGGCGCTGGCCAAGTCCGGCGCGATCTCGGCCGAGGAACTGGCTCACGCCAGCGATGCGCTGACCACCGCGCAGAACGCCCTGATCACCGCCCAGCAGCAGTACCAGACCAGCAAGGTGCTGGTCGACGACACCGTGGTCGCCTCGCACCCGGACGTGCAGGTCGCGGCGGCGCAGCTGCGCGCCGCCTACCTCGCCGACGCGCGCACGCAATTGCTGGCGCCGGTGGACGGCTATGTGGCCAAACGCTCGGTACAGGTCGGCCAGCGCGTGCAGCCCGGCACGCCGCTGATGGCGGTGGTGCCGCTGCACCAGGTGTGGATCGACGCCAACTTCAAGGAGACCCAGCTCACCGACATGCGCATCGGCCAGCCGGTGGAGATCGAATCGGACGTCTACGGCGGCGCGGTGAGCTACACCGGCAAGGTGGAAAGCCTGGGCATCGGCACCGGCAGCGCGTTCTCGCTGCTGCCGGCGCAGAACGCCACCGGCAACTGGATCAAGATCGTGCAGCGCATCCCGGTGCGGGTGGTGTTCACCGACCCCAGGCAGCTGGAGCAGCACCCGCTGCGGCTGGGCATGTCGCTCAACGTGGACGTCAACCTGCATGACCGCAGCGGCCCCACGCTGGCGCGCCAGACGCCCTCGCAGCCTGCCTTCAGCACCGACATCTACAAGCAGCAGCTGGCCCAGGCGGATGCGGCGATCAAGCAGATCATCCACGCCAACATGGCCGGCGAAAAATGACGGCAGCAACTCCCTCCCCTGCGCAGCAGGGGAGGGTTGGGGTGGGGTGCTTCTGGATCTCTGCGTGACCCTGCGCAACCCCCTCCCAACCTCCCCCTGCGCAGCAGGGGGAGG
>NZ_MWIO01000016.1 GCF_004799035.1 Rhodanobacter lindaniclasticus
TATATTGTAGGTGGCGTCGCGCACCACACTGCCATCAGCACCCCACTATTCGTAGACAGCGTCAGATGTGTATAAGAACCAGGTCTATACCGACGCGCAGGGCACACCGCTGGCCGAAGCCGATGCCAGCGGCAACATCACGGCGACGTTCGACTACGCGCCCTACGGCAACCAGGCGTTGGGAACCCCGCCGAGCGGGCCGGGGTATACCGGGCATGTGAATGATCCGGATACGGGATTGGTGTACATGCAGGCGCGCTATTACGATCCAGACGTCGGGCGCTTCCTCAGTGCCGACCCGGTGGGGCCCGGACAGGGGAACGTATTTAACTTCAATCGGTTTGCGTATGCGGATAACAATCCGGTGGCGAATGTGGATCCAGATGGGCGGTGTACAGGATCGCATTTGTGTGTAGATTCGGTGGGAGTGGCAGGGATAGGTAGTGTGACGTTTGTGAGTCCTGGTCAAAGCGGTGGAGGTTCAACATCGCATTCAGTTCCTAAAAACACGCCAGTTTCGATGAGGCATTATTTTGAAAAATCGGGTCCCGAGGAAATGCGAAAAGCAGCAGTCGGCGTTATGGATTATTTTGGCATTGACCATACAGGCGTCGATTGCTGTGACATCGCAACAGGCGGAAACGTACGTGCTGAGATGTGGCCGGATGGGAGGTTAGACATTGGCGAAAAGCTTTTTTCTAACTCGTTTGGAATGATTGCCGCTACTCTGTATCATGAAGTAGAAGTTCATTGGAACTTGCAACTTTCCAAGCCCGACGTGGTTCTGGGTGACACCCAGGCTTGGTACATGCGCGAGGTCCAGGCCTACGACTTGGAAATAAAAAATAGTAGTAGATTTAATTTGAGTCCAGACGAAGTTAAGTCGTTAAAAGATAATCGTGCATATTACCTAAATGGACTTAATAGTTGGAACCGGTCTAGCGTTGAGAGCGGTATCTATAAGCCATAAATGAATAACGGATCGTTGACGCTATGAAAAAAATGATTCTATTACTTTTGCTTTTGCTTTTAATCCCGTTTGCGCAAGGTAGGGCCGCCGATGTCCTGTTGAACTTAAATAGAAGTGGTGATTTAATTATTGTTTCTATAGTTAATTCGTCAAGACACGATATGACGGTCAGTAAGGTTTTTACGATAAATCCAGCGTTTGGACTAATTAAATTTTACGTTAATGTCAATGGGCGCATACACCCCGCCGTGGGCTATCCGGACGAAATACTACCAAGTGTCTCAGATTACACAATCTTGTCGCCGTTTGACGTGGTCGGTAGGGCATTCGATATATCGGAAATAAGAAGACGATACCGTACCGGAAAAGATTGTTTCGATCTCCACGTTGAATATCATGATGCCATGGCCAAAAAATTCGGTGCGTACCAAGGGATATTAGAATCTAATACAATTGATGTTTGCGAGGAATGAAGGGGAGCAAAGGCCGGGAGGAAAGGGGACGGAGGCTGAGGTTTCCCCACGTTTTCATGCCGCCGCACCTATCCGATCGAGTAGCGCCGGACTTGGCTTTCGTATCTGCTCCATGAGTTCGTCGAGCTTGGCATTTGACCATCGTCGCACCATCGCCTCAAGGCCGAGTCGCATGATCGAGGACTAAAGGGGACGTGGGGATTAAAAGGGGACGTGGCTAATTAAATTTGTTCCGGTCGGCCTCAGGGACTACGGACTGGAGAGCCATGGCATACCTCCCTACGTTGTTGTCAAGCTGACAAAGCCGTTCAGCGCTTGATCTCTTCGTCCATCACGTCGCTCATCTGTGTCTTCCCCTCGAAGTATCACCTGAGCAGGATTTCACTGGGTCGTTACAGAGATTCGAAAGTCCGCCTTGGCACCATGTTGTTACCCGCCGCCGGATTGACACCTTCACCGCATCGCACCACAATGCGCGCGCCCTCCGGCGCGCTGCGCCGCATGGCTTCCAGTCCTGACAAACCAAGGCATATGGACGTTTACCCTAGTCGCAACGTCGACATCCGCTCGCTTCGGGTGCCGGCGCCGCACAACAACAAGCTGAACGCCTGCGGCGACCGCCTGCGGTCGGCTGGTGCTTTCCACTAGGGAAAGTCCGGCCCATCCCTGAGGACGCCGACGGCGTCGTTACCAGGAGATGAGCCGATGAAGCTCCTTCACGATTTCTTCCGCTGGCCCTTTGCCGGCGTCCGTGCCGTGGCGTCCCGGCCGGCGGCATTGCCGCGTGATTTCAGCGTCACCGTGCCGGCACCGCTGGCCGGGTCGGCGAGCGCTTCGCCGCTAACCCTCGAACCTTCACGCAACGAACGACGCGAGCCGGCCTCGTTCCTGCGCTCGCCGCGCCGCCGGCGACTGGGCCGCGCGCACCGATGATCCACCGCGGCGGACGCGGCCACGGGCAGTCCCCGTGGCCTGCCCGCGCCTCGCGCACTCGCTGACGCCGCGCGCGTCTTTCCCGGCCACGCGTTACCCGGACGCACCCGATGAGCAAGCCATTCCCGACGCGCGGCCGCGATGCCGCCGGCGCGCCGTCGCCCGCCCTTGCGGCCACCCTCGGGCATGCGTTTCGCAGCCCCGACGCGCTGCTGGACGTGCTGCAGAGCAACCCCGGCGGACTCGACGCCGAACAGATCCGCGCGCGCCTGCAGCGTGACGGCCTGAACGAGGTCTCGCGCGAGAAACCGCCGCACTGGTCGCTGCAGTTGCTGCGCGCGTTCCGCAACCCGTTCATCGTGGTGCTGCTGGTACTGGCCGGCGTGCAGCTGGCCACCGACGGCAACGACCTCACCGGGCCGCTGATCATCGCGGTGATGGTGGGCATCAGTGTGCTGCTGAGTTTCACCCAGGAATACCGCTCCTCGCGCGCCGCCGAACAGCTCAAGGCGATGGTGCGCAACACCGCCACCGTGCGGCGCCGCGCCTCGGACGGCCACAGCGAGCAGATCGAGGTGCCGGTGCGCGAGCTGGTGGTGGGCGACATCGTGCAGCTGGCCGCCGGCGACATGGTGCCGGCGGACCTGCGCCTGCTCGCCGCCAAGGACCTGTTCATCAGCCAGGCGATCCTCACCGGCGAGTCGGTGCCGGTGGAGAAGGCCGCGCCGGCGGCGACGGCGTCTGGCGCGGGCGACCCGCTGGCGCTGGCCGGCGTCTGCTACATGGGCACCAACGTGGTCAGCGGCACGGCCAGCGCGGTGGTGCTGGCCACCGGCGCGCGCAGCTATCTCGGCTCGCTGGCGCACAGCATGACCGGCGCGCGCGTGCAGACGAGCTTCGATCGCGGCATCCGTTCGGTGAGCTGGCTGCTGCTCCGCTTCATGGCGGTGATGGTGCCGGTGGTGTTCGTGATCAACGGGCTGGACAAGCACGACTGGGGCGAGGCGTTCCTGTTCGCGTTGTCGATCGCGGTGGGTCTGACTCCGGAGATGCTGCCGCTGATCGTCACCGCCAACTTGTCCAAGGGTGCGCTGGCGATGTCGCGGCGCAAGGTGGTGGTCAAGCGGCTCAACGCGATCCAGAACTTCGGCGCGATGGACGTGCTGTGCACCGACAAGACCGGCACGCTGACGCTGGACCGGATCGTGCTGGAGCGCCACCTCGGCCTCGACGGCGAGGCATCCGACCAGGCGCTGGAATACGGCTATCTCAACAGCCGCTTCCAGACCGGTTTGAAGAATCTGCTCGACAAGGCGGTGCTGGCCCATCGCGAGCTGGAACCGGTGGCCGCGCGCTACCGCGTGGTCGACGAGATCCCGTTCGACTTCCAGCGCCGCCGCATGTCGGTGGTGCTGGCCGACGGTGCGGGCGAGCACTTGCTGATCTGCAAGGGTGCGGTCGAGGAGATGCTGTCGATCTGTGCCTGGGCGCAGACCGGCGACGCGATCGAGCCGATGACCGAGCAGCATCGCCGCACGATCAAGGCAATGACGCACAGCCTCAACGAGGACGGCCTGCGTGTGCTGGTGGTGGCGGTGCGGCGGCTGCCGGCGCAGACGCGTGCCTATGGCGTGGCCGACGAGGACGGCCTGGTCGCGGTCGGCTGCCTGGCCTTCCTCGACCCGCCGAAAGACTCCGCCGCCACCGCGATACGCGCGCTGCACCAGCACGGCGTGGCGGTGAAGGTGATCACCGGCGACAACGAGGCGGTGACGCGCAAGATCTGCCGCGAGGTCGGGCTGGACGTGGCCGATTCGGTGCAGGGCCGCGACATCGAATCGCTCGATGACGCCGCGCTGGATGCGCTGGTGCCGCGCGTCACCGTGTTCGCCAAGATGTCGCCACTGCAGAAGGCGCGCGTAGTGCGCTCGTTGCAGCGGCTGGGCCACACCGTGGGCTTCCTCGGCGACGGCATCAACGATGCGCCCGCGTTGCACGACGCCGACGTCGGCATCTCGGTGGACACCGCCACCGACATCGCCAAAGAGTCGGCCGACATCATCCTGCTGGAAAAGAATCTGATGGTGCTGGAGGAGGGCGTGCTGGAAGGCCGCGTCACCTTCGGCAACATCATGAAGTACATCAAGATGACCGCCAGCTCGAACTTCGGCAACGTGTTCAGCGTGCTGGTGGCCAGCGCCTTCCTGCCGTTCCTGCCGATGCTGCCGCTGCAGATCCTGGTGCAGAACCTGCTGTACGACATCTCGCAGCTGTCGATCCCGTTCGACCGCATGGACGAGGAATACCTGAGCAAGCCGCGCAAGTGGGACGCCGGCGACATCGGCCGCTTCATGGCTTGGATCGGCCCGGTCAGCTCGATCTTCGACATCACCACGTTCTGGCTGATGTGGCGCGTGTTCGGCGCGAATTCGCCGGCACGGCAGTCGCTGTTCCAGTCCGGCTGGTTCATCGAGGGCCTGCTCTCGCAGACCCTGATCGTGCACATGATCCGCACCCGGCGCATCCCGTTCCTGCAGAGCGTGGCCTCCGCGCCGGTGCTGGGGCTGACCATCGCGATCATCGTGCTCGGCATGCTGATCCCGTTCAGTGCGCTTGGCGCGAAGATCGGCATGGTGCCGCTGCCGCCGATGTACTTCGCCTGGCTGGCGCTGACCCTGGTCAGCTACTGCGTGCTGACTCAGCTGATGAAGCTCATCTACATCCGCCGCTACGGCCGCTGGCTCTGAGCCTGTCTTGCGCCCTGGTGACCCTCCTGTAGGAGCGCACTTGTGCGCGATGCTCTTCCTCTGAAAACAACGAAAGCAAGAGCATCGCGCGCAAGCGCGCTCCTACAGAGGCGAATGATCGATCGCTCCGCCCAGCGCAGCCCCATGAAATCAATCCGCCTCGCGATCGTCCTCGCTGACGCGAGCTGCCCCGCGCGCCGCATACCGCCGCGCCACCACCGCACACACCATCAGCTGCAACTGGTGGAACATCATCAGCGGCAACACCAGCGCGCCAAGGCCGCCGGCCTGGCCGGCGAACAGGATCTTGGCCATCGGGATGCCGCTGGCCATGCTTTTCTTGGAGCCGCAGAACACGATGGCGATCTCATCCTCGCGTGAAAAGCCGAGCCGGCGTGCGGCCCAGGTGATCGTCGGCATGACCAGGGCCAGCAGCACGGCGCAGGCGATCAGGGTGGCGAGCAGGGCGGACACCGGCGTGTCGCGCCACAGGCCCTCGACCACCGCGGCGCTGAAGGCGGTGTAGACCACCAGCAGGATCGTGGCCTGGTCGGTGATGCCGAGCAGCGGCTTATGCCGGTCGACGAAGCCGCCGATCCAGCGCCGCGCGAGATGGCCGATCGCAAACGGCAGCAACAACAGCAGCACGATGTCCAGCACGCCATGCCAGGAAACGCCGCCGCCGCGGCTTTCCAGCAGCAACCCCACCAGCAGCGGAGTCAGCACGATGCCGAGCAGGTTGGACGTCGATGCGCTGACCACGGCGGCCGGCACGTTGCCGCCGGCGATCGCGGTGAACGCGATCGACGATTGCACGGTCGACGGCAGCAGGCACACGAACAGCAGGCCCAGGCTCAGTTCCGGCGTCAGCATGGCGTCGCCGAGCGGGTGCAGCGCCAGGCCGAGCAGCGGGAACAGCACGAAGGTGCTGGCCAGCACGGTCAGGTGCAGGCGCCAGTGCGTCAAGCCCTGCACGATCGATTGGCGCGGCAACTTGGCGCCGTGCAGGAAGAACAGCAGCGCGATCGCCGCGTCGGTGATCAGGTCGAAGGCACGCGCCGTGCCTTCGCGCGCAGGCAGCAGCGAGGCCAGCAGCACGGTGGCAAGCAGGGCGAGGGTGAAGTTGTCCGGAATGCGTCGGGGCCGTGCCATGCCGCCGATCAGTCCAGCGAGCAGCGGGCGCGGCGGCGATGGCGCCACCAGGC
The DNA here is from genome assembly GCF_004799035.1 of Rhodanobacter lindaniclasticus. Taxonomy (GTDB): domain Bacteria; phylum Pseudomonadota; class Gammaproteobacteria; order Xanthomonadales; family Rhodanobacteraceae; genus Rhodanobacter; species Rhodanobacter lindaniclasticus. Next base: position 6,329 of record NZ_MWIO01000016.1, read on the forward strand.
GATCAGCAACGCCAGCACGAGGATGCCCAGCAGCAGCCACAGGCTGGCCTGGCCGCGATGCATCCACTTCAGCAGCCACTGGTGGTTGTCCGCACCGACGAAGCCCAGGTAGACCCAGAACGGCACGCTGATCAGCGCGGCACTGCCATCGAGCAGCAGGAAGCGGGTGAACGACACCCGGTGGGTCATGCCCGCGGTGAGATAGACCGTGGTGCGCATGCCGGGCAGGAAGCGCGCGATGAACAGCACCCGGTTGCCATAGCGGTGGAACTTCTCCTGCACCTTGGCGTAGCGCGACGGAGTGAGGATGCGCGCCACGAAGCGCCACTGCAGGATGCGCGCGCCGTAGCGGTAGCCGAGCAGGAAGATGGCACAGTCGCCCAGCAGCACGCCGAACATCGCCAGCGCGACCATCGCATGCACGTTGGCGTAGCCCAGGCCGGCGATCACGCCGCCGGCGACCAGGGTGATGTCCTCCGGCAGCGGCAAGCCGGCGCCGCAGATCATCAGCGCGATGAATACCGCCAGGTAGCCGTTCTCGGCAAAGATCGTGACCAGGTGCTGCAGCAGGTCCATCAGTGTTCTCGTGCCTTCCGCCGTCGCGCGCCGGTCGCAACCGCGCATGATCCCACAGCCGTGGCTTCGCGGCGGCACACCGGGACAGCTTGCCGCAGGTCGGGGGCAGTCCCGCACGAACCGGCGAGCATCATGCCGGCGCCGTCGGCGGGGCCACGCGGGCGGCCAGCAGCTCGCGCAGTTCGGCCTTCTCGGCGCTGTCCAGCGCGCCTTCGCGGCTCTTGGCGGTGAGCGCGTCGCGGCGCTGGCTGACCGCCTGTTCCTCCATCCGCTGGAGGGCATCGAAGAACTCTGCGGCCTGCGCCTCCGCCTCGCCCACCACGGTGGCGGCCATCAGTTTCTGCAGGGCCGGGTACTCCGGGCGCTCGGCGAAATGTTCCACCAGCATCGCCGGGTTGATGCCGGGACGCGCGCGCGCCAAGTCGAGCAGCTCGGCCAGCAGCTCCACGCCGGGCTTGTCCAGACGCAGGAAGCGATAGGGTTTCTCGACCCGGTCGGCCATGCCCGGCTGGGTCAGCAGCAGCGAGATGGCGCTGCGCACCAGGCTGCGCTGCACTGCCATCGGGCGCTGCACCGCACGATGGGCGGCGGGGTCGGCCTGCAGCATCGCGCGGGCACCGCTGCGCTTTTCCAGCTCCTGCGCCATCAGGTCGCGGAAGGCACCGTCGGGCAGCTTCGCGATCAGCGGCCGCGCGCGCTCGGCCAGCCGCGCGCGGCCGTCCAGGCTCGCCATGTCGACGTCGCGCGACAGTTCGCCGAAGAAGTAGTCCGACAGCGGCATGGCTTCTTTGATGCGCCGTTCGAAGCCCTCCTTGCCCTCCTTGCGCACCAGCGAATCGGGGTCTTCGCCGTCGGGCAGGAACAGGAAATACGCCTGGCGCCCGTCGCGCAGCCGCGGCAACGCCGACTCCAGCGCCTTCCACGCCGCGGCGCGGCCGGCGCGGTCGCCGTCGAAGCAGAACACCACGTCGGGCGCGGCGCGGAACAGCAGTTCGGTGTGCTCGGGGGTGGTCGCCGTGCCCAGCGTGGCCACCGCGATCGGCAGGCCGGCCTGGTGCAGCGCGATCACGTCCATGTAACCCTCGACCACCACGATGCGCGCGAGGCTCGTGTTGGCCTGCTTTACTTGCCACAGGGCAAACAGCTCGCGGCCCTTGTGGAACAGCGTGGTTTCGGGCGAGTTGAGGTATTTGGGGGATTGCTCCGAGCTGAGCACCCTCCCGCCGAACGCGATCACGCGTCCGCGTCGGTCGAGGATCGGGAACATCAAGCGCTCGCGGAAGCGGTCGTACTTGCTGCCGCGCTCGCCGGTGGACACCATGCCGGCTTCGTCGAGCAGCTCCATGCGCCGCGGACTGCTGCCCAGCGCCTTGCTCACGCCGTCGTAGCCGGCCGGCGCCCAGCCGAGGCGGAAGCGCGCGATGGTATCGGCGTCCAGGCCGCGCTTGGCGCAATATGCCTTCGCCTCGGCACTGCCGGGAAGCTGCTGCTGGTACCAGCTGGCGCTGGCGTCGAGCAGGGCATAGAGATCGGTCTTGTCCTCGCGCGGGCGTTCGTCGCGGCCGCCTTCGCGCGGCACGGTGAGGCCCACCGACTGCGCCAGTTCCTCCACCGCGTCGGGGAACTCCAGCCGATCGTAGTCCATCAGGAACTTGATCGCGCTGCCGTGCACGCCGCAGCCGAAGCAGTGGAAGAACTGCTTGGCCGGGCTGACGTAGAACGACGGCGTGCGCTCGTTGTGGAACGGGCAGCAGGCGGTCCACTCGCGGCCGGCCTTCTTCAACGGCACGCGCCGCTCGATCACGTCGACGATGTCGACACGGGCAAGCAGTTCATCGATGAAGCTGTCGGGGATCAGGCCGCGCATAGACCCCCTAGTCTAGTCGGTCGCCGCCGGGGAGGCGTGCGGGTGATCCCGCCAGGGGCGTGCCGGCGGCGGGACCGGGCCGGCTAGAACAGGCTGATCACGCCGACCAGGGCCAGCACGGCCAGCAGGAACAGGATCACGAAGCACGCGAACAGCACCTTGGCGATGGTCGCGGTGGCACCGGATACGCCGCCGAAGCCGAGCCAGCCAGTGATCAGCGAAATGATGGCGAAGATGATGGCCCACTTCAGCATGCGGTCCTCCGGAAGACGATGGGGTTTGCGGAGGTTGTAGCCGGGGCGGCGTGAAGGCGGCGCATCGCCGGCCATGCGAGGCGTCAGCCGGCGAGGCGTGCCTTGATGCGCGCCGAGACCACGCCCATGTCGGCGCGGCCGGCGGCCTTGTCCTTCACCGCGGCCATCACCTTGCCCATGTCGCGGGGCGAGCTGGCGCCGGTATCGGCGATCGCGGCGGCGATCAGCGCGTCGATCTCGGCCTCGGCCAGCTTGGCGGGCAGGTAGGTTTCGATGATGGCCATCTCGGCGCGCTCCACCTCGGCCAGGTCTTCGCGCCCGGCGGCGGCGTACTGGCTGACCGAGTCCTTGCGCTGCTTCATCATCTTTTCCAGCACGGCGAGCACCTGGCCGTCGTCCAGCTCGATGCGCTCGTCCACCTCGCGCTGCTTGATCGCCGCCAACATCAGCCGGATCACGCCCAGCCGCGGCTTGTCGCCGCCACGCATGGCGGTCTTCATGTCCTCGGTGAGCTGCTGCTTGAGCGCCATCACGATGCCTCGCTGGGGTGGATTTCGATTCGTCGGAAACGGCAAAGCCGGCGTTGTCCGCTTCGGAACAACGCCGGCCATGGCCTATCCGGATGCTTGCGGCGGCAGCGAGAACCCGCGCCTGCCGCATGACCGTTGCCGCTCGACCCGCCGACGCACGGCGGGGAGGGCACTCAGTACAGGCGGACCTTGCGCGAGACGTCGCGCGAGAGACGACGCAGGTGGCGCTTCACGGCAGCAGCGCGCTTGCGCTTGCGCTCCTGGGTCGGCTTTTCGTAGAACTCGCGCTTGCGCGTCTCGGCCAGCACGCCGGCCTTCTCGCAGGTACGCTTGAAACGACGCAGTGCGATCTCGAACGGCTCGTTCTCGCGAACTTTTACGTTGGGCATGGAAACTCCAGGTGGTAATCTGCCCGCTCTTGCGGGACAGTGGAAAGTGGTGAGCCGCGAATTATACCGTGGATAACAAAGAATTTTCAAAGCCGGCCAACCGGCCGGTGCTGGGCATCGAGAGCTCCTGCGACGAAACCGGGGTGGCGATCCTGCGCTGGGAGCCGGACGCCCCGGGCAAGGGCCTGCTGGCCCACACCCTGTACAGCCAGATCAAACTGCACGCCGATTACGGCGGCGTGGTGCCGGAACTGGCCAGCCGCGACCACGTGCGCAAGCTGCTGCCGTTGATCCGCGAGGCGCTGGCACAGGCCGGACTGGGCGTGCGCGACCTCGGCGGGGTGGCCTACACGGCCGGCCCGGGCCTGGTCGGCGCGCTGCTGGTGGGTGCGTCAGTGGGCCGCGCGCTGGCCTGGGCGCTGGATGTGCCGGCTCTCGCCGTCCACCACATGGAAGGCCACCTGCTGGCCCCGCTGCTGGAGGAGGACCCGCCCGAGCCGCCGTTCGTGGCCTTGCTGGTGTCCGGCGGCCACTCGCTGCTGGTCGAGGTCAAGGCGATCGGCCAGTACACCATCCTGGGCGATACCCTGGACGACGCCGCCGGCGAGGCGTTCGACAAGACCGCCAAGCTGATGGGCCTGCCGTATCCGGGTGGCCCGGCGCTGGCGAAGCTGGCCGAGCAGGGCCGGCCGGGGGTGTTCCGCTTCTCGCGGCCGATGACCGACCGGCCCGGGCTGGATTTCAGCTTCTCCGGCCTGAAGACCCAGGTGCTGCTGGCCTGGCAGAAATCCGACCAGAGCGAGCAGACCCGCGCCGACGTGGCCCGCGCCTTCGAGGAGGCGATCGTGGACACGCTGATCATCAAGTGCCGCCGTGCCCTCGAGGCGACGGGCGCGCGGCGGCTGGTGATCGCCGGCGGCGTCGGTGCCAATCGCCGGCTGCGCGCGGAACTGGTCGCGGCCGGCGAGCACGATGGCTTCCGGGTGTACTTCCCGCGGCTGGCCTTCTGCACCGACAACGGCGCGATGATCGCGCTGGCCGGTGCGATCCGGCTGGCCAGCGGCCAGCGCCAGGACGAAACCGTGCAGGTGCGCCCGCGCTGGGACCTGCAGAGCCTGCCGGCCGCCTGACCTGCTTGTAGGGCGGGCACGGTCCGCCGCCGTTCCCGAGGTCGCAAGCGCCGGCGGGCAGTGCCCGCCCTACGGACGCGTCGCGGTTACGCGCTCACCATTGCGTGCGCCCGGGCAGCAGGCCTTTCAGTTCGGCGTCGGTGAGATTGCGCCACTGGCCGGGTTTCAGGTGGGCCAGCTTGACGTTGTCGATGCGCACGCGGCGCAGCTGGGTCACGCGGTAGCCGAACGCAGCGGCCATCAGGCGGATCTGCCGGTTCAGCCCCTGGGTCAGCACGATCGAGAAACCGAACTTCGCGATCCGGCGCACGCGGCAGCGCTGGGTCAGCTGGCCGTGGATGCGCACGCCCTTGCCCATGCCGGCGATGAATTCGTCGGTGACCGCCTTGTTCACCCCGACCAGGTATTCCTTCTCGTGGTGGTTCTCGGCGCGCAGGATCTCGTTGACGATGTCGCCGTTGCTGGTCAGCAGGATCAGTCCTTCGGAATCCTTGTCCAGCCGGCCGATCGGGAAGATCCGCTGCGGATGGTCGACGAAGTCCACGATGTTGCCGGCCACGGCCTGGTCGGTGGTGCAGGTGATGCCGACCGGCTTGTTCAGCGCGATGTAGACCGCCTTCTTCGCCGCCGGCGTGGCCGCCAGCACGCGGGCCCGGACGACCTCGCCGTCCACCCGCACCTCGTCGCCGTCCAGCGCCTTGGCGCCGGTACCGACCACCTCGCCGTTGATGCTCACGCGCCCGGCGAGCAGCCATTCGTCGGCTTCGCGGCGCGAACACAGCCCGGCTTCGCTGATGTATTTGTTGACGCGCATGTCGGGCCTCGATGCGGGGCGTTCCCCGCCGCCGTTTTCAGGATCGAAGCCCCACGCCGCGTCTGAGCAGGTACAGCGCCGCCATCGTCAGCCCGGCGATGAACATCAGCATCACGGCGAAGGCTCCGCCCACCGACACGTCGCTGATGCCGAGGATGCCGTAGCGGAAGGCGTTGACCATGTACAGGATCGGATTGGCGTGGGAAATGGCGCGCCACGGCTCGCCCAGCATGTTGATCGAGTAGAACACGCCGCCCAGGTAGGTCAGCGGCGTGATCACGAAGGTGGGCACCAGGGCGATGTCGTCGAACTTGCTGGCGAACACCGCGTTGATGAACCCGGCCAGCGCGAAGATCACCGCACCCAGCAGCACCGCGGCCAGCGCGGTCAGCGGGTGCGCCACGTGCAGCGACGTGAAGAACAGCGCGACCACCAGCACCAGTGCGCCGACCACCAGGGCGCGTGCAACCGCGCCGATCACGTAACCGTACAGGATCGCCCAGTTGGCCATCGGGGCCACCAGCATCTCCTCCACCGAGCGCTGGAACTTGGCGCCGTAGAACGAGCTGGAGATGTTCATGTAGCTGTTGTTGATAATCGACATCATCACCAGGCCGGGCACGATGTATTGCATGTAGCTGAAGTCGCCCTCGATCTTGCCGATGCGGCTGCCGATCAGCTTGCCGAAGATGATGAAGTACAGCGTCATCGTGATGACGGGCGGGATCAGCGTCTGGGTCCAGATGCGCAGGATGCGCACGATTTCGCGCCGCGCGACGGTGTACAGCGCGACCAGATTGGTGGAACTGCTCATGCCGCCTTCTCCCGCTCCGGGGTACGGCCTTGTTCGACCAGTCGCACGAACAGTTCCTCCAGCCGGTTGGTCTTGGTGCGCATCGAATGCACCGTGATGCCGTGGTGGGTGAGTGCGCTGAACAGCGTGTTGAGATCCTGCTTGCGGGCCATCTCCGCTTCCAGCGTGCGCTCGTCGATGCGGCGCAGGGCGATGCCGGCCACGCTCGGCAGCTCGCCCGGCGGTTCGGCCAGGTCGAGCACGAAGGTTTCCACGTCCAGCGTCGCCAGCAGGCGCTTCATGCTGGTGTTCTCGATGATCGTGCCGTGGTCGATGATCGCGATGTTGCGGCACAGCGACTCGGCTTCCTCCAGGTAGTGCGTGGTCAGGATCACCGTGGTGCCGGCCGCGTTGATCGCGCTGACGAAGTGCCACATCGAACGGCGGATCTCGATGTCCACGCCGGCGGTGGGCTCGTCCAGGATCAGCAGCCTGGGCTCGTTCATCATCGCGCGGGCGATCATCAGGCGGCGCTTCATGCCGCCGGACATCTCCCGCGCCTGGTGGAAGGCCTTGTCCCACAGGCGCAGTTCCTTCAGGTATTTCTCCGCGCGTTCGGCGGCGAGCTTGCGCGGAATGCCGTAGAAGCCGGCCTCGTTGACGCAGATGTCGAACGGCTTCTCGAACTGGTTGAAGTTGATCTCCTGCGGCACCAGCCCGATCAACCGCATCGCTTCGCTGCGCTCGCGCGCGACCGAGCGGCCGAACACGCGCGCGTCGCCGCTGCTGGCGTTGACCAGCGAGGAGAGGATGCCGATCAGGGTCGACTTGCCGGCGCCGTTGGGGCCGAGCAGGGCGAAGAAGTCGCCGGGCTGCACGGTGAGGCTGACGCCCTTGAGCGCTTCCACGCCGTTGCGGTAGACCTTGCGCAGGTTGTCGACGACCAGCGCGGGGGGCGAATCGTTTTGCGTGAAGGACATGGGCTGCGCCAAGGGGGACAAGCCGCTTATTATACGGGGCTGACCACCACCGTCCGGGTCCGCCCGACGCACACACTGTTTCGGGAATGCCATGGCCGACCACTTCCAGCTCCGTCTCGTCGACGGCTACATGCTCGCTCCGACGGTGCGCCATCTGGTGTTCGAGCGCGTTGACGGACAACCGCTGGCGTTCCAGCCGGGCCAGTTCCTGCAGGTGCATTTCCATTACGACGACGGCACCGCCACCAAGCGCAGCTATTCGGTGGGCAGCGTCGGCGACGGCTCCTCTCCCGTGCGGCACATCGAGATCGCGGTGAGCTACGTCGAGGGCGGCGCCGCGACGAAGCTGCTCGGCGAACTGCCGGTCGGCGGCGTGATCGACGCCAGCGGCCCGTACGGCCGCTTCTGCCTGCAGGAGGCCGACACCCACCCGCGCTACCTGCTGCTGGCCACCGGCACCGGGGTTACCCCGTACCGCGCGATGCTGCCGCAGATCGAGAAACTGCTGGCCGGCGGCGATCGCGAAGTGGTGCTGTTGTACGGCGCCCGCAACGAAACCGAGCTGCTCTACGGCGAGGAGTTCGAGGCGTTCGCGCAGAGCCACCCCGGCTTCCTGTTCCATGGCTGCCTCAGCCGCGAGGCCCGCGCCGTGCCGCGCCCCGGCGATCGCGCCGGCCACGTGCAGAACGTGCTGGCCGAACTCGGGCCCAGCGCCGAACGCGACATCGCCTACCTGTGCGGCAACCCCAACATGGTCGATGCCGCCTACGCCGCCCTGCAGGAGTTCGGCCTGCCGGTGAAACAGATCCGCCGCGAGAAATACATTTCCTCGCGCTGACCTCGCCGACCTTTCCCGTTCACGACTCTTCCACGCGCGCGTCACCTGCGGTGCGGTATGCAGGCGCAGATGGAATCGGCATGCCGTTCTTGCCCGGCTGGAATGTGACGTGCATCACAATTTGCGATGCGCGCCGGCGCCGCCGCTAAAGTCCGCGCGAGCACTGCCGAAAGCCACTTGAGTTACCCCGTCATGGGCGGGGGTCACGCAAGAGGTGCAGGGCATGAAGAGTCCGCTGGGCAGCGGCATGGTCGGTGGCGCATGGCTGGCGCTGGCGCTGGCGGCTGCCTTTTCGGTCGCCGAAGCCGGCAATGGGCGCATCTCGTTCTCCGGCGCGGTGGTCGAACCGACCTGCGCGGTCGCCCGTAACCAGCTCGCCGCCAGCCTCGTCGTGCACGCCGCCGAGGCGCAGTCATCGCAGCGGCTCGTCTGCGGGCGGACGTCCAGCGATCCCGGTCGGACCTATTCGCGCGTGGTGGTGGATCTCGATGCCGCGCGCGCAGCCGACGATCGCCTGCTCAACTACATGATCCGTCGTGCGTCCCCCGCTGTCGCAGGCAGCGCGTCCTACAAGCTGGTCGTGCGCACCTACGATTGAGCGGACCCGGCTTCACCACAATCACTGATAGAAGAGATCGAAGGTCACCGTGGCCTTGACCGCCCCGCCAGTGACGGTCGGCGCCGTCTGGAAGTACTGCGCGAAGTACGGGATCGAGGTCGTCGCATTGGGGGGCGTGACCACCGTCTGGGTCTCGAACTGCATCGGGTTGGAATTGTTGTCCAGGATGCGCACGCCGATGCCTGCCGCGTAACCGGCCCCGGAAGGCGCCACCACGCCGGCGTGGCTGTCCGGGTTGGAGGCATGCATGGTAATGCTGGCCACCGCGGTGCCGGCAGGGCAATTCAGCTGGATCTGGAACGGCGTCTTGCCCGAGGTCGAGCCGATCCCGCCGAATGCGCTGGTGGTCACCGTGGGCAGGGTCACGTAGATCGGATTGGTCACGATGGTGCAGCTGGGGGTGGTGAAGGTGATCGAGTTGCCGAGGCGGAAAGTCTCCGGAGTCAGCGTGTTTCCCGATGAGTCATTCCAACGCCAGTCACCCAGGTTGCCGGCGGCAAGCACGCTGCCGGAGGTGATCGGGCCGGTCTTGACCAGCTCCAGGCCGGACGTGACGCTGAACGTCGAATGCGAGATCGACTCGCTCTCGAGCGGGTAGCGCTTCAGGTAATCGTCCGGATGGATAATGCGGTAGCTGAGGCCGGGAACGCCCGTCGCGTAGGTGGTGTTGTCCACGTTCCCGCCGCGGGCGTTGACCACGCCATAGGTCAGCGTCTCCGTTCCCTCCTGCCAGTACCTGTATCCGAAGAAGTTCCTCCACGAACCACAGGTGATCACCGGCGGATTTGATGGCGCGGCCTGCGCCGAGGTGGCGATAACCGTCCCGTTCGGCGTATTGGCCGCGATCGTGATGGCCGAGGGCAGGCTGAAGGTCACCGGGGTGTTGTTGCCGGACTCGTAGCGGCATTCGGCCCGTGCACCCAGCGGCAGCAGCACCAGCAGTACCAGCCAAAACCAGTTGGCGCGCATCATGTTCCACTCCCGGCGACCTGCGCCGTGTCACGTGAGGGCTCGCAGGTGGCTTCGATCTGTTCGATCGTGCCGGCTGCGCGCTTCGCCTTGTCGTGAGCTTTCAGGTGATACGGCAGCGAGCAGGTGCGGGTGACGTCCTGGTCCTGCCACTGCACGCTGAGGCGGCCGCTTGCATGGGGCACGCGTACCATGATGCGTCCGGCCTGGCCGACCACGCCCACCGGCGTGCCCCGCGCGTCATCCACTTCGGCGCCGAACGGCAGCATCTTGCCGTCGGGCAGGCGGGTCTGGATCAGCACGAAGCGGCCGCTTTCGCTCTTGAACTTGATCAGCACCACCGCGCCGGCGCGCGGGGCGATCTGCGCGCTGGTGTTGTCCAGCTGCACGTCCAGCGACAGACCGGCGGGGTCGATGTCGATCCGGTTGAGCTGGTACGGAGTGAGGTACGGGATCAGCGCATAGCCGGCGTGCCCGATCTTCAGGCCGGCGGCGTTGATGACGCGTGCACCGGCCGCGTCCTGCGCCTCGACGATGCCTACCGTGTCGCCCAGCGGCTGGCCGAAGGTCACGCCGCCCGGATGCGCCACGATGCCGCCGGCCAGGTTGAACGAGGCCTGCGAATAGCCGCTGCCCGCGCCGAAGCCGGCATTGAGCTGCACGTGGCTGCCGCGATAGCCCGCGTTGACGCTGCCGCTGGTGCCCACCGCGCCGCTGTCGCGACCGCTGTCGTGGGTGGCGGTGACGCCGTAGTTGAACTGGTCGTTGTCGCCGGCGGTGCCGCTGACGGTGGCCTGCTCCTGCGTGGCGTCGCTGCCGCTGCGGCTCAGTGCGCTGGTGAGGATCGGCGCGTGCGCACCGTTGCCAAGCGGGATGGTGAGGTTGAGCATGAAGCGGTTTTCGCTGCGCCCGAACAGGTTGCGCTCGCGGCTGGCCGAAACGTTGTAGTTCAGCCGGCCGATCGAATTGTTGTAGCCGACCTGGAATTGCGTGTCGGTGCCGCCGCGGTTCCAGTAGTCGCGCGCCGAACCGGTGACGTAGAGCGAGCCGCCGGCCGTGCCCAGGCGCTGGCTGAGGTTGATGCTGAAGTTGTCGCGCTGGCGATCGACGCCGGCCGTGTCGATCACGCCGGTGTAGTTGACGCCGGCCAGCGCCGCCTGCTGCTCCGGAGTCAGCAGGCCGGCCACCGGCACGCCGTTGATCAGGATCGGCTGGGCCGGTCCGCTGGCGAACACCGGCAGGCCGCGTTGCGCGTAGTCGCGGGCGCGCGCGGCATCGCGCAGGCTCAGGTAACCGCTGGTGGAATAGCGGTAGGCGGCCACCGAGAGCGAGGTGCCGGTGGGCGCCATGATCTTGCTGTAGCTCAGCCGCACGCTCTGGCCGGACATGCTCCCAAGGCCGGGGATGCGCGTGCGCGCGCCGGTGATGTCCATCGCGAAGGCACCGTAGCGGGTGTTCAGCGCGCTGCCCAGCAGTACCGCGCCGTAGCCCGGCGAGCCGACCACGCCGGCGTAGCCGGTCAGCAGGTTGGTGAAGCCGTGCTGCAGGGTGGCCTGCACCACGTTCGGCTCGTTCTCGATGGCCTGCGCGCGCATTTGTCCCGCCGCGATGCTGAAGCGGTTGACGCCGGGGCGCAGCAGCTGCGGCACCGAGGCGTACGGCACCGAGAAGGTATGCACGCGGCCGCTGGCCTCGGTCACGCTGACTTCGAGGTCGCCGCCGTAGCCGGTGGCATAGAGGTCGTCGATCACGAACGGGCCGGGCGCCACCGTGGTCTGGTAGATCAGCATGCCGTTCTGGCGCACCACCACCTTGGCGTTGCTGTCGGCCACGCCGCGCACGGTGGGCGCGTAGCCGCGCAGCGACTGCGGCTGCATGCGGTCGTCGGTGGCGATCTGCACGCCGCGCAGGCCGAAGCTGTCGAAGATCTCGCCGCCGGTCCACGAATCACCCACGGTCAGCTGCGCGCGCAGCGCGGTCAGGTCGCGTTGCGCGTAGGTCGCGATGTTCTGCCAGTGATGCGAGGAACCAGCGCCGGCCGTGCCGGATTGCCAGTTCAGCGTCGAATCGTGGCGGATTCGCCATGCGCCGAGATTCAGGCCGGCGTCCAGGCCGAGATAGGTCGAGGTCTGGTGCAGGCCGCCGGCGCTGGTGCGGTAACTGTTCAAGTTGTAGTTGAGCAGGCCCGCGGTCACGCCGGCGTCCCAGTATTTCGGGTCGACGTAGCCGCGGGCGACGCGGCCCAGGAACGCCTGCGGCACGCCGGCGTCCAGCCGCAGGTCGCCCAGGTCGAAGCCCAGGCTGGCGCCGGGGATCACGCGCGTGATGTCCACGCAGGCGGCGGGATCGGCCATCTCGGCGAGCAGGGCGTCGGAGAGATCGGTCGGATGCAGGCCCAGCGTGTCCAGCAGCGCCTGGGTCACGCAGGGCGTGGCGCTGGCATCGGGAGACGGCGCGGCCAGGCGTACGTCGGTGCGTCCGACCGGCGCCTCGTTGAGGAACAGGTCGACGCTGTAGGTTCCCGCCGGCACGAAGTTGCCGCGCTCGAAGCGCGACAGGTCGGTGGTGTTCTGGCCCGCGCCGGCGAGCATGCTGCGGTCGAAGTTGGCATCCGCGGCGTCCGCCGCGGCGCTGGCATCGGCGCTGGCCGCGGCAGCGTGGGTGGTACCGGCGACGGTGGCCAGCGCCAGCAGGATCGACAGCGCCAGCCGACGGCTGGCGACCGCGTGGACGCGGGGGGTCGATGCGCGGGCGCGGGCGCGCTTCACGGCGTGATCGTGCCCTGGTTGGCGTCGGCGGCGCCGAAATCGTTGATCGTCGTGAACGCGACGGTGGCGCCGGCGGCAAGGGCCGGCACGCCGTCGGCAAGCGGCAAGCGCAGGGTCGACAGCGGCGCAACCATGCCCGCGTCGGTCGCCAGCGTCGCCTTGCCGGCACCCAGCGACACCTTGCTGAAGGTGACGTGGTAGGGCGTCGGGTTGTGCGCCACCAGCGCATGGCCGTCGCTGGCCACCGACCAGGTGACCTGCGCGGCGGCGGTCAGCGGGTTGCCGGCCAAGCCGGCCGGGCGGAAAAACAGCTTCAGGCGCGAACGCACGGCGAACTGCAAGGTGTTCTGCGCCTCGCCGTTGACGGTGCCGGGTTTGGGCGGAATCTCCAGCACGTTCAGCCAGAACAGCGACTCGCGATCCGTCGGCAGCGGCTGGCCGGTGTAGACGATGCGCAGGCTCTGGCCCTTGCCGGCGTTCATGCGGAACAGCGGCGGCGTGATCAGGAACGGCACGCGCGCGGTATCGGGGGTGGAATCGGGATTGCCGGCGTCGATCCAGGCTTCGACCAGGGCGGGTTGTTCGCCGTTGTTGTTCAGGCGCACGGTGACCTCGCCGCCGGCGGCCGGGAACACCACGCGGGTGCCGCCGATCACGACGCTGGCATCGGCCGCGCCACTGAAGGCAGCCAGGACGAGCAGCGTTGCGCCAAGGGCAAGCAGGTTCTTCATCGAAGGGTTCCGTGGTGGGACATGCGGAGGGCGAGTGACGGGAAGAGCGGCGCGCTGCAGCCGGTCTGGCGACTGCAGCGCGCCGACGTCGCGCTTACTGGTAGCTCAGGGTGAAGTTGACGGTCGAGGCGACCATGCCGGCCGAGGTCGAGGCGCTGGTGGCAATGTACCGGGCCGACATCGAGGCGCTGCCTGCGCCACTGGTGAGGCTGATCACCGGGGCGTTGTTGTTGCTGGAGGTGTTGATCACGGAGGCGCCGTTGAGCAACTGCACCTGCACGTTGGAGCCGCCGACCGAGGTGTTCTTCAGGTTGCCGGTGCCGGCGTCGATGTTGCTGCCGCTGAACGCCATCGTGGCGGTGGTGGTGTTCGAGTCGCAGCCGCTCAGGTTGACGGTGAACGGCTTGGTGCCGGCGGTGTCGCCCACGGCAGCGAAAGCGCCGGTCATCACGGTGGGCAGCGCCACGGTGGCGCCGCCGTTGATGGAGACCGTGCAAGTGTCGGCCAGCACCTTGCCGGAGATGGTGATGGTGCCGGTGTTGGCCGCCTGGGCGGTCGGGGCGAAAGCGGTGGTGGCGACCACGGCAACCAGCGCGGTGGCGAGCAGAGTCTTGTTCATGGTGTTGTTCCTCGTTGGTGGATGGTTCGGGATTTTTTTGGCATCGCCGCACGAGGGGTCCCGGTGTCGGCAAGGCGTCTGATGCAAAACCGGGGAGTGTTCCTGTTGGGTGGCGCTCATTCCCCGGACGAAGCGCAGACCACGATTTGCCGTGGCTTGCCGACGCCAAAGCAACCGGCATGCCAATCGTTCTGATCGTCCTGCGCGCCCCTGCCACCGCCAGATTTGCCGCGTGGTTTTTCTGCCGCGGGGCAAAAAATTGGCAGTGTTTGTCAGTGTTCCCCTACAGATCGCGTCACAAAAAGTGCGAACTGCGTCACAAAGAGTACGACTAAACGGGGTTTGAGCGATACCTCTTCATCTTGCCCATGAAGTTGTGTCAATGGCACTTGACATGGCGTGGGGGGATGGATAGGCTCGCAAATGTCAAGTGTGCTTGACAAATTTCTTCCCGGAGCAGGTCATGAATCTCTTTCGTCGTTTGGCCCCCGCGTCCTTTCGCGGGTTGATCGCCGCACTCTGTCTGGGCGCCGCAGCCGCCGCGCTGGCGCGGCCTGCTGCCCCGGTCGAGCGGGTCGGCACGCTGCAGGTGGAGCGCCACGGCGCGCAGGGGCCCGCGGTGATCCTGATTCCGGGGCTCGAGGGTGGCCCGTGGGTCTGGCAGCGCACCATCGAGCAGTTGCAGAAGGATCATGTGGTCTACGCAGTGACCCTGGCCGGTTTCGATGGCGTGCCGGCGCCGCGCGACGGCGGCAACCTGCTCGATCGCGCCGATGCCTCGCTGCTGCAACTGATCCGGCAGCACAAGCTCGACAAGCCGGTGCTGGTCGGCCACAGCCTGGGCGGCACACTGGCGCTGCGCTTCGCCGGTGAGCATGCACAGTTGCTCGGCGGCGTGGTGGCGGTGGATGGCCTGCCGATCTTTCCCGGCATGGAGCGGTTGGGTGCCGAGCAGCGCCAGGCGATGGCGGTGCGGATGCAGCAGCAGATGTCGGCGGCGACGCCGGAGCAGTTCCAGGCACAGGCGCTGGGCTACATGCAGAAGATCGGCGTGATCGATCCAGAGCTGGCGGCACGCTATGCGCCGATGAATGCGCGCAGCGACGTCAAGGCCACCGCGCAATACGCGGCCGAGGACATGGCCGCCGACTACCGGCCGGGCCTGAAGCAGGCCCGGGTGCCGATCCTGGAGATCTCGCCGTACTACGCGCCGGATTTCAGCCAGCCGCCGATGAGCATGAGCGAGGCGCAGAAGACCGCTTACTATCAGTCGCTGCTGGCGAACGCGCCGACTGCCACGGTCGTCTCGATCAGCCCGTCGCGGCACTACGCGATGCTGGACCAGCCAGTGAAGTTCCAGCAGTTGCTGGAGGGTTTCCTGGCCCGCGTCGGCGCGCCACGATGAGCGGCATCGGTGCAGAAGCAGGAGGGTGGGGCATGAACGACAAGCGCTCCGGTTCGATGAGCAGCCGCCGCATGCTGATGATCCTCGGCGGGTTCGCGCTGGCGCTGGGCATCGTGTTGGTGGGCGCTGGCGCAGGCTTCGGGCATCGCAGCGTGTTCTGGGGCGGCGTGTGTGCGTTGCTGACGGGCCTGTTCTGGCTGGTCTGCGCGCGCCGCACCCGCGAGGAACCCATGCGCCCCGCGCAGCGCAACTACCTGCGCGAATTCCTGCCCGCGATGGCCGCCTACATGGTGCTGTTGTTCGTCTCGCAGCTGCTGCTGCGGCAGTTGCAGGCGGTGCCGCTGCGGGTGCTGGTGGTGCTGTTGCCGATCGTGCCGATCGTGTTCGTGGTGCGCGCCATGGTGCGGCTGGTGCTGGCCAGCGACGAGCTGGAGCGGCGCCTGCAGCTGGAGGCGATCTCGATCGCCAGCATGAGCGTGGGCCTGCTCAGTTTCGCCGCGGCGTTCCTGCGCGGCGCCGGCCTGCTGCCGGTCGACAATGCGCTGATGCTGGTGTTGCCGGCGCTGTTTGCCGCCTACGGCATCGCCAGCTGGTGGGTGCGGCGGCGTTTTCGCGGTGAGTGAGCGCAAGGGAAGGCGGCGCGGGGCCAGGCGACCGATGGCGGGGTGGCAGTCGTGAACAACTGCCTGCGCGAGCTGCGTGGAGAACGGGCGTGGTCGCAGGCCGAACTGGCCGAGCGACTGGACGTGTCGCGGCAAACGGTAAACGCGATCGAGACCGGCAAATACGATCCCAGCCTGCCGCTGGCGTTCAAGATCGCGCGCCTGTTCGGCCGGCCGATCGAGTCGATCTTCCTGCCCGACGCGGATCCCGCGGAGCCGCGCTGACGGGACGGCTTGGCTAGCGCGGTGGCGCAGTCAGTTCGCCTGCGTCCAGGCTGCCGTCATGGTTGCGGTCCAGCCGATGGAACTGGTGGCGCAGGTTGTCCTGGAATGCCTCGAGCGATATCGGCTCGCCGCGGCGGCCGGGCAGCTCGTCCGTCTCCAGCACGCCGTCGCCGTTGGCGTCCATCCGCGCGAAACCGCGGCTCATGTACTGCACGTACTCGGCCTCGCTGACCCTGCCGTCGCCGTCGCGGTCGAAGAATCCCAGGTACGCCGCGCGCGAATCCTGCGCGTGCACAACGGCCGCCAGCCACAGCAGCGGCACGGCGCACCAGCAGGCGCGCACGTTCAGCGGGCGCTGCCGTGGATGCCGATGAACTGCAGGAACTCGTTGCGCGTGCGCACGTCGTCGCGGAAGCTGCCCAGCATCTGGCTGGTCACCATCGACACGCCGCGCTTGTGCACGCCGCGGGTGGTCATGCACTGGTGGCTGGCGTCGATCACCACCGCCACGCCGCTGGGCTGCAGGGTTTCCTGGATGCAATGGGCGATTTGCGCGGTGAGTTTCTCCTGCACCTGCAGACGACGGGCGAAGCCGTCGACCACACGGGCCAGCTTGCTGATGCCGACCACCCGGTTGGTCGGCATGTAGCCGACATGGGCGCGGCCGATGATCGGCGCCAGGTGGTGTTCGCAATGGCTCTCGAACTGGATGTCGCGCAGCACCACCATCTGGTCGTAGCCGGCCACCTCCTCGAAGGTGCGCCGCAGGAACTCCGCCGGGTCCGATTCGTAGCCCGAGAACCAGTCCCGATAGGCCCTGGCCACCCGCTTGGGCGTATCCAGCAGGCCCTCCCGCGTGGGATCGTCGCCGGCCCAGCGCAGCAGGGTGCGCACGGCGTCCTCGGCCTGCTGCTGACTGACTTCCTGGGAATGATGCTCTTCGTTCATGTGCGGGCCTCGGGATGGCTGACTTGCCAGTCTAACGTTCCCAGTGGATGACGTCTGCGCGTCCCGGGTTCCCGGGCCGGGCGGACTTCGTCCGGTCGGTGGGGCATGAGGCGGGGCAAGTGAGCAGAAGTCTCGCGGAAACGCCCCGCCCTACGCCTCGGTGTCGTCGTCGCCTTCGTCCAGCGCGGGCATGTCGCCGAGCAACTGCTGGGTGACATCGCCGGACAGCGTTTCCACACCGCGCAGCTTGCGCTCGATGGCACGCGTGCGCTGGCCGGCGCTGTCGATGCTGTTGCGCACCGTGTCGAGCTGCTTGCGGGTTTTCTCCAGCACCACGCCGAACTTGCCGAACTCGTTCTTCACCGCGCCGAGCAGCGCCCACACCTCGCTGCTGCGCTTGGCGATCGCCAGCGTGCGGAACCCCATCTGCAGGCTGTTGAGCAGGGCGCTGAGCGTGGTCGGGCCGGCCACGGTGACGCGGTGTTCGCGCTGCAGCAGTTCGAACAACCCCGGGCGGCGGATCACCTCGGCGAACAGGCCTTCGGTGGGCAGGAACAGCACGGCGAAATCGGTGGTGTGCGGCGGCGCGATGTACTTGCCCTTGATCCGCTTCGCCTCCTCGCGCACGCGCCCTTCCAGCGCGCGGCCGGCGATCGCCGCCGCTTCGATGTCCGCGGCCTCCTGGGCCTCCAGCAGGCGCTGGTAATCCTCCATCGGGAACTTCGCGTCGATCGGCAGCAGGATGTGCTCGCCTTCGTCCTGGCCGGGCATGCGGATGGCAAACTCGACCCGCTCGCTGCTGCCCGGCGCGGTGATCACGTTCGATTCGTACTGCTCGGCGGTGAGCATCTGCTCCAGCAGCGAGCCCAGCTGCACCTCGCCGAGGATGCCGCGGGTCTTCACGTTGGTCAGCACGCGCTTGAGGTCGCCCACGCCGGTGGCCAGGCTCTGCATTTCGCCCAGCCCGCGCTGCACCGCTTCGAGCCGCTCCGATACCAGCTGGAAGGACTGGCCCAGCCGCGTTTCCAGCGTGCTCTGCAGTTTCTCGTCCACGGTGGCGCGCATCTGTTCGAGCTTCGCCGCGTTGTCCTGCTGGATCGCGCCCAGCTTGGCCTCCAGCGTGGCGCGCACCTCGCCCATGCGTTTCTCGTGCTCGGCGCCGAGCGCGGCCAGCCGTTGCTGCTGCTGTTCGCCGAAGTGATTGAGCGCCAGCGTGGTTTCCTCGCGGCTCTTGCGCGCGTCCTCGGCCAGTCGCTGGGCCAGCGACTGCAGGCCGGTGTCGGTGCGCTCGGTGAGCAGGTTCAGGCGCTGGCCGAAGCCGTCGATGCGCTCGCCCTGCTGTTGCGACATGCCGCCGAACTGCTCGCCGAGATGGCTGCGGAAACGGTCGAAGCCCTGCTGCAACTCCTCGCGGCCGGCGCGCTGCTCCTCGCGCAGCGTGCGTTCGACGCGGGCGCTGTCGTCTTTCAGTGCATCCAGCTTGGCGATCACCCCGGCGTCGCCGCGGCCGCGCAGCAGCGCCACGAGCTGCAACAGCAGCACCAGCACCAGCAGGATGACGAGGACGATCTGCAGGATTTCAGCGAGCGGCATGGAACGTTTCCCGGGGTCGATGCGTCCAGTGTACGTCGAGCCGTCTCATGGGCTGCGCGCGCGCTTCACGCTGGCGTGGCGGGCGTGGTGCATGATGGGCGGAGTGCTTGTTCAAGGAGAAGGTCATGGAACACGTCCACGATTACCTGATCATCGGCGCAGGCATGGCCGCCGATGCGGCCGCCAAGGCGATCCGCGAGGTCGATCCGGCGGCCGACGTCGGCCTGGTCGGTGACGAGACCTCGGCGCCGTATCAGCGTCCGCCGCTCAGCAAGGGGCTGTGGAAGGGCGACAAGTCGCTCGCCGACGTCGACCTGGCCACCGCGGCCAGCGGCGCCAGCCTGCATCTCGGCCGGCGCATCGAATCGCTGGACCGGCTCACCCACGTCGCCCGCGACGACCGCGGCGACACCTACCGCTATCGCCGCCTGCTGCTGGCCACCGGCGCCACGCCGAGGCGGCTGCCGTTCGAAGGCGGCAAGCGGCTGATCCATTACCGCACGCTGGCGGATTACCAGGCGCTGCACGGCTTTGCGCAGCCCGGCGCGTATATCGCGGTGATCGGGGGCGGCTTCATCGGCTGCGAACTGGCCGCCTCGCTGGCCTCGCTGGGTTGCAAGGTCAGCCTGCTGTTCCCCGGCGAGCTACTGGGGGCGGGACGCTATCCCGACGGCTTGGCACGCTTCCTCACTGAATATTTTGCGCATCATGGCGTGGACGTGCGAGCCGGCGCGCAGGTCACCGGCAGCAACCCGACCGATGGCGGCGTGGAGCTGAGCCTGTCCGACGGCAGCCTGCTGCGCGTCGAGGCCGCCGTGGCCGGCATCGGCGTGACGCCGAACGTCGCGCTGGCCGAACAGGCGGGGTTGGCGGTGGACAACGGCATCCTGGTGGATGCGCAGCTGCGCAGCAGCGACCCGGACATCTGGGCCGCCGGCGATGTGGCCAATTTCCACAGCGTGAGCCTGGATCGGCGGATGCGCGTGGAGCACGAGGACGCCGCCGTCAGCATGGGTCGCCATGCCGGTCGCGCGATGGCCGGCGTCGCGGCGGAGTACGTCACCCAGCCGTTCTTCTACTCCGACCTGTTCGACTTGGGTTACGAGGCGGTGGGCCTGCTCGATACGCGGCTGGAGGTGGTCGAGGACTGGCGCGAACCGAACCGCGAAGGCGTGGTGTATTACCTCGACGGCGGCCGGGTGCGCGGCGTGCTGTTGTGGAACACCTGGGACCAGGTCGATGCCGCGCGCGCGCTGATCGCCGAGCCCGGTCCGTTCGACGCGGCCTCGCTGCGCGGACGGCTGCCGCGCAGCGCATGACCGGGCACGTTCACCCGTAGGAGCCCGCTCGCGGGCGATGCTGTTGCTCTTAGAATCCCGAATCCCTGTTCAAAAGCATCGTCCGCGAGCGGGCTCCTACAAGGGATCTCGGACTCAATCCACCCGGCAGAACACCGCCTTCAGATAGCGCCCTTCCGGCACGTCGGTGCGGAACGGGTGGTCGGCGCCGGCGCCGCGCGCTTCCAGCACCTGGATCGTGCGGCCGGCGTTGAGCGCCACCCGGCGCAGCATTTCCAGGAACTCGCCTTCGCCGACCAGGCCGGTGCATGAGCAGGTCAGCAGCAGGCCGCCGGGCGGGATGATGTCCAGCGCCATGCGGTTCATCGCGAAGTATTTCTTCAGCGCGTCCATCACCTTGCTGCGATCGCGGGTGAGCTTGGCCGGGTCGAGGACCACCGCGTCGTACTTTTCGCCGCGCGCCACCGCGGCGCGCACCCAGTCGAAGATGTCGGATTGCTCGAACGTCACCGCGACGTGGTTCGCTTCGGCATTCGCGCGGGCGACTTCCAGGATGCCCGCATCCAGATCCACGCCGACCGCCTTGCGCGCACCGGCTGCCATCGCATGCACGGCGAAGCCGCCGGCGTTGCAGCACAGGTCGAGCACGCGACGGCCTTTCGCCAGCTCGGCGAAGCGCCTGCGGTTGTCGCGCTGGTCGGCGAAGAAGCCGGTCTTGTGACCGAGCCCCGGCGCGGCGTGGAAACGCAGGCCGTGTTCGTGCACCTCGAACGGCGCCGGTACCTCGGGGCTGCGGCAGTCGAACGACTCCTGCTTCTGCACGTGCGACTCGGCGAACCAGTACAGCTGCGCGCCGGGGAAATGCGTGAGCAGCGCGGCGTGGATCGCTTCGCGAAAACGCCACATGCCGGCAGCGAAGTATTCGATCACGATGACGTTGGCGTAGCGATCGACGATCAGCCCGGAGAGATCGTCGCCCTCGCTGTGCACCACGCGCCACGCATCGCTGACTTCGTCGAGCTGAAGCCACTCGCGGCGCAACCGCACCGCACGGTCAATGCGCGCGGCGATCCACTCGGCGTCGATCACGCTATCCGGATGCGTGTCCAGCAGGCGCAGTGCAATGCGCGCATGGCCGTTCCAGAATGCGCGGCCGACGAAACGCTCCTTCGCATCCTGCACTTCGACCACGCTGCCCGGCG
The DNA here is from genome assembly GCF_004799035.1 of Rhodanobacter lindaniclasticus. Lineage (GTDB taxonomy): Bacteria > Pseudomonadota > Gammaproteobacteria > Xanthomonadales > Rhodanobacteraceae > Rhodanobacter > Rhodanobacter lindaniclasticus. The sequence goes on from NZ_MWIO01000016.1 coordinate 27,539, forward strand.
GCAGCTTGGCCTCGGGCTTGTGCAACTGTGCCGACCATACCCACGGGTGGCCGGGGGCACGATCGGATTTCAGGCGGATGACGGGCAGCGCGGCGGGGATATCCATCCGTGCATGATAGCCGGTGGCTTCACTCCTCTCCGCCCTGCTTCAAGGCTTCAACGCAGGCGCAGCACCAGCCAGGAGAGCAGGGCGAGCAGGTTGATGCCCAGGCGCGACACCGACGGGCCGGCGACCGCGAGCACGAAACCCTGGCTGCCCAGGTGCCAGTCCAGGCCCAGCCGCGGCGTGGCCTGCAGGGTGGCGAACACGTTGATGAAGGCGCCGCAGTGCAGGCCGTAACTGAACACCGGCAGGGCGATCAGCGGCAATTGCAACAACTGCGCCCAGCGCGACAGTCGCACGCCATGCTCGGTGCCGGCGACCAGTTGCACGCCAGCGGCGAGCACGAAGCCGTACAGCACCAGACCGATCAGGGTGATCACGCTGTCATGCGCGCCGAGCGGCCACAGCCGGCGCAGCATCACCGCCAGGCCGTACAGGCCGCCGGCGATTTCGAAGACGCCGATCAGGCGGAACAAGGTGGTGCGCATGCAAGAAACTCCTGAAAGCAAGTCGGTGGATTGTAGAAGCCCGCTCGCGGGCAATGTTCCTGCTGCATCCCGAATCCGGGAACAGCATCGCCCGCGAGCGGGCTCCTACGAGGGGGCGCCGAGTTCGTCGGCCAGCTCGTGCAGATCGGCGACGTGCTGGTCCCACCAGCGCGATTCGGCGACGAAGGGGAACGCGGCGGGAAACGCCGGATCGTGCCAGCGCGCGGCGATCCATCCGGCGTAGTGCAGCTGGCGCATCGCGCGCAATGCCGGGACCAGCGCCAGTTCGCCGTCGTCGAAGTCGCGGAACTGGCGGTAGCCTTCGAGCACGGCATCCATCGCCCGTTCGTCGTTGGCCAGCATCCAGAGATCCTGCACGGCCGGGCCGGTGCGGGCGTCGTCGAGGTCGACGAAGTGCGGCCCGGCGTCGGTCCACAGCACGTTGCCGGGATGGCAGTCGCCGTGCAGGCGCAATTGGCGCACCGGCCCGACCGCCTCCAGGCGCGCGGCGATCGCCGCATCCAGCCGGCTCGCGGCGGCGCGGTAATTCGCCTGCAGCGTGGCCGGCAGCAGCGACGAGGCGAGCACCGCGCGCATCGGCTGCTGCACCATGGTGTCGCGATCGAGCCGGCCGCGGTGGACGAACGGAGTACGCGCGCCGACCACGTGGATGCGCGCGATCAGCCGGCCCAGCCACTGCAATTGGTCGACGGCTTCCAGTTCCGGCGCCCGACCGCCGCGACGCGGCGTCAACGCGTAGCGGAAGCCGTCATGCTGCAGCAGGGTGCGGCCGTCGAATGCCAGTGGCGCGACCACCGGCAATTCGGCTTCGGCGAGCTCCTGCGCGAACGCGTGCTCCTCGATGATCGCCGCGTCGCTCCAGCGACCGGGCCGGTAGAACTTCGCGATCACCGGCGGCGCGTCTTCCAGGCCCACCTGCCACACCCGATTCTCGTAGCTGTTCAACGCCAGCAGCCGGCCGTCCGGCCACAGTCCGCAGGCGCTTACCGCATCAAGCACCAGGTCGGGGGTGAGGCTGGCGTAGGGCGCGTCGGCTGTCATCGAGTGCCATGCCTTTTGCGTTTGGTTCCTCTCCCTTGGGGGGAGGATTGAGGTGAGGGGGCGCGTTTTTGCAGAAAATCCGTGCTCAACGCGTGCCCATGCCGCGCGCGGCGATCACCGCCATGGTGATGCGCGAGATGCACACCAGCGCGCCGTCCTCGTTCTCGATGCGGATTTCCCACACTTGGGTGGTGCGGCCGATGTGCAGCATCTTCGCGGTACCGGCGACGGTGCCCGAGCGCACGCCGCGGATGTGGTTGGCGTTGATGTCCAGGCCCACCGCCAGTTCCTGGGCCGGGTCCAGGGTGAGCATCGCCGCGGTGCTGCCCAGGGTCTCGGCCAGCGCCACCGAGGCGCCGCCGTGCAGCAGGCCATAGGGTTGGTGGGTGCGCGCGTCGACCGGCATGGTGCCTTGCAGCCAGTCATCGCCGATCGCGGTGATGCGGATGCCCAGCGCCTCCATCATCGTGTTGGCGCTCCAGCCGTTCAGGCGGGCCAGGTCGGTGGGTTGTTTCCAGAGGCTCATCGTCGATTCCCGTAACGCGGGTCCGCATTGTTGTCTGTCGCGTTCACGGCGACAATGCTGCCGGTGCCCATCGTTACCCTGAAATCCTCCGGCCGACAGTTCCCCGTGGCCATCGGCGAGACCGTGCTGGAAGCGGCGCAGCGCGCGGGCGTGGCGTTGCCGTATTCCTGCCGCGCCGGCGTTTGCGGCAGTTGCAAGGCCACCTTGCTGCAGGGGCGCTGCGAGTACCCGCGCAACCCGCCGCTGGCGCTGAGCGCCGATGCGGTGGCCCATCACGCGGTGCTCCTGTGCCAGGCCGTGCCGCTCACCGACCTGCTGCTGGAAGCGCGCGAAGTGCCGTCGGTGGAGGACATCGTGCGGCGCCAGCTGGGCATGGAGGTGATCGACAAGTGGCGCCTGGCCCCGGACGTGATCGGCCTGCGCCTGCGCCCCGAACGTGGCGAGCGGCGTCTGCGCCGGCTGCCCGGCCAGTATCTGGACGTGGTGCTGGAGGACGGCCGGCATCGGCCGTTCTCGATCGCCAACCGGCCGCAGCCGGACGGCAGCATCGAGCTGCACGTGCGCCACGTCGCCGGCGGCGGTTTCACCTCCTGGGTCAACGATGCCTTGCAGGTCGGCGACCGCCTGCGCGTCGAGGGACCGCTGGGCACCTTCGTGCCGCGCGAGGATTCCGAACGGCCGATGATCTTCATGGCCGGCGGCACCGGCTTCGCGCCGGTCAAGGCGATCATCGAGCACTTCATCGCGCTGGGTACGCGTCGCCCGATCCGGTTCTACTGGGGCGCACGCAGCGCGGACGAGTTGTACCTGCGCGAGCTGGCCGAGCAGTGGGCGCGCGACGTGCCCGGCCTCGATTTCCATCCGGTGGTGTCCGATGCCGCGCGTGCCGACGGGCTGCGCACGGGCCTGGTGCATGAGGCCGTGCTGGCCGACTGGCCCGACCTGTCAGGTCACGACCTGTACATGAGCGGCCCGCCGGCGATGATCGACGCCGCGCTGCCGCGCTTCCTCGCCGCCGGCCTGCCGGAGGATCGGCTCTACTACGACTCGTTCGAATACGCGCCCGACGTGCTGGCGCAGATCATCGCCGGGCGAGCCGGCATCCACGACCTGCCGTTGTAGGACCCCGCTCGCGGGCGATGCTTTCGGGCCGGAACTCGAAAAGCATCGCGCGCCAGCGCGCTCCTACCGGTTGCCCTTGGCCACCGGCAGCTGCGCCGCATGCCAGGCCAGCACGCCGCCGCCGAGGACGTGCACGTGCTCGAAACCGGCCTTGAGCAGGCGTTGCGCGGCCTTGGCCGCATTGCCGCGGCCATCCTTGTCCATCAGCACGACCGGCAGGGATTTGGCGGCGGCCAGATCCTTCTTCTCCGGATCGAACTGGCTCATCGCCACATGCTTCGCGCCGGGCACGTGCATCTTCTCGAAGTCCGCCAGCGCGGACAGGTCGATCAGCAGCGGGTTGTCACGGTTGATCAGGCCGGTGAGCGCGGCCGGGCTCAGCTCCCTGATCTTGCTGAACATGATCCGCGCCTGGATGACCAGCAAGGCCACCAGCAGGATCACGAACAGCACCGACAGGGCGACATGGTTGCCGACAAAGGCGGGCAGCTGGTGCAGGAAATCGTTCATCGTCAGTCCATCGGCGCGCCGCGCGGCGCCGGTTCGGGTAAACCCGCGATTATACGGGTTGCGTGCGGCGGCCGGCGCCGGCGCTCATTCGCGGGTGATGTCCGGCAGCCCGCTGGTCAGCCACCAATGCTTGGTCTGCTCGTCGTAACGCCAGGTCTGGCGGTCGATCACGCTGCGCTCGGCCTGGGTGTGGATGTTGACCACGCTGATGCGCACCGTCTGCTGCACCTCGGTCGGGCCGAGTGGCACCGGGCCGCTGCCGTCGTCGTACTCGGTGACACGCACCTGCTTGTAACGCGCGCGGTCCAGTTCGCTCAGCGGATGCTCGGCGCGGAGCTTCGGGTCGATGAACTGCGCGGCACTGGCGAAATCGCCCCAGCGCAGCGTGCCGGCATAGGCCGACAAGGTGGTGGTCAGCGTGCGGCTGCGTTCCTGCGTGGCGCAGGCGGCCAGCAGCAGGAGCGACAACACCAGCAGGAGGTGCGGGATGCGGCGCATGGATGGTTCTCCTTGGCGGTAGCCGGGCCATTCTGCCTCAATCACGCCTGGGAGCGTGGGCGGTAGAAACCAAGCGGCTGCGGCTGCGTGGTTTTGGCCAGCTTTTCCGCTCCTTTTCGTTGAATAGCTACGGCTATTCGCCTCAAATGATCGAAAAATCTGACTCAAAACCATTTTGCCTCGCTCACTTGGTTTCTACTGCCCACGCTCCCCGGGGGGCGGCTCGCGCCGCTTGGCCACGAAGCGCGCCGCCAGCGAGGCCGCGGGCTGGCCGTCGGTGCCGGGGACGATGCATTCGACCGCGATGCGGGCACGTCCGCGCGCGGCCAGCGTGTCGAAGAAGGTGCCCCACTGCGCGTCGGGTGCGAGCCGTGCCTCACTGCAGAAGTCCTGCCACAGCGGCGCGAGGTAACGCACGCCGGACTCGGCCACGAACACGTCGCAGTCGATGCCGCGCCGGCGCAGCGCCAGTTCGACCAGCGCCCAGCCGCTCAGCGTCATCAGGCTGACCAGGCTGCCGCCGAACGCGCAGCCCTTGTCGTTGACGTTCGGCGCCAGCGGCGCGCACAGGCGCAGCATGTCGGCGTCGTGGTGCTGCAAGCGCAGGTCCATCGCGCGGGCCAGCGGGATTTCGTCGCGGATGAAGCGGATCAGGCGCTGCGCGTCGTCGTTGTCGGAAAGAGTGTCCACGTGGCTCGGTGATGTGGCGGAAAACCCCGCAGTGTAGGGCCGCCGCTACACTGCAGTCATGCCCGACCGTCCATCCCGCGCGCAAATCCACCCGCAACCGGCGCGGCGAGCCGACGCCTTGCGCGCCCGGGTGCTCGTCATCACCCGCCCGGTGGGCACCGGCGCGGCGCTGTCCCGTCGCGTGCGCGCGCTCGGTGGCGTGCCATTGTCGCTGCCCGGTCTGGCGCTGCGCGCAGCGGACGATCCGGCGGCCATGCGCGCGCAGTTGCGCGAGGCACTCGCCGCCGAACTGGTGATCTTCACCAGCCCCGCGGCGGTGCGTCACGCAGCGGCGCTCACGCCACTGCGCACGCGGGCGATCGTGCTGGCGGTGGGGCAGGGCACCGCGCGCGCGCTGCGCCAGCATGGGGTAAAGCAGCCGTTGTGTCCGGCCCGGCAGGACAGCGAAGGCCTGCTCGCGCATCCGGCATTGCAGGCACTGCGCCAGCGTCGCGTGGCGCTGGTCGGGGCGCCGGGTGGCCGCGGCGTGCTGCGCCATGAACTGGCCGCGCGCGGCGCGCGCCTGCGCGAGGTGCAGGTCTATCGTCGCGTACCGCCGCGGCTCGATCGCCGCCATGTGAGCGCGCTGCAGGCTCTGCCGCGTTCGGCACGCGTGCTGCTGTCCAGCCAGGAGGCGCTGCACAACCTGTGCAGCTTGCTGCCGCCACCGGCGTTGGCGCGTCTGTGCGCGGCCACTGCCGTGGTGAGCAGCGAGCGGCTGGCGGAGGCCGCCGGTGCCGCGGGTTTCCGGCACATCGTGCAGGCGGACTCGGCGCTGGCCGAAGACATGCTGGCCGCCGCCGCGCGCTGACGCCGTTTTCACGCGCGGGCGCTACGAACGCAGGCGTATGGCCTGCTAGCATGCGAGCCATGAGCCAGCCAGATGAACCCACCGAGCCGTCCGCCGCGGCCGCCAGGACCCCGGCTTCGCCGCGGGACATGCAGCCCGATCCGGTGATCGTCGACCCGCCGCGCTCGCGCCCGGCACCCACCGCCCGCGCGCCCCAGCCGCGTGGCGGCGGCACCCTGGCATTCGCCCTGATCCTGTCGCTGCTGGCGCTGGCCGCCGCGGCGTGGGTCGGCTGGCAGCAATGGCAACAGCAGCGCGGCAGCACCGCCGATCGCCAGGGCGTGGCTGCCCTGCAGCAGCGCGCGGAAGGCATCGAGTCGCGCCTGGGCGGGCTGGCCGACCAGCGCGCCAGCCTCGACCAGCGCATGGACGACGCGGCGGCGGTCAACCGGTCATTGCGTGAAGAATTGCTGGGCCAGAACGAGCGCATCCGCAACCTGGAAGACGCCGTGGCCAAGCTGGCGGAGAAGAGTCTCTCCGGCCACGACGCCATGCTGCTGGACGAAACCGATTCGCTGCTGCGCATGGGGGCCGAACGTTACCGCCTGTTCCACGACGCGCCAGCGGCGGCTGCCGCCTATGGTCTGGCCGACCAGACCCTTGCGGCGGTCAACGACGGCGCCTTCAGCGGCGTGCGCCAGGACATCCAGGCCGAGCGCGAAGCCCTGCTGAAAAGCCAGCCGACCGACCAGGCCGGGCTGCTGCAGCAACTGCAGGCACTGCGCGGCACGATCGGCGAGCTGCCGCTGAAACCGCTCGATACTCCTGCTGCTGCGCAGGCCACCGACGCCTGGTCGCGCATCCGCCGCGCACTGGGCAGCGTGGTCAGCGTGCGTCGCGACAACGGTGCGCCGCTGGCGGTAGCCGATGCCCGCTTCGCGCGCGAGCTGGCCGCACTGGACCTGGCGCAGGCACAGGCCGATCTGCTCGCCCATGACAGCGTCGCCTATGCCGCGGCATTGCAGCGGGTGGACGCCAGCCTGGCGAGCCAGTTCGACAACGACGCCAGTTCGGTGCAGCAGGCCCGCGCCGCGCTGAAGACGCTGCAGGAACAGCGACCCGCCGACAGCGCCGTGGAACTGGGTGCGGCCTTGCGTGAACTGCGCAACCTGCGCGCGGTGCATGCGCTCGCGCCCGCGTCGGCCCGGTCCGCGGCGAAGCCCGCCGTTCCGGCGGCACGCCGGGGTGGAGCGCAGCCATGAAGTGGTGGCGCTGGCTGTTGCTGCTGGTGATCGTGGCGGCCGTGGCCGCGTTCGGCTGGCACTGGGTGGCCGAAGATCCGGGCTACGTGCTGCTGCGCATGCGTGGCTGGCGGGTCGAGACCACGGTGGTCGCCGCGGTGGTGCTGCTGCTGCTCGCATGGGCCGTGCTCAGTCTTGCATGGACCCTGCTGCGCTGGCCGTTCGGCGCGCTCTCGCGGCGCCATCGCCGACTCAGCCAGCAACGTCTGGGCGAAGGTCTGGTGGCACTGATCGAGGGCCGCCACGGCGATGCCGAGCGCGACCTCAATCGCGCCTCGCGGCTGGAAAGCCTGCGCGGCCCGGCCCTGCTCGCCGCTGCCGAAGCCGCGTCGCGCCGCAGCGAGTCCAGCCGCGCGCTGGACTCGCTCGATCGCGCCTCGCAATACGCCCCCCAGGCTGCTCGCGTGTTGCGCGCCCGCCTGCTGCGGCGCTTCGGCCGGCCGGCCGAAGCGCTGGCGCTGCTGGCGCCGGAAGCGGACAAGGGCACGCTCACCCCCGGCGGCTGGCGCGAGCTGGCGCAGGCGGCACGCGAAAGCGGCGACCTGCGTCGCGCGCGCACCGCGCTGGAACCGCTGCAGAAGAGCGGCGCGCTCGGCAGCCGCGCTTACGCGGCACTGGAAGCGCAGATCCTGGCCGACACCTTGCAGGCCGCACCGGACGGCGCCGCGCTGAACACGCTGTGGTCGCAGTTGCCGAAAGCGCAGCGCCGCGTGCCGACCGTGGTCGACGCCTACGCGCGCCGCGCCGCGTTCTTCGGGCTGGTGCTGCCGGCGATGGACGAACTGGAGTCGGCGCTGCGCCGCGAATGGTCGCCGCGCCTGATCGAAACCTGGGGCCTGCTCGCCGGCGACGATCTCGAACCGCGCCTGCGCCGCGCCGAAGCCTGGCTCGACGTGCATCCGAACGACGCCCACCTGCTGCTCGCCCTGGGCCGCATGTGCGTGCGCCTGAGACTGTGGGGCAAGTCCCGTCAGTATCTCGAACGCTCGCTGGCGCTGGAGCCCGCTGCCGGCGCGTGGGAAGCCCTCGGCGACACGTTCGCCGGCCAGGGCGATGCCGGCGAGGCGCAGCGCTGCTATCGCAACGCGCTGGCGATGACCCGCGGCGAAACGGTACGCGCCACGCCGGGCAAGGCTGGCTCCGGCATCGACACCACGGCCATCGCGGTGGAAGAGCGCGACCAGCACGGCGTGCCGAGGTTGCGCGGCTGAACCCGGCCCACTCGGGCCGCGCCAAGCCTCCGACCTCCACCGGCGAACTTCCATCCATTGCCCCGGTCACAGACCCGATCTCGAACCGGAGCAGCGCATGGAATATCGACCCGCGGGACTGCTTGGCCTGGCCTGCAGCGGCCTGCTGATTGCCGCTGTGGCGACGGCGGGTTCGCCGCCGCCCGCGACCACGCCCGACAGCTATGCCCAGCCCGGGCAGCGCATCGCCATTGATCACGGACGCAGCCTCAACCTGCGTTGCAGCGGCAGCGGGCCGATGACGGTGCTGCTGGAGGCCGGTGCGCATGCCGATTCGCAGAGCTGGTTCCGCGTGCAGCCGCTGCTGGAATCGCATGCGCGCGTGTGCGCCTATGACCGCGCCGGCTACGGTTTCAGCGACGAGGGCCCGTTGCCGCGCGATCTCGCCGCGGACGTCGCCGACCTGCGCGCGCTGATCCGCGCCGCCGGCCTGCGCGCACCGCTGCTGCTGGTAGGTCATTCGCTGGGCAGCAACATCGTGCGCCGCTATGCCAGCGAGCATCCGGACGATGTCGCCGGGATGGTGCTGGTCGACCCGCCGGCACAGGACCAGGCACGTTTCCTGCCGGCATCGTGGACGAAGGACGAAGCCGCGCTGACGACGCAGCGCGACGCCTTCATCGCCAGCTGCGAGCAGGGCGCCGAGCACGGCACGCTGGACCAGCCGCCGCCGGCGCTGGCCTCGTGCGTCGGTGGCCCGCTGCCGTGGCAGAGCGCGGCGGTGGCCGCCGCCGATCACGCGCGCAAGCTGCGCCCGGCGTTCTGGCACACCTTGCGCTCGGAGCTGGCGCAGAACGTGTCGGTGTTCGCCGCGCCGGTGCCGGCAAACGAATCGCATGGCGGTATGCCGCTGCTGGTGCTGCAGGCTTCGGGCACTTATGCGGACGCGCCCGCTGCCATGCGCAGGCCGCTGGAGGCCGCGCGCGCGGCGACGCAGCAACGCATCGTCGCCAGCTCGACCCGCGGCATGCTGCGCAAGGTGGCCGACAGCTCGCACGACATCGAGATGGACCAGCCCCAGGCAATAGCCGATGCGGTTATGCAGGTGCTGAAGGAACTCGCTCCGGCCCGGGCCGACGTGGCGTCGCGCGCGCCGGCTACAGCGCAGTGAGGTTGGCGTAGGCCGCCACCAGCCACTTGCTGCCCACGCCTTCGAAGTTCACCTGCAGGCGGGTGTGCGCGCCGCTGCCTTCGGCGCTGAGCACCACGCCTTCGCCGAAGCTGGGATGGCTCACGCGCTGGCCGAGTTTCACCGGCAGCGACTCTTCCAGGGAGGGCGACGTCTCGTGCGCACGACCGGCGTACAGCGGACGGGTCACGTGCACGCGCGGGCGCACCTCGTCGATCAGCTCGGCCGGCATTTCGGCGAGGAAACGCGACGGGCGGGTCAGCATCTCGGCGCCGTGCATGCGGCGCGATTCGGCATGGCAGACAACCAGCCGTTCGCGCGCGCGGGTGATGCCGACATAGGCGAGCCGGCGCTCCTCCTCCAGCCGACCCTCGTCGTTGACCGAGCGCTGGCTGGGGAACAGGCCCTCCTCCATGCCGACCAGGAACACCACCGGAAACTCCAGCCCCTTGGCCGAATGCAGGGTCATCAGCTGCACGCAGTCCTCGCCTTCGGCGCCCTGGCTTTCGCCCGCCTCCAGCGCGGCATTGGAGAGGAAGGCGTTGAGTTCGCTCAGGCCTGCGTCGATGTCCTCCGCCGAGCGCTCGAAGCGGCTGGCCACGTTGACCAGTTCGTCCAGGTTCTCCACCCGCGCCTCGGCATTGCCGCGACTGTCCTTTTCGTAATAGTCGCGCAGGCCGCTGTGGGTAATGGCGTGGTCGATCTGTTCGGCGAGGGTGAGGCCCTGGCTTCCCTCTGGGGATGAAGGTACGGGCGGCACGGAGCTTTCCGGTGATTCCGTCCCCGCACTCCGGCCCTGTTCCCCGAGGGAGAGGGTCTGAAAGGCGTGCGCCATCTGGTCGATCATGGCCAGGAATCCCTTCACCGCATTCTTCGCGCGGCCGGCCAGCTCGTTGCCGCTGGCCAGTTCGATCAGCGCCGCTTCCCACATGGAGACATTGTCGCGCCGCGCGCGTCGGCGCAGTACGTCGAGTGTGCGCTCGCCAATGCCGCGCGGTGGGGTGTTCACCGCGCGCTCGAACGCGGCATCGTCGTGGCGGTTGGCGCTGAGGCGCAGGTAGGCCAGCGCGTCCTTGACCTCGGCACGGTCGAAGAAGCGCTGGCCGCCGTAGACGCGATAGCCGATGCGGCGCTGGACCAGCTGCTCCTCGAAGTTGCGCGATTGCGCGTTGGAGCGATAGAGGATCGCGCAGTCCTGCGCACTGCCGTGCTCGTCGATGTACTCGCGGATGCGCTCGACCACGAAGCGCGCCTCGTCCTGCTCGTTGTAGGCGGCATACAGCGCAATGCGCTCGCCGTCCTCGCCGGCCGTCCACAACTGCTTGCCGAGGCGGCTGCTGTTGCGCTGGATGACGTGGTTGGCCGCCTGCAGGATGGTCGAGGTGGAGCGGTAGTTCTGCTCCAGCTTGATCGTGCGCGCACCGGGAAAATCGCGCAGGAACTGCTGCATGTTCTCGACCTTGGCGCCGCGCCAGCCGTAGATCGACTGGTCGTCGTCGCCGACCGCGAAGACCTTGCCGGTGCTGCCGGAAAGCACCCGGATCCAGGCGTATTGCAGGGTATTGGTGTCCTGGAACTCGTCGATCAGCAGGTGGCGCCAGCGTTGCTGGTAGTGCTCCAGCACGGCGGGATTCTTCAGCCACAACTCGTGCGCACGCAGCAGCAGCTCGGCGAAGTCGACCAGGCCGGCGCGGCGGCAGGCTTCCTCGTATGCCGTGTAGATGTTGACGAAGGCATGCGTCACCGGATGGTCGCGATGTTCGATGGCGTCCGGTCGCTTGCCCTCGTCCTTCCACTGGTTGATCTGCCAGCAGGCCTGCCGCGGCGGGAATTTCGCCTCGTCCAGTCCCAGCCCGGCCACCACGCGCTTGACCAGCCGCTGCTGGTCGTCGGAATCCAGGATCTGGAACGTTTCGGTGAGACCGGCCTCGCGCCAGTGCCGGCGCAGCAGGCGGTGGGCGATGCCGTGGAAGGTGCCCACAGTCAGCCCCTGCGTGCCGCCGGGGATCAGTGCGGCCAGCCGCGCGCGCATTTCGCCGGCCGCCTTGTTGGTGAAGGTGACGGCGAGGATTGCCCACGGCGGCACGCCTTCGGCCTGCATCAGCCAGCCGATGCGGTGGGTCAGCACGCGGGTCTTGCCGGAGCCGGCGCCGGCCAGCACGAGGTAATGCCCGGGCGGGGCGCAGACGGCTTCGCGCTGGGCTTCGTTCAGCGGATCGATCAGGTACGAGACATCCATCCTGTCCATTGTAGTGGCCACCAACGAAAACCGCCGCGAAGTGCGGCGGTTTCCGGTGGGTCGATGCGTTTCAGCGCTTTTGCATGAAGCCGCCGATGGCCAGCAGCGCGCCGACCACGATGCCGACAATGCCGATCCACTGCGGCACGCCCTTGTCGTGCGTGGCGGTGAGCTTGGCCGAACCGATCTGTACCAGCGTATCGGTGTCCTGGTAGAAGGCATGCCCCGCAACCACCCAGATGCCCGCGGCGACGAGAATGATGCCAATGACGATCAGAGCTGCACGCATGATATTCCCCGTGGTGATGGTGGATCGAGTATGCCCGGGCGGCCCGCACGGATGAAGTGAAGAAGCCCCACCAAACCGCGGGGATGGAACGGCTCTTTCTGAAGAGTGCGGCCATGGATGGCCGCTTCTTGAACTTGGCGTTCATGGACGAACGCACAAGTACTGCCCAAAAAAAGGCCCCGAAGGTTAGGGGGAACCTTCGGGGCCGGGGCAGACGCGAAGACCCAGGGGAGAGGTTCGCGACTGTGGCCGCCCAGGGAGGTGGGCTAGGCCGCGGATGCCGTTGCGTGCATCCGATGAATTAGATGCGGCTGGACCGGGAAAGTTGCAAGGTTTCCGCAGAAATTCAACCGCGATTCATTCTCATGAAAAATTAACGCATGCCGGGTCAATGCGCCTCGTCCCAGTTGGCGCCCACGCCGACGTCGACCAGCAGCGGCACGGACAGTTTCGCGGCGCCGGACATCCGCTCCGACACCGCGCGGCGGACCTCCTCGACGGCGTCGGCGCGCACCTCGAACACCAGTTCGTCGTGCACCTGCATCAGCATGTGGGCGTCGTCGCGTTCGGCCAGCCATGCGGCCACGGCGATCATCGCGCGCTTGATGATGTCCGCCGCGGTGCCCTGCATCGGCGCGTTCACCGCGGCGCGCTCGGCGCCCTGGCGCAGGCCGGCGTTGCGAGAGGTGAGGTTCTCCAGGTACAGGCGGCGGCCGAACAAGGTCTCCACGTAGCCGTCGCGGTGCGCCTGTTCGCGGGTGGCATCCATGAACGCGCGCACGCCGGGGTATCGCGAAAAATAGCGGCCCATGTAGTCACTGGCTTCGCCACGATCCACGCCGAGCTGGCGGGCCAGGCCGAATGCGCTCATGCCGTACATCAGGCCGAAGTTGATCGCCTTGGCGGCGCGGCGCTGGTTGGCGCTGACCTCCTCCGGCTTCAGCCCGAACACCTCGGCGGCGGTGGCGCGGTGCACGTCGCCGCCTTCATGGAAGGCCTTCAGCAGGCCCTCGTCGCCGGACAGGTGCGCCATGATGCGCAGCTCGATCTGCGAGTAGTCCGCCGCCATCACCTTCCAGCCGGGCGGCGCGATGAAGGCCTGGCGGATGCGCCGGCCTTCCTCGGTGCGCACCGGGATGTTCTGCAGGTTCGGGTCGGACGAGGAGATCCGCCCGGTTGCCACCGAGCCCTGGTGGTAGCTGGTGTGCACGCGGCCGGTGCGCGGGTTGACGATGGCGGAAAGCTTGTCGGTGTAGGTGCTGCGCAGCTTGGCCAGACCGCGGTAGTCGAGGATCAGCCGCGGCAGTTCGTGCACGTCGGCAATCGCCTCCAGCGCCTCCTCGTTGGTGGAGGGCTGGCCGGTCGGCGTCTTCAGTCTTGCCTCGAGGCCCAGTTCGTCGAACAGCACCGCCTGCAGCTGCTTGGGCGAATCGAGGTTGAACTCGTGCCCGGCCAGCGCGTACGCCTGCTGCTGCAGCTCCAGCATGCGCTTGCCCAGTTGCTGGCTCTGCCGGCGCAACTCGTCGCCGTCGATCAGTACGCCGCGGCGCTCCATCTCCGCCAGCACCGGCACCAGCGGAATCTCGATCTCCTCGTACACGCGTTGCAGCGAGGGCACGCTCTGCAGTTTCGGCCACAGCGCGTGGTGCAGGCGCAGGGTGACGTCGGCGTCCTCGGCGGCGTAGCGGCAGGCGGTGTCCAGGTCCACCTGCGAAAAGGAAATCTGTTTGGCACCCTTGCCGGCGACCTGCTCGTATTTCACCGTCTCGTAGCCGAGGTATTTCCTCGCCAGCGAATCCATGTCGTGGCGCGTGGCGGTGGCGTTCCACACGTAGGATTCCAGCATCGAATCATGCTTCACACCCTGCACCGTGATGCCGTAATGCGACAGGATGTTGATGTCGTACTTGGCGTGCTGGCCGAGCTTGGGCCGCGTGGGGTCCTCCAGCATCGGCTGCAAGGCGCGCAGCACGTCGCCGCGGTCGAGCTGCGGCGGCGCGCCCGGGTAGTCGTGGCCGAGCGGGATGTAGCAGGCCTGGCCCGGCTCCACCGCGAAACTGATGCCCACGATGTCCGCGCGCATCGCATCGAGGCTGGTGGTCTCGGTGTCGAACGCGATCAGTCCGGCGTGGCGCAGCTTCTCCAGCCACGCATCGAGCTGTGCCTGGGTGGTGACGAGTTCGTAGGCACCGTTGGCCGAGGACGCGAAGCCCGTTTCCGCCGGGGAGGGCGGTTGGAGTGCGGCTTCGGTGGCGCCGTGCGCTCCTGCCGCGCCCTCGCCCCCGACCTCCCGGCCGGCGGGAGCGGATGTTGAAGTATCCGCGCCGGCATCCAGCTCCTTCAGTGCCGCCTTGAACTCGTAGCGCGCGTACAGCTCGCGCAGCCGCTCGACATCGGCTTCGCGCCGGGCCAGGTCGGTGGGGCCGAACTCCAGCGGCACGTCGGTCTTGATCGTCGCCAGCTGGCGCGACAGCGGCAGTTGCGGCAGCGTCGCGCGCAGGCTCTCGCCGATCTTGCCGCCGACCTTGTCGGCATTGGCCATCACGCCGTCGAGCGAATCGAACTCGGCCAGCCATTTGGCGGCGGTCTTGGGGCCGCACTTGGGCACGCCGGGGATGTTGTCGATGGCGTCGCCGGTGAGCGCGAGGAAGTCGATGATCTGCGACGGCATCACGCCGAATTTTTCCATCACGCCGGCGCCGTCCAGCACCGTGTTGCTCATGGTGTTGACCAGGGTGACGTGTGAACCGACCAGCTGGGCCATGTCCTTGTCGCTGGTGGAAACCTCCACCTCGATGCCTTGCGCCTGTGCCTGCAGGGCCAGCGTGCCGATCACGTCGTCGGCCTCGACGCCGGGGACGCGCAGGATCGGGAAACCCAGCGCGCCCACGATCGCCAGCATCGGCTCGACCTGGGAACGCAGGTCGTCGGGCATCGGCGGGCGGTTTGCCTTGTACTGGGCGTACAGCGCGTCGCGGAAGGTCGGCCCGGGCGCGTCGCTGACGAAAGCCAGGTAGTCGGGCTTCGCCTTCAGTGTGGCGCGCAGCATGTTGACCACGCCGAACAGTGCGCCGGTGGGCTCGCCGCGGGCGTTGGAAAGCGGCGGCAGCGCATGGAAGGCGCGGTAGAGGTAGGAGGAGCCGTCGATCAGGATGAGTTTGGGCATGGGCGCGATTCTCGCATGCACGGCGAAATGTCGCGTTTCACGGAAGCGCCTCGGGTGCGCTGCTATGCTGCCCTCCCCATCGAGGTTGCCGCCATGAAAATCCCCGCCGTGCCGGTTGTTGTCGCCACCCTGCTGTCCGCCGCGGTGTTCGCCGCGGCGCTGCACGCCCAGACGGCCGCGCCGAGCCCGGCCTTGCCGCCGCCCGGGATGAACGATCCCGGCGTGCAGGCAACTCCGCCGCCCGCCACGTCGGCGGCTCCCGCCACCGCGTCGAAGCCCGACCTGCGTCCGCTCACCCTGCCGGCGATGAAGAGCGGCGACAGCCGCATGGGCCGCCCCGCGGACGAACCCGAGGTGCAGATCCGCCAGCAGGGCGACAACACGGTGCAGGAATACAGCCGCAACGGTCGCGTCTACATGGTGGTGGTCACGCCCAAGCACGGCCTGCAGCAGACCTACATGGTCGACCCGCAAGGCCGACTGGTGGACGAACACGGCCAGCGACGCGCCACACCCGCGCTGTACAAGGTGCTGGAATGGGGCAAGAGTCCCCCGCCGGCCGAGCCGGCCGACAATGCCGGCGCGCCGGCTTCCAGCAGCAGCCGTTGAGCCTCGCCATCGGCGCGGCTGCTCAGGCCGGGTCGTCCAGCTCCGGGTAATGGCGGAAGATGCCGCTCTCGTTGAACGGCACGCGTCGCGACGAGGCCAGGTAGGCCGCGATGCGCGGTCGCTTGGCCACGCTGGCGTGCAGCGCGTGCAGCAGGGGCAGGTCGGGATGCAGGCGTTGCATCGCGCGGGGAAACGCGTAGCTCAGGCCGCTCACCAGCTGGAACAGTGACAGGTCGACGTATGAGTGCCGGCGCAGGGCATGGCCGCCGCCGCGCTCCAGCACCTGCTCGAAATGGTCGAGGAACTTCGGCAGCCGCTGCGTGCGCAGATCGCCGGCCCGGCGGAGCGCCTCCTCGCGCTGGTCCTCGTAATACAGGCTGCTGGCGATCGGATGATGCGAGTCGTGCACTTCGGCCACGAGATCGGCGATGGTCAGTTGCAGCTGGTTGGCGTAGAGCCGCGCGCTTTCGCTTTCCGGTGCCAGCGACAACTTGCAGCCCAGGTACTCGAGGATGTTCGCGGTTTGCGCGATCAGCAGCCGGCCCGCCTTGAGGAAGGGCGGCGCGAACGGCAGCGGCCCTTCGTGCACGCCGTCGAGGTAGCGCAAGATGGCATCGTCGCCTTCCTCGCGCGCCACGTCGACGTAATCGGCGCCGGCATCCTCCAGCGCCAGCCGCACGAATTCACCGCGGCCCTGGATGCCGCTCCAGTAATACAGTTCGTAGCGCATGGCGGTCTCCGCAGCGGGATATCCGATGCTGCGGCGTGACGCTTCTACGCGACGTGTAGGAGCCCGCTCGCGGGCGATGCTCTTGCCTTTGCGAAGCCCCGGGAAAAGCATCGCCCGCGAGCGGGCTCCTGCCGGGCGTGCGCTCAGTGGCGGAAATGGCGCATGCCGGTGAACACCATTGCGATGTCGTGTTCGTCGGCGGCGGCGATCACCTCGCCATCGCGCATCGAGCCGCCCGGCTGGATCACCGCGACGATGCCGGCTTCGGCCGCTGCGTCGATGCCGTCGCGGAACGGGAAGAACGCATCGCTGGCCATCACCGAGCCGCGCACTTCGAGCTTCTCGTCGGCGGCCTTGATGCCGGCGATCTTCGCGCTGTAGACGCGGCTCATCTGGCCGGCGCCGATGCCGATGGTCTGGCGATTCCTTGCGTAGACGATGGCGTTGGACTTGACGAACTTGGCCACCTTCCAGGCGAAGATCAGGTCGTGGATCTGCGCCTCGGTGGGTGCCTTGCGCGTGACCACTTTCAGGTCCGCTGCGGTGATCATGCCGGTATCGGCGCTCTGCAGCAGCAAGCCCGAACCCACGCGCTTGGAGTGCATGCCGGGGTGAGCGTCACGCAGGTCGCCGTGCGTCGGCAGCGGGATCACCAGCACGCGCACGTTGCCTTTCTTGTGGAACGCCTTCAGCGCGTCGTCCGCGTAGGCCGGCGCCAGCACCACCTCGACGAACTGGCGTTCGACGATCGCCTTCGCGGTGGCGCCGTCGACTTCGCGGTTGAACGCGATGATGCCGCCGAAGGCGGAGGTGGGGTCGGTCTGGAAGGCGAGGTCATACGCCTTGCCGATGCCGTCCAGGCTCACCGCCACGCCGCAGGGGTTGGCGTGCTTGACGATCACGCAGGCCGGCTTGACGAAGCTGCGCACGCATTCCCATGCGGCGTCGGCGTCGGCGATGTTGTTGAACGAGAGTTCCTTGCCCTGCAGCTGGCGAAAGCAGGCCAGCGTGCCCGGGTGCGGGTACAGGTCGCGGTAGAACGCCGCGCTCTGGTGCGGGTTCTCGCCGTAGCGCAGGTCCATCAGCTTGACGAAGCGGCCGTTGACCTGGCCGGGGAACATGTCGTGGCCGGCGATGGCGTCCTGCGCGTCGTTGAGTTGCAGCGCGGACAGGTAATCGCTGATCGCGCCGTCGTAGCTGGCCACGTCGTTGAACGCGGCCACCGCCAGCTTGAAGCGCGTCGCGCGGGTCAAGCCGCCCTGCGCCTCGATCTCGTCCAGCGCCGCGTCGTACTGGGCGGGCGAGGTCAGCACGGCCACGTCGTTCCAGTTCTTCGCCGCCGAACGCAGCATCGCCGGACCGCCGATGTCGATGTTCTCGATCGCCTGCTCCAGCGTGCAGTCGGGCTTCGCCACCGTACTCTCGAACGGGTACAGGTTCAGCACCAGCAGGTCGATCGGTGCGATGCCGAGTTCGGCCATCACCGCGTCATCGGTGCCGCGCCGGCCGAGCAGCGCGCCGTGCACCTTCGGGTGCAGCGTCTTCACGCGGCCGTCCATGATCTCGGGGAATCCGGTGACGTCGCTGACTTCGGTGACCGCGATGCCCGCCTCGCGCAACGCGCGCGCCGAGCCGCCGGTGGAGAGCAGTTCCACTCCCATGGCCGCAAGGCGCTGCGCCAACTCGATCAGTCCCGTCTTGTCGGAAACGCTGAGCAAGGCGCGACGGACGGGAACGATGGCGGGGGCAGACATGGCTTCTCCGGTATGCGGGATTCGTGACGGGTCGTGGCGGCCGTGCGGGGGAGTTCGGTGACGCGGTTTCGGCGGTGGCGAATCCGGCGTCCCGAATCCCGGCTCAAAGCAGGCCGTGCGTGGCCAGCTTCTTGCGCAGCGTGGCGCGGTTGATGCCCAGTGCCACGGCGGCGCGGCTCTGGTTGCCGCCGTGGAAGGCCAGCACCTCGCGCAGCAACGGCACTTCGACTTCGCGCAGCACCAGTGCGTGCAGGCCCTCGGCGCATTCGGTATCGCCGATGTCGGCGAGGTAGCGGCGTACCGTGCGGCTGACGCATTCGCTCAGGGCGCTGCTGGAGCCGTGCGCAAGCGCAGCTTGCGACGAGGTCGATACGGCAGCCTCGGCGGCAGGCAGTCTGGCGGCATTCACGGATACTTTCCCTCGCATGCGGTGCGGCGGCTGCGAGGGCCGCTGCGTTCACTGGTGGCAGTTGGTGCGTTCGCAGCTGGATCGAATGCCGGACGGCACTCGGCGCGAGCGACTGAGTCTACCCTTGTGCGCGGTCGATTTTAAGTCCCTCGACAGGCGCGGGATGTTCTGATCCGTTCAGCGCCCGTGTCCCCCCGGCTTCGTGTTCGTGGCCAGTCGTATCGGTCTCGTCACGTTTGTCTGGTGGACAACATGCCGTTTGCGCCGGATGGGTCGGGCCTTCGTGGGCCGTCGATCCACGCGCTGCCGGCGTGGTTCATTCGAAGCCGAACTCGAACGCGACGGCCTTGTCGCCGGGATCCTTGACCTCCAGCAACAGCACGGCCACGGCACCAGGTGCCAGGCCCTGGCGCAAGGTCACAGGATCGTCGAGATACTCCGCCGGCTGCAGCCGGCGCATGGCCAGGCGCTGGCCCTGCGCGTCGGACAGCGTCACCGTCACCACCGGATAGGGTTGGGCGAAGCTGGCGTCGTTGCGCACGCTGGCACTGATCATCAGGGCGTTCGGCACGCTGGGATGCGCCTGCACGTTGCTGGCGAGCAGGCGCAGGCGCTCCGGCGCGGCCACCAGTGGCAGCCGGCAGTGCAGCACGGCACAGCTGCTGCGCAACCAGCTGCCTGCGGTCGGATCGCGGATCAGGGCGTCGCGTTTGGCCCAGGCCAGTTGCGCCAGCAACAGCAGCGTCAGCACACCGCAGGCAAGTACCCACGGCCAGTTGCGTTCGCCCGAGGCGGCGCGCATGCGATGGGGTTTTCCGTGCGCGTGCCTGGGTCGGCGACCACGTGGCTCGCGGGCGAAGCGCGGCGCGAACACCAGCCGGGAAAAATCGTCGGGCAGCGCGCTGGCCGGCTGCTCGATCGCCACCACCTCCGGCTCGGGTTGCGGCCGATAGACCACCAGGTCCAGCAGCGGCGGCTCCAGCGCAGGCTCGTTGATGGCCAGTTCGACGAACGGCTCGGGCGGCAGCTGTTCGGTGAGCGTGGCCAGGCTGCCGAAGCTGGCGTTGCAATGCCCGCACACTACGTGACCGTGTGCCTTCGCCAGCGTCTGTGCATCCAGCGAAAACACGGACAGGCATTCGGGGCATTGGGTATACATGCGTCGCCGCTTCAACCGGTATCGCGCAAGCTTAACAGGCTGTCCGGAGCATGCGGACGCAGCGCCGGCGTCAGTGGCGACGACGCCCGCTGATACGCACCCAGTCGTCGCGAAGGTCCGCGCGCAAGTCCTCGAACCATTCCGCGTAACGCGTCAGCAACTCGTCCTGCTGGCCGGCGAGGATGCCGGAGATCGCGAATGGCGCGCCGGGTTTTGCCGCGGCGGCGAAGGTCGGCGCCAGTGCGTCGAGCGGCCCGGCGAGGATATTGGCCACGAACACGTCGGTGGCGTCGCCGGGGTGATCTTCCGGCAGGAACAGCGTCAGGCGATCGACCACGCCGTTGCGCCCGGCGTTGTCGGCCGAGGCGGTGAGTGCTTGCGGATCGTTGTCGATGCCGATCGCAGCGCTGGCGCCGAGCTTCAACGCGGCGATGGCCAGGATGCCGGAACCGCAGCCGTAATCGGTGATCGTCTTGCCCTGCAGGTCGAGCCCGTCCAGCCATTCCAGGCACAGTGCGGTGGTCGGGTGGGTGCCGCTGCCGAAGGCGAGGCCCGGATCGAGCCGCACGACGACGCTGTCGTCGCCGGTTGGTGGCTCGATGTTCCACGGATAGATCCACAGCCGGCGGCCGAATGCCATCGGCTTGAACTGGTCCATCCACGTGCGCTCCCAGTCCTGGTCGGCGACGTCGCGGAAGCTCAGCTGATCCGGCTCCAGCCACGGCAACAGGTCGCCCAGTGCCGCGGCTAGGCCGCGCCGGTCGGCACGCTCGTCGAACAGCGCATCCAGCGTGATCGTCGGCCACAGCGGCAGCTCGCCCACGCCCGGCTCGAAGATCGCCTGCTCGTCCGGCGTCTCGGCGTCGGCATCGCGCAGGGTGATCGACAGCGCGCCCAGATCCTCCAGCGCTTCTTCCACGCGCGGCTGCTGCTCGGTGCGGACGATCAGGGAGAGTTCGAGGAAGGGCATGGGCGAGGAGTGGGGAGTTGGGAGGTGAGGGAAGTGCGGGAGCCGGGCGGGTGTGTCGGAGGGGAGAGGCGCGAGGCGCGCGCCTCCCCTCTGCTCACTTTCCGTCGCTCACTTCTCCGCCGCGCCGGCGGCGGCCTTTTCCTTCTGCTCGGCCATCCGCTTCTCGAGGTAATGGATGTTCTGGCTGCCTTGCTGGAAGCCGACGTCGGCCATGATCCGCTGCTGCAGCGGGATGTTGCACTTGACGCCTTCGATGACCGTTTCGGCCAGCGCCAGCTGCATGCGCGCGATGGCGGTCTTGCGATCCGGGCCGTGCACGATCAGCTTGCCGATCATCGAATCGTAGTTCGGCGGGATGCGGTAGCCGTCGTAGAGGTGGGTGTCCACGCGCACGCCGGGGCCGCCCGGCGCCTCGAAGCGCCTCACCGTGCCGGGACTGGGCATGAAGGTGTCCGGATCCTCGGCGTTGATGCGGCACTCGATCGCGTGGCCGTTGATCTCGATGTCCTCCTGGCGGATCGACAGCTTCTCGCCGCCGGCGATCAGCAACTGCTCGCGCACCAGGTCCACGCCGGTGATGAACTCCGTCACCGGGTGCTCGACCTGGATGCGCGTGTTCATCTCGATGAAGTAGAAGCGGCCGTTCTCGAACAGGAACTCGAAGGTGCCGGCGCCGCGGTAGCCGATGCGCAGGCAGGCATCGACGCAGACCTTGCCGATCTGCGCGCGCAGCTCGGGCGTGATGCCCGGCGCCGGCGCTTCCTCCACCACTTTCTGGTGGCGGCGCTGCATCGAGCAATCGCGCTCGCCCAGGTGGATCGCGTGGCCCTGGCCGTCGGCCAGCACCTGGATTTCCACGTGGCGCGGGTTCTCCAGGAACTTCTCCATGTAGACCTGATCGTTGCCGAAGGCCGCCTTGGCCTCCTGCTTGGTCATCACGATGGAGTTGCCCAGGTGCGCCTCGGTGCGCACCACGCGCATGCCGCGGCCACCGCCGCCGCCGGCGGCCTTGATGATCACCGGGTAGCCGATCTCGCGCGCGATCCTGATGCTGGCGTCGACATCCTCGCCCAGCGGCCCGCCGGAGCCCGGCACGCAGGGCACGCCGGCCGCCTTCATCGCGCGGATCGCCTCGACCTTGTCGCCCATCAGGCGGATCACGTCGGCGGTGGGCCCGATGAAGATGAAGCCGGACTGCTCCACCTGCTCGGCGAAGTCGGCGCGCTCGGAGAGGAAGCCGTAGCCCGGATGGATGGCCTGGGCGTCGGTGATCTCCGCCGCCGCGATGATGCGCGGGATGTTGAGGTAGCTGTCCGCCGACGGCCCCGGGCCGATGCAGATCGCCTCGTCGGCCAGGCCGACGTGTTTCAGGTTGCGGTCCACGGTGGAGTGCACCGCGACCGTCTTGATGCCAAGGCTGTGGCACGCGCGCAGCACGCGCAGCGCGATCTCGCCGCGATTGGCTATGACGACTTTTTCTAGCATGGGAAGCTCCGAAGGAGCAGGGAGCGGGAGCGTGGAAGCGGTGGACGGGGACGAGCGCGATGCCGCAGCGGCTGGCTCTCCTCCGTTCTCCGTTCCCCGTTCCGTGCCCCCCGCCGAATCACGCAATCACGAACATCGGTTCGTCGAATTCCACGGGCTGGCCGTTCTCGATCAGGATGGCCTGTACGGTGCCGGCGACTTCGGCTTCGATCTGGTTGAACATCTTCATCGCCTCGATCACGCCCAGGGTGTCGCCGACCTTGACCTGCTGGCCGACCTTGACGAAGGCGGGCGCGCCCGGCGAGGCGGAGGCGTAGAAGGTGCCGACCATCGGCGCCTTGATCACGTTGCCGGCGGGCAGGGTGTCGGCGGGCGCGGCTTCGGGCGCGGCGACCACGGGAGCGGCGGCGACCGGAACGGGCGCTGCCGCCTGCGGAGCGACGGCCGGCGCGGCGGCCACCATCGGTGCGGCACCCTTGGGTACGCGCGAAAGGCGCACGACTTCCTCGCCCTCCTTGATCTCCAGTTCGGCGAGGTTGGATTCCTCGAGCAAGTCGATCAGCTTCTTGATTTTGCGCAAATCCATCGGATCAGCCTTTGGTCAGTCATGCCGCCACCGGGGCGGCTGGAAGGAAACGGGTGTCGCCGGCGCTCAGGCGTCGGCCGGGGTGGGCGCTTGCAGTCGCTGCATTGCCGCGTCCAGCGCCAGCGCGTAGCTGGCGCTGCCGAAGCCGCAGACCACCCCGAGCGCCAGGTCGGACAGGTACGAGTGGTGGCGGAACGGCTCGCGCGCGAACACGTTGGACAGGTGCACCTCGATGAACGGGATCGCCACCGCGGCGAACGCGTCGCGCAGGGCGATGCTGGTGTGGGTGAAGGCGCCGGCATTGCAAAGGATGAAGGCGGTACGGTCGTCGCGCGCCTGGTGCACGCGACCGATCAGCTCATGCTCGGCGTTGGACTGGAACCACAGCAGCTCGTGGCCCGCCGCCTGGGTGCGTTCGGCCAGACTCTGGTTGATCCCGGCCAGCGTTTCGCGGCCGTAGATCTGCGGCTCGCGCGCGCCCAGCAGGTTGAGGTTGGGTCCGTGCAGGACCAGGATCTTCGCCACGAAACCACCCGAGTTGCGTCCGGAGGCCCCGGAACCCGGCGCAGTGTGCGCGTCTCGTTCGATGTTGTCCAGTTCGCGGCAGTTCGGCGATGTTCAGCGGAGAACCATGGCGATCCCCCTGCGCTGGCGTATGTTGGCAAGGGCTCAGTGGGTGCCCTGGACCGGTGCCAGCCACCGGGTCAGCAGAGCCGGGGAGAGCATGCCGGCATGGGAGGCGATAATGCGCCCATCGGCGCCGATCAGGACGCTGAACGGCAGGATCTCGGCCTCATCGCCAAGTTGCAGCGACGTGCTTGGCGCGTCCAGACTGCCCAGCAAAATCGGATAATTCACCGGTTGGTCGGCCAGAAACGCGCGAACGTGATCGGCCTGATCCATCGCAATTCCGAGCACGATCACGCCCTGATCGCCGAACTTGCGCTGGGCATCGTCGAGCGCAGGCATCTCCTGCAGGCACGGGCCGCACCAGCTGGCCCAGAAGTTGATCAACAGGCGGCGGCTGCGGTACTCGTCCAGTGCATGCACCCGCCCATCCAGATCCGCCAGTGTCAGCGACGGCAGCGGCTGGCCGATCATGGTCGATTCGCCCGGCGCGACGACCGGCATGGCGGGGGTTGGGTGGTGGCGCCGGTACTGGGCCAGGCCGCCACCCAGCACGGCGGCCAGCACGGCCAGCGAGAGGATCACGCCGGAGGTGCGATCGAGCATCAGCGAGCCGCGTCGGTCAGTGCCCGCTCGACCATCGAGGGGGTCAGCACGGTCGACAATTGCCGGCCGGGGCCGCCATCCTTCGGAAACACCACGTACAGCGGCACGCCCGGTGAGTGGTACTGCGCCAGGAAGGCGCTGATCGCCGGGTCCACGTCGGTCCAGTCGCCCTGCATGTAGACCGCGCCGGTGCGCTGCAGCAGGTTGCGGAAGCGCGGCGTGTCGAGCACCGTGTGCTCGTTGGCCTTGCAGGTCACGCACCAGTCGGCGGTCATGTCCACGAACACCGGCGTGCCCGCCTGGCGCAGCGCGGCCAGTTTCGCGGCCGAGTAAGGCACCACGCCTTCGATGGTGCGGGCCGCGGCCGAGGGCGGCGGTACCTGGCTGAGCAGGCTCATCGGCACCAGCGTCGCGATCGCCAGCATGGCCACCGCCAGCTTGCTGATCATGCCGCGCGAGCGGCTGCGCTCGAACCACCACAGGGTCATCGCGAGCAACACCATCGCCACCAGCACCAGGCCCACGGCGTCGGCGCCACGCTGGTTGGCCAGCACCCACACCAGCCACGCGGTGGTGAGGTACATCGGGAAGGCCAGCACCTGCTTGAGCGTTTCCATCCAGCGCCCCGGCTTGGGCAGCCAGCGCGCCACCGCCGGCACGAAGCCGATCGCCAGGAACGGCAGCGCCAGGCCCACGCCCAGCGCCAGGAACACCAGCAGCGCCGACAGCATCGGCGCGGTAAACGCATAGGCCAGTGCGCCGCCCATGAACGGCGCGGTGCAGGGGCTGGCCACCACCACCGCCAGCACGCCGGTGAAGAAGTCGCCCGCCGGACCGGCGCGCCGCGCCAGGCCCGCGCCGGTGTTACCCAGCGACGTGCCGAACTGCACCACGCCGGACATCGACAGACCCACCGCCAGCATCACGCAGGCCAGCACGCCGACCACCAGCGGTTGCTGCAACTGCGTGCCCCAGCCCAGCGCGTGGCCGGCGCTGCGCAGGGCGAGGATGCCCAGCCCCAGCACGGCGAAGCTGCACAACACGCCGGCGGTATAGAACAAGGCATGGTGGCGACGTGCCTGCGGACTGCTGCCGCTCTCCAGCACGCCGACCGCCTTGATCGACAGCACCGGCAACACGCACGGCATCAAGTTGAGGATCAGTCCGCCACCCAGCGCCAGCGCCAGTGCGGCGAACAAGCTGGTGCGCAGCGGGCCGCCGTTGGCGACCGGTGGCAGTTCCTTGGCAGTACTGGTCGGCGTGCCGGTGGCGATCGCGCCACTGCCGACATCGAGCTGCACCGTGCGTGTCATCAACGGGTAGCACAGGCCGCCGTCCTGGCAGCCCTGGAAGGTCGCCTCCAGCGTCAACGGTCCCGGGCCGGCGGGTGCGCCGGTGAGCGCCACCGGTACCTCGACCTGGTCGAAGTACACCGTGACTTCGCCGAACTGCGGGTCCTGATGGCGCACGCCGGCAGGCCACGCGGGCGTGTCCAGGCGTGCGCCGTCGGCGTCCTTGAGCTTGAGCGTGGTGTGATCGCGATACAGGTAATAGCCCGGCGGCATCGTCCAGCGCAGCAGCAGTTGCTGCGGGCTCTGCGCCAGCGCGTCGAAGCGGAACGCCTGCTCGGGCGGCAGCGGCGCCTGCGTCGTGCCGGCGGACGCGGCGGAACCGCCGCGGCCGAGCCGGCCCAGCGCCGCGCCCAGCGAACCGGCTGCCGCAGTCGATTCACCGGCGGCGGTGGGCAGCGCCAGATCCAGCTGCTCGGTATGCGGCGGGTAGCAGATCTTCGGGTCGACCTCGTGGCAGCCCTGGTACTGCACGCCGAGCTTCAGTCGGGTGGTGCCCGCGGCGACGGTGTAGGGAATGCTGGCGTCGATGGTGTGGCGGTAGGTCTCCACGTCGCCGAGGTATTCGTCGTGGTGCTTCGTGCCGTCGGGGAGTTGCGCCTCGCCGAGGGTGACGCCGTCGCCGGCCTTGAACTTCATGCGGCCGCGATAGAGGTAGTAGTCCGGTGCGATCTTCCAGTGCAGCTTCAGCACGCCGGGCGTGCCGGCGTCGGCGCTGAGCTGGTAGGCCTCGGTGACCGGCAACAGCCCGTCGGTTTCCTGCGCGAAGACGGGCAGGGCGGCAAGCAGCAGGCCCACGCCCAGCAGCAGGCGGGCAAACATCGGGCCGACGAACAACGATCGCATCACGACTCCGGAACACATGAGGCCCGCGCGCGGGCAGCGGCCCATTATGGCGCAGCCGGTTCGCCGGGCCGTGGCGTGCTTCATTTGACCGCGCCGGGGGAAGGTTTGCTCAGCCCCGGCTGTGCTGGCGCACCCAGTCGAGGTAGGCGGCGTGACCTTGCGCCACCGGCACGGCGATCAACTCGGGCGCCTCGTAGGGATGCAGTTCGAGCAGGCGACGTTCCAGCGCCGACAGGCGGGCGGCGGTGGTCTTGATCAGCAGCAGTTCCTCGGTATCGGTGTGCACCGCTTCCTGCCAGCGGTAGGTCGAACGCACCGCGGCGACCTCGCTGACGCAGGCGGCCAGCCGTTCGTCGACCAGCGCCCGGGCAATCCGCCCGGCGCTGTCGCGGTCGGGGCAGGTGCAATAGCAGAGCAAGACGGTGTCGGGCATGCCGGCCAGCCTAACCGGCGGAGCCGCCGGGCGCACCCGGTCCCGGGCACGTCGCCCGCCCCTTGAAAGCCGTACCCACCCACCCAATTAGCTGTACGTTCCGGTTCGAACGTCTTGCAGCGGCGGCTTGTGTCGCTAAAATTGGCACTCACTTACCCCGAGTGCTAACAAGATCGCCGGATCGGGGTCCTGAAAGCCTTGTTCCACCTCAAAAACGACATCGGAGTCCTTCCATGAGCAAACTGCGTCCGCTGCATGATCGTGTCATCGTCAAGCGTCTCGAAGAAGAGCGCATCTCCGCCGGCGGCATCGTCATCCCCGACAGCGCCACCGAGAAGCCCACCCGCGGCAAGGTCATTGCCGCCGGCACCGGCCTGATCATGGCCGACGGCAAGGTGCGTCCGATGTCGCTGAAGGAAGGCGACACCGTGCTGTTCGGCAAGTACGCCGGCCAGGAAATCAAGATCGACGGCGAAGAGCTCGTGTTCCTGAAGGAAGACGACATCGTGGCGGTGATCGAGGGGTGATGGGCTCTGACTGGTTGAGCGCGAACAAGAGCGCGCACGCCAGTCGCCTTCGGCTCCTTTCCGCAACGCTTTCGAAACCCGTTCCTTTACCTATTCAATTTTTTTGAGGCAAAAAAATTATGGCAGCCAAAGAAGTACGTTTCGGCGAAGACGCCCGCGCCCGCATCCTGAAGGGCGTGAACACCCTGGCCAATGCGGTCAAGGTCACCCTGGGCCCGAAGGGCCGCAACGTGGTGCTCGAGAAGAGCTTCGGCGCGCCCACGATCACCAAGGACGGCGTGTCCGTCGCCAAGGAGATCGAGCTGGCCGACAAGTACGAGAACCTCGGTGCGCAGATCGTCAAGGAAACCGCTTCCAAGACCTCCGACGTGGCCGGTGACGGCACCACCACCGCCACCGTGCTGGCGCAGGCGTTCATCCAGGAAGGCCTCAAGGCCGTGGCCGCCGGCATCAACCCGATGGATCTGAAGCGCGGCATCGACAAGGCCGTCGTGGCCGCCGTCGGCGAGCTGAAGAAGTTCTCCAACCCCACCGCCAACGACAAGGAAATCGCCCAGGTCGGCACGATCTCGGCCAACTCCGACACCGACATCGGCGACATCATCGCCAACGCGATGAAGAAGGTGGGCAAGGAAGGCGTGATCACCGTCGAGGAAGGTTCCGGCCTGGACAACGAGCTGGACGTGGTCGAGGGCATGCAGTTCGACCGCGGCTACCTCAGCCCGTACTTCATCAACAACCAGACCTCGCAGCAGGTCGAGATGGATGACCCGTACATCCTGATCCACGACAAGAAGGTCTCCAACGTGCGCGAGCTGCTGCCCGTGCTGGAAGCCGTCGCCAAGGCCGGCAAGCCGCTGGTGATCGTGGCCGAGGAAGTCGAGGGCGAGGCGCTGGCCACCCTGGTGGTCAACACCATCCGCGGCATCGTCAAGGTCGCCGCCGTCAAGGCGCCGGGCTTCGGCGACCGTCGCAAGGCGATCCTCGAAGACATCGCCGTGCTGACCAACGGCCAGGTCGTGTCCGAGGAAGTGGGCCTGTCGCTGGAGAAGACCACCATCAACGACCTCGGCCGCGCCAAGCGCGTGGTGATCACCAAGGAAAACACCACGATCATCGACGGTGCCGGCGACGCGGAGAAGATCCAGTCGCGCATCGGCCAGATCAAGGCGCAGATCGAGGAGACCTCCTCCGACTACGACCGCGAGAAGCTGCAGGAGCGCGTGGCCAAGCTGGCCGGCGGTGTTGCCGTGATCAAGGTCGGTGCCGGCACCGAGATCGAGATGAAGGAAAAGAAGGCCCGCGTCGAAGACGCCCTGCACGCCACCCGCGCTGCGGTGGAAGAGGGCGTGGTCCCCGGCGGTGGCGTGGCGCTGATCCGCGCGCTGAAGGCGGTCGAGGGCCTGAAGGGCGACAACGCCGACCAGGACCTGGGCATCGCGATCACCCGCCGCGCGCTGGAAGCGCCGCTGCGCGCGATCGTCGCCAATGCCGGCGAAGAGCCGTCCGTGATCCTCAACAAGGTCAAGGAAGGCAAGGGCAACTTCGGCTACAACGCGGCCACCGGCGAGTTCGGTGACATGGTGGCGATGGGCATCCTGGACCCGACCAAGGTCACCCGCTCGGCCCTGCAGCACGCCGCGTCGGTCGCCGGCCTGGCGATCACCACCGAGGCGATCGTCGCCGAGCTGCCGAAGAAGGAAGAGCACAGCCACGGCGCCGGCGGCATGGGCGGTGGCATGGGCGGCATGGGCGGCATGGATTTCTGAGTTGTCCCTCGCCGCGACGCGGCGACGGATCAACTCGGTGCGTTCGAGCGGCAGGGCTGCCGCTCAACGCACCGGAAATCCGGCGGCAATACGAAAAACCCCGCTTCGGCGGGGTTTTTCTTTGCGCACGCAGGTCGCCCGTCCTCACCCGTCCTCGCTGAGTACAGCCGCTCCAGTCCGCTTGCCCTGCGCATAGCCGTCCCGACCCGATCACCTGAGCGCAGCCGCGCAGCGGCGAAGTCGAAGGGCACGCAACGCGAAAGCCTCCGTTTGCTGGTGGACCGATTCCTCGCAAGTGTTTGTTTTTGAATGCAACAAAAATGTTGCTATGCTGGCCGGCGACCGGAACAAGGATGGGCCGATGAAATACAGCGAGTTCCAGCGATGGCTCAGGCGTCAAGGCGTGAGTTTCGAGTCGGGCAAGGGCAGCCACCAGATAGTGCGATACCGAGGAAGAACTTCCGTGTTCCCCTCGCATGGAGCAAAAGAAATGCCCGAGCCGCTGCGCAAGAAGGTCCTGAAGGATCTGGGTCTATGAGCGAACGCTGCACCGCCGAGGTCGTACAGGAGGCACGATGAAATACCCGATCAAGCTGACGCGCGCCGACGGCGCGGTGATGGCCACCTGTCCGGACCTGCCGGAGTTGGCCACCGTGGGCGACACCCCGGACGAGGCACTGCGCGAAGCCATCGACGCCATCGAGACCACCTTGCAGATGTACATGCAGGATCGCTGTGACATCCCGGCGCCCAGTGTGCCCAAGCGTGGCCAGCGCCTCGTCGCCCTGCCGCCGCTGGCGGTGGCCAAGTTGGGCCTGTATCAGGCGATGCAGGCCAAGCGCATGCGCAAGGCCGATCTCGCGCGGTTGCTCGGCGTGCACATGCCGCAAGTCGACCGCCTGCTCGACCTGCGCCACCGCTCCAAGCTGGAACAAGTCGAGGCGGCTCTCAACGCGGTGGGCTATCGGATCGAACTGGCGGTGCGGGCGGCGTAAACGGCAAACCCGGGCGCGATTGGCGGGAAACAGGTTTTGGCTACGCGAGTGATGCAAGAGCGCTCACTGGCAGTGCGGTGACAACGTGCAATCCCAATACTCCACGGCCCGAAAGCGGGCGATGAGGTCGTCGAGCGTTCCCCATGATTGGGTCGAAGCTACATCTTCCGCCGTTGCCGCACGCAGACGTTCAAATTCGTGAAAGGCGATGTCATCGACGGTGGGGCCGTTGCTGAACTGATACAGCTCGGCGTACAGAACCGGCACGTCGACCTGCTCGGCGACGAAGTGATTCCACGAATCGCAGTGCTGGCGGATGGTGGCTTCCGCAGCCTCGGAGCACTCGCCGTCGAGCAGGAGCTGACCACCTGCCTTGTAGTTCGCGGCATCCCGATACATGTACACAAACACGCTGCGTGCTTTGGTGCTCATTGCGTATCGCCCATCGTTGCGAAGGTGGCTTCGCGGTGTCGTGCAAGAAAGTCATGGCTCGGCGCGAAGCGCTCGGGCAGTTCGATGGGCTGACCTTCGGTGGGCCAGAACACCTCGTGGATGAAGGCATCCTTGCTTGCCTTGAGCTGGTCGGACAGCACGATGCGATGCTCGTCGCTGAGCGTGAACAGATGCTGGTCGAAAGCCTTGTCGTGGATCGCCGAAAGACAAAGTCCGTTGCTCGGGTTCAGGCGATTGGCCTTGTCCTCGCGCCACGGCACGATGTGGCTGGCAACCAGCAGGCGCGCGTCGCTGACGCCGGAGATACAGCAGCGTCCGCGATAGCTGGCCAGCACGGCGCGGCGGAAGAAGTCCTGCTTGATGCGCTGTAGCACGATGGCTTGGCGCATTTCGCCGGTGTAGTCGGCGAGCGCCGGGTCGTCGCGCACCGCGCGCGATGCCGTGGCCTTCAGGCCGTGTTCGTGTCGCAGTTGCTCGCGCAGTTGTTCGCACTCGACGGCGAGGCCTTCCCAGTCGGCGTGGAAAGCCTCCCAGATCTCCCGGTCCCGCGATGAAGCGCCGCTCAACCCCTTGCGACCCGTGCCTGTGATCGAAGGATCGAGGCTGGCGAAGTTGACCAGCTTCATCGCCAACGCGTCCGGGGTACGTCCGATCAGCCGGGCCAGTTCCACGATCGCGGGGTTACGGCTGTGCAGCTTGCCGAACGGCGTCTGGCAGTAGAAGGCGAAGGCGAGCTTGAGCTGGGCGTGGCTCCAGTTGCCGCTGCCGGGAAATGATGCGGGCGGATGCGGGTCGGTGGCGGGCATGGCGGCTTCCATGGCGGCGAACGTGCATCCTGGCACTTTGCGCCGACGCCGTCACCGCATGCCGGATCAATGCGCCGTTGCGGGCTGTTCCTCGACCGCCGGAGGCGTCGCGGTGGCGTGGACCATTTGCGTCATCGCCGCGGCGGCGTTCAGTGCCTTGGCCAGCATCGGATCCAGCTTGCCGCCCATGCGCAATTGATCGACGCCGGCCATCGCCTTGTCCAGTTGCCGCTGCTCGTCGCTCTCCGGGCGCGACGGCGCGCCGGGGGCGGCGGTGAGGGCGGCGATGCGCGGGCCGACCAGTTCGGTCAGGGCGAAGTAGGGATCGTCATGGATACCGACGTGGGCCAGCAGCTTGCCCGGCAGCAGCCAGGAGGCGGTGTCGGCCTGCAGCGGTTTGGACGGCCGTTTCGGGTCGACCAGCAGCCACACGCCGGCCTGGCTCAGCATGTCGCCGCCGTCGACGAAACCGGTGATGTGGTAGCTGTTGCTGAGGGCGGGCAGGTGGTCGCCGTAGAACAGCACCACGCTGGGCCGGTCGCGTTTGGCAAGCAGCTTCACCAGCCGGCCGAGTTCGGCGTCGGCATGTTTGAGGTGGTAGAGGTAGGTCTGCAGCTCCAGCTTGTCGCGGCCGGTGATGCCGTCGGGCACCGGGATCGCGTCGCGTTCGGCGACGTGCGCGGGCTCGATGTCGTAGGGGCCGTGCGCCTCGATGCTGATGGCGAAGATGAACTGCGGCGGGCCGCTGTCCCTGAGCTGGGTCATGATCTCGTCGGTCATCGCGCTGTCGGCCATGTACTTGCCGTCATTCGGCGCGCCGGGCGGGAACGTGGATTGCGACACGAAGCGGTCGAAACCGATCGCCTGGAACGCGGTGGTGCGGTTCCAGAACGCCGGGTCGTTGCCGTGCAGGGCGAGCGTGCTGTAGCCGTGCGACGCCAGCGTGCGCACCAGGCTGGGCAGCGACTTGTGGCTCATCTGCAGGTAGGGGAACTGCAGGTTGTCGAAGTAGCGCAGCGACAGGCCGGTGAGGAACTCGAACTCGGTGCGGATGGTGCCGCCGCCGAAGGTAGGCACGTGCAGTTTGCCGCTGCTGCCGTGCCGCGCGAGCCGGCGCAGGTTGGGCGCGAAGTTGCTGTGCTCGTAGCCGCGCATGATCGACGGGTCGAAGAACGATTCGCTCTGCACCACCACGATGTCGGGCAGCTCACCGGTTGCCGCCGGCTGCCGCAACACCTGTTGCAACGCCGGCGCGGATTGCGCGATCAGCTGCTCGGCCGCGGCGCGGTCGGGCTTGTGGTGGCCACCGCCGTATTGAAGGTGGAACAGCATCAGCGAGCTGATCAGGCCCGAATGGTTGGTGGTGACCCGGGCCGACCACGGCTCCAGCCACAGCACGCGCGCGTTGTAGATCCTGCCCCAGGCGGACAGGCCCACCAGCATGCTGACGAACGCCGCGGCCAGCAGGCCGCAGGCGGCGAGGCGCTTGCCGCCGGTATGCCGCGGTACCACCGGCGGCTCGTAACGCCACGCCAGCACCACCAGCGCCAGCGCCGCCAGCAACGCGAGGTACGGCCACGGGCTGTGCGGCAGGTAGCCGGCCAGCAGGTGCATGCCGCCCTTGCGCAATTGGCCGATCATGCGGAAATCGTCCGGCAGCAGCGGCGTGCCGAGGTTGGCCACCTTCAGCACGTTGACGCCGTAGACCAGCCCTTGCAGCGTGAACGCCAGGCCGAACGACAGCCAGGCACGGCGGGTCCACGCCAGCAGCGCGCCGGCCAGCAGCAGGCCGGGCAGCGCATTGGCCAGCGGGAACCGCGGCTGCTTGAGCAACTGCGCCGTGGTCACCCCCACGCCGCCGTCGACCAGCCCAGTCAGCAGCACGAACGCCAGCGCCAGTGCCAGCACCAGCGCGATGCGCGCGCCCAGCGGATACCGGGCGCTGCGGATGTCGGGAGAGGTCAGGGGCATGTGGCGACTGCCGGGGTCGTCATGGGTGGTCTCCAGAATGTAAACAGGACTCGATGAACGGCGGGTGGCGCGCAAAACGACAAGTGTCGGGCCTGCCGCAGGCATGCGCAACGCACGAACGGGTCGGCCGTGCACGGCGATGCGCGGCGTCGCCGCCGCGCTGCGGCACAATGGGCCGATGAACCCGCCCGAATCCGCCGCGCTGCGCGCGCTGATCGATGATCGCTACCGCGAGCTGGAGCGCCGCTGCCGCGCGGCCGGCGTGCCGCTGCACGATGATGCCGGCGTCGCCGAACGCATTCGCCGCACCTTGCTGGCCAGCGATTTCGCGTTCGACACGTGGTGTCGCCAGCCGCAGCTGCTGGCGCCGCAGGGACTCGATCGCCTGCGCTCCGGCGCCGACGCCGGCGCGCGCATCGAGGCCCTGCAACTGCCTGCTGATGAAGCCGGCTGCATGGCGGCACTGCGTCGCTTTCGGCACGCGGAGGCGCTGCGGCTGGTGTTTCGCGACGTCAACGCGCTGGACGAATTGCCGGAAACCTTGTCCGCCACCAGCGTGCTGTACGAGTCCCTGCTGGGCAAGGCGCTGGCGTGGGCCACCGAGGCGATGGCCGCGCGCTACGGGCACAGTCGCAGCGTGGAGGGCGAGTTGCAGCGGCTGCTGGTGATCGGCTTCGGCAAACTCGGCGGCAGCGAGCTGAACTTCTCCTCCGACATCGACCTGGTGTTTGCCTACCCGCATGGCGGGCAGAGCGACGGCGCGCGGCCGCTGGACAACAGCGAGTACTTCGTGCGGCTCGGTCGCCAGCTGGTGCGCCTGCTCGGCGAGCCGACCATGGACGGCATCTGCGCGCGCGTGGACATGCGCCTGCGCCCGTTCGGCAACGCCGGCCGGCTGGCACTGTCGTTCGCCGCAATGGAGCAGTACTACCAGAGCGAGGGCCGCGACTGGGAGCGATATGCGTGGATCAAGGCGCGCGCGGTGGCCGGCGATCACGCCGACGGCAAGCAGTTGCAGGAGCTGCTGCGCCCGTTCGTCTACCGCAAGTATCTCGACTACACCGCGTTCGCCGGGTTGCGCGAGATGAAGGCGCTGATCGACGCCGAGGTGGCGCGCAAAGACTTGGCCGACAACCTCAAGCTCGGCCCCGGCGGGATCCGCGAGATCGAGTTCATCGTGCAGCTGGTGCAGCTGATCCGCGGCGGCCGCGAACCGAGCTTGCGCGTGCGCAACCTGTTGAGCGCGCTGGCCGCCTGCCAGGCACGTGGTCACATCGGCGCGCAGCGCGCGCGGCGCCTGCGCGAGGCCTATTCCCTGCTGCGCCGTACCGAAAACCGCGTGCAGATGTTGCGCGACGCGCAGACCCACGACATCCCCGACGACGCGCTGAGCCGCGAGCGCATCGCGCTCAGCCTCGACTATCCCGACTGGGATGCGCTGAACGCGGCGCTGGCCCACCATCGCGCAATCGTCAGCGAGGAGTTCGCCGCGGTGCTGATGCCCGAGCACGGCCACGTGACGGCGGCGCCGGTCGCCGACGTGCGGCTGTGGGAGCAAGCCTGCGACGAAACGCTGGATGCAGCCACGCTGGAGGCTTCCGGTTTCGCGCCGGCCGCCGAGCTGGCCGACGCGTTGCTCAAGCTGCCGCAGGCCTCGTCGGTGCGCGCGATGTCGCCGCGCTCGCGCGAGCGGCTCGACCGGTTGCTGCCGCAATTGCTCGGCGCCGCGCGCGCCACCTCGGCGCCGGTGCCCGCGATGCTGCGGCTCTGCCGCCTGATGCAGGCGGTCGCCCGGCGGTCGGCGTATCTCGCGCTGCTGGACGAGCAGCCGGCAGCGCGGCACCGGCTGGTGCGGCTGTTCGCCGACAGCGCGTTCCTGGCCGAGCGGGTGATCGCCCAGCCGCTGCTGCTGGATGACGTGCTCGACCCGCGCATCGACCAGCTGCCGCTGCGCCGCGCCGACATCGCCGCCGAAATCACCCGCGTGCTGGGCACACTGGACGAGCGCGACGCCGAGACCGAGCTGGAGCGGATCACCGAGTTCCGCTCGTCCACGGCCTTCCGGCTCGGGCTGGCCTTCAACGACGGCCGGGTCGATGCCGAAGCCACCGCGCGCCGGCTGGCCGCGCTGGCCGAGTCGGTGGTCGGCGCGGTGCTGGCGCTGGCCGAACGCGATCTGGTGGCGCGGCACGGCCGGCTGCCCGGCACGGGGTCGGGCTTCGCGGTGCTCGGCTACGGCAGCCTCGGCGGCGAGGAGCTGGGTTTCGCCTCGGACCTGGACCTGGTGTTCGTGTTCGACGGCCAGCGTGCGCAGGCGATGAGCGATGGCGAGCATCCACTGGAGGGCTATCGCTGGTACCAGCGGCTGGCCCAGCGGGTGATGAACTGGCTGACCGTGCTGACCCGCGCCGGCCGCCTGTACGAGGTGGACACGCGGCTGCGCCCGGATGGCTCCAAGGGTTTGCTGGTGAGCAGCCTCGATGCGTTCGTGGCCTACCAGCGAAGCCGCGCGTGGACGTGGGAACACCAGGCGCTGTTGCGCGCGCGGCCGGTGGCCGGCGATGCGGCGCTCAACGCCGAACTGGCAGCGGTCCGGCGCGAGATCCTGGCCGTGCCGCGCGAACCGGTCGCGGTGCGGGCGGAGGTCGGCAGCATGCGCCAGCGCTGGCGTGCCGAGCGCGACCGTTCCGACGAGCGCCAGTTCGACCTGAAGCAGGGCCTGGGCGGCCTGCTCGACATCGAGTTCGCCCTGCAGGGACTGGTGCTGGCGCACGCCGCGCAGCATCCCGCGCTGCTCGGGGTTACCGCCAATACCGGCCTGATCGAGGCTTGCCGCGTCGCCGGCCTGCTCGACGAGAAGCAGGCCACGACCCTGGCGGACGCGCACGCCGGCCTGCTGCAGCGCGCGCTGGCGTGCACCCTCGACCTGCGCTCGCGCATCGCCCCGCGCGATGCGTCATTGGAGCAATTGCGCGACGGCGTGCGTGCGGTCACCGACGCGCTGGGCTTCGCCTTCGCCCCGGGCGAGGAGACGCTGGCGCCGCGCTGAGAGGCCGCGTTTTTCCGGGCCGCAGCGGCGCAACTGCGCTGCCCGGTTTCGCGCGCGGGCCGGGTGGGTGACGGGCTGGCGATCGCGGCGGAGTGCGGGAACGGGCTGCTTTTCAAGGGGTGCGCTCGTCAGTGCGTCCTGCGCCGGCGCTTGTCTGGGCCCATCCCCACAGGCAAGATCGACCATGGCCACGGGCTGGCGGCAGGGGCGGGATGAGGGTACGGGCGACAGCGGGGATGGGGCGACGGGTGCTGATCGCACTCCTGCTGATGACCGGCTGGCTGGCCGCTGCGCCGACCGCACGGGCGATGGATCCGCGGCAACCCTTCCACTCCTACGTGCTCGATCACTGGGGCGTGGAACAGGGCCTGCCGCAGATCACCGTGCTGGACATGGCCGAGGACAGCGCGGGGTTCCTGTGGCTCAACACGCAATCGGTCGTGGCCCGTTTCGACGGCACCCGCTTCGTGCGCTACGACCGCGCCACCACCGGCGTGGACACCAGCATGCTCGGCGCGGTGTGGGCCGACCCGCGCGGCGGGGTGTGGTTCGGCGGCACCCGGGGCCTGCTGCGGCAGCGCGACGGCCACTTCACGGCGCTCGGCGGAGCTGCGGTCAACGCGATCATCGACGCTGGCGACGGCACGCCGTTGCTGGCCACGGCCGACGGGGTGCAGCGCCTGCGCGGCGAGCGTATCGAGCCGGCAGGCGATATCGGCGGGCCGGCCTTCAGTTTGCTGCGCGACGGCGATCGGCTGTGGGTCGGCGGGGTGGGGCGCGTGTGTCGCCGCGTCGGCGCCGGCGTGCCGGTCTGCATCCATGCCGGGCAGGCGTCCTGGCAGCATGTGGTCGTCAATCACCTGGCACTGCAGGGTGGCCAGCTGTGGCTGGGCACCTCGGCCGGCCTGATGCGGATCGTGGACGGACGGTGGGTCGCGGGCGGGCTGGGCGACGGGCTCGATGCCGCGCCGATCGAGAATCTGCTCACCGATCGTGGCGGCTCGCTGTGGATCGGTACTGCCGACGCCCTGTATCGCCGCCTGCCCGAGGGCAGGCTGGAGCGCGAGGACCTCGACGTCAGCCGGCGGCCGTGGGTGAAGAGCATGCTGGAGGACCACCACGGCAACCTGTGGCTGGGCACCTACACGCGCGGCCTCTATCGGGTCTGGAATGGCTGGACCCGGCGGATCTCGGTGCGCGACGGGGTGCGCGATCCGCTGGTATGGAGCGTGCTGCGCGCGCCCGATGGCGCGATCGTGTTCGGCACCAACTCCGACGTGGAGGTCTACGACGGCCAGCGCGTGCGCACGCTGATTCCCGGCAGCGCGCTGCCCAATCCGTCGGCGTACGAGCTCCATTACGACCGCCGCCAGCGGCTGTGGGTGGGCACGCGCGGCGGCATCGCGGTGTTCGACCACGGCACCAATGTCACTCCGCCGGCGCTGCAAGGCCTGCGCAACCTGCAGATCAACGATATCCATGAGGTCGGCGACGATGATTTCCGGATCGGCACCTCCGCCGGCCTCTACCGCTGGAAACAGGGCGAACTGACCCGCCTCGACCCGCAGGCGACCGCGGCCGAGGCGATCGTGCGTTCGATTCTTGCACTGGCTCCGGAGCATTTTTACGTGGGCACCCGCGATGGCGTGCGCGAGTGGCGCGACGGCCAGTGGACGCGGCCGGCCTGGGCCGAGCCGCTGCGCGGGCATTTCGTGACTAGGCTGGCGACGCCGGAACCGGGCCTGCTGCTGGTGGCCACCAGTGACGCCGGCATCGGCGTGATGGTGGACGGCCGTTTGCGCATGACCGGCCAGAAGGAAGGCCTGCCGAGCGACAACGTGTGGACGTTCGACCTGCTCGGCGGGCAGCTCTACGTCAGCTCGATGGATGGAGCCTGGCGCCTGCCGCTGGCGCAGTTGCCGCGGCCCGGTTCGCCGCCGCGCACCGTGTCGCCGCAGCGACTGGCCGGCGAGCAGCGTTCCACCACGGTGGACAGCGTGCGCTGCTGCAACGGCGGCGCCCGTGCACGCAGCGTCGTGGCGGGCGACATCATCTGGTACGCCTCCACCGACGGCATCCTGGGCGTGGACACGCGCGCACTGGGTGATCCGCCCTCGGCGCCGCGCGCGCAGGTGGTGTCGGTCGATCACGATGGCCGGCAGTACGGCGGCGACGCATTCACCCTCGACCACGGCAGCCGCGACCTCACCATCCACTACACCGCGCCTTATCTGCCGGTGGGTACCTTGCACTTCCGCTACCGGCTGGACGGCTACGACAAGGAGTGGCAATACGCCGACGTGCGCCGCGAGGCGTTCTACACGCACCTGCCGGCCGGCGACTACCGCTTCCGCGTCGCCGCCACGTTGCCGGGCGCCGACGGCTACGGAGCGGAGGCCGGCATGGTGGTGGAAGTCACCCCGCACTGGTACGAGAACCTGCTGGTGCGCTTCGTCGCGGCGGCCGCGCTGGCCGTGCTGCTGTTCGCCCTGGCGCGCTGGAGCATGCGCCGGCAGCGCCGCCGCAACGCGTGGCTGGAGGAGCAGGTCGAGCGGCGCACGGGCAAACTTTCGCGGGCACTGGAGCGCCTGCGCGTCACCAACCTGGCGCTGGCCGAGGAGAGCCACACCGACGCGCTGACCGCGTTGCACAACCGGCGTTACCTGCTGGCGCAATTGCCCGCGCTGCTGGCCAGTGGCAGCCGCATCGGCGTGGTGCAGATCGACATCGACCACTTCAAGGACGTCAATGACGCCTGGGGCCATGCGGCGGGCGATTCGGTGCTGCGCGAGCTGGGCGGCAAGCTGGCGGAGTTGCGCCGCGACAGCGACATCACTGTGCGCTGGGGCGGCGAGGAGTTCCTGCTGCTGCTGCGCGACGTCGAAGCCGACGACGTGCTGCGCATCGCCGAACGCCTGCGCCGCGACATCGCCGCCAAGGCGTTTGCCGATGGCCGTGGCGGCGTGATCCGGCTGACCTGTTCGATCGGCTTCAGCATGCATCCGCTGGCCGCGCATGAGGACATGGCCACGTTCGAGATGGCGGTGGAACTGGCCGATCTTGCGCTGTACCGCGCGAAGTACCTGGGTCGCGACCGCTGCGTCGGCCTCCTGGCGACCGCGCCGCTGCCGCCGTCCGTCCTGGGCGAGCCGCTGGCGCCGCAACTGGACGCCCTGCTCGCCGCGGGCCAACTGCAGTGGATGCGTTCGGCCGGATAGGTGCGGCACTCAGGGCCGCGCGGCGACCTCGGCCATGGTCGCCTCGATGCGTGCGCGCACCAGCGCGGCCACGCGCGCGGTTTCGCGCAGCGGGGGTTGCGGCGCGGTGCCGGGCGCGTCGAGGTCGTGCAGCAGGCCGGCCTCGCGCAGGGTCTGGTGAAAGCGCGCGATCTTCGGCGGCAGCGGAGCGCGGATGAAGGTGAGCACCGGACAACCGACCGCGCAGGCTTCGGACAGCATGTTCACCGAGTCCGGCGTGACCACCAGTCGATCGGCCCAGCCCAGCACGCCGGGGTAGGGGTTGCGGCCGTCGTCCTGGCCAGCCCAGAGCAGGCCAGGCACGTCGACCAGCAACGGCCGCAGGGTTTCGATGAGCGCCAGCGGCGTGCGTCGCGAGCCGAGCACCAGCAGGCTGCCGCCTTCGGCGCGCTGGCGCGCCAGCAGTTGCCGGGCCAGCGCAGCGGCGTAGTCGGCATCCAGCGCAATGCCGCGACGCGGCCCGCCCAGCAGCACGCCCACGCGCGGCCGCGGCAGCTCCTCGAAATGCGGGCAGGCATCGCGGCCGTCGGCCAGCCACTCGTCGTCGACGGTGTTGAGCGAGCCCAGCGTGGTCAGCACGTTGGCGCCGTGCAGTTCGTCGTGGCGCGGCGCCACCACGGTGTCCCACAGCGCGGGGTCGATGCGGGGATCGAGAATCTGCACGGTGTGGCAGCGGCGCTCCGTCAGCGGCCGCAGCAGACGGGTGAACAACGCGGCGGCGCGACCGCAGCCGATCGCCACCGCAGGCCACGGCGGCGCGAACCAGGCCCTCTGCGCGGCCGGCAGCGCGAGCCGTCCGCCCGCGGTCAGCCGCGGCGCCAGCCATGACCACGGCGCGCGCGGTTCCAGCAGCAGGTGGCGGCGCGGCAGTTGCAGGTGCTCGGCCAGCGCCAGCGCCTGGCGCTGGTTTCCGGCCGCCGCGTCGGTGATCACCCAGCATTCGCCGTGGAGCTTCAGCATGGGTCTGTGCGCGGCAAGATTGTTTCCCGAATCAACACGATGCGTTTCCCCACCGGAGGTCGGCCGCGTGCCGGCGGCCTGTACACTGGAATTTCCGGCCACCGTGTCGGTGTGGCTCTCGCGAAGGATACCGTGCGACAGCCAGAAGCAGCCTCTCGTCCTTGTTCAATGGAGTCTTCGCATGTCCTCACTGAAATATCTCTTGCTCGCCGGCCTGCTGGGCGCGGCGGTTTCCGCGCAGGCAGCGCCGGTGACCTACAAGCTCGACCCCAACCACACGATGGTGCTGTTCAGCTGGAACCATTTCGGCTATTCCAACCCCACCGCGGACCTTGGCCTGGGCGAAGGCACGATCGTGTTCGACGAACAGCATCCGGCGCAGTCCAGCGTCGAGGTGACCCTGCCGCTGGCGCGGCTGGATACCCACGTGGCGGCGCTGGACGAGCATCTGAAGAAGGCCGATTTCTTCGATGCGGAGAAGTATCCGGTAGTGACCTTCAAGAGCAGCAACGTCGAACCGCTGGGCGACAACAAGTTCAAGGTCACCGGCGACCTCACCGTGCATGGCGTGACCCGGCCGGTGGTGCTCGACGCCACGCTGAACCGGATCGGCCCGCATCCGATGGGCAAGGCGCAGTCGATCGGCTTCGACGCCACCGCCACGCTGAAGCGCTCGGAGTTCGGCGTGGGCGCCTATGTGCCCAACGTCAGCGACGAGGTGCACGTGCGCATCACCACCGAGGGTTCGGTGCCGAAGGAGGCCGCGGCGAAGTAATCGTCGCGCGGTCCGGCGCACTCGCACAAAAAAACCGCGCCATCATCGGCGCGGTTTTTTTGTGCCGGTAGCCGCCGGTTATTCGGATTTCACGCCGCTGTCCTTCATCGACTCCAGCTTGCCCAGGTCGATGCTGCCCACCGCCGCCTTCAGCTCGTCGATGCTGTCGGCATTGCCGTTCGCCTTGACGGTGAAGCGCTTGCCGACGATCACGCTGTACTCGCCGGACTTCGACTGGTTGTCCCATTCCTCGTGGATGAGGTTGCCGTTGTCGCTGTAGGTCTTCTCGTAACCGTGCTCGGTTTCCTTCTCCTCCTCCGGTGCCATCGCGCTGGCCATCGCGATGAAGCCCTTGGCGCCGCCGGTGTCGGTGACTTCCAGGGTGATGCGCTGGTTGTCGTCGCCGCGGTACTCGGCGCTCGCCTCCGACACCTGCATGCCCATCGCGCCGTTGCGCTCGGCGGAGATGCCGGTGCGCTTGAGGTTGCCCACGGCAGCGGGCAGGAACGCCTTGATCTGGTCGGGCGCCAGCGCCTCCACCGGGCCGCTGCTGCCGGACATCGCGCCCATCATCTTGCCCATCGCGGCCGACTGCGCGGCGCTGTCGCCGGATTTCTGCGCTGCTTCCAGCTCCTTGCTGGCCTGCTCGGCGCGCTGGCCCATCGCCGCGAGCTTGCCCAGCGCGCTGTTGCCGTCGATGGTGACGGTGTCGCCGTTGCTGCCGGTC
The DNA here is from genome assembly GCF_004799035.1 of Rhodanobacter lindaniclasticus. Classification (GTDB taxonomy): domain Bacteria; phylum Pseudomonadota; class Gammaproteobacteria; order Xanthomonadales; family Rhodanobacteraceae; genus Rhodanobacter; species Rhodanobacter lindaniclasticus. Next base: position 69,593 of record NZ_MWIO01000016.1, read on the forward strand.
ACGTGCATGCCGCTCATCGCCGCACCGCCCAGTGCACCGACGAAGATCAGGCCCAGGACCAGGCTCACGATCCAGCCCAGCACGATCGCGATGATCACGCTCACCGCGGTATAGCCGCCGGCCTTTTCCGCCGGGCACTGCATGGTGTGCGGCAGGCCCAGGTAGAGCAGGTAGATGCTGTAGACGCCGCCAACGAGCATGATCAGCAGGCCCAGCCACGGCACGATCACGCCGATGCCGGCGATCCACCAGGCGGTCCAGGCGTAGGCCACCGTCTTCAGCGCCTGGATCAGGTTCGGCTTGGCGCCGAAGCTGCCGGCCAGCGCGTTGATGATCAGCGCCATTACGTAGACCAGCACCAGCGACAGGATGTAGCCCAGGATCATCCTGCCGATGCCCGCGCCGATGCCGGCGCGCACGGTGACGCCCATGAAACTGGTGCCGATCAGGCTGCCCTTGATGAACTGCGCAATCACCGGCAGGGCGGCGATGATGGCGATGTAGCCGAGATACAGGCTGTTGACCGTGGCCGGTTCGGCGGCGGCAACGGGCCACTCGGTCTTGGGTGTGGTCAGGATGTTCTTTGCGCGCGCGATGAGCTTTGCGGAATCCATGGTCTGCTCCCGATCAGATGCCCGAAATCCGGCGCGGAGCGCCGGAACATGGTTGATTTCCCCTGGTGCGTGACGCAGCTTGCTGCCGGTGGTGGCGGGACGCGGATCCGGACCCCTCCCGCGGCTGCCGCGGCCCCCGCCTGACAGCAACCTCCAGCCTGCTACCATTTGCAGCCTGCTGTCCAGTCCGGAGTCCGCTGATGTCTTCCCCCGCTGTCGCGACGGTGCCCCTGGTGCCGGCAAATGCCGAAAATCGTTACGAAGTGACGCGGCGGGACCTCCCGCTGTCATGCCCGATGCCGGGCATGGTGCTGTGGAACTCCCACCCGAAGGTTTATCTGCCGATCGTCGATGATGGCGGGGAGTCAACCTGCGCCTACTGCGGCGCGCATTACGTCCTGCGCGACTGATCCCCGGACCCGATCGGCGGTCTGCCATGGCATTTTTTTTGCTTATTTTTTGCCATGAAAGCCGCCAGTCCTGAGCTCATGCCCAGCATCGCCGTGCCCGCCAAGCTGCTGACCGTGGTCCAGCTGATCCCCGCGCTGCATTCGGGCGGCGCGGAGCGCTCGGCGCTGGAGATCGCGCGCGCGCTGGTGCAGGCCGGCCACCGCTCGGTGGTGATTTCCGCCAGCGGGCGGCTGGTGGAGCAGTTGCAGGCCGAAGGCAGCGAGCACATCGCGCTCGACCTGGGGCGCAAGTCGCTGAGCACCCTGGGTCGCATCGGCGCGCTGCGGCGCCTGCTGCGCGAGCTGAAGCCGGACATCGTGCATGCGCGCTCGCGGTTGCCGGCGTGGGTGGGCTGGTGGGCGCTGCGCGGCGTTTCCCCGCGGCCGCATTTCGTCACCACCGTGCATGGCTTCAATTCGCCGGGCCGCTACAGCTCGATCCTGCTGCGCGGCGAGCGCGTCATCGTGGTGTCGCAGACCTTGCGTGACTACGTGCTCAGCCACTACCGCTGGCTGGAGCCTGGTCGCGTGCGGGTGATCCCGCGCGGGATCGACCAGGAGGCGTTTCCCTACGGGCACCGGCCGGACGACGCGTGGCACAAGGCGTTTTTCGCGGAGTTCCCCGCGCTCGCCGGTGCGCCGCTGCTGACCATGCCGGCGCGCGGTACGCGGCTGAAGGGTCATCACGACGCGATCGAGCTGGTGGCCGACCTCAAGCGTCGCGGCATCGAGGTGCGGCTGCTGCTGCTGGGCGTGATCGAACCCGGCCGCGAAGCCTACGTGGCCGAGCTGCAGGAACTGATCCGCCTGCGCGGGGTGACCTCGCAGGTGGTGCTGTCGCCGCCGCGTGACGACATCCGCGACATCTATGCGCTGTCCGCGCTGGTGCTGCAGCTGTCGAACAAGCCCGAAACGTTCGGGCGCACCGTGATCGAGGCGCTGTCGCTGTGCCGACCGGTGCTGGGCTACGCCCACGGCGGCGTCGGCGAACTGCTGGCCGAGCTGTATCCCGCCGGACGGGTGCCGCTGGGCGATCGCGAGCGGCTGGTCGAGCGCGCGGCCGAGTTGCTGCGGGTGGCGCCGCCGATCTCGCCGTTGCAGAGCTACCGGCTCAGCGACATGCAGCAGGCCACGCTGGCGCTCTACGACGAAGTGAGCCAGCGGCAAGGCTGAGCACGCGCCGTTGCGGCGTGCCTACAATGCGCGCTGGTTCCCGCCTGGCCCAGCCATGACTACCTTCGGCAGTTCACTCAAGGCCGCGCTGCATTCCCCCCTGCTGCCGTTCTGGCTGGTGATCGCGCTGTTGCCGTTCGGACGCAGCGCGGAGCTGGGCACGCTGTTGTGCCTGCTCGGCGTGATCATGCTGTTCGCCCGTGACCCGGCGGCGCTGCGCCAGCACCCCGGCGCGCAGCTGCTGCTGTGGCTGCTGGCCGCCTACGTGGCGGCCGCGCTGTTTTCGGCGGTGGATGCGATTCGTCCCGGCAAGAGCTGGAGCACCGTGGCTGCCACGCTGCGTTACGTGCCGCTGGGTCTGTATGCCTGCTTCGCGATCCGTCGCGAGGCCAAGCTGCAGGCCTTGTACATCGCCGTCGCCGCGGTACTTGCGCTGTGGTGCGCGGACGCGTGGGTGCAGGCGCTCACCGGCTGGAGCCTGGGCGGCCACCCGGAGGCGCTGCGGGTATCCGGCATTTTCGGCGCCGACAACCTGAAGCTTGGCCCCAGCCTGGCGGTGCTGTCGCCGTTCGCGTTGTGGGTGGCGCGGCAACGCTGGGGCCGGCCGGGGCTGGTACTTGCCGCGGTGCTGGTGCTGGGCCCGGTGCTGCTGGCCGGCTCGCGCTCGGCGTGGCTGTGCTACGTACTGGTGCTGGCCGGTTTCGCCTGGCAAGAGGCGCGCACGCTGTGGCGCTTCTCGCTGTGGTGCGCGGCCGCTGCTTTGCTGTTGGCGCTGGCCGGCGTGGTGGCGTGGAACACCTCGGTGCGCTTCCACGACCGGATGGCGCGCAGCCTGCTGGTGCTGCACGGCACCGACCGTTCGGTGGACACGGCGCTCAGCGGTCGGCTCGACATCTGGCGGGTCGGCGTGGCGATGACGGCGGCGCATCCGGTCAACGGCGTGGGCGTGCGCGGTTTCCGTTACGCCTATCCGCAGTTCGCGCCGGCCAACGATCACTTCGTGGTCTCGGCCGAAGCGTGCGGCGTCGGCGAGGGCGCCTGCCACCCGCATCAGCTGCTGCTGGAAATCCTCACCAATACCGGCCTGCTGGGGCTGGCGTTGTGGCTGGCTGCGGCGGGCCTGGCGTGGCGGGCCTGGCGTCGGGTGGGCGCGGCGGCTCGCGCGCGCGCGTTTCCGGTCAGCCTGGCGCTGGGCGTGATGCTGTTCCCGCTGAACTCGCACCTGGCGTTCTACTCCGCCTGGTGGGGCCTGCTGTTCGCGTGGCTGCTGGGGTTGTGGTGCGCGGCCCTGTACGTCGAGCGCTCGCCCGCGGTCAGTACACCGGCGGCAGTCCCGGCGGTCGGGTCTTGAAGCGCTTGTGCACCCACAGGTATTGCTCCGGCGCCTCGCGCACCATCTGCTCGATGCAGGCGTTGACGCGGGCGGTGTCGTCGAGCACGTCTGTTCCGGGGAAATCCTCCAGCGGTGCACCCAGGCGCAGCACGTAAGCCGAACCATCGGGCAGGCGGCGGTGGAAGAACGGGATGACCACTGCGCCGGACAGCCGCGCCAGGTGGTGGGTGGCGGTGATGGTGGCCGCCGGCACGCCGAAGAACGGCACGAACACGGTGTCCTTGCTGCGCATGTCCTGGTCCGGCGCGTACCACAGCGTGCCGCCGGCGCGCAGGTATTTCACGGTGCCGCGGATGTCGTCCTTGTCGAACATCGCCGCGGCGTAGCGCAGCCGCGCGCGCAGCACCACCCATTCGAACACCGTCGAATCCATGCGCCGGTACATGCCGGCGATGCGGATGCGTTGCGACACCAGCCGCGCGCACAACTCCAGGTGCGAGAAGTGGCCGCCGACCAGCAGCACGCCCTTGCCGCGCGCACGCGCCGCTTCCAGGTGTTCCAGCCCCTCGATGGTGGTCGGCAGTGCGGCCATGCGCCGGTTGCTGCCCAGCCAGCCGAGCGCGAACTCCACCATCATCATGCCGATGTCACGCAGGTTGGCGTCGACCAGTGCCGCGCGCTGCGTCGGGTCGAGCGCGGGGAAACACAGCGCGATGTTGGCGGCGGCGATGCGCCGCCGCGCCGAGGGAACGCGCGCCACCAGCGCGCCGAGCCGACGCCCCAGCCATGGCAACAGCGCCTGCGGCAGATGCGCGATCAGCCACACCGCCGCCACGCCCAGCCATGCCGGCCAGTGGCGGGGAGCGAGCAGCGATCGGGTGAACTCGGGGCGGGGCATGCCGGGCATCGTCGGCATTGTAGCGGGCCACCCGCGCGCGAGCTCGCCCGTGGCGCTGTCGCTATACTCGCGCGTTGATTGCAAGGATCGACCGTTGCGCTTCCTGTACACCCTCGCGATGTTCCTGGCCACGCCGGTGCTGGTGCTGCGCCTGCTCTTGCGGGGGCTGCGTTCGTCACCGCCCTACCAACGACGCTGGCTGGAGCGTTTCGGCTCGTTCGAGGCGCCCGGCTTCAGTGGCAGCCTGTGGGTCCACGCGGTGTCGGTCGGCGAGGTGAATGCCGCCGAGCCGCTGATCAAGGCGCTGCAGCGCAGCTACGCGAACGCGCCGCTGGTGATCACCACCGTCACTCCCACGGGTGCTGCGCGCGTGCAGCAACTGTTCGGCGACAGCGTGTTCCACGTGTACCTGCCGTACGACCTGCCGTTCGCGGTGCGCCGCTTCATGAAGCGGGTACGGCCACGCCTGGCCGTGATCGTGGAAACCGAGATCTGGCCCAATCTCTACTTTGCCTGTCGCCGGCGCGGCATCCCGTTGATGATCGTCAATGCGCGCTTGTCCGCACGCTCGATGCGCGGCTACAAGCCGCTGCGCAGCCTGGCCGCATCGGCGCTGCGCTGCGTGAGCGTGATCGCTGCCCAGTCGCGCACCGATGCGGCGCGCTACCGGCTGCTGGGGGCCGATCCGCAAAAGGTGCTGGTCAGCGGCAACATGAAGTTCGACATGCCGATCCCCGAGGGCGCGGTGGCGGCCGGCGCGGCGATGCGCGCGCATTGGGGCGCGCGGCGCCCGGTGTGGATGGCGGCCAGCACGCACGACGGCGAGGAGCTGGCGGCGCTGGAGGCGCATCTGAAGGTGCTGCAGCGATTGCCCGATGCGCTGCTGCTGCTGGCCCCGCGCCACCCCGAGCGTTTCCGGCTGGTAGAGCACACCGTGCGCAACCTCGGTTTCCGGGTGGCCACGCGCAGCGCCGACGGGGTGCCGGCGGGCACGCACCAGGTCTGCGTGATCGACGCCATGGGTGAACTGATGCCCTTCTTCGCAGGCAGCGACGTGGCCTTCGTGGGTGGCAGCCTGGTGCCGATCGGTGGGCACAACGTGCTGGAGCCGGCGGCGCTGTCGGTGCCCGTGCTGGTGGGGCCGTACACGTTCAACTTTGAGGAGATCACCCGCAGCCTGATCGAGCAGGGCGGCGCCGAGCGGGTGTCGGCGGCCGACCAGCTCGGCCCGCATCTGCTGCAGTTGCTGCTCGATGCGCCGCGCCGCGAGCGGATGGGCGATGCCGCTCAGTTGGTGTTCGAACGCGAGCGCGGCGCCGTGCGGCGGGTGATGCGTCTGGTCGACGGGTTGCTGCAGGAGTAGGTGGCCAGCGCCTTACTGCAGCAGCGCGTTGATGCTCTGGATGTCCTTGAAGTCGGCCGTGCCGGCGGCCTGCTGCAGCAGCAGCTTGTTCAGGATGAACTGGTGGCGCGCCTGCGAGTACGAGCTTTCCGACTGGGTCAGGGTCTGGATCGCCAGCAGCACGTCGGTGAAGGTCTGCGTGCCGACCTCGAAGCCCGCACGGGTGGCTTCCAGCGCCTTCTGGCCGGATTCCACCGAAGCCTTGCCCGACTCCACCTGCGAAATGCCGGCGAGCACCGAGCGGTAGTAGTTGAGCGTGTTCTGGATCACCTGGCGGCGCTGCAGTTCCAGCGCGTCGTTGGCGGCATCGCGCTGGTAGATCGACTGGCGCACGCGCGACTGGGTGTAACCGCCGGAAAAGATCGGCACGTTGAGGGTCAGCCCGATGGTGGTCGAGGCCGGGCGCTCCGAACCGAGGCGGGCGGGGTCCTGGTACCAGCTGCTGCTCTTGCCGTAGTTCACGCTGGCGCTGAGCGTGGGCAGGTGGCCCGAGCGCGCTGCGGTGATGTTGTGTTCGGCGGTCTGCACATTGTCCTGCTGCGCCTGCAAGGTCGGGTTGTTCTCCAGTGCCTGCTTCACCCAGGCCTGCGGGTCGTTCGGCGCCGGGGCGTCCATCGGCAGGTCGTCGCGCAGCTTCTTCAGGTCACCCACCGGCTTGCCGGTGATGACGCGCAGGGCCTCGCGGTCGTTGTCGAGCGTGTTCTGCGCCGCGATCGTCTGGGTCTTGGCGTTCTCGTAATAGGCCTTGGCCTGGTACACGTTGGTGATCGCCGACAGGCCCACCTTGTATTGCTGGTCGGCCTGGTCGTACTGGCGCTTGAACGCGTCCTCGTTGGCCTTGGCGAAGGTCAGCTGATCCTCGTCGTTGAGCACGGTGAAGTACGCGGCGGTGACGCGCACCAGCAGATCCTGCGCCGCGGCCTGGTAGGTCGCGTCCTGCGCATCCTTGGCGGAGTGCGCGGCCTTGAGGTTGGCGTACTTGCTGAAGTCGAAAACGGTCTGGGTCAGCGTGGCATTGAGGCTGCGCGTGCGCAGGTGGCCGCCATCCGAGGTGGTGCCGTTGGGAGCCAGCGGACCGGTGCAGGTGTAGTTGCCGCTGCCGGCGGCGATGCCGTCGCACAGGAAGCTGTTCGCGCCAGTGTTGAAGCCCGTGTCGGACCCGCTGCCCTGGGCATTGTTGGCCTGCTGCAGGGTGAGCGAGCCGTCGATCTGCGGCAGCAACCCGGCGCGTGCCTGCGGCACGCCCTCGCCGGTGGCCAGTCGCGTCGCGTCGGCCTGGGCCAGTACCGGGTCATTGGCGCGTGCGTCGCGGTATGCATCGAGCAGATCCTCGCCATGGCTGGGCAGCGAGACGGCGGCCAGCGCCAGGGCCAGGGTGAGCAGCTTCAATTGCATGGAATGCCTCGTGTCGATCGGGGACGTCGGGGAATGGGGACTAGAAAACGAATCGCGGCGCCGGCTCGGCATGCACCAGGTACGGCAGGTCGGTCTCGAACAGGCTCTGCTCGCGCAGACCGCCGTCCGCCTCGTGGATCAGCAGGCTGGCGCGTTGCACCGGCGACAGTCCGCTCACCACGAACGCGCGACCGCCGGGCTTGAGCCAGGCGTGCCAGCGCGACGGGATTTCCGCCACGGCGCCGGTGACCACCAGCACGTCGAACACTCCGTCCGGCTGCCACGAGCGCACCGCTTCGCCGGTGACCAGGCTGGCGTTGCCGATGCCAGCCTGGCGCAGCCGTTCGCCGGCGGCGGCGGTGAAGTCGGCGTGGATGTCGACACTGACCAGTTGCGCCGACAAGGTGGCCAGACACGCGCTGAGATAGCCCGAGCCGGTGCCGATCTCCAGCACGCGGTCCGTGGGCTGCACGTCCAGCGCCTGCAGCAGGCGGCCTTCCACCACCGGCTTCATCATCACCTCGCCGTGGCCCAGCGGCAGGCACAGGTCGGCGAAGGCCAGCTTCCGGTGTTCGGCGGCGACGAAATCCTCGCGGCGCACGCGGCTGATCACGTCGAGCACGCGGCCATCGAGCACTTCCCACGGACGCACCTGGTTCTCCACCATGTTCGTGCGTGCCTGTTCGAAATTCATCGCCATCTGTGGATGCCTGCGCTGTCCCGGAAGAACCCGGAAGGATAAGCTTTGCCACCTGCCGCGACAATGGCGGCGCCACTTGGCACGTAGCCTGACGGCTGCACCACGGCACACGAAGTGCCGGAAGTCATCGGCCCTGCGTGACGTCCGTCACCCCATGGTGCGCGCCGGATCGAGCGCCGGCCATGGTCAGATTGCCGCAGCGTGGCAAATAAATAAACCGAAGCGTATACTAAAGGCTGGTTATCTGCATTTTTGAAGGTGGAGGACATGAGTACCAGCGCGCCCATCAGAGCCCAGGGACCCGGTCGCCCGAAGGACATGGAGAAGCGTGCGGCCATCCTGGCAGCGGCCAAGGCGTTGTTCATCAGCAACGCCTTCAGCGGCACCAGCATGGATGCCATCGCGGCGGACGCCGGCGTGTCCAAACTTACCGTCTACAGCCACTTCGGCGACAAGGACAACCTGTTCCGCGAAGTCATCCGCTCGCGCATCCAGGATCTGTTGCCGGAGGAAACCTACCGCTTCGACCCCCAGGCGGACATCCGCGAGACCTTGCTGCGGGTGGCGCTGACCCACGCCCACCTGGATTGCAATGCGGAAACCGTGGGCACCTTCCGCGCCATCCTCAGCGATTGCCGCCAGGGCAACCCGCGTTACGGCAAGCTGATCTGGGAGGAAGGCGCCACGCGCACCCATGGCCTGATGGAACGTCTGCTGCAGCAGGCGGTTGACGCCGGCAAGCTCGACATCGACGACGTGCGCCGGGCCAGCGCGCAGTTCCTCACCCTGATCAAGGGCAACCTGATGATGCGGCAGATGTTCGGCTGCACGAATTGCCCGGAAAGCTACCTGCAGGAAATCGAAACCACCGCGCGCGCGGGCGTGGACACCTTCCTGCGCGCCTTCCTGCCGCGCTGACCACCTTCCTGCGCGCCTTCCTGCCGCGCTGACCGCGGCCGCGGGCCCTTCACCCGGCTTTTTCGGCGCGGTGCCTATGCTTGCCTGATTTCCGCACGCCGGACGGCCTGCAGCCGCCGGCGCCGCCCCATCCGCAGGAGCAAGCCATGGCCAAGACCAAGCCGTTCGTCAGCGACATCGAGAACATCCGCAAGCGCGCCCGCCAGGACATCGACAAGGGCGCGATGACCGCCGGCTACAAGGCCGATCGCGCCACCGTGGTGAGGTTGCTCAACCATGCGCTGGCCACCGAGATCGTCTGCGTGCTGCGCTACAAGTACCACTACTACATGGCATCGGGCATCCACTCGCAGGCGATCAAGGAAGAGTTCCTGCAGCACGCCACCGAGGAGCAGGGGCACGCCGACCTGCTCGCCGAGCGCATCACCCAGCTCGACGGCAAACCGAACCTGTCGCCCGAGGGCCTGCTCACGCGCAGCCACTCCGACTACGTGGAAGGCGAGGACATCGTCGACATGATCAAGGAGGATCTGGTCGCCGAGCGCATCGCCATCGACAGCTACCGCGAGATGATCGACTACGTGGGCACCGCCGACCCCACCACCCGCCGCGTGCTGGAAGGCATCCTGGCGATGGAGGAAGAGCACGCCGAGGACATGAACACCTTGCTGGAGCAACTCGGCAAGAAGGGCGAGCCGGCGAAACCGGCACCCTCGACCAAGGCCGGCGGCAGGAAAGCGGCGGTGCGCAAGCGCCGCTGATGGCGCCGTCGATCGGCCGGCCTACCAGCCGGCCAGGGTCAGCTTGCCGATGCTGCCGCCCGATTCCAGCCGGCGATGCGCCTCGCGCAGGTTCGTCGCGTTGATCGGCTGCAGCGTCTCGCGCCGGATGCCCTTCAGCTCGCCGGCGTTCACCAGTTCGGCCACGCGGGCGAGGATGCGGCCCTGCTCGGCCCTGTCCGCTGTCTTGAAGCGCGCGCGGGCGAACATGAACTCCCAGTGAATGCCGATGCATTTGGCCTTGTACGGGTCGCCGATGTTCAGCGCACCCTTCGGCTCCACGATCAGGCCGACGTGGCCCTGCGGCGCCAGCAGGGCGCCCAGTTCGTCCCAGTAGGCGTCGGTGTCGGCGAGGTTCAGCGCGGCGTCGATCTGCGGCAGGCCCAGTGCGGCGAGTTGTGGTGCCAGCGGTTCGCGGTGATCCACCACGTGTCGGGCACCCATCGCGCGGCACCACTCGGCACTCTCGGCGCGCGAGGCGGTGGCAATCACGGTGAAGCCCGCGCGCCGCGCCAGCTGGATGGCGATCGAGCCCACGCCGCCGGCGCCGGCGATGACCAGCAACGACTTGTCCTCGCCGCCGTGTTCGCTGTCGAAGGGCATGCGCTGGAACAGCAGCTCCCACGCGGTGACCGCCACCAGCGGCAGCGCCGCGGCGTCGGCGAAATCCAGGTTGTGCGGCATCAACGCGGCCAGACGCGCGTCCACCAGTTGATATTGCGCATTGCTGCCCGGCCGGGTGACGTCGCCCGCGTAGTACACGCGATCGCCCGGCTTGAAGCCCGCCACGGCGGAGCCCGCCGCTTCCACCACGCCGGCGGCGTCGTAGCCCAGCACTCTGGGTGACGTTTCCACTTGCGGTTTCGGTGCACGCAGCTTGGTATCGACCGGATTCACGGATACGGCCTCGACACGCACCAGCAGATCATGTTCGCCTGGCACGGGCGTGGGCAGTTCCACGTCGAACAGCGACTGCGGATCGGTGATCGGCAGGTAGCGGGTCAGGGCAACGGCTTTCACGGCGGGGACTCCAGGGCGACGGGATGGACGGCCACCGGCGGCGGGTTGCGCTCGGCGAACGGGCCGTTCCAGTACGGGTAGTAAGGATACGGCGGCATCACCGCGCTGGCGGCATCCAGCCGCGTCATGTGCTCCGCTGCAAGCTGCCAGCCCACCGCGCCCAGGTTGTCGACAAGTTGTGCCTCGTTGCGGGCGCCGATCAGCACGCTGGAGACGGTGGGGCGTTGCAACAGCCAGTTGATCGCCACCTGCGGCACGCTCTTGCCGATGTCCGCGGCGACGGTGTCCAGCGCGTCGACGATGCGGTACAAGCGTTCCGCGTCCATCGGTGGCCCGAACCCGGCGGTGTCGTGCAGGCGGCTGCCGGCGGGCAGCGGCTGGCCGCGGCGGATCTTGCCGGTGAGCCGGCCCCAGCCCAACGGGCTCCACACGATGGCGCCCAGGCCCTGGTCCTGGCCCAGCGGCATCAGCTCCCACTCGTAGTCTCGCCCGGCCAGCGAGTAGTAGGCCTGGTTGGCCACCAGGTGCGCGCGACCGTACCGCTCGGCGGCGGCCTGCGATTTCATGATCTGCCAGCCGGAAAAGTTCGACACCCCGAGGTAGCGGACCTTGCCCGCGCGCACCAGGTCGTCCAGCGTGGCCATCACCTCTTCCACCGGCGTCATCGCGTCGAACTGATGCAGCTGCAGCAGGTCGATCCAGTCGGTGCCCAGCCGTCTCAGCGTGCGCTCCACGCCGGCGAGCAGGTGATGACGCGAAGCGCCTGCGTCGTTCGGACCGTCGCCCGCGCGCAGGGCGAGTTTGGTGGAAACAATGGCGCGCTCGCGCCGGCCCTTCAGCGCGGCGCCCAGGATTTCCTCCGCAGCGCCGTCGGAATAGACGTCCGCGCTGTCGAACAGATTCGCGCCGGCGTCGAGGCAAAGGTCGACCAGGCGCTTCGCCTCGGCGACGCCGCTGCTGCCCCAGGCGCTGAACAGCGGCCCCTTGCCGCCGAAGGTGCCGGTGCCGAAGCCCAACACGGGGACCTTGAAGCCGGAGCGGCCGAGAAAGCGGTAGTCCATGGCGAAACCTCGCAGGGTGGTGGAAAGGATCAAGCTTGCGGACAGGCGGCGACTGCGGCGGCGCGACTCGCGCGCTCGCCGCGCACGGCCAGCAGGGCGATGGCGATGCCGGTGGCGACAACCAGCGTCGCGGCCCACGGCAGGGCGGCGAGGCCGTGACCGCGGGCGAGCGTCGCGCTGCCCAGCCACGCCCCCAGCGCATTGGCCAGGTTGAACGCGCCGATGTTGAGGCTGGAGGCCAGGCTGGGCGCGTCGGCAGCCTTGCGCAGCACCCACAACTGCAGCGGCGCCACGGTGGCGAACGTCGCCAGGCCGAGCAGGCCGATGAACAGCACCATCGGCCACGGCTGCGCCAGCAGCAGGCCGAGCCCCAGCAGCACCGCGGCCAGCGCTGCCAGGCTGCCGAGCAGGGCCGGCGCCAGCGCGCGGTCGGCCAGCCGGCCACCCAGCGGATTACCGATCAGCATGCCCACGCCGAACACCAGCAGGATGGGCGACACCGCCGAGTCGGCGAAGCCGGTGACGCGGGTCAGCATCGGTTCGATATAGGTGTAGACCACGAATACGCCGGCAAAGCCGAATACCGTGGTGGCGAGTCCGAGCAGTACCGGCGCGCCGGCGATGGCGCGCAATTCGGTGGCCAGGGCCACCGGCGCGACCGCGCCGCGCGTCGCCGGCACCAGCCACGCCACGGCCAGCATCGCCAGCAGGCCCACCACAGCCACCGCCCCGAACGCCGCATGCCAGCCGAAATGCAGGCCCAGCCACGCGCCTGCCGGGACGCCCAGCAAGGTGGCCACGGCCAGGCCGTTGAACATGGTGGCGATGGCCGAAGCCTGCCGGTTGGCCGCCACCAGCGAGGTGGCGACCACCGCCCCGACGCCGAAAAAGGTGCCGTGCGCCAGCGAGGTGAGCACGCGCGCGGTCAGCAGGCTGGCATAGCCGGGCGCCAGTGCGCTGGCCAGGTTGCCCACGGTGAAGATCGCCATCAGCCCCAGCAACACCGCCTTGCGCGGCAGCCGGCGGGTGGCCAGGGTGAGCAGCGGCGCGCCGATGAACACGCCCAGCGCATAGGCGGAAACCAGCAGGCCGGCGCGCGCGATGCCGACGTGCAGGCCGCCGGCGATCTGCTGCAGCAGGCCCATCGGCATGAACTCGGTGGTGCCGATGCCGAAGGCGCCGATGGCCAGCGCATACAGCGCCGGCGGAGTGCGGTTGGCGGAAGGGGACATGACCAGGGGCCGATGCGGAAAGTACACAGCCTGGGCACTGGCGCTTTCATTGAAAAGCACCAGAATGACGAATCACTTTCAACGGATGGTTGAAACCATGGATCGCCTCGACGACCTCGGCCTGTTCCTGCGCGTGCTCGACCAGGGCTCGATCAGCGCGGCTGCCCGCAGCCTGGACATCTCCGTGGCCGTGGCGAGCCAGCGGTTGAAGCGGCTGGAACACGCGCTGGGCGTGCGGCTGTTGCACCGGACCACGCGCCGCCTGCACGCCACGCCGGAAGGGCTGGAGCTGGCCGGCCAGGGCCGTGCGCTGGTGGAAGACCTGGATGCGCTCACCGCCGGCCTGCGCCAGGGCGCCAGCGGCGTGGCCGGCACGCTGCGGGTCACCCTGTCGGCCGCCTTCGGCATCAAGTACATCTCGCCGTTGCTGCCCGAGTTCATGGCGCGCCATCCGCAGCTGCACCTCTACACGCACCTGAGCGACGAGATGGTGGACGTGGTGGGTGCGGGCTACGACCTGGCCATCCGCATCGGCGCCTTGCGCGATTCCAGCCTGGTGGCGCGACCGATCGCCGACAACCGGCGCCTGCTCTGTGCCGCGCCCGACTACCTGCGTCGCCGCGGCCACCCGCGCACGCCGCAGGATCTGGCCCGGCACGAGTGCCTGATCCTGGCCAGCCGGCAGGGTCGCCAGGACGAATGGCGGCTCATCGACCGCCGCGGCCGCGAGCATGCGGTGCGCGTGCGCGGCCGCTTCGAGACCACCATGGGCGAGCTGATCCGCGACGCGGTGCTGGCCGGCCAGGGCATCGCCCTGCATTCGCTGTGGCACGTGCACGAGGAATTGCGCGCGGGCGGGCTGGAGGTCGTGCTGCCCGCGTACCGCTTGCCGGCGAGCGGCATCTGGGCGGTCACGCCGCAGCGCCGGCTGGTGCCGCCGCGGGTGCGCGCCTTCACCGATTTCCTGGTCGAAAAGCTGGGCGACCCGCCACCGTGGGAGCGCGAGGCAGTCCCGTCGCACGGGGGTGCGGCGCGCCGTCGCCGTTGAGGGTTGGCCGCATGGCTGCGTTGTAAGCTTGGGCTCCGCTCGCCAGTCCCGCAGGAGCCGCCCGATGCAGAACCCCGACACTCCATCCGTTCCGCGGCACGGCCTTCGTCGGGCCATCATGGCCGTGGTCGCCTTGCTGGTGTTGCTGATCGCCGCGACGATGTGGTGGTGGGATACCGAGCCGCCGCTGTTCGATCCGGTGGCGGTCACCCAGACCCGGATGCAGGAATTGAAGCGGCCGGTGAGCACCGGCGCCACCACCACCGCCACCCTGATCGCTTCGGTGCGCACCCTGCTCGACAAACGCGGCGGCTATCTCAGCAACGACAAGCTGCCGCCGGGCGTGCTGCTGGACAACCTGCCGAACTGGGAATTCGGCTCGCTGACCGCTTCGCGCGACCTGGTGCGTGCGCTGCGCAACGACTTCAGCCGCTCGCAGACGCAGTCGACCGAGGACAAGGACCTGGCCGAAGCCGATCCACTGCTCAACAGCCCGAACGACCGCTGGCTGCTGCCCAGCTCGGAGAGCCAGTACCGCAAGGCGATCAAGCATCTGGACGGCTATCTGATCCGGCTCGGCGATGCCGACGACAGCAACGCGCATTTCTACGCGCGCGCCGACAACCTGGCCGATTACCTGCAGCTGGTCTCGGCGCGGCTGGGTTCGCTGTCGCAGCGGCTGTCGGCCAGCGTGGGCCAGATCCGCATCGGCGACGTGGATGCCTCCGATCCAGCCGGCGCGTCCACCGTGGCGGCGCCCGGCGGCGGCCGGCTGGTGAAAACGCCGTGGACGCAGATCGACGACAACTTCTACGAAGCACGCGGCTACACCTGGACGCTGCTGGAACAGCTCAAGGCGATCCAGCGCGATTTCGGCCCGATCCTGCGTTCCAAGCACGCCGACGTCAGCCTGGAGCAGGTGATCCGCGAACTGGAGGAGGCGCAGCGGCCGCTGCACAGCCCGATGGTATTGAACGGCTCGCCGTTTGGCTTCTTCGCCAACCATTCGCTGGTGATGGCGAACTACGTCTCGCGCGCCAATGCGGCGCTGATCGACCTGCGCGAGTTGCTCAAGCGCGGCTGATGCCGCCAGACGCACGAGCCCCGCGCGCGGCGGGGCTCGTGGTTCACACCTGGGCGGGGGTCAGGCCTTGGACCCGTGCTCGGCCTTGTAGCGCTGGATGCCGGAGAGGATCTCGGCGCGTGCCTCTTCGGCACCGACCCAGCCCTCGATCTTCACCCACTTGCCCTTCTCCAGGTCCTTGTAATGCTCGAAGAAGTGGCCGATGCGCTCCAGCCAGTGCGGCGAGACGCCCTTCATGTCGTTGATGTGCGCGTAGCCGGGGAACACCTTGGGCGAGGGGATCACCACCAGCTTCTCGTCGCCGCCGGCCTCGTCGGTCATCTGCAGCATGCCGACCGGGTGGCAGCGAATCACCGAGCCGACGGTGAGCGGCAGCGGCAGGATCACCAGCGCGTCCAGCGGGTCGCCGTCGCCGCCCAGGGTGCCCGGCACGTAGCCGTAGTTGCACGGGTAGCGCATCGGGGTGGACAGGATGCGATCGACGAAGATCGCGCCCGACTCCTTGTCCACCTCGTACTTGACCGGCTCGGCGTCCTTGGGGATCTCGATGATGACGTTGATTTCGTTTGGCACGTCGCGACCGGCGGCGACAAGATGCAGACCCATGGGAATCCTCGAGCGGGGAAAAACAGTCCGCTAGGATACGCCAAACCCTGCTGCATCGCAGCACCGCGTGTCAGCGGCGACCGCCCTGGCGGTAGGGGCGCTCACGCAGCCACTTGGTGGCGATCCATTTTTCCCCGCAGATCACCGGCAGGCCGGCATGCAGCGAGCTGGGGTCGCCGCCTTCGTAGGCGAAATAGACGGCCGAACCGCGGCGTGCGGTCACCGTCAGGCCCAGCTCGGGGAAGGCGGTGCCGCCGCCCAGTTCAGGCGTGTTGAGGTAGATCACCACGCTGGCGATGCGCTGGCCACCGGAGCGGGTGATGGCGTCGTAGCCGGGCAGGGCAGGGTCGAACCAGTCGAAATGTGGCTCGTACTCCTGGCCCGGGCGGTAATGCAGGATCTGCAGCCCTTCGCCGTGGCTGACCGGCAGGCCGAGCAGGCCGGCCAGACGCTGCTCGATGCGTGCGACCAGCGGCAGTTCGCCGATGGAAAAGAACATGCCCTCGCTGGTGCGGCGCTGGTCCACCTGCTGCTTGCCATCGTCGTCGACGGTGAGCGCGCGCGCCAGCCGCGGTCGCGCCAGTTCGATCAGTTCGGCGCATTCGGCGTCGTCCAGGATGTTTTCCAGCACGCGCAGCGGCGGTTCGTCGACGCTCAGCGACACGCCGATGGCGTGGCCGTCGACGCAGACCGCCGGCGCCTCCGGGTGTCTGGTGCGCAGGCCGCGCGGTGCGGGCGAAGTGGTGCCGGCGTTGAGCGCGGCCAGCGGCAGCTTCAGCACTTCGGCGACGATACTGCGGCTCTGGCGCGGGTCGTAGCCGTTGTCCTTCATCAGCTTGAGCACGTCCGGCACGCCGTGGCCGGCCCGTGTGGTGGCGAGGATCCACTCGCGCAATTCATGGCTGATGGCGGTGCGTGACGGCATGGCGGAAAGGCTTGCGATCGGCGTGTCAGCATACTTCAGCGACCACTTTCGCCGCACGCCCGCGCGAGCGTGCGGCGGTCACCGCTACTTCAGCTGATCCCACAGGAAGTCGTAGGCCATCGCGTGCATGTGGGCGGACTGCTGGTTGTCCGCGCCGGCGCCGTGGCCGCCTTCGAGGTTCTCGTAGAACCACACGTCGGGGTGGCCTTGCGCCTGCATCTTCGCGGCCATCTTGCGCGCCTGCACCGGACCCACGCGGTCGTCGCTGGTGGCGGTGTAGAACAGCACCGGCGGATAGTGGCCGTCTTTTTTCACGTTCTGGTACGGCGAGAAGGTCTTGATGAAGTTCCAATCGGCGGTGTCCGGGTTGCCGTATTCGGCCATCCACGACGCGCCGGCGGAGAGGTGCGAATAGCGCTTCATGTCCAGCAGCGGCACTTCGCAGGCGATCGCGCCGAACAACTGCGGATACATGGTGAGCATGTTGCCCATCAGCAGGCCACCGTTGCTGCCGCCTTCGGCGCCCAGGTGCCCGGGCGAGGTGACGCCGCGCTTGATCAAGTCCTGCGCGACGGCGGCGAAATCCTCGTACGCGCGCGGGCGGTTCGCCTTCAGCGCCGCCTTGTGCCAGCGCGGGCCGTACTCGCCGCCGCCGCGGATGTTGGCTACCACGTAGACGCCGCCGCGATCGAGCCAGGCGCGGCCGATGCTGCCGCTGTAGTGCGGCAGCAGCGACACTTCGAAGCCGCCGTAGCCGTACAGCAGGGTGCGGTTGGCGCCATCCAGCTTGATGCCCTTGGGCGCGATCTCGAAATACGGTACGCGGGTGCCGTCCTTCGAGGTCACGAAGTGCTGGCTGACGGTGAACTTCGACGCGTCGAAGAACGCCGGCTCCTGCTTGATCGTCTCCGCCGGCGTGCTGCCCAGCACGCCGCGTTCGAGCGATGCGGGGGTGAGGAAGCCGGCCACGTCGAGCCAGTACTCGTCGCTGTGGTCGGGGTCGGTGTCGACCACGCTGACCGTGCTGAGCGCCGGTGCACCCGGCAGCACCTCGGGATGCCAGTCGTCGTCGGCGCCCGCCATCCGCGGCGGAGTGAGCACTTCCAGCCGACTCTTGACGTCATCCAGCACGTCGAGGATCAGGTGGTTGCGGGTCCAGGCGTAGCTGGACAGCGCGGTGTGCTCGTCGGGCTTGAACAGCACGGTGAACTCGCGCTTGCCGGCGATGAAGTCGTCGAAGCGGATGGCCAGCAGCGCTCCTGAGGGATAGGTGGCGCCGCCGACTGTCCATGGTGAGCGCGTCTGCACCAGCAGCCATTCGCGGTGGGCGTTGGCATCGGCGTCGGTGGGCACGTCGAGGCGTGTCAGTTTGCCGCCGTGGCGCAGGAACAGCTCGCTGTGGAAGAAATCCTTGGCCACCGACACGAAGTCGCGCTCGTAACCCGGCGTGCGGTCGTGGAACGCACTGACCGCGAGGTCGTCGTGCTTGCCCTCGTGCACGGTCGCGGCGGCCGACAGCGGCGTGCCGCGCTTCCATTCCTTGACGATGCGCGGATAGCTGGAGGCGGTCATCGAACCGGGGCCGAAGTCGGTGCCCACGTAAATGGTGTCCTCGTCGATCCAGCCGACATCGCTCTTGGCCACCGGCAGCTCGAAGCCGCCCTTCACGAAGGCCTTCTTCGGGATGCTGAACTCGCGCACCGCCACCGCGTCGCCGCCGTCGGGCGACAGCGACACCAGGCAGCGCTCGAACGCCGGCTTGAGGCATTGCACGCCCTTGAACACCCAGCGCTTGCCCTCGGCCTTGTTCAGCGCGTCGATGTCCAGCAGCACCTCCCATTTCGGCTCGGCCTTGCGGTATTCGGCCAGGGTGGTGCGGCGCCAGACGCCGCGCGGGTGGGTCTTGTCGCGCCAGAAGTTGTACAGCTCGCCGCCCATGCGGTTGACGTAGGGAATGCGTGCATCCGAATCGAGTACCTGCAGGATCGCGTCGCGCGTCTTGTCGAAGCTGGCGTCGCTGGCGAAGCGCGCCTGCGTGCGCGCGTTCTCCTGTTTCACCCATTCCATCGAGCGGGTGCCGTGGATGTCTTCGAGCCACAGCCAGGGATCGTCGGTGGCGGCCTGGTCGGCAGGGGTTTTCGCGGTTGGGGTATCGCTGGCGTCGGCAGGATTCATGCCCGCCAGTGTGACGCCGAGTGCCAGGGTGAGCCAGACCAGTCGCATGAGGTTTCTCCTTTGGGGGCGAGCGCGGAATTGCCGGCGATCGAGCGGATCCCATGCGGCCGCTGGCCGTCGGGCGCCGGTGGCGGCGAACGAAAATCCCGCCGCAGCGGGATTTTCGTCGAGCCGGATGGGATGGCTTCGGTTACAGCAGCGGGATCATCAGCAGCGCCACGATGTTGATGATCTTGATCAGCGGGTTCACCGCCGGGCCGGCGGTGTCCTTGTACGGGTCGCCCACGGTGTCGCCGGTGACCGCGGCCTTGTGCGCCTCGGAGCCCTTGCCGCCGTGGTGGCCGTCCTCGATGTACTTCTTGGCGTTGTCCCAGGCGCCGCCGCCGGTGGTCATCGAGATCGCCACGAACAGGCCGGTGACGATGGTGCCGATCAGCACGCCGCCCAGCGCCTTCGGGCCCAGCAGCAGGCCGACCACGATCGGCACGGCGACCGGCAGCAGCGACGGCACGATCATTTCGCGGATCGCCGACTTGGTCAGCATGTCCACCGCGCGCGAGTACTCCGGCTTGCCGGTGCCCTGCATGATGCCGGGGATGTCGCGGAACTGGCGGCGCACTTCCTCCACCACCGCGCCGGCGGCGCGGCCGACGGCCTCCATCGCCATCGCGCCGAACAGGTAGGGGATCAGGCCGCCGATCAGCAGGCCGATGATCACCATGTGGTCGGACAGGTCGAAGGTCAGCGGGGAATACGCCGTGCCCGCGGCCAATGCCTTGGCCTGGGCCGCGACGTCGAGGTTGTGCGTGTAGTCGGCGAACAGCACCAGCGCGGCCAGCGCGGCCGAGCCGATCGCATAGCCCTTGGTCACCGCCTTGGTGGTGTTGCCCACCGCGTCCAGCGGGTCGGTGACGCCGCGTACTTCCGGCGGCAGGTCGGCCATCTCGGCGATGCCGCCGGCGTTGTCGGTGATCGGGCCGTAGGCGTCCAGCGCCACGATCATGCCGGCCATCGACAGCATGGCGGTGGCGGCGATCGCGATGCCGTACAGGCCGCCCTGGCTGTAGGCACCCCAGATCGCCGCGCAGATCACGATCACCGGCATCGCGGTCGCTTTCATCGACACGCCGAGGCCGGCGATGATGTTGGTGCCGTGGCCGGTGGTCGAGGCCGCCGCGATGTGTTGCACCGGCTTGTACTGCGTGCCGGTGTAGTACTCGGTGATCCACACGATCAGGCCGGTCAGCACCAGCCCGATCAGCGCGCAGTGGAACAACGCGTGGCTGGAAATGACGCTGCCGTCGCCGGCGGCCAGGCCCTGCGGCAGCAGGCTGCCGGTGACGAACCAGAACGCGACCGCCGAGAGCACCGCCGACACGATCACGCCCTTGTACAGCGCGCCCATGATCGAGCCACCGGCCTTCACCCGGACGAAGAAGGTGGCGATGATCGAGGCGATGATCGACACGCCGCCGAGCAGCAGCGGGTACAGCACGGCAGCGAGGTTGTCGGCGAAGGTGAGACCGGCCAGCAGCATGGTGGCGATCACCGTCACCGCGTAGGTCTCGAACAGGTCGGCCGCCATGCCGGCGCAGTCGCCCACGTTGTCGCCCACGTTGTCGGCGATCACCGCCGGGTTGCGCGGGTCGTCCTCGGGGATGCCGGCCTCCACCTTGCCGACCAGGTCGGCGCCGACGTCCGCGCCCTTGGTGAAGATGCCGCCACCCAGGCGCGCGAAGATCGAGATCAGCGAGCTGCCGAAGGCCAGTCCGACCAGCGCGTGCAGCGCGGTCTCGCCGGTGACGCCGAAGTGGCCGAGCACCAGCCAGTAGCCGGCCACGCCGAGCAGGGCCAGGCCAACCACCAGCATGCCGGTGATCGCGCCGCCGCGGAACGCCACGTCCATCGCGGCGCCGAGGCCGCTGCGCGCCGCCTCGGCGGTGCGCACGTTGGCGCGCACCGAGACGTTCATGCCGATGTAGCCGGCCGCCCCGGACAGGATCGCGCCGAGCAGGAAGCCGATCGCGGTCGGCCAGTTGAGGAAGAAACCGATCAGCAGCAGCAACACCACGCCGACCAGGCCGATGGTGGTGTACTGGCGGTTGAGGTAGGCGCGTGCGCCTTCCTGGATGGCCGCGGCGATCTCCTGCATCCGTTCGTTGCCCGGCGATTTCGCCAGGATCCAGCGCGCGGACAGCGCGCCATACAGAACCGCCACCACCGCACACGCAACAACGATCCACCAGCCATACTGCTGCAGCATCGGAGCCTCCCCATGGGTTGTAAGTGGCCGTCCGGAACGGGCGGTCCCGGGGAGTATAGGCAGAGGCGGCGGTGCAGGCCGTTGTGCGGCGCAGCGCCGCGTGCAAAAAGAAGAGGCCATGCACGTGTGCATGGCCTCGGGTCGTCCGGATCGGTAACGGCTTATTGCAGCGCGATGTCCAGGATGATGCCGGTGGCGATCGCGACCAGCAGGTAGTCGTTGTCCGCGCGCACCCAGTGATAGCCGCGCGGTGGCGGACGCAGGCGGTAATGGCCGTAATCGCGCACGACGTAGGTCGGGCCGTAGTAGCGGCGGCCGCGCTCCCAGCGATGGTGGCGCACCGGGTAATAGCGTGGGCCGGCGTAGCGGTAATCGCGGTGGTCGTAGCCGTAGCGGCGGTCGTCATGCCGGCGCCAGTCGCCGTTCCGGCGATCGTCGTGCCAACGGCGGCCGTCATGGCGGCGATCGTGGCCACGGTCGTGACCCCGGTCGTGGCCGTATCGGCCGTGGTCGCCCGGACCGGGGCCGGGGGCGGCCAGCGCGATGCTGCCGGTGCCGAGCAGGGCGAGGGCGATGAGCAGGCGGTGGATGAGTTTCATCTCAAGTCTCCTCCCGTGGAGGGTCGTGGCCGCAGCAGCACGGCGATCGACCCGGGCAGGATGGAGCGTAGGAAGCTGCGGCTGAACGCAAGCCTAGACGGGCGTTCCGGTTTTCAGGTGGCGCTCAGCACGGCGAAACCCGTCACGGGCGCGGAATTCAGCGCCCGAAGGCCATCAGCTTCTTCGTCACCGCCGTGTTCTTCAGCCGCACGTAGCGCGGCAGGCCGTCCTTGCCGTACGGCAGCGGCGCCTCGCCGCGGATCAGCGGGGCGAGGTAGCGGCGCGCAGCGGCGGTGATGCCGAAGCCGTCGCGGCTGATGAAGTTCTTCGGCATCTTCTTCTCGCGGTTGGCGATCTTCGCCAGCGGCGCCGGTTCGATCTTCCAGCGGTACGGCGCGTCGGCGGTGCGCACGATCACCGGCATC
The DNA here is from genome assembly GCF_004799035.1 of Rhodanobacter lindaniclasticus. Taxonomy (GTDB): domain Bacteria; phylum Pseudomonadota; class Gammaproteobacteria; order Xanthomonadales; family Rhodanobacteraceae; genus Rhodanobacter; species Rhodanobacter lindaniclasticus. Next base: position 91,692 of record NZ_MWIO01000016.1, read on the forward strand.
ACCGCGTTCATCCCGGCCAGCGCGTAGTCGACCGCGGCCTTGCCCACGGCGTACGCCTGTTCGGCGTCGACCTGCGAGGCGGCATGTCGCGCCGAGCGCTGCAGGTAGTCGGGCAGCGCCCAGTGATACTTGTAGCCGAGCTTTGCCTTCACCAGCGCGGCCAGCACCGGCGCCACGCCGCCGAGCTGGCTGTGGCCGAACGCGTCGCGCGTGCCGGCTTCGGCGAGGAACTGGCCGGCGGCGTTGCGCACGCCTTCGGAGGCGACCACGGTGCACCAGCCGACGCGCTCGACGGTGGCTTTCACCTTGGCCAGGAACGCCGCCTCGTCGAATGCGTTCTCGGGGAACAGGATGAGGTGCGGCGGCGCGTCGGCGCCTTCGCCGGCCAGTCCGGCGGCAGCGGCGATCCAGCCGGCGTGGCGGCCCATCACTTCGAGGATGAACACCTTGGTCGAGGTGTCGGCCATCGAGGCCACGTCGAGGCTGGCCTCCAGCGTGGAGATCGCGGTGTACTTCGCCACCGAGCCGAAGCCGGGGCAGCAGTCGGTGACGGCGAGGTCGTTGTCCACCGTCTTCGGCACGCCGATGCAGCGGATGTCGTAGCCCAGTGCCTTGCCGATCTGCGAGAGCTTCAGCGCGGTGTCGGCCGAGTCGTTGCCGCCGTTGTAGAGGAACCAGCGGATGTCGTGGGCGCGGAACACCTCGATCAGCCGCTCGTATTCGGCGCGGTTGTCCTGCAGCGACTTCAGCTTGTAGCGGCACGAGCCGAATGCGCCGCCGGGGGTGTGGCGCAGCGCGGCGATCGCGGCGGCCGATTCCTTCGAGGTGTCGATCAGTTCCTCGCGCAGCGCGCCGAGGATGCCGTTGCGCGCGGCGTACACCTTCACGCCCTTGCCGCGGGCGGCCTCGATCACGCCGGCGGCGGTGGCGTTGATCACGGCGGTGACGCCGCCGGACTGGGCGTACAGCAGGTTGCCGGTGGCGGCGGGGGAACGGCGGCTCGGGCTCATGGGATCCTCGATCGGGCAGTGGTAGCGTGGCGGCGGTGTCGGCAAATCTTTTTCTGCAACAATCACTTGGCCGGGTGCGACGAAGGTCGCTGTTTGACGGCACCCGGTGCAGCGGCTAATTTGACGGCAATTTCGTGCATCGGGCGGGTTGCTGCAGCGTGCGGCGGCCCGCCGAACTCGTGGAGCATTATGCGACTCGTCCTACTTGGTGCGCCCGGTTCGGGCAAAGGTACGCAGGCGGCCCGGCTGAAGACGGCGCTGGGCGTTCCGCATATCTCGACCGGCGACATGCTGCGCGCTGCCGTCGCCGCCGGCACCGCGATGGGGCTCAAGGCCAAGGCGGTGATGGACGCCGGCCAGCTGGTCTCCGACGACATCCTGCTCGGCATGCTGGAAGAGCGCCTGGCCCAGGCCGACGCGAAGGCCGGCTTCATCCTCGACGGCTACCCGCGCAACCTGGCCCAGGCCGACGCGCTCGACCACCTGCTGGCCAAGCTGGGCCAGCCGCTGGACGCGGTGGTGAAGCTGGAGGTGCCGAACCAGGCGATCATCGGCCGCTGCGAAATCCGCTACAAGGCCGAAGGCCGCGCCGACGACAACCCGGATACCGTGCGCAAGCGCCTGGCCATCTACGCCGAGCAGACCGCGCCGGTGGCGGACTTCTACGCCGGCCGCGGCAAGCTGCAGGTGGTGGACGGCGTCGGCGAACTGGCCGAGGTCACCGCGCGGATCGAACGCGCGCTGCGGAACGAAGCCGCCACCGCGAACGGCTGAGTCCGCTTCCCGCGCCCGGAGAGGGAAGCGCCCGCCATGCGTCTGCACATCCTCGGCATCTGCGGCACCTTCATGGGCGGCGTCGCCGCGCTCGCGCGCGAGCTGGGCCACGCGGTCGAAGGTTCCGACGCGAACGTCTACCCGCCGATGAGCACCCAGCTGGAGGCGCTCGGCATCGGCCTGATGAGCGGCTACGCCGCCGAACACCTGCAACCGGCCCCCGATCTGGTGGTGGTCGGCAACGCGATGAGTCGCGGCAATCCGGCCGTCGAGTACATGCTCGACGCACGCCTGCGCTACATCTCCGGGCCGCAGTGGCTGGGCGAGACGGTGCTGGCCGGGCGCGACGTGCTGGCGGTGGCCGGCACCCACGGCAAGACCACCACCACCAGCCTGCTGGCGCATCTGCTGGGGAGTGCGGGGATGGCGCCCGGCTTTCTGGTCGGCGGCGTGCCGGGGAATTTCGGCGTGTCGGCGCGGCTGGGGGGCAAGCAGGCATACGCGAGCCCCGAACCCTCATCCGGCGCTGCGCGCCACCTTCTCCCGAGGGGAGAAGGGAGTGTTGTGCCGCCTGCGGCGGCGCCTTTCGTGATCGAAGCGGACGAATACGACACCGCCTTCTTCGACAAGCGCTCGAAGTTCGTGCACTACCGCCCGCGCATCGCGATCCTCAACAACCTCGAGTACGACCACGCGGACATCTTCCCCGATGTGGCCGCGATCCAGCGCCAGTTCCATCACCTGGTGCGCACCGTGCCGGGCAACGGCCGGCTGATCGTCAACGCGCATGACGAGCGCCTCGCCGAAGTGCTGGCGATGGGCTGCTGGACGCCGGTGGAGACTTTCGGCATTGGCCGCGGCGACTGGCAGGCCACGCTGATCGAGGCGGACGGCTCGGCGTTTGCCGTGCAGCGCGCCGGCGAGCGGCTCGGCGAGGTGCGCTGGTCGCTGCTGGGCAACCACAGCGTGATGAACGCGCTGGCCGCGCTCGCCGCGGCGACCGCCGCCGGCGCCGATCCGCGTGCGCTGCTGCCGGCGTTCACCAGCTTCGAGAGCGTCAAGCGGCGGATGGAGCTGGTCGGCGAAGTGAACGGCGTGCGCGTCTACGACGATTTCGCCCACCACCCCACCGCGATCGCCACCACCCTGGCCGGGCTGCGCGCGAAGGTGAGTGGCGCGCGCATCCTGGTGGCGCTGGAGCCGCGCTCCAATTCGATGCGCCAGGGCGCGCACGCCGCGGCGCTGGCGCCGTCGCTGGTCGACGCCGATCGCGTGTTGTTCCTGCAGCGCGCCGAACTGCCCTGGGACGCCGGTGCGGTGATCTCCGCGCTCGACGGTCACGGCACCGCAGTGCCGACCGTCGACGCACTGATGGCCGAGTTGCACCGGCAGGTGCGCCCCGGTGACCAGGTGGTGTTCATGTCCAACGGCGGTTTCGAGGCTGCGCCGCGGCGCTTCGTCGAGCGCCTGCGCGGAGCCTGACGCCGCGCGCAGACCGTCGTGGTCGGCACTGGGTACACTCGGCCGATGGCCGTCAAATCCGCGCTGCTCGACATCCCGCTGTTCCCGCTCTCCTCGGTGCTGTTTCCAGGCGGGCGGCTGCACCTGCGCATCTTCGAGCCGCGTTACCTGGACCTGGTGCGCGAGTGCTGCCGCGACGGCAGCCCGTTCGGCGTGTGCCTGATCCTGGCTGGACGCGAGAGCGGCGAGCCGGCCGTGCCGGCGGCGATCGGTACGTTGGCGCGCATCAGCGATTTCCAGCGCGACGAAGACGGCCTGCTCGGCATCGTCGCCGAAGGTGGCGCGCGCTTTCGGGTGTCGCGCAGCCGTGCGCGCGCCGACGGCCAGTTGCGCGGCAACGCCGAGCGCTGGCCCGGCGAACCGACGCAGGAGGTGCCGGTGGAGTTCGCCCTGCTGCAGAGCATCCTCGAACGGCTGATCGAGACGATGGCGCCGCATTGGCGGCACGCCGCGCGCAGCGACTACGAAGACGCCAGCTGGCTGGGCTTCCGCCTGGCCGAACTGCTGCCGCTGGACACCGGCGAACAACAGCGCATGCTGGAACTGACCGATCCGCTGCAGCGCCTGGCCGAGCTGCGCGACATCCTGCCGCGTTTCCAGAAGGCGTGAGCGGCCCGGCTACACTGGACGTTCATCCTACGGAGTCGATTCGCATGAGTTCGCTCGCTGGCAAGACCTTGTTCATCACCGGCGCCTCGCGTGGCATCGGCCTGGCGATTGCGCGCCGGGCCGCGCGCGACGGTGCCAACATCGTGATCGCGGCCAAGAGCGCAGTGTCCAATCCCAAGCTGCCCGGCACCATTCACACCGCCGCAGCCGAGATCGAAGCGGCGGGTGGTCATGCGCTGGCGCTGCAGGTGGACATCCGCGAGGAGGCCGAGGTGGTCGCCGCGGCGGCGCGGGCGGCGGAGCACTTCGGCGGCATCGACATCGTGGTCAACAACGCCAGCGCGATCTGGCTCGCCGGCACCGAAGGCACGCCGATGAAGCGCTTCGACCTGATGCACCAGGTCAACACCCGCGGCACTTTCCTGGTCACCCAGGCCTGCCTGCCGTACCTGAAGAAGGCCGCCAACCCGCACGTGCTGATGCTGTCGCCGCCGCCCAGCCTCGATCCGAAATGGTTCGCGCCGCATGTCGCCTACACCATCGCCAAGATGGGCATGAGCCTGTGCGTGCTGGGCATGAGCGCCGAGTTCGCCCCGCTCGGCATTGCGGTCAATGCGCTGTGGCCGCGCACGGTGATCGCCACCGCCGCGATCGCGATGATCGACGGCGTCACCGCCGGGCAGTGCCGACGACCGGAGATCGTGGCCGATGCCGCTCACGCCATCCTGACCCGACCGGCCCGCGACTACACCGGCCATTTCGCGATCGACGACGAAGTGCTGCGCGAAACCGGCGTGACCGATTTCGACCAGTACGCCGTCGAACCCGGCACCGACCTGCTGCCGGACCTGTTCCTGGAGCGCCCATGAGATCGCCCGAGCAGGAACTGCTGGCCCTCGGCAAGCGTTACTGGCTGCCGGTCTACAAGCCGCGCGAGCTGGTGCTCGATCACGGCCGCGGCTCGCGCGTGTGGGACACGCAGGGCCGCGACTACATCGACTTCGGCGCCGGCATCGCGGTGAATGCGCTGGGCCACCAGGACCCGGATCTGCTGGCCGCGCTGAACATGCAGGCGCACAAGCTGTGGCACGCCAGCAACGTGTTCTACACCGAACCGCCCCTGCGCCTGGCCGAGGAACTGGTGAAAGCCTCGGGGTTTGCCGAACGCGTATTCCTCTGCAACTCCGGCGCGGAGGCGAACGAGGCGGCGATCAAGCTGGTCCGGCGCTGGGCGGCCGCGCAGGGGCGCCCGGCGGAGCAGCGCACCATCGTCACCTTCAAGGGCTCCTTCCACGGTCGCACGCTGGCCACGGTGACCGCGACGGCGCAGCCGAAATACCAGGCCGGATACGAGCCGCTACCCGCCGGTTTTCGCTACCTCGATTACAACGACGCGGCAGCGCTGGAACTGGCCTTCAAGGCCGGCGACATTGCCGCCGTGATGCTGGAGCCCATCCAGGGCGAAGGTGGTGTGGTACCGGCGGCGCCGGGTTTCCTCGAACGCGTACGCGAGCTGTGCGACGAGCACGACGCCTTGCTCGTGCTGGACGAAATCCAGTGCGGCATGGGCCGCACCGGCGAGCTGTTCGCGCACGGCCAGGTCAAGCCGGACATCGTCACCCTGGCCAAGGCACTGGGCTGCGGTTTCCCCATCGGCGCCATGCTGGCGGGGCCGAAAGTGGCCGACACGATGCAGTACGGGTCGCACGGCACCACCTTCGGCGGCAATCCGATGGCCGCCGCGGTGGCGCGGGTGGCGCTGGCCAAGCTGGCCTCGCCGGCGATCCTCGCCAACGTGGAGCGCCAAGCCAACGATTTGCGCGCGGGCCTGGCCCGGATCAACCAGCCACTGGAGCTGTTCGACGAAGTGCGCGGGAGTGGCCTGATGATCGGCGCCGTGCTGGCGGATGCGTACAAGGGCAGGGCCGGCGAAATCCTTGACCACGCCGCGGCGCGCGGCGTGCTGCTGTTGCAGGCCGGCCCGGACGTGCTGCGCTTCGTGCCGCCGTTGTCCATCACCGACGAGGAACTGGCCGAAGGCCTGTCCCGCCTGCACGACGCTTTGAACGATTTCGTCGCAGGCCGGAAACCCGCGACAGACAGGAGTGGACCATGAAATATCTGCACACCATGGTGCGCGTGCGCGACATCGATGCCTCGCTGCGCTTCTATTGCGAAGGTCTGGGCCTGCGTGAAGTGCGCCGCATGGAAAACGCCCAGGGTCAGTTCACCCTGGTATTCCTCGCCGCGCCGGACAGCCCCGAGGCGGAAGTCGAGCTGACGTACAACTGGGGCTCCACCGAGGATTACGGCAGCGCCCGCAACTTCGGTCACCTCGCCTTCCGGGTGGAGGACATCTACGCCACCTGCCAGCGGCTGCTGGACATGGGCTACACCATCCATCGTCCGCCGCGCGACGGCCACATGGCTTTCGTGCGTTCGCCCGATCTGGTCTCGGTCGAGCTGCTGCAGGACGGCCACCTGCCGCCGCGCGAACCGTGGACGTCCATGCCCAATACCGGCAGCTGGTGAATCAGGCGCGCGCGTCGCGCAGGGCGCCGCGCGCGGCCTCCAGCGTGTCGGCGATGTCCTGGTCGCTGTGTGCGCTGGACATGAAGCCCGCCTCGAAAGCCGAAGGCGCCAGGTACACGCCACGCTTCAGCATGCCGTGGAAGAAGCGGTTGAACAGGGCGACGTCCGCGGCGGTGGCCTGCGCGTAGCTGTTCACTTGCCCGGCGCTGAAGAACAGGCCGAACATGCCGCCCACGCGGTTGGTGCTGAACGCCACGCCCTCGCCGTCGGCGACTGATTGCAGGCCATCGCAGAGCAGGCGCGTGCGCGCGGCCAGACGATCGTGGAAGCCGGGTGCCTGGATCAGCTCCAGCATGGTCAGGCCCGCGGCCATCGCCACCGGATTGCCGCTGAGCGTGCCGGCCTGGTAGATCGGGCCTGACGGAGCAATCTGTTCCATCAGGTCCCTGCGGCCGCCGTAGGCGCCGACCGGCATGCCGCCGCCGATGATCTTGCCGAACGTGGTGAGGTCCGGCGTGACGCCGTAATGCGCCTGCGCGCCACCCAGCGCGACGCGGAAACCGGTCATCACTTCGTCGAAGATCAGCACGGCGCCATGTTGCGTGCAAAGTTCGCGCAGCCCCTGCAAATAGCCGTCCATCGGCGGGATGCAGTTCATGTTGCCGGCGACCGGCTCGATGATCAGGCCGGCGATCTCGCCGCCAAGCTCGGCGAACAGCGCCTGCGCTGCCGCCAGATCGTTGTAGGGCAGGGTGAGCGTGAGGTCCGCATTCGCCTTCGGCACGCCCGGCGAGGTCGGCACGCCGAAGGTCAGCGCACCGGAGCCGGCCTTGACCAGAAAACTGTCGCCATGACCGTGGTAGCAGCCCTCGAACTTCACGATCTTGCTGCGGCCGGTGGCGCCGCGGGCGAGCCGGATCGCCGACATCGTCGCCTCGGTACCGGAATTGACCATGCGCACCATCTCGATCGACGGGATCAGCCGCGCAATCGTTTCGGCCATCACCACTTCGGCCGCGCACGGCGTGCCGAAGGAAAGACCGTCGCGCACCGCGCGCTCCACCGCCGCGCGCACGGCCGGATGGTTGTGGCCGACGATCATCGGGCCCCACGAGCCGACGTAGTCGATGTAGCGCGTCCCTTCGACGTCCCACAGGTACGCGCCATCGGCGCGAGCGGTGAAGAACGGTTCGCCGCCGACCGACTTGAATGCGCGCACCGGCGAATTCACGCCGCCGGGCAGCAACGGGAGGGCGCGCTGGAACAGTTCGTGGTTGGTCGTCATCGGATTCTCAAGGATTGGGCGAGGGAAACAGCCGGGCGAAGCGCTGTGCCGCGTCGCGCACGTCGGGCGCAGCGAACAGCGAGGAAATCGAAGCCACGTAATCGGCGCCGGCCTCGATCAGCAAGGCAGCATTGTCCGGCGTGATGCCGCCGATCGCCACCCGTGCCACACCCAGCGCGGCGCTTTGCCTCAGCAGATCCACCGGGGCGATCGTTGCCTGCGGCTTGGTCGGCGAGGGATACATTGCGCCGAACGACACGTAGCTGGCGCCCGCCTGTGCCGCACTGCGCGCGTCGGCCAGCGAGTCGCGACAGGCGACACCGATGATGGCGGCCGGGCCAAGGCATTCGCGTGCGGCGCGGATCGCATCGACCGAGTGCGCCAGATGCACGCCGTCGGCGCCGACGGCCTGCGCCAGCGCCACGTCCTCATGGATGATCAGCGGCACCGCATGCTGCCGGCACAATGACGCGATCGCTGCAGTCTCGGCGCGACGACGCGCATCGCCGGGCTCCTCGTCCAGGTATTGCAGCAGCCGGGCGCCGCCGGCCAGCGCCTGGGCCACCACGTGGAGCAGGTCGGGGCGTGGTCCATTGGTGATCGCGTACAGGCCACCTGGTGCGAGCGTAGCGGGATGTTTCATGGGCGGATTTCCGATGGCGTGAAGGCGGCGAGATCGTTGCTGTGCTTTCGCATTGTCGGTCGAGTTGCGAGAATGTCCTATTCCCAGTCATCCGAAGAAGCCCGACCATGAGCCAGAGTTCTCCCGGCGCCGCTGCCACACGCAAATGGATGTGCGTCGTATGCGGCTACATCTACGACGAAGCGGAGGGCGTTCCTGACGAAGGCATTCCGGCAGGCACGCGCTGGGAAGACGTACCCGAGACCTGGACCTGTCCGGATTGCGGGACGACCAAGGACGACTTCGAGATGATCGAGATCGACTAAGCGCAGCGTTGCGCCCGCAAACGGCCAGACCCCGCCGGCGAATTGGCCGAGCAGGCTGCTCTGATGAACTCGCGCACGGTTGGTGCGCGCGGATCAGGAGCATCCCCATGCTGCAGTTCATTCCTTTCGAAGACGACTGGGACGCGCTCGAGCGCATGCGCCCGGAGGATCTCATTCCCTATCGAGTTGGTTTGCTGCCCGAACCGGCACCCGTAGCGCCAATCGTGTGCACTACGACTCCATCGCAGGCGACGCATCCGGCGCGGCCGCTGTCGCCGTCCGGCTCCGCGGGATTCTGATGCAGGCGAACCCTCCGCATGATGGTGCGGAGGGGCCGTTTCACGGCCATCGGCGCGCCATCGCCGGGAAGAAACTGCGTGCAGGCCCTTCCCACGGACGCGGTGCGGCGCTATGATGCTCGCCCCTTCGATGGCGGGCCCCGTCAACGAAGATTCCGCAGCAAAATCCCGTCGAGAATTTTTCACGCGGGTGTTGACGGCCTCGGAAAGCGATGTAGAATGGGCGGCTCACCCGGGACGAAAGGTCACGGGGCGATCCTCGCAAGAGGATCGGGCAGGAAGATCTTTGACAGTGTGCGCAGGTGAATTGTGTGGACGTCTTGCGTTGATGGGTAGTGACCGGTCCAAGCAAT
>NZ_MWIO01000017.1 GCF_004799035.1 Rhodanobacter lindaniclasticus
CCGCCTTCGCGGGAATGGCGAGGCAGCGACGGCCGCCCGGGGTGCCGCTTACGGTGCAGTCGTGGCGACTGCGCCGGCGCCGGTGGCGTCGACGGTGAGCGAGACGCGGCGGTTGTCGCGGCCCTGGTCGCGCGTGGCGCCCTTGGCGACCTGGCGGTTGCTGTCCTCGCCGTAGCTGACCGCACGTACCTGGTCGGCGGACAAGCCGCTGCTGACCAGGAAATCGCGCACTGCCTCGGCACGCTGCATGCCCAGCTTCTTGTTGTAGGCACGCGAGCCGGCCGGGTCGGCGAAGCCTTCCACCGTGATCAGCACGCCGGGGTGGTACTTGCCGATGGTCGCGGCAAAGTCCTGCAGCGCGGGCTTGTCCTGCTCGTCCAGGGTGGCGCTGTTGAACGCGAAGTGCGCCACCGTGTCGATGCTGACGCGGCCCTGCATGGCGGTGATCTGGCTGTCGTACTTGGCGAACTGCGATTGCATCTGCTGCTTGATCGCGTCGATCTGCTGCTGCTGGTCGGTCTGCTTCTGCTGCAGCTGCTGGATGGCCGTGTTGAAATCGGATTGCTTGACGTACTGCGAGCAGCCAGTCAGGCCGATGGTGAGCAATCCCGCCGTCAATGCGGCCGCGCGAGTGATCCTCGTGTTCATCCGGGTCTCCTGGTTTTGCGGGGTGGGGTGCATGCAGGCGCTGATGACAGCGGCGCGCCTGCAGGGCGAACGAAACGGTGCCGCCACTGCTGTCCTCCCGGAACCTAACCCATCGAGGCGGCAAGGGTACGTAAATGCGGCACATTCCGCATCGCGCCGTTCAGGTCGGGTTGCATTGCGCGGCTCGCGCGAGATCGTGATGCGAACGGCTCGCGCGCATCAGTCGTGTGCGGCGACGGCGCGCACCGCGCGCGAGAAATCGGCGCCGGCCGGTGCGGCACGGGCGCGTTCGCTGATGCGTGCGCGCTCGCGCAGTGTTCCGATCGGCACGCGGCGATCGAGGGTGCCGATGCCTTGCAGATACTCCGGCAGATAGCCGGTCAGCAGCAGGCGCATGTCCCACGGCAGGCCCGGATCGATCTGCCGCGCCATGCGATAGACGAGGGTGGTGCAGTTGGAGGTGAAGGTGTTGTAGAACGCCGGCCGTGCGGCCAGCCGGTTGGCCGCGTGCACGTAGGAGAGCAGCAGCACGCGCAGCGTGGCCTGTCCGATCTGCAGCGGATACAGATAGACGTCCTCGTCGCGCACGTTGGTGCGCACACGGATGATGTCGTCCTCCTCGGCGCCGACCAGGATCGTCTCGAACTGCTTGAAGAAGCCGCCCATCGAGGAATACTCCTGGTCGCGGCTCTTGCGCACCTCCACCGAGAACACCAGGTGGCGGCCGTCCTCGAAACCGAACGAGATCATGGCGTGGGCGATCGCCCGGCTGCCCCAGTGCGACAGCACCGCATCGGCGCTGGCCAGTTGCGCCAGGTCGTATTCGTGGCGCTCCCAGCGGATGTCGTAATCGTTGTCGCTGCGCCAGGCGAAGTGGCGCACGTTGTCGAGCACCACGCGATCTCCGTGCACGCTGCCGGTCAGCATGCGGGCAACGTCGTCGCGCCAGTCGCGCGCGCCGGAGGGCTTGATGGCGACCCACCACAGCAGGACGATCGCGTACAGCGCGGCATAGACGCCCAGTGGCAGCCAGCTGCGCCCGCCGATCGCGCAGGCGCACAGCATGCCGGTCGCGATCACCCAGAGCGCGCTGCCCAGCGCGCGCACGAGGTGGCCGCCGGGCAGCCGATACCACAGCGCCAGCGCGGCCCACGCGCCGGAACAGAACACGATCGGCGTCATCGCGGCCACGAAGGTCACGCGGCCGATCATGCCGAGCTTGTCCGTCATCCCGCCGATGCTGCCGCGATCCATCCGCCCAGCGTGCCGATTCCGCGGTCGGAAAACAACGCGCGGCCCGAAACCGGCGCCGGGCGGGCGGCGAGTTGGCAAGCCTGTTGCATCACCTCGGGCATGAACGACATCGCCTATGACATTTCCCATCTGCTCGACGTCGAACGCCAACAGGCCGATGTGCCTGCGCCGCGGGTCGTGCGGGCCGTCCCCACCGTCCCGGCACGGGTCGCCCGCTCCGGCGTGGCCGAGGCGCAAGAGGCGCTGGCCCGTGAACTGATCCAGTGCGCGCCGATCCACGACGCCATGGTCCAGCAATACCTGCGCATGAGCGGCGAAACCTTTCGCGAGGGCCGTGCCGGTTGAGCATCCGCCCGGCCGCCGTTGCCACTTTTGAGCAAAAGCTGACCCGGCGGGACATGTGACGTGCCGCACATGGCCGCACTTCGGTCCATGACTGCCCTGCATACGAAAGAGCCCGGCATCGCCGGGCTCTTTCGTGCGGGGGTACCTGCGGCTCAGTCGATCGCCGGCACGCTGGCCACACCAGCCTCGATTGCCGCCTGGTGGGCCAGTGTGCGGGGCAGCAGGCGGCTGAAGTAGAACGCCGCGGTGTCGCGCTTGGCCTGCTTGAACGCAGCCGACTGCGTGCCGTTCTCTGCCGCCAGCACGCTGCGCGCCCACAGGTAGGCCAGGGTCACATAGCCGGAGTAGTACAGGTAATCGGTGGCCGCCGCGCCCAGTTCCTCGGGATTGCCCTGGATGCGCTGGGCCAGCGCCACGGTGAGATCGCTCCAGTTTCGCGTGGCCACGGCGAGCGGGCCGATGAACGCCTTCAGCGATGCGGTGTCGGCGTGCTGCTGGCAGAACGCGCTGATCTCCTCCAGGAAATGCTTGAAGCCCACACCCTGCAACTGGAGGATCTTGCGGCCTAGCAGGTCGGCGGCCTGGATGCCGGTGGTGCCTTCGTACAAGGTGATGATGCGCGCGTCGCGGACGAACTGTTCCATGCCGTTTTCGGCGATGTAGCCGTGACCACCGTAGATCTGCAGCGCTTCCTTGGTGCACTCCTGCGCCAGCTCGGTGGTCATGCCCTTGGCGATCGGGATCAGGAAGGCGACCAGTTCGCCGGCCTTCTGGCGCGCCGCCTCGTCCGTGGCGCGATGCTCGATGTCGGTCTGCAGCGCGGTGCACAGCACCAGAGCGCGCGAACCTTCGACGAAGGCGCGCTGGGTCAGCAGCATGCGCCGCACGTCCGGCTGCACCAGCAGGTTGTCGGCCGGCTTGTCGGGGAACTTCGGACCGGACAGCGAGCGTGACTGCAACCGCTCGCGCGCGTAGTTGAGGCTGTTCTGCAACGCGCGCTCGGCCAGCGCCAGGCCCTGCACGCCGACCGACAGCCTCGCCGCATTCATCATGGTGAACATCGCGGCCAGGCCCTTGTGCGGCTTGCCGATCAGGTAGCCCTCGGCGCCGTCGAAGTTCATCACGCAGGTGGAGCAGGCGTGGATGCCCATCTTGTGCTCGATCGCTCCGGCGGCGACGCTGTTACGCTCGCCCGGCTTGCCGTCGGCGTCGAGCTTGAACTTCGGCACGATGAACATCGAGATGCCGCGGCTGCCTTCCGGCGCGTCGGGCAGGCGCGCCAGCACCAGGTGCACGATGTTCTCGGTGAGGTCGTGCTCGCCGGCGCTGATGAAGATCTTGGTGCCGCTGATCTTCCAGGTCGGACGGCCGTTGGCGTCGGCCTCGCCCGGTACCGCGCGCGTCTTCAGCAGACCCAGGTCCGAGCCTGCCTGCGGTTCGGTCAGGCACATGGTGCCGGTCCAGCGGCCGGCCACGATCGGCTTCATGTACAGCTCGCGCTGCCATTCCTCGCCATGCTGTTCCATCGCGTGGGTGGCGCCCTCGGATAGCAATGGGTACAGGCTCCAGGCCAGGTTGCCGGACTGGAAGATCTCGGTGGTGGCGGTGCCGAGTACGCCGGGCAGGGCCTGGCCGCCGTACTGCTCGGGGTTGGTCAGCCCGGTCCAGCCGCCTTCGGCGAACTGCCGGAACGCCTCCTTGAACGAGGCCGGCGTGGTGACCTTGCCGGTGGCCTTGTCGAACTGGCAGCCCTCGGCGTCCGCCGGCGCATTGGTCGGCGCCAGCAGCTGCTCGCTCAGGCGGCCGGCTTCTTCGAGCACGGCGTCGAGCAGGTCGCGGCCGTGTGCCTCGCCGCCTTGCAGCGAGGTGAGTACCGGCTCGGCGCCCAGCACATCGAACAGGGCGAAGCGCAGGTCGTCGAGGGGGGCCTTGTAAGCGGTCATGGGAACTCCTGAGGTAGGCGGTTTAGCGGAAGGTATGCGCGATGCCGGGCACGGCCGAGATCCAGTCCTTGCCGCTGAAGTCGAAGGCGCGCGCCTTGCTCTCCTGCTCGGGCTTGGCGGTCGCGCTGCCGCTGATCGAATAGGCCAGCGACGCGGCGCTGCCCTTGTCGGCGATGGCCTGCAGGGCGCGGGTCATGGCGTCGGTGGGCCATACCTTGAGCCGGACCACGTCGCCGGCGAGCTGCGGGATGTCCAGTTCGAACGTGCCGTGCAGCCGCACCGGCGCCAGCGCGGCGATCTGCAACTGGCCGTCCAGTGACCGGAAGTCCATCCCGGCATAGCTGTTGTTCTGGATGCGCAAGGTCAATTCCCACTGTCCGTCGGGCAGCACCTGCAACTGCTGGATGCTCACCGTGGGCGGGAACACGCTCTTCTTCGCCGGGCCGCAGGCGGCCAGGCCCAAGGCCAGCAGGGCGAGCAAAAGCGGGGCAACGACCCAACGCAACGGACGCATCGCGGTTCTCCAAACGATCGTTTGAATCCTGACTCTAACCGCGATCGGGGTGTCGGCGCCAGTCGACCGCGCAGGTTGCGGTCGCGGCCCGCACCGGGGGGATCGCGTGGCGCGCCGAGGTTTCGCGGTGGCGCGCAAACAGGCATTATCGACGGCTTGCCTACCAGTCCGGGTCCTGCCGCATGTCACGACGTTTTGTTGCCCGCCGCTCTCCCATCCACGGCAACGGCGTGTTTGCCACCGCCCCGATCGCCCGCGGCGAGGAGATCATCGAATACAAGGGCAAGCTGCTGACGCCGGACGAGGCCGATGCGCTGTACGGCGATGGCGGCGAAACCGGGCACACCTTTTTGTTCACCCTCAACGAGCAGTACGTGATCGACGCCAACCAGCGCGGCAATACCGCGCGCTGGATCAACCACAGCTGCGCGCCGAACTGCCGCGCCGTGGTCGAGGAAAGCGCCAGCGGCGACCCGCGCCGCGACAAGGTGAAGATCGAGGCGATCCGCAACATCAAGCCCGGCGACGAGCTCACCTACGACTACGGCATCGTGCTCGAGGTGCCGCACACCGCGCGGCTGAAAAAGCTGTGGCAGTGCCTGTGCGGCTCGCCGAACTGCACCGGTACGCTGCTCAAGCCCAAGCGGTAGCCGCACTTCGAATATCGCTTCTATACTCGCTGCAGTTGCCGTCGAGGGGGACGGCAACATGGACAGTGACGGGGGAACGCGATGGAAACCAATCCTTATGCCGCGCCCGAGGCGACGGTCGACGACGTGCGCGCGTGGGACGCGCAGGGCCTGGAGGAACGCAAGGCCAGCCGTGGCAAACGCCTGGGGGCGGCGCTGCTCGACGGGGCGATCAACCTGGTCTGGGCCGTCCCGGTTTTCTGGGGCGCCGTGATGGCAGCCGACGTCGGCAAGGGGATCAAGCCTGCCGCGCCGACGGGCGGCGTGATGCTGCTGGGTTTCGCCCTGCTGGCGGCGATCTTCGTGGTCAACTGCGTCCTGTTGCACCGGAGCGGCCAGACCCTCGGCAAGCGCATGCTCGACATCGCCATCGTGCGCACCGACGGCAGCCGCATGGGCCTGTTGCGCTACATCTTCATCCGCGTGCTGCCGGTGGGCCTGCTCGGCGCCATTCCCTACATCGGCTGGCTGGCGTCGCTGGTCGATCCGCTGCTGATCTTCGGCAATGAACGCCGCTGCCTGCACGACCTGATCGCCGACACCATCGTCGTCGACGTGTAGATGATCGACACCGTCCGCGAGATCGAGACCGCCGAAGGCATCTCGCTGCGCCTGCGCGCCGCCGGGGCACTGCCGCGGGCGCAGGCGTGGGTGCTCGACCTGCTGCTGCGCGGCGTGTTCTTCATCGTGGCGATGATTCCGCTGTCGATCTTCGGCGTGGCCGGCAACGGCCTGGCCATGCTGCTGCTGTTCGCGCTGATGTGGGCGTATGCGGTGATCTGCGAGGTGTGGATGGACGGCCAGACGCCCGGCAAGCGCGCGCTCGGCCTGCGCGTGGTGCATGCTGACGGTACGCCGGTGACCTGGTTGCCGTCGGTGGTGCGCAACCTGCTGCGCGCGGTGGACATCCTGCCCGGCGTCTATGGCGTGGGTCTGGTCAGCACCCTGGTCGATCCGCACGCGCGCCGGCTCGGCGACATCGTGGCCGGCACCATGGTCATCCATGCGCGCGAGCTGCCGGCCGGCCAGCAGGTGCCGGCGATGCCCGCGCTGCCGCTGCCGCTGGTGCTGTCCGCCGACGAACAGGCCGCGCTGGTCGACTATGCCGAGCGCGCCGGCCAGCTCACCGTGCAGCGCCAGGAGGAGCTGGCCAACCTGCTGACCCCGCTGACCGGCCTGCGCGACACCGCGGCGATCCGGCAGCTGGTGGCCTACGTGAACTGGCTGCTGGGGCGCGCATGAAACAGGAACGCTTCGTGGCCCTGCACGGCAAGACCTGGGATCGCCTGCAATCCTGGCTGCATGCGCTGGACCGCCAGCCGCGGCGCACGCTGCGGCAGGAGCAGGCGCTGGATTTCCCCGCCGAATACCGGCGCGTCTGCCACCACCTGGCACTGGCCCGCGGACGTGGCTACAGCCATGAAGTGACCGACCGGTTGCAGCAACTGGTGCAGCACGGCCATCGCGTGCTGTACCGGCCGCCGCCGCCACGCTGGCATCGGGTGGCGACCTTCCTGCTCGCCGGCTTTCCGCGCCTGGTGCGTGCGCAGTGGCGCTGCATGGCGCTGGCGGCGGTGCTGTTCTACGTGCCGGCGCTGGCGATCCTGCTGCTGCTGCAGTTGCGGCCGGAGTTGGCGCACACGTTCTTCAGCAGCGCCCAGCTGGCCCAGTTCGAGAAGATGTACGACCCGGCCAATCCGCACATCGGCCGCAGCAGCGGCACCGACCTGCAGATGTTCGGCTTCTACGTGATGAACAACGTCGGCATCGCGTTCCGCACGTTTGCCTCCGGGCTGGTGTTCGGCGTCGGCGCGGTCTATGTGCTGGGTGCCAACGGCGTGCTGATCGGCGGCATCGCCGGCCACCTCACCGCGATCGGCTACGGCGGTCCGTTCTGGCGTTTCGTCGCGGGGCATTCGCCGTTCGAGCTCACCGCGCTGGTGATCGCCGGTGGCGCCGGCCTGCACCTGGGCCTGACCTTGCTGGCGCCGGGCCGGCGGCGGCGCGGCCCGGCGCTGGTGGCGGCCGGCTGGGTCGGCGCGCAGCTGGCGCTGGGCGCGTTCGCGATGCTGCTGGTGGCGGCGTTCATCGAGGCGTACTGGTCGTCCATCGCCAGCCTGCCCGACCCGCTGCGTTTCGGCGTGGCCGGCGTGCTGTGGCTGCTGGTGCTGGGCTGGCTGTGGCGCGGCGGCAGGGCGGTGCGGCATGGAGCTTGAACGCATCGGCGTGGTGTTGCGCCCGCGGGTGACTCGCGAAGCGCTGGATCTCGGCGCGGCGATGCTGCGCGCGCATGCGCGGCCGGTGTGGTCGGCCTGGTTCGCCTTCACCCTGCCGCTGTTCGTGCTGTGCAACGGCCTCGGTGTCGCGCTCGGCTGGCCGTGGCTGGGCTGGGTGCTGATGTGGTGGTTGAAGCCGCTGTTCGACCGGCTGCCGCTGTACGTGCTGTCGCGCGCGGTGTTCGACCAGGCGCCGGGCTGGCGCCAGACCCTGCGCGGCCAGGCGCGCTGGCCGTGGCGACGGACGCTGGCCGCGCTGACCTGGCTGCGCGTCGACAGCAACCGCGCGCTGCGGTTGCCGCTGGATCTGCTCGAAGGCAGCACGCGGGCGCAGCGTTCGGCGCGCTGGAAAGTGCTGCGTCGGCGGCTGGTGGGTGAAACCAGCCTGCTCACCTATTTCTGCCTGCTGTTCGAATTGGTGTTGTTCCTCAGCGTGTGGCTGTTCGCGCTGCTGTTGATTCCGCACGAGTGGCGGCCGCAATCGCTGATCGAACTGGTGCGCGGCGACACGCAGGTGATCCCGACCGCGTGGGTACTGGCCGGCGCCGGCGTGGCCTATCTGGCGATGAGCGTGATCGAGCCGCTGTACGTGGCCTGCGGTTTCGCGCTGTATCTCAACCGGCGCACGCAGCTGGAGGCGTGGGACATCGACCTGGCCTTCCGGCGCCTGCGCGCGCGGCTGCAAGGTGTCGCGCTGCTGGCAGGCGCGCTGCTTTGCTTCGGCGCATGGACGCCAGCAGCGCAGGCGCAGGCGACGGCCGAGGTGCACACCGCGGCCGTCGCCAAGCCGGCCAGCGTGTCGCTGGACGCGGTGTTCGGTGCCCGCGCGGAGGCGCCCGATCCGCGCCTGGCGCAAGCAGCCGCGCAGGCTTATCGCGACCCGCGCTTCGGCGGCGAACACACGGTGCGGCGCTGGGAATTCAAGTACACGCCGAAGCCGGCCACGGCGACGGTCAATCCGCTGTTTCCCTGGCTGGGACGCCTGCTGGGCGGATTCTTCCAGCTGCTGTTGTGGCTGCTGCTGATCGGCGTGCTCGGCGGCCTGATCTGGCTGGGCTGGCGCTGGCGCGGGCGCTGGCTGGTGCGCGAGGAGGAGGCCGCGCCGGCACTGTCGCCGCCGATATCGTCGATGGTCGACGCGCCCGCCGCGCTGCCCGCCGACCTCGCCGGCGCGGCGCGCGCACTGTGGCAGGCGCAGCACCGGCGTGAGGCACTGGCGCTGCTCTATCGTGGCTGCGTCGAGCAGACCGCGCGCGAGTTGCGGCAACCGCCCGCGGCAGATGCGACCGAGGCGCACTGGCTGCGCCAGGCGCAAGCCATCGACGATCCGCAGCGCAGCCGCCGCGTGATCGAGATCGTGCGCACCTGGCAATTCGCCGCCTACGCCGGACGCTATCCGGACGACGCCACCGTCGAGCAACTGCTGGCCGGCTGGCCGGCGCAGCCCGGGGCCTCGACATGAATCGCAAGTCGCTGCTGATCGCCGCCCTGATCGGGGCCGCGCTGGCGCTGCTGGTCGCCGTTTTCTTTGCCACGTTCGAACGCAAGGACGTCACCGAGGCGATTCCGCCGCATGGCGCGGCGCGCAGCAACCGTTTCCTCGCGCTGGAACTGATGCTGCACGAGCTGCAGTTGCCGGCGCAGTCGCTGACCACGCTGAGTGCGGCGCGATTGCCGCTGCGCCCTGGCGATACCGTGCTGCTGGGCGAAAATGCCGGTCGCGTCGATGCCGCCGCTGCAGCACGGCTGGTGGCGTGGGTGCGTGGCGGCGGTCACCTGCTGCTGTCGCCGGGATCGGCCAGCGTGGCGCGCACGCCGTTGTTCGATGCGCTCGGCCTGCTCGATCCGCGCTCGGCGTCGTTCGAGTGCGTGGCCTTGCACGGCGCAACTGGGAGTAAACGCGATGATGTCGCCCTGTGCGGTTCGCGCTTCCGGTTGCGGCCCGACGCGGCGGCGAAACTTGGCGTCGCAATCGGCACGCCACACGACGGCTATCTGTACGCGCGCCTGCCGCTGGGGCAGGGCACGGTCAGCGTGCTGTCCAGTTTTGCGCCGCTGGCGCGCAGCGCGCTGAAGCAGGCCGCGGCGCAGGAATTTGCCTGGCGCCTGCTGCAACCCAATCGCGGCCGCGGCACGGTCTACCTGGTGTATGCGCTGGACGGTCCGCCGTTCCTGAAGTTCCTCGCGATCCAGGGCTGGCCCGCGCTGCTCGCGCTGGCGCTGCTGCTGGCCGCATGGATGGCGATGCGCAGCGCCCGGCTCGGTCCGTTGCTGCCGGCGCCGCCGGCGCATCGCCGCGCCTTGCTCGAACACGTGCAGGCCGCCGGCGAATTCCTCTATCGCCGCGACAGCGGCCGCAGCCTGCACGCGCTCGCCTGCCAGGCGGTGCTGGCGCGCCTGCGTCGGCGCGATCCGGCCTGCGTGATGCTGCATGGCGAGGCGCTGTACGCGCGCCTGGCCGAGCGCAGCGCGCTGGATGAGACGCGCGTCGCGCAAGCCTTCCAGTCACCGGCGAACGCGCAGGCGTTTCGCACTTCCATCCTCACCCTGGCCCGACTCAGGAACCGTCCATGACCCTCGATACGCTCGCCGCGCCGGCCTTGCCGCCGCCTTCCACCGCCGAACTCGGCGACCACGTGCGCGCGTTGCGCGAGCAGGTCGGCCGCGCCTTCATCGGCCAGGCCGAGGTGTTCGACCAAGTGCTGCTGGCGCTGCTGGCGACCGGCCACGTGCTGATCGAGGGCGTGCCGGGGCTGGGCAAGACCCTGCTGGTGCGTGCGCTGGCCGCGTCGGTCGGCTGCACTTTCGGCCGCGTGCAGTTCACCCCCGACCTGATGCCGGCCGACGTCACCGGCCACGCGATCTACGATCCCAAGACCGAACGCTTCCAGATCCGTCGCGGCCCGGTGTTCGCCAACCTGCTGCTGGCCGACGAGATCAACCGCGCGCCGGCCAAGACCCAGGCCGCGCTGCTCGAATCGATGCAGGAAGGGCAGGTGACCATCGAGGGTCGTCGTTTCGCGCTGCCGGCGCCGTTCATGGTGGTGGCCACGCAGAACCCGATCGAGCAGGAGGGCACCTACCCGCTGCCCGAGGCGCAGCTGGACCGCTTCCTGATCAAGGTGGTGATCGGCTATCCCGGGCTGGAGGACGAGCGGCGCATGGTCGCGCGCGTGATCGACGGCAAGGTCGCCGCCGACCTCGACGTGTCGCAGGTGCAGCCGGTGCTGAGCCAGGCGCAGCTGCTGGCGGTGCAGCAGGCGGTGGCATCGATCCGCATGGATGCCGCGGTCACCGACTACGCCGTGCGCATCGCGCGCACCACGCGCGAATGGCCGGGCGTGATCGGCGGCGCCGGCCCGCGCGGCGGGCTGGCGCTGGCGCGGCTGGCGCGCGCGCAGGCGGCGGTCGACGGCCGCGATTTCGTCACCCCCGACGACGTGCGTGCGGTCGCGCTGCCAGCGCTGCGCCATCGTCTGCTGCTGGCGCCGGAAGCGCTGCTCGAACGCCAGCGTCCCGACGACGTGCTCAAGGCGCTGCTGCACAAGGTGCCGGCGCCGCGCCAATGATGCGGCCGGCGCCCGCGCTGCTGTGGCTGCTGCTCGGCTGGACCGTGCTCGGCGTGCTGGCCAGCCTCGGCTGGCTGCCGCTGGCGGCGTGGCTGGCCGGCGGCGGCGCGATCGCGCTGCTGGCGTTCGTCGACGGCTGGCGTCTGCGCCGGATGCCGTCGCCCGAGCTGTCGCGCGAACTGGCGCCGGTGCTGCCGCTGGGGCCGGAGGCGCGGGTCGGCCTGCGTGTGTGCGGTACCGCGCGCCGCGCGCAGAAGCTGCGCCTGCACGATCTGCATCCGGGCGGCTGGGCAGTGCGAGGCATGCCGCACACGCTGCGGCTGCCCGCGGGCGGCGACGTGCGGATCGAGTACGCGATCACGCCCGACGCGCGCGGCCAGTTCACCTTCGACGGCTGCCACGCGCAACTGCATTCGCCGTGGCGTTGCTGGTCGGCACGCCGCGTGCTCGGCGCGGCATCGACGGTGCGCGTGTATCCGAATTTCGCCGCGCTGGTCGAGCTGGCGGGCTTGAGCGTGGAGTTGGCCTCGCGCAGCGTCGGCGCGCGGTTGCAGCGGCGCCGCGGCGAAGGCACCGAATTCCAGGAACTGCGCGACTACCGCGTCGGCGACAGCCTGCGCAAGATCGACTGGAAGGCCACCGCGCGCAGCAGCCGGCTGATCTCGCGCGAGTACCGTGACGAGCGCAACCAGCAGGTGGTGCTGATGCTCGACTGCGGCCGCCGCCTGCTGGCGCAGGACGATCGCCGCGTGCATTTCGACCACGTACTGAACGCCTCGCTGGGCCTGGCCAGCATCGCGCTGCGCCAGGGCGACGCAGTCGGCCTCTTGGCCTGTACCGGCCAGCAACAGCGCTGGTTGCCGCCGCAGCAGGGCAACGGCGGCATGGACATGCTGCTCGGCGCCGGCTACGACCTGCATGCGATGCCGCTGGCCACCGACTACCTCGCCGCCGCCAGCGCCCTGCAGGCATACCAGCAACGCCGCGCGCTGGTGGTGCTGATCACCAACGTGCGCGACGAGGACGACGCCGAACTGCGCGCCGCGGTGACCATGCTGTCCAGGCGTCACCTGGTGATGCTGGTCAGCCTGCGCGAACTGGCGCTGGACCACGCCGCCGCCGAACCCGGCGACGAACTGGAAGGGAGCATCCGCAGCGCCGCCGCCATGCATTACCTGGCCGACCGCGAGCGCACCCACGAGGCACTGCGCCGCGAAGGCATCAACACGCTGGACGTGAGCTGCGGCGAACTGTCCGGTGCGCTGATCGAGCGCTACCTGGCGATCAAGCGGGGCAATCGGCTGTAGGGGGAAAGGCAGGCGCGCTTCGCGCTTGTCTTCAGGTAAACGCCGTTCAAATCCGATCAGGGGGAAATCATGGAAAATCCGTATCAGAGTCCCGGCGCCGTGCTGGAGGTTCACGAAAAGCGCAGCGCGTCGCTGGACGATGTCGCTTCCGGCCAGAAGCTGGTGATCTACGCCATCCTGCTCTACTTTCTCGCCGCCGCACTGCGTGCAGCGGTAGGCCCGATCGCCTTGCTCGCCCTGCTGGTCTGCCTCGGGATGTCCTGGACCGGCATCTACAAGATCGCCCGCGGTCTGGACTATCCCGTCTGGGGACGCATCGTGCTGCTGGTGCTGATGCTGGTCCCGCTGGTCGGCCTGCTCGTGCTGGTCATGCTGAGCTCCCGGGCCACCTCGCGGCTGCGCCAGGCCGGCTATTCGGTGGGACTGCTGGGAGCCAGGGATTACTAGCGCCCGCTTCGCTTTTCGTCCGCCTCACTCCTCCTCCACCTTTGGCCTCCACGCCTCCCCCAGCTGCTTCTGCACGGTGGCGGGGGCCGCTTCGTAGTGGCTGAGGTCGAGGCTGTAGCGGCCGCGGCCGCCGGTCATGGATTTCAGTTCGGTGGGGTAGTCGATCAGTTCGGCGAGCGGCGCCTGCGCCTTGATCACCAGCTCGCCGCCGCGCTGCGTGTCGGTGCCCAGGATGCGCGCGCGCTTGCCGGCGAGGCTGCCGGTGACGTCGCCGACGTCGCGCTCGGGGATCGCCACCTCGACGTTGACGATCGGCTCCAGCAGCACCGGGCGCGCCTTGGCCACGGCATCGAGGAAGGCCTTCTTG
This sequence comes from Rhodanobacter lindaniclasticus, assembly GCF_004799035.1. Classification (GTDB taxonomy): domain Bacteria; phylum Pseudomonadota; class Gammaproteobacteria; order Xanthomonadales; family Rhodanobacteraceae; genus Rhodanobacter; species Rhodanobacter lindaniclasticus. Next base: position 13,360 of record NZ_MWIO01000017.1, read on the forward strand.
CCGGCGCTGACGAAGGCCACTTCCTTGGAATCGACCGAGTGGTACTTGCCGTCGTAGACGGTCACCCGCAGGTCCTGCAGCGGGTAGCCGGCCACCACGCCGCGCTCCATCGCCTGGCGCACGCCTTTCTCGATCGCCGGCAGGAACTGGCCGGGGATCACGCCGCCCTTGATCGCGTCGACGAACTCGAAGCCCGCGCCGCGATCGAGCGGTTCGATGCGCAGGAACACCTCGCCGAACTGGCCGGCGCCGCCGGTCTGCTTCTTGTGCCGGTGGTGGCCTTCGGCGTGAGCGGCGATGGTCTCGCGATAGGCGATGCGCGGCGGGCGGGTTTCCACTTCCACGCCGTAGCGTTCGCGCATGCGTTCGAGCATCACCTTCAGGTGCAGCTCGGAGAGCCCGCGCACCACGGTCTCGTTCAGTTCCTTGTGGTGCTCGACGCGAAAGCAGGGATCCTCCTCGGCCAGCCGTGCCAGCGCGTTGGACAGCTTCTGTTCCTGGCCCTTGTGGCGCGGCTCCAGGGCCAGGCCGACCATCGGCGTGGGGAAGCGCGGCGGCGCCAGCGCGATGCGGTCGTCGTCGTGCGAATCGTGCAGCACCGCGTCGTAGTGGATCTCCTCGACCTTGGCCACCGCGGCGAGATCGCCGGGAATCGCCGCCTCGATTTCCACGTGGTTCTTGCCCTGCAGGCGGAACAGGTGGCCGACCTTGAACGGCTTGCGGCCGTCGTCGACCAGCAGCTGGCTGTCGCGCCGCACGGTGCCCTGCCACACGCGGAACACGCCCAGCTTGCCCACGAACGGGTCGTTGATGATCTTGAACACGTCGGCGATCACCGGCGCCTGCGCATCGCCGCTCACGCGCAGCGGCATGCCGTCGCCGCGCACGAAGGGCGGCGGGTTGCCCTCGGCCGGATTCGGCAACAGTCGCGCGGCGACGTCGAGCAGTTCCTTCACGCCCGCACCGGTGCGCGCGCTGGCGAAGCAGATCGGCACCAGGTGGCCTTCGCGCAGGCATTGCTCGAAGGCGTCGTGCAGTTGCTGCGCGCCCAGCGCCTGCTCGCCCTCGTCCAGGTAGCGGCCCATCAGCGCCTCGTTGATTTCCACCACCTGGTCGATGATCTGCTGGTGCGCCGCCGCCAGCGAGGAGAAGTCGGTGGCGCCGTCGTCGTGGAAGAAGCAATCCAGCACGCGGTTGCCGCGCTGCGCCGGCAGGTTCACCGGCAGGCACTGGCTGCCGAACTCCTCGCGCAGCGCATCGACCAGGGCGGCGAGGTCGGCGCCGTCGAAGTCGATCTTGTTGACCACCAGCATGCGCGCCAGGCCGCGCTCTTGGGCGTGCATCATCATGCGTCGCGTGCCGTGCTCGATCCCGTTGATCGCGTTGACCACGATCGCCACGCTCTCCACCGCGGCCAGCGCGGACAGCGTGCCGCCGCGGAAATCGGCGTAACCGGCGGTGTCGATCAGGTTGATGCGGCAGTCGCCGTGCTCGACCTGGGCGATGCTGCTGTCGATGGAATGGGCGCGCGATTGTTCCTGCGCGTCGGTGTCCGACACGGTATTGCCGCGCTCGACGGTGCCGATGGACTGGATCGCGCCGCCGGCATGCAGCAAGGCCTCGAACAGCGTGGTCTTGCCGACGCCGGCGTGACCGGCGAGCGCGATGTTGCGGATGCTTTCCGTGGTGTAGGACACGATGCGACCCTCCTCATGCTAAGGGCGCAGCCTCGTGGCATGAACGGCACCGCCCGAGGCCGCGCGGGGCGGCTGGAAAAGCGGGCCGTCATGGTCGTCCTGCGCGATGTGGCAGCGAGGGCGGTCATGGCGGGGGATCGGCGCGGGGCGTCGATCGGCCTAGCCTTGTGCCATGCGCAGGCGGGGTCAAGCTGCACTGCGGGGAACCGCTTGGCGCCGGGTGCTGTCTGCCGTAGGTGGTCGCGCCGCGGCGACGCGATCGTCGCGCCGGTCGAGCGGGATTCAATCGCGCCGCGCCATGCTGCGACCGCCCACCGCTTTCCACGAGGCTCCACCATCGCCCTTGCGCCGCAACCCCAGCCAGCCACGTCCGCGCCGCCCGAGCCTGCGCGGCTCGAACTCGTGCCTGCGGCCGGCGACTGGCGGGCGCGGGCCGCGCGGCAGCGACATCGCTGGCGCGAGCCGCCGGTCGAGCGGGCCACGCATCGCTGGACGTTGGCCGCGGTACTGCTGCTGCATGCGTTGTTCGCGCTGGTGGCCTGGTACGGCACGCGCCCGCCGGCGCCGCGCGCCGAGGCGGCGGTTCCCGAGCAGTTCCTGCAGATCCGGCTGATCGAGGACACGCCGGCAAGTCATGCGCCGCCGCCGCTGACCCTGCCGCCCGCACCGCCTCCGCCGTCCGCGGTGCCGCCACCGGTGCGGGCGCGGCCGGAACCGCCGGCCAAGGGCGCGATGGTGGTGCAGAGCCCGCCGCGCTTGTACGACGAGCATGGCCAGCCGCTGCTGCCACCGGCGCCTGCTTCCAGTGCGCCAGCGCCCGATTACGTGCAGCGCATGCCGCAGGGCGATACGCAGGTCATGCGCCACGACAGCCCGATCAAGTACAAGCCCACCCGCTTCGCGGACGACTGGGAGAAGGGCGGCAGTTCCGTCGACAGCGCGCTGCAGAAGCTGGTGGACAAGACCACGAAGAAAACGACCATCCACCTGCCCGGTGGCATCCGCATCCACTGCGCGGTGTCGCTGGCGATGCTCGCCGGCGGTTGCGGTGGCGACCCACCGCCGCCGCCGTCGGCGAAAAGCGGCGACATGCGCCTCAACATGGCGCCGGCCAGCACGCCCGACGGTCGCACGCACGGCTTCGTTCCGCCCAGCGTGGAGGCCTGCATCGCGATGTATCGCGACGGCAAGCCGCTGGCGCAGGGCTGCCCGGTGGACACGCCGGACCGCGCCGTGGACGAGGAGTTGCGCGAGCGCAAGGCCGCGCGCGGCACCGGCCACTGATGGCGCCCGCTACACTGGCCGCATGCCCGCGCCGTCCCCGGATTCCGTCCCCACCGGTCGTGCCGTCAACCCCGCGCGGGTCCTGCTGGATTCGCCGCTGGCGGCAGCCACACGCGGCCGCGTCTATCATCTGCGTCGGCGCCCGCCACCGCCGTCGCGGGGCCGTCGCGCGCTGGCCTTCCTCGGCACCTTGCTGGTGCATCTGTTGTGCCTGTTCGCCTTCGTGCTTGGCCCGGCCTACGAGCCGACCGTGCTGCCGGACAACGCGCGCGAACCGCTGCTGCAGGTGCGCCTGATCGAACCACCCGAGCCGCCGCCCCCGCCGCCGGTGCATGGCACGCCGCCGAAACAGCGCGGGCCGCGCCAGCAGGGTCGGCAGCATCCCGCGCCGCGTGTCGAACCGAACGCCAACGCCATCCCGCTGACGGCCGCCGTCACTCCCGCAAAGCCGGCGAAGCCCATGCCAGCCGCCGCGCCGCAACCGCCGGTGAGCCTGCCGGCGCCGACGCCGTTGCCGCTGCCCAAACCGGCGGCACCGGCCGTGCCGGCGCCACCGCTGGCGCTGACCCTGCCTGCGCCGGTGGCTCCCGCGCTGCCGGCGCCCCAGCCGGAACCGCAGCGTCCGCCGCAGGCCGAAGGCAACCGCCCGATCCTGCCACCCACCGCGCTGGCCCTGCCGCAGGCGACTGTGCCTGCCGCCGCCGCACCGCCGACGATCACGCTGCAGGTCACGGCACCGACCACGCTGGCGCCGCTCAGCGAAGCGCCGGAACCGGAGCCCGCGCCACCGCAGGTGCCGCACCCGCAGCCGCAAGCCTTGGTACCCGCCGCGCCGATCGCGCCGCCTGGTCCTCGCCTGGTGCCGGATCTCGCCAAACCCGCGCAGGTGGCCGAAGCCATGCCGGCCGAACCTGCCGCGCCACCGGCGCCACCCAATCCGCTGGCGCCGACCCGGGTGGAATTGCAGCAACCCGCGCCGGCACCGGTGCCGCCACCGGCAGCCCTGCGCCCGGCGGCACAGGCCCCGACGACGGTGGCCGCGATTACGCCTGCGCCCGAATCCACTCCCGAACCCACACCGGCGCCCGCCGCCTCGGCGCCAGCGCAGCCGGCGACCGCCGAGGTCAGTCGCGCACCGGAGGCAAGCCCGCAAGGCAGCGACACCGCCACGGTGGGCGAGCCGGCCGGCGCGGCCAGTATCACCCCGCCGCCGACGCCTGCACCCACGCCTGCGGCAAGTCCCGCGGCCGGCACCGCGAAGCGGACCGCATCGTCACTGGCGGCGGGCAAGCTCGGCGGCGATCGGCCCGGGGCAGCGCAAGGCGCCGAGCACGGCGCGGCGGGGGACTACGTGCAGCTGAAGCCGAGCGGCGACACCGAAATCATGCGTCATCGCGCTCCCGACGTCGGCTACCGACCCACCCGCTTCGAGCAGGACTGGGCACCCGAGGACGAAAGCTCGGTCGACGCCGCGCTGCGCCGCGCGGTGGAAAAGACCACGGTCAAGCACACCTTCCACCTGCCGCGCGGCGTGCGGGTGGAGTGCGCGGTGAAACCGCTGCTGCCGATCGCGCTGTTCGGCTGCCGCAACCCCGACCCGCCGCCGGCACCGGTCGCCGCCAGCGCATATGCGCCGCTGCACCTGGCACCCGCCGCGCCGCTGGCGCCGACCGTGGCGACCAGCGCGCCGGCACCGGCGGCCTCCACGCCGATGGTGAAGTACGACAACGCCGCCGAGTGCGCCGCCGCCCGCGTCGCCGGTGGTCCGCTGCCCCCGGGCTGTGCGTCGGACCTGCCGCCTGCCGCACCGATCCACGTTCCCGCTGCTGCCTCCAGTTCGTGGTTGCCGGCAGGCGATCAGTTTCATTGAGGGCGGGAATGGCGGGAAAGTTCGCAGGAGCCCGCTGGCGGGCGATGCTCTTGCTTTTGCGGATCCCGAATCCCCGCCTTTCAAAGCATCGCCCGCCAGCGGGCTCCTGCGCGAGTCACGTGAGCGGCGCTTACTCCCCGCGCGGTTCGCGCAGCGTGTCCATCGTCAACGTCGCCAGCTGCCGCAGGCGCGTGCTGCCGGCGTCGGCGAGCAAGGTCTTCAGGCGCGCGTCGGCGTCGTCCTGGTCCAGTGTTTGCCGCTCGGCCAGCGAGGCGGCCAGGGCGCGGCCCATCGAGTCGAAGATCAGCGCGTAGGCAAACGCGTGCAGCACGCCGCCGCCCAGCGTGCCCAGGCCGGGGAACGCCTTCAGCGCATTGCCGGCGACCGCCAGCACGATCGAGCTGCCGGTGCGCAGGGTCAGCCGGGCCTGACGCACGAAGTCCTCGATCTGCACCTCGCTGAGCTTGACGCCGTACAACTCGGCCAGCGCGCGCGTGAGACCGGTCGCCAGCACGCCCTGGATCACCAGGTCGCTGCCCGGCGCCACCGCCGCCATCGCACCGACGATCGCGCGGCGGGCGTACTGGCGCACGATGCGTTCGGCGGTCTCGGCGCGGGTCTGCGCCTCCAGCGTGCCGGTGCGCTGGTGCAGGCCGGCGAGCACCGCCTGCTCGCGGCGCGGTTCCAGCCCTTCGGCGCCGGCAGCGGTGAGTCGGGCGAGTGCGCGCAGCAGCGGTTCGATCGCCGGCTTGCGCTGGCGCTCGACCGATTCGGTGCTGCCGTCGGCGAGCCGGCGCTGGTAGCGCTCGCCGCCGCCGGCACTGATCGCCACCACCGCGCTGGCGATGCCGCGCGATTGCGCGCGCAGCTTGTCCAGCAGTTGCGCCAGCTCCGCCTCGCCCCACTGGTCGGCCTTGTTCAACACCAGCAGCAGCGGCTTGCCGAAATCGGCGAGCCAGCGCAACTCGTCGACCTGGCCGCGGGTGAGGTCGCCGGCGCACAGATAGATCACCGCGTGGGCGCGCAGGGCTTCCTGGCGCGCCTCGCGTTCGCGCACTTCGCCGCCGCCCTCGCGGCTGCCGGGCACGTCGGCGAGTACCAAGGGGCGGCCGTCGGGCAGGATGCTGTCGTAGTGGCCGACCGTGCGGGTGGTGCCGCCGCGCGCATCGCTGGCCAGCGTCGCGTCCGGCGCGAGCGCACGGATCAGGCTGGACTTGCCGGTGGAGATTTCGCCGAACAGTGCCACGTACAGGCGCGCGCCGAGCCGGCGCTGGTCGAGGTCGCCCAGTTCGGCAGCGAGCGCGCCGGTGTCGGCGCCGTGTTCGCGCAACTTGTCGATGCGCTGCTCCAGGCTGGCACGGTCGGGCACCGGCAACGGCCGGCGCCGGCGGCGCGGACGCAGCAGCCACCACAGCACGGCGAGACCGGCGGCGGCGAAGGTCGCCAGCACCAGGCCCAGCGTCCACTGCAACGGTGCGGGCAGGGCGAGGAAGCGCTGGGCCAGCGCGAGGAAACGTTCCGCCGCGGCAAACAGCAGCCACAGCAGTGCGGCGATGGCCAGGGCGGCGAACAGCAGGCGCAGGCGTCGGGACATCCGGCGATTGTAGGGGTTCGTGCGCCGCGCACGCCCATGGCCGATGGCCCTTCGCCGCACCACGGCATGCGCGGTACGATCCGCGCATGCCGTGCGGCAAGCCCTTTCCCCAGGACGATGCGACATGAGCAAGGCCGACACCACCTCCCGCTTCAAGGCGAAAGTGCTGCGCCCGGCGACACCGGACGATGCGGCGTGGGCCTTCGTGGTGCTGCCGCGGCCGGCGAGCGAGAAACTGCCGCGGCGCGGGCGCACCACGGTCGACGCCAGCATCAACGGCCACCGCTTCCAGGCCACCCTGGAACCGGATGGCCAGTTGAGCCACTGGCTGAAGCTGGACCGCCGCCTGCTCGAGACCGCCCGCGTGCAGGCGGGCGACACCGTCGCGCTGCAGGTTGCACCGGTGAAGCGCGAGCCGGAGCCGGCGTTGCCGGCCGACCTGCGCAAGGCGCTGGACGCCATCCCTGTCGCCCGCGCCGGTTGGGATGCCACCACCACGATCGCCCGTGTCGACTGGATCCACTGGATCGTTTCGGCCAAACAGGCGAAGACCCGTACGCAACGCGTCGTCGCCGCCTGCGACATGCTCGCCGCCGGCAAACGCCGCGTGTGCTGTTTCGATCCGTCGGGGTATTACAGCAAGGCGCTGGCCGCACCCGAAGCGGCGGAATAGGGATCTCGACTGAATGGCACTTACTTAAGCTCCGTTCGCCCTGAGCGCAGGCCGAAGGCCGAAGTCGAAGGCCGAAGTCGAAGGGCATGCCATCGATGAGATGATCCTCGCCTGGCGGCGCTTCGACTCCGCCCGCTGCGCGGGCTACGCTCAGCGAGAACGGGGTAGGACGTCGGCCGGGCGACGTCAAGAAAGTGCCACGGATCTCGACCAGTTGCTCGCAACTACCCATGTCGTCACTCCGGCGAAGGCCGGAATCGCACTTCAACAGTGCAGCGAAGCATCGCGTGGGTCATGGTTGCCGGTTTCGCGATCCACGCGTGACAGGACTCCTCATGGTTCAAGTGCGATTCCGGCCTTCGCCGGAATGACGACCAAGAGCGTCGCGGAGCGTGCGACGCGTCACCATTTGGCCGGTGCAATGCTCGCCGCCTCGTACTCGATTTGGCATGATGGGGCAGATCGGGGGGAATCTGCGCATGCTTGCATCGCTCATGTTGAGTGCGGTTCTGGCGGTGGCTGCGCCAGGATCGGTTGAATCATTGCAGGTGTTCATCGCGCCATTCATTCCCTGATTGATGGCGTTCCGCGGTCTGTTGACAGTGAGCTCGTTCTTGAGTTTTAATGCTTTGAGGAGAGGCGACAAGTCATGGAAGATAATGGGGGCTTTGTAATCAAAGTCAGTATTCAATTTAAGGAGGGATAGACTATGTGGGACGCACTGCTTGGTCTTTTTGGCATTACTCCGAACAAAGTAGTTGACGGTCAGAAGGGATAAAAAAACAGCCGCCATATTGGCGGCTGTTTTTTATTGTCGATTTGTTTCTGCTATTGCATCCTAATTTTTAATTTATATTACCGTTTTGGCGGGTGACGCTTTACCTCGATGCCCGCAAGGAATTCGGCATGTTGCCTGCAGTCTTGCTGGGCGTTGCTTGCGCGCTGTCTGCGATGTTTTCGGCGACGGCCGCGAGTACTGCAGCCATTCCGCCGTCATTGCGGGCCAGCGCGACCAACCCGCTGCCTACGCCGCAGTTTCGGCGTTACGACGTCGGCGACGGTCTGCCCGGTAGCACGGTCTACGCCGTAACCCAGGACAAGCAGGGCATCATGTGGTTTAGCGCCGGCGTCGATCTGGCGCGCTATGACGGCGTCGATTTCCAGATATTCAGGCATCATTCGAATGACCCGGCCTCATTGCCCGAGGGGCAGGTCTACAGCTTGTGCGTGGATCGGGATAATCGCTTGTGGGTGGGCGGATTCGGGTCCGGGCTCAGCCGTCGTGAATCCGGCGTCGAGGGGTTCTTGCATTGGCGTCATGATCCGGCGGATTCAAAAAGCCTGTCCAGCGACAACGTTTGGTCGATTGCGCAGACGCCGGACGGTGATTTGTGGGTAGCCACGGATGCCGGACTCGATCGCCTCTTGCCTGACGGCCGGCATTTCGAGCACGTGAGCAATCCGCTCGGCTCCAACCCGGCCGCGGGTTTTGGCGCCGTGCGCGCATTGCTGGCCGAACCAGGCGGGAGATTGTGGATCGGTTCCAGCCAGGGTGTATTCGTACGCGAAGCGGACGGCAGTGTGCACGCGGTGACCATCGATCCGCGCGTACATGCCCTGAAAGTATGGCGAATCCAGGGTGGCGGCGACGATGTTCGAATCGCCGTGCGCGGCGGCCTGTTGCGGGTGGGCGCTGATCGCGTGGCGCGGCTGTATGCACCCGCGCAGATTCCCTCCATCGATGTGTACAGCAGTACCGTGGACCAGGCCGGTCATTTGTGGATCGCCACCCGCAACGGCCTGTATCTGGACGATGGCGGTCCCCATATCCACGTGATTGCAGGTCAGCCGCTCCTGCTGGGCAGCCTGCCGGGTCAGCAGGTTTGGCAATCGTTTTGTGACAGCGAGGGCGGGTTGTGGTTCGTCATGGGCGATGGCGGCATCGCCTATCTCGCACCCGGCTGGAACCAGTTCACCCGCTTCACGCATGTTCCCGACGATCCCCACAGCTTGCGCGGCAATGCCACGACCTCCGTGTTGGCTGCTTCCGATGGTTGGTTGTGGGTCGGCGAGCATGGTCTCGTCGACAAACTTGACCCCACCACCGGGGAAGTACGGCATCTGATCTCGGGCTTGCACGGGGACGTGCTGGACATGGCGGAGGACGGGCGGCAGCGTTTGTGGATTGCCAGCGAGGCAGGTGTCTATCGGTACGCCGACGGGAAATTGGCCGAAGTGGACCTGGCCGCGATCGGGGCTGCTCATCCTCGCCGGGTGAGTTTGGGACCGGATGGGCGGATGTATCTGGTGTCGATCCACGACGGCCTGTTTCGCATCGACCCCGACACGCTCACGGTGGACCCCAAGCCGCTGGCGTCGGCTGACGACACGGGTTTCGTAGGCAATCGTCTGACGCCTTACAACAGCCTGGACTGGTACGCCGATCAGGAGCGACTGATGCGGTGGAATGCCGTGCAAGGGAAGCCCGAAGCGATAGATGGCCTGTCGGACGAAGGCTACATCTACGCACTCGAATTCACGGCGGACGGATTCTGGGCAGCGCGCGGCAAGATGTTCGAGCACTATCGGACGGAAAGTGGCAAGGTGATACGCGATCAGTTGGTGAAGATCCCGCCGAACTGGCCGTCGATGGTGCTGATCGCATTTCATGTCGATCGGCTGGGGAGGTTCTGGTTGTTCTGCAAGAACGGCCTGTGGATGTTCGATCCCCACCAGGGCGAGCTGAAATCCTTCGGCTTGCGCAATGGTCTGGTCAATGGAGAGGTTCGAGGTGATTCCCCGACCATCACGGCCGATGGCACGATTTACGTCGCCAGCCTGGGCGGTGTGTTTGGTTTCCAACCCGATCGCATGGCGATCAAACCTCGGCCAACTCAGGTGGTCATTACCGGCGCAACCGTGCGCCATCATGGTGTCATCCAGGAGCTGACGATTGGGACGGAACCGATCCGGTTGGCGTGGAATGATCGCGAATTGCGGGTCGAGGCTCGTTTGAGTTCCTATGTGGATCCGACCGCCAATCGTTACCGTTTCCGCCTGCTCGGATTCGACACCGACTGGGTAAATACTGGAAATCATGGTGAACGTGAGTTTGCCGGACTGGGCGCTGGCACCTACCGGCTGGAGGTGATGGCTGCGGGTGCGGATGGTGACTGGAGCACGCTGGTGACGCCATTGCAGCTTCATGTCGACGCCCCGCCGTGGGCGCGCTGGTGGGCGTGGCTCGGCTACGTGCTGCTGGTGGCGGCGGTGGTCGGGCTGGCGTTGCGCAGCTGGCGGCGGCGACTGGCGCAGCGCCACCAGATCCAGCTGGCCGAGCAGCAGCGGCAGATGGCCGAGGCCGCCAGCGCGGCCAAGACCCAGTTCCTGGCCACGCTGAGCCACGAGATCCGCACGCCGATGACCGGCGTGATGGGCATGGCCGAGCTGCTGCTGAGCACGCCGCTCGACCCGCTGCAGCACGACTACACCCGCGCCATGCAACGCTCCGGCACGATGCTGCTGAAGCTGCTCAACGATGCGCTCGACTTGGCCCGCATCGAGGCCGGCAAGCTGGAGCTGGAGCCGGCGCCGTTCAGCCCGCGCCAGTTGCTGGAGGACGTGGCGCAGCTGGAGCAGGGCCTGGCGCACGCGCGCGGCATCCGCTTCGTGCTGGAGGTGGCCGACGACCTCCCCGCGCAGGTCGTCGGCGACGCCGTGCGCATCAAGCAGGTGCTGCTGAACCTGGCCAACAACGCGCTCAAGTTCACCGAGCGCGGCCACGTGACCTTGCGCGGCGAACGCATCGCCGACGGCCTGCTGTTCGGCGTCAGCGACACCGGGCCGGGCATACCCGAGGCGAGCCAGGCGCGCTTGTTCCAGCGCTTCGAGCAGGCCGACGGTCCGCAGCGCCAGGCCGGCAGCGGCCTGGGCCTGGCGATCTGCCGCGAACTGGTGGACATGATGGGCGGCAGCATCGAGCTGGAATCGCGCGTGGGCCACGGCAGCACCTTCCGCGTGCGCCTGCCGCTGGTCGAACCGGCCAAGCCGGCGCCGCTGCCGGCGCCGGCCGCCGACGGCCGCCGCTACCACCTGCTGCTGGTGGAGGACGACACCATCGTGGCCGCGGTCATCCGCGGCCTGCTCGAACGCGAAGGCCACCAGGTGGTGCACGTAATCAACGGATTGGCCGCGCTGGCCGAGCTGGCGCATGCCAGCTTCGACGCGGTGCTGCTGGACCTGGACCTGCCCGGCGTGGACGGCTTCCAGATCGCGCGGCTGATCCGCCAGCGCGAACCCGATGGCCGCCACCTGCCGATCATCGCGGTCACCGCCCGCTCCGGCGGCCGCGACGAGGCGCGCGCGCGCGAGGCCGGCATGGACGGCTTCCTGCGCAAGCCGGTCAGCGGCGAGCAACTGGCCGGTGCGCTGGCCCGGGTCCTCACCTCGGCGAGCGATGCCACGGCCTGAGTCGCGGGCGGCGCCTGTGCTCGCGCTGGCAAGGAGGCTTTGGCATCATGGCCGGGACGGGGCAGGCCGCCGTGGCGCATCGCTCGCATGCAGCGCGGTGCAGGCCGGCAAGGAAACCCGAAGGGGACAACCTGAATGTTTTCGGCAGCCTTGCTGACCCTGGCCCTCGGGCTGGTTACGCCCGCATCCGGCGTGCCGGCAACTCCGGTTGCCGTGACGCAAGCCGATCCGCTGCCGACGCCGCAGTTCCGGCGCTACGACACCTCGGACGGCTTGCCCAGCACCAATGTCTACGCCGTGGCGCAGGATCGCAAAGGCGCGATCTGGTTCGGCACCAAGGGCGGCCTGGCGCGCTTCGACGGCGTCGGTTTCACGGTGTTCCGGCATGCCGAGAACGATCCGGGCTCGCTGTACGCCAACGGCATTGCCACGCTGATGGTCGATCGCCGGGGACGCCTGTGGGCCGCCGGCCTGAATGCAGGCCTGAACCGCTACGACGAGGCCAGCGGCAGCTTCCGGCACTGGGGGCACCACCCGACTGACCCAGCCAGTCTGTCCAGCGACCGGGTCTGGGCGGTCGCGCAAACCGCCGACGGCAGCCTGTGGGTGGGTAGTGCCGGCGGACTCGACCGCATGCACCCGGACGAGCGCGGCTTCGAGCACGTGGCCGACCCGCAGCTCGGCGCCACGCCCGCCGCGGTCGGCACCGTTGCCGCGCTGTATGTGGACGGACGCGGACGGCTGTGGATCGGCAGCAGCCACGGCGTGTTCGTGCGCGAGACGGACGGCGCGATCCGCCGCGTGCCGTCGACCGAGCCGCAGCGAACCATCGACGCGTGGCGGATCGACGGCAGCGGCGACGAAGTGCGCATCGCCGCCACCGACGGCCTGTGGATCGTCGACGCGGATGGCGTGGCGCGCCGCTTCGGCACTGGCGTGATTCCCCGCACCAACGTGATGGGCAGCGTGCGCGACAGCGCCGGTCGCCTGTGGGTCGGCACGCAGAAGGGACTGTTCCTGCAGGCACGCACCGATGGGCCGGTGACGGCGGTGACCAACCAGCCGGTGCTCTACGGCAATCTGCCGGGCGCCTGGGTGTGGCAGCTGATGGTGGATCGCGAAGGCGGCCTGTGGGCCGCGTTGTTCGATGGCGGCGTGGCCTATCTGGCGCCGGGCTGGAACCACTTCAGCCGCTTCACTCATTTGCCGGACGATCCGTCCAGCCTGCGCGACGCGATCGCCACCACGATGGCGCGCGGCAAGGACGGTCGCCACGTGTGGGTGGGCCAGCGCGGCGGCCGGGTCGACCGGCTCGATCCGGTGACCGGCACGGTCGAACACGTGCTGTCGGGTCTGCGCGGCGACGTGGTGGGCCTGACCGAGGACGCGAAGCAGCGCCTGTGGGTGGTCGTGCAGGGCGCGCTGTACCGCGACACCGACGGGCGGCTCGACCGGGTCGACCCGGCGGGCGCGCTGCTGCAGCGGCCGCTGGAGGTCGAGTCCGGGCCGGACGGCCAGATGTATGCGCGCACCTTCGGCCAGGGCCTGTTCCGCATCGACCCGGAGACGCTGGCGGTCCAGCCGGTGCCGATGGACGGCTCCAGCGACAAGGTGCGCTGGGGCAGCCAGATGACGCTGCACGACGGCGCCTTCTGGTACGCCAGCGACGGCGGCATGATGTGGCTGGACACCACGCGGGGCCGTTTCGTGATGGTGCCGGGCGGGCCGACCGGGCAGTCCGTCGATGCCTTCGATTTCACCGCCGACGGCCTGTGGATGGCCAATGCCGACGGACTGGTCCACTACCGCCGCGGCGGCGACGGCATCGTGGCCGATCGCCGGGTCGACGCCGCGCATGGCTGGCCCTCGGTCAACGTCACCGACCTGCGCGTCGATGCCGCCGGCCGGGTCTGGGTATTCGGCCACGATGGTCTGTGGCGGTTCGAACCGGACACCGGCGCATTCCGTTCGTTCGGTCTGCAGGACGGCCTGACCAACGGCGAGTTCTTCCGCGGCTACGCGCGGATGCCCAGCGGCTACATCTACGCCGCCACCCTGGGCGGCGTGGTGGCGTTCAACCCGGACCGCAGCAACCGGCAGACCAGCGTGCCGCAGATGGCGCTCACCCAGGCCCGGGTGCGTCATCGCGGCGCCACCCAGGTACTGCCGATCGGCACGCCGCCCCTGCACATGGACTGGCACGACAGCCAGCTCGCGATCGAGGCGCGGGTGTTTTCCTACATTGCGCCGTCCGCCAACCGCTACCGCTTCCGGCTGCACGGCTTCGACAGCGACTGGGTGGACACCGGCAACCGCGGCGAGCGTGATTTCAGCGGGCTGGGTGCCGGCGACTACACGCTCGACGTGAAGGCCGCCGGCGCCGACGGCCTGTGGGTGCAACTGGCCACGCCACTGCGCATCCACGTCGAGGCACCACCGTGGCTGCGCTGGTGGGCGTGGGCCGTCTACGTGCTGCTGGGTACGGCGCTGGCGGCTCTGATCCTGCATGCCTGGCGCCGACGCCTGGCGCAGCGCCACCAGATCCAGCTGGCCGAACAACAGCGGCAGATGGCGGAAGCGGCCAGCGCGGCGAAGACGCAGTTCCTGGCCACCTTGAGCCACGAGATCCGCACCCCGATGACCGGCGTGATGGGCATGGCCGAGCTGCTGTTGAGCACGCCGCTGAACCCGCAGCAGCACGACTACACGCAGGCGATGCAGCGCTCCGGCGGCATGCTGCTGAAACTGCTCAACGATGCGCTGGACCTGGCGCGGATCGAGGCTGGCCGGCTGGAGCTGGAGCCGGCGCCGTTCAGTCCGCGCCAGCTGCTGGAGGACGTGGCGCAGCTGGAGCAGGGTCTGGCCCACGCCAGGGGCATCCGCTTCGAGCTGGCGCTGGGCGACGACCTGCCGGCACAACTGCTCGGCGACGCGGTGCGGATCAAGCAGATCCTGCTGAACCTGGCCAACAATGCCCTGAAATTCACCGAGCACGGCAGCGTCAAGCTGAGCGCGCAGCGCACCGCCGACGGTTTGCGGTTCGTCGTCAGCGACACCGGGCCGGGCATCCCCGAGGCCAGCCAGGCGCGCTTGTTCCAACGCTTCGAGCAGGCCGATGGCCCGCAGCGTTCGGCCGGCAGCGGCCTGGGCCTGGCGATCTGCCGCGAGCTGGTGGACATGATGGGCGGCAGCATCGAGCTGGAATCGCGCGTAGGCCACGGCAGCACCTTCCGCGTGCACCTGCCGCTGGCCGAACCGCCGGCCGACGCGCCGCCGCCGACCGGCGCCGCCCGCAGCTACCGCTTGCTGCTGGTGGAGGACGACACCATCGTGGCGGTGGTGATCCGGGGCCTGCTGGAGCGCGAAGGCCACGCGGTGGTGCACGTGATCAACGGGTTGGCCGCGCTGGCCGAGCTGGCGCACGTAAGTTTCGACGCCGTGCTGCTGGACCTGGACCTGCCCGGTGTCGACGGCTTCCAGATCGCACGGCTGATCCGCCAGCGCGAACCCGACGGCAGCCGCCTGCCGATCATCGCGGTCACCGCCCGTTCCGGCGGTCGCGACGAGACACTGGCCCGCGAGGCCGGCATGGACGGCTTCCTGCGCAAACCGGTCAGCGGTGAGCAATTGGTGGCGGCCCTGGCGCGCGTCCTGGCGACGCCGGAGGCGGTGCTGCCGGAATGACATGGCGCGCATCGGGATGCCGTTGCCGCGGGGAGCCCGGACAACCGCGAGCCGCGGTTACATGTCGAACTTGTTCACCTCGAAGCCGCGGCGCTGATATTCGCGCCAGCGTTCGCGCGAGCCGTCGCGGGCGTCGGGGTCGGCACTCACCACTTCGAGCACGCGCTCGCAGAGTTGGTCCGGGCAGCGGTCGCGCAGGTTGATCAGCAGCGGGCGGTCGGGTGTGTCGACGTCCGGCGGCACGATCAGCACGGCGGTGTATTCGTCGTCGTCGTCGCCGGCCAGCTGGTGCGGGATCATCGCGTCGTCGTCGAACGCCCACAGCAATTCGTCGATCGCGTGTGCCTGTTCGTGGTCGCGCGCCAGGATCAGCGTCGGCTGCTGCGCCGCATACGCGCGCTTTGCCAACTCGCAGACGAGCAGCAGCGGCTGCTCGATGAAGCGCGGCTTGTTGGCGATCAGGTAGAAGTCGGCGCGCATTAGGCAGGAGTGAGTGAAGAGGAGTAAGAAACGAGAGAAAGACAAGGGCATGATGCCTCAAACCGCCACCTCTCACTCCTCACTTCTCTTCACTCACTTCTCGCTCTGGCTCAACAGCCACTGCGCCAGCAGCGCCACCGGGCGGCCGGTGGCCATGCCCTTGCGGCCGTCTTCCCAGGCGGTGCCGGCGATGTCGAGGTGGGCCCAGCGCTGGCCGTCGGTGAAGCGCGACAGGAAGCAGCCGGCGGTGATCGCGCCGGCGGTCTTGCCGCCGATGTTGGCGACGTCGGCGAAGCCCGATTCCAGTTGCGCCTGGTAGTCGTCCCACAGCGGCAGGCGCCAGGCGCGGTCGAGGGTTTCCTCGCCGGCGGCGAGCAGTTCGGCGGCGAGGTCGTCGTGCTTGCTCATCAGGCCGCTGGCATGCTTGCCCAGGGCCACCACGCAGGCGCCGGTGAGGGTGGCCGCGTCGACGATGGTGTGCGGCTGGTAGGTCTTCGCCGTCCAGGTCAGCGCGTCGCACAGGATCAGGCGGCCTTCGGCATCGGTGTTGAGCACCTCGATGGTGAGGCCGGAGAGGCTGGTGAGCACGTCGCTGGGGCGGTAGCTGTCGCCGCCGGGCATGTTCTCCACGCTCGGTACCACGCACACCAGGTTGCGCTTCAGGCCCATCTTCACCGCGGCCACGAACGCGCCCATCACGCCGGCCGCGCCGCCCATGTCGAACTTCATGTCCTCCATGCCGGGGCCGGGCTTGAGGCTGATGCCGCCGGAGTCGAAAGTGACGCCCTTGCCGACGAAGGCATACGGCTTGTCGCCGGGCTCGCCGCCCTTGTATTCCAGCGCGATCAGCCGCGGCTTGTTGGCCGAGCCGCGCGCCACCGCGAGCAGCGAGCCGAAGCCCAGCTCGGCCATCTGCGTTTCATCGAGCACCTGGCAGCTGACCTTGTCGTGCAGGTCGGCAAAGGCCTGGGCCTGGGCGGCGATGTAGGCGGGGTTGCAGATGTTCGGCGGCAGGTTGGCCAGCTCGCGCGCGAAGCGCACGCCTTCGGCGATGGCGGTGGCCTGTTCCAGCGCGGCCTGCGCCTCGTCGCCCGCGGCGAAGGCGAGCGTCGCCAGTTCCGCCGGCTTGGGCTTGTCGCGCGGCTTGAAGGTGGCGGTGTAGCGATAGGCGGCGAAATCGCTGGCCAGTGCCGCCACGCGCACGCGCCAGGCGGCGTCGCGGCCGGGTACGTCCACGTCGGTGAGATAGGACACCGCCGCGCTCAACGGCAACCGGCCGAGCGCGCGCGCGGCTTCGATGTTGATCTTCTGGAAGCGCGCGCCATCGAACGATTTCTGCGCGCCCAGGCCGACCACCAGCACGCGCCTGGCGGCGATGCCGGGCGGGGCGAACAGCACGCTGGTGCTGCCCGCCTTGCCGCTGATGTCGCCGCTTTCCAGTTGCTGGCGGATCAACCCGCCGGTGGCGCGATCCACCGCTTCGGCAGCGCTGCCCAGCACCGCCTGCTCGTACACGCCGACCACGATGCACGGGCTGTCGACGTCGGTGGCGGCGGTGTTGGTCAGGCTGAACTGGAGAGTCATCGGATGCGTTCCCGTGTGGGCCCGGTCGTGACCGGACAGGCTAGACTTGCGGTTCGCCGCCCACGCTCCTGGGGCGTCACCGCACAAGCCATCAAGTTTATCGCATGCTGAGCATCCTCGACCGCTATTTCCTGCGTGAGCTGGCGCAGACCGTCGCCGCCACCGTGGTGGTCCTGCTGGTGGTCGTGGCCGGCAGCGCGTTTGCCAAGGTGCTGCAGCAGGTGGCCAGCGGCAGCTTCCCGGCCAGCGTGATGTTCCAGGTGCTGGGGCTGCGCACGCTCGACGGCCTGACCAACCTGATGCCGCTGGCGAGCTTCATCGGCGTGTTGATGGGGCTGGGCCGCATGTACCGCGAGAGCGAGATACACGTGCTCTCGTCCTCCGGCATGGGGCCGGCCGGCTTGCTGCGTCCGGTCGCGGTGCTGGGTGCGGTGCTGGTGGCGATCACGCTGCTGGTGGCGTTGTGGCTGGGCCCGTGGGCGGTACGCACCAGCGATGCGCTGGTGGCCGCGGCCAACCGTTCGGTGATCGCCGCCGGCCTCGACGCGGGACGCTTCACCAGCCTGCCGGGCCAGGGCGGCATCATCTTCGTCGACAGCCTCAGCCGCGACGGCACGCAACTGGGCCGCACCTTCGTCGCCACCCAGCGCAACAGCAAGGAGGGCGGCGCCCACCTCAAAGTGGTCAGCGCGGCCAGCGGCCAGCTGTACCAGGAAAGCGACGGCGAGGGCCGCTTCATCGCGTTCAAGGACGGCTGGCAATATGACATCCCGTTGGGCGCCGACAACTGGCGCCAGATGCAGTACCGGCAGAACGACACCTCGCTGTCCAGCGTGCAGGCCGACGAGGACGAAGACCCTGCGCATTCCAAGACCAGCTGGGCGCTGTTCCAGTCCGACAACCCGGAGGATCGCGCCGAGTTTGCCTGGCGCAGCAACGCGGCGCCGCTGACCCTGGTGCTGGTGCTGCTGGCGTTGCCGCTGGCGCGGCAGAGTCCGCGCGAGCCGAAGTACGGCCGATTGCTGCTGGCAGTGCTGGCGTTTTACCTCTACTACCTGCTGCTGGCACTGGGGCGTGCGCAGATCGGCAAGGATCACTGGCACAGCCAGGCGCCGCTGTGGGGTCTGCACCTGCTCGCGCTGGGGCTGGCCGGCTGGTTGCTGTGGAAACAGTATTCCCCGCGGCGCGCGCACACGGCGACGAGTGCCGCGTGATGGGCGTGTTCAACATCAAGCGGGTGGACCGGCTGGTCGCGCTCAGCGTGCTGGGCTCGCTGCTGACGGTATGGCTGGTGCTCACCGGCTTCGACGCGGTGACCCAGTTCCTGCGCCAGCTGGGCAACGTGGGCAAGCACGGCTACACGGTGACCGATGCGACGGTCTACGTGCTGGTGACATTCCCGCGCCGCGCCTACGAGATGTTCGGCAACGCCGCACTGATCGGCGGCCTGCTCGGCCTGGGCGGGCTGGCCGGCAGTGGCGAACTCACCGCGCTGCGCGCGGCGGGCCTGTCGCGCCTGCGCATCGCCGGCTCGGCTGCAGGTGTGGTGGCGGTGTTGATCGCGGGGGTGGTGATCCTGGGCGAAACCGTCGCGCCGTGGGGCGACCAGCAGGCGCAGGCGATGCAGTTGCGCGTGCGCTCGGGCAACCTGGGCCTGGGTGACGGCAGCGGGTTGTGGGCGCGCGACGGCAACGACATCATCAATGCGCGCGGCACCTCGCTCAAGGAGCACGACGGGGTGAGCGAGGTGCAACTGAGCGACGTGCGCGTGTTCACCTTCACGCCCGACGGTCGGCTCAAGCGCTTCCGCCTGGCGCAGGGCGCCACGCACGACGGCCGCCAATGGATCCTGCACGGCGTGCGCAGCACCACGCTGGATGCGCAGGGCACGCATTCCACCACCGCCGCCAACGAGTCGTGGCCGTCGAGCCTCAACCCGCAGGTGCTGGCGCAATCCGTGGTGCAGCCGCAATACCTGTCGATGCGCGACCTGCGCCGCAACATGAGTTATCTGGAGAGCAACGGCGAGAGCCCGGGCAGCTACGCGGTGGCGTTCTGGGGTCGTGCGCTGTATCCGCTCAACGTGCTGGTGCTGGTGCTGTGCGCGATGCCGTTCGCGTTCGGCACCCTGCGCTCGGGCGGGATGGGCAAGCGCCTGTTCATCGGCATGCTGCTGGCGATCGGCTGGTATTTCATGCAGCAGGCGATGGTGAATTTCGGCACGGTGTACGGGTTGCCGCCCTTGCTGGCCAACCTGCTGCCGGCCGTGCTGCTCGCGTGCCTGGCGTGGACGTATTTCCGGCGGCGGGTGTGAGCGTCGGGCAACCGGCAACGGCAGGGTGATGGCCGCGACAACGAGAGCGAGGGCGGGGTGATGGCGATGGATGTGGTGGATCTGCGCAGCGATACGGTGACGCGGCCGACGGCGGCGATGCGCGAGGCGATGCTGTCGGCGGCGGTGGGTGACGACGTCTATGGCGAGGACCCCACGGTCAACGCGCTGCAGCAGCGGCTGGCCGATGATCTGGGTTTCGACGCGGGACTGTTCGTGCCCAGCGGCACGCAGTCCAATCTGCTTGCGCTGTTGAGTCATTGCGAGCGCGGCGACGAGTACCTGGTCGGCATGGATGCGCACACCTACAAGTTCGAGGGCGGCGGCGCGGCGGTGCTGGGTTCGATCCAGCCGCAGCCGATCGTGCAGGACGAGGACGGCAGCCTGCCGCTGGCGCGGATCGAGGCGGCGATCAAGCCGGTCGACCCGCACTTTGCGCGTACCCGGCTGCTCGCGCTGGAGAACACCTGGCATGGCCGGCCGCTGCCGCTGGATTACCTGCGCGCGGCGCACGACACGGCGCGTGCGCACTCGCTGGGCCTGCACCTGGACGGCGCGCGGTTGTTCAATGCCGCGGTGGCCTGCGCGGTGCCGGCGCGCGACATCGCGCGGCACTTCGACACCGTCTCGATCTGCCTGTCCAAGGGCCTGGGCGCGCCGGTGGGCTCGGTGCTGCTCGGCTCGCATGCGCTGATCGACAAGGCGCGCCGCTGGCGCAAGGTCTGCGGCGGCGGCTGGCGCCAGGCTGGCATGCTGGCGGCGGCGGGCATGCACGCGCTCGATCATCACGTGGCGCGGCTGGCCGATGACCATCGGCGCGCGGCCTACCTCGCCGGTCGCCTGCGCGAAATCGCCGGCGTGCAACTGCTCGGCCAGTACACCAACATGGTCTTCGTCGACGTGCCGGCTGAACGCCTGCGCGAACTGGACGTCCATCTGCGCGAGGCCGGCATCCGCATCAGCATCGGCTACCTGTCGACCTTGCGGCTGGTGACGCATCTGGACGTCGACGACGACGGCATCGAGCGCACGGCGGCGGCGTTCCATGCGTTTTTCGCGCGGCGCGGCTGACGGCGTCGCCCGGCGTGGAGTGGTGGTGTTGGTCGACGCGTGGCACGGTCGTCGCCGACAGCCGCGCCGGGGCGGTTTGCTAGCATGTCGGCGATGAAAGCCACCGCCCTCGACCTGCTGCAAAGCGTTTTCGGTTACGCCACCTTCCGCGGCCAGCAACAGGCCATCGTCGAACACCTGGCCGAGGGCGGCGACGCGCTGGTGCTGATGCCTACCGGCGGCGGCAAGTCGCTGTGCTACCAGATTCCGGCCTTGTTGCGGCAGGGCACGGCGATCGTGGTGTCGCCGCTGATCGCGCTGATGCAGGACCAGGTCGACGCGCTGCGCGAGGCGGGCGTGGCAGCGGCCTACCTCAACTCCAGCCTGGCCGCCGACGCGCAGCGCGAGGTCGAGCGGCAACTGCTGGCCGGCGAACTGAATCTGCTCTACGTAGCGCCGGAGCGGCTGCTGACGGCGCGCTTCCTCGATCTGCTCGAACGCACCGAGGTGGCGCTGTTCGCCATCGACGAGGCGCACTGCGTGTCGCAGTGGGGCCACGATTTCCGCCCCGAATATCGTGAGCTGGCGATCCTGCCGCAGCGCTTTCCCGCCGTGCCGCGCATCGCGCTCACCGCCACCGCCGACCCGCGCACGCGCGAGGAGATCGTCGAGCGGCTGGCGCTGCAGGATGCGCGGCAGTTCATCTCCAGCTTCGATCGCCCCAACATCGGCTACCGCGTCGGCCTGCGCCACAACGCGAAGCGCCAGCTGGGCGAGTTCCTGCTCGGCCACGAGGGCGAGTCCGGCATCGTCTATTGCCTGAGCCGCCGCAAGGTGGACGACACC
Organism: Rhodanobacter lindaniclasticus; assembly: GCF_004799035.1. GTDB lineage: Bacteria > Pseudomonadota > Gammaproteobacteria > Xanthomonadales > Rhodanobacteraceae > Rhodanobacter > Rhodanobacter lindaniclasticus. The sequence continues at coordinate 34,924 of NZ_MWIO01000017.1, forward strand.
GCGCAGTGGCTGGCCGAATCGGGCATCGAGGCGTTGCCGTATCACGCCGGTCTCGACGCGGCCACGCGCTCGAAGAACCAGCAGCGCTTCCTGCGCGAGGACGGCGTGGTGATGGTGGCCACGGTGGCCTTCGGCATGGGCATCGACAAACCCGACGTGCGCTTCGTGGCGCACCTGGATCTGCCGCGCAGCATCGAGGGTTACTACCAGGAGACCGGCCGCGCCGGCCGCGACGGCTTGCCGGCCGAGGCGTGGATGATCTACGGGCTGTCCGACGTGGTGACCATGAGCCAGATGATCGCGCAGTCCGAATCGGCCGACGAGCGCAAGCGCGTCGAGCGGCAGAAGCTGGAATCGCTGCTGGCCTACGCCGAGGCCACCGACTGCCGCCGCCAGCTGCTGCTGGGCGCGTTCGGCGAAACCTATCCCGGCCCCTGCGGCCACTGCGACAACTGCGTGTCGCCGCCGAAGACCTGGGACGCCACCGTGCCGGCGCAGAAGGCGTTGTCGGCGGTGTACCGCACCGGCCAGCGCTTCGGCTCCGGCCACGTCATCGACGTGCTGCGCGGCGAGGAGACCGAGCGCGTGCTCAGCCTCGACCACCATCGCCTGAGCACCTTCGGCGTCGGTGCCGAGATGGACGAGAAGCAGTGGCGCTCGGTGTTCCGCCAGCTGCTCGCCGCCGGCCTGCTGGAGGCCGACGCCGAAGGCTACGGCACCTTGCGGCTGACCACCGCCAGCCGTGCCGTGCTCGGCGGCGAGCGGCAGGTGAAACTGCGCGAGGACGCCCGCCCCGAACGCGCCAGCCGGCGCAAGCGCGAAGCCAGGCGGGTGGCCAGCGGCAGCCTGGGCATCGAGGCTTACGAGCAATCTACCTGGGACGCGCTGCGCGCCCTGCGCACGCAGCTGGCGAAGCAGCAGGGCGTGCCGCCCTACGTGGTGTTCCACGACGCCACCTTGCTGGCGATGCTGCGCGCGATGCCCGCCAACGAGGACGAACTGGCCACCATCAGCGGCGTGGGCGAATCCAAGCTCAAGCGCTACGGCCGCGATTTCCTCGCGGTGATCAACGCTTCCCAGTGATCCGGCCCTGTTGCGGGCGGTGGTCCGGTACACGCGACGAAGGTCATCCCGGGTGGTTCCACGGGTGAAACGGCCAGGTTATGCTGAGCTTGTTTGACAGCGCTGTCATATCGTAATCATGAATCGGCTGTAATCGTTTACCGGCCCGCGGGGCAAGGCGATGGCGGGCTGGCGGCGCTGCATACGTATTCAACCGGACAGCACGCTGCGTGCACCGCAGAATCGGGCGCACGGCGACCTGTCATGACCTGGGGGAAGGCAATGAGTTCGACGAGCGCGACAGATGGGCTGGGCCAGCACGCCACGCTGCGGGTGATCCTGATCTCCGCCGCCGCCGCCCTGGGCGGCTTCCTGTTCGGTTTCGACACGGCGGTGATCAACGGCGCGGTCGATGCGATCCGCGCCCATTTCGGGCTGAACGCGGGCGAGATCGGCATCACCGTGTCCTGTGCGCTGCTCGGTTCGGCGGTGGGCGCGTGGTACGCCGGCATGCTGGCCAACCGCTTCGGCCGCGTGCGCACGATGCAGGTGGCCGCGGTGCTGCTGGTGGCCGCCGCCGCCGGTTCGGGCTTGGCGATGGCGGTGTGGGATCTGGTCCTGTGGCGGCTGGTCGGCGGCATCGGCGTGGGCGTGGCTTCGGTGATCGCGCCGACCTACATCGCGGAAGTGGCGCCGGCACGGATCCGCGGCCGGCTCGGCTCGATGCAGCAACTGGCGATCGTGCTGGGCATCTTCGCGGCATTGCTCAGCGACGCCTGGCTGGCCGGCGCGGCCGGCGGCGCGGCCGAGGTGCTGTGGCTGGGCCTGCCGGCGTGGCGCTGGATGTTCCTCGCTGCGGTCACCCCCGCGCTGATCTACGGCCTGCTGGTGCTGGGCGTGCCCGAATCGCCGCGCCACCTGGTGGCCAAGGGCCGCATGGCCGACGCGCGGGTGGTGCTGCAGAAGGTGCTGTCGATGCACAGCGCCGCGGCGCTGGACAAGAAGCTCGGCGACATCGAGGCCAGCCTGCGCTCGGAACACAAGCCGCGCCTGCGCGACCTGTGCAGCAAGGGCACGGGATTGTTGCCGGTGGTGTGGATCGGCATCGCGTTGTCGGTGTTCCAGCAGTTCGTGGGCATCAACGTGATCTTTTACTACTCGGCCACGTTGTGGCACTCGGTGGGCTTCAGCGAGGCCGATTCGTTCACCATCACCGTGGTCACCTCGATCGTCAACGTGCTGGTCACCCTGGTGGCGATCGCCCTGGTCGACAAGATCGGGCGCAAGCCGCTGCTGGTGATCGGCTCGGCCGGCATGGCGATCACCCTGGGCGTGATGGCGTGGTGCTTCTCGCAGGCCGTCGGCAGCGGCGCCGAGCTGAGCCTGCCCGGCGCGGTCGGCATGGTGGCGTTGGTCGCGGCGAACGCCTACGTGGTGTTCTTCGGCGTGAGCTGGGGCCCGGTGGTGTGGGTATTGCTCGGCGAAATGTTCCCCAACCGCATCCGCGCCACCGCGCTGGCGGTGGCCGCCTCCGCGCAGTGGCTGGCCAACTTCGCCATCACCAGCACCTTCCCGGCACTGGCCGAAATGGGCCTGACCTTCGCCTACGGCCTGTACGCGGCATTCGCCGTGCTGTCGCTGGTGTTCGTGCTGCGCGCGGTACGCGAAACCAAGGGAGTCGAACTGGAGGACATGCACGCATGAGAATCCTGGAGCACGGCTTCACCACCGGTGCGCCCGAGCGGCTGCCGGCCAGCGTCTGTCCCGGCATCGAGGCGCGCCGGGGGGTCTACGACGCGCGGCGCGCAAAGCGGTTACGATGCGGCAACGGCGATGGCCCGGTCACGGTTCACCGCGCGCGATTGAACGAGATGCTGACGGACCGGGTCGCGGATGAAGGGCAAGGCCACATCGATCGACATTGCACACCTGGCCGGAGTGTCCCAGGCCACGGTATCGCGCGCCCTGTGCGGCAGCCCGCTGGTCAATGAGGAAACCCGGCGGCGCGTGCAGGCCGCCGCCGAGCAACTCAACTACAAGCTCGACAAGAACGCCTCCAACCTGCGCCGGATGCATACCGGCACGCTGGCGCTGCTGTTCTTCGAGGACCCGACCGCCGACGAGTCGCACATCAACCCGTTCTTCCTGTCGATGCTCGGCTCGATCACCCGCGCCTGCGCGTTGCAGGGCCACGACCTGCTGATCTCGTTCCAGCAGCTGTCCGACGACTGGCACGCCGACTTCGCCGACAGCAAGAAGGCCGATGGCCTGATCCTGCTCGGCTACGGCGACTACCTCGCCTACCGCGACAAGCTGGAAAAGCTCGTCGCGCAGGGCACCCGCTTCGTGCGTTGGGGTGCGGTGCTGCCGGACCAGCCCGGCGTGTCGTTCGGCAGCGACAACGTCTGCGGCGGCCGGGAAGTGGCCGAACACCTGCTCGAACGCGGCTGCCGGCGCATCGCCTTCCTCGGCGACGCCTCCAGCCATTACCCGGAGTTCTTCGGGCGCTACAACGGCTATGTCGAGGCGCTCAATGCCGCCGGCGTCGAGGTCGACCCCGCGCTGCAGGAAAACGCCGAGAGCACCGAACACTCCGGCTACGAAGCCATGCGCCGGCTGATCATGCGGGAGGTCGGTTTCGACGCGGTGTTCGCCGCCAGCGACCTGATCGCGATCGGCGCCATGCGCGCGCTCAGCGACCACGGCCTGCGCGTGCCGCAGGACGTCGCCCTGGCCGGCTTCGACGACATCGCCACCGCCAGCTTCGTCAACCCGCCGCTGACCACCGTGCTGCAGGACACCGGCCAGGCCGGCGCCGTGCTGGTCGACAGCCTGCTCGGCCTGATCCGCGGCGAATCGGTGGAGAGCGAGGTGCTGCCGGTGAAGCTGATGGTGAGGAAGTCGAGTTTGCGGTGAAGGGCGACGTAGCTACGCGTGGCCAGTGCCGAAACTCGCCATGGGGTCATGAGTAGAACAAGACCTCGCATTTGTATCGCTCTGAGTCATCGCCTCGCACAAAATGATTGTTAATCGAAAAAGGGGAATATCGTGACGGCGTTTCGTACGCTATGCACCGTTGTTGTCCTGATGGCTCTCGCGAATATCACGATGGCACAGCAGCGTGCCAAGTTGCCAGAGATGGATATGGCCTACACGTTAAAATCTTTCACAGCCCGCTGCTCGCTTGCACGCATACCAGTACGCATTGAGGGGCGAACTTCAGCACAGATATCGCGTGACCTCATTCTTTCCGGTGATGCCATGCAGGCTTGCATCGACAAGGCCAAGGTGGATGGTCGCGAGGTGTACCGGAAGACTGTCCTTGTCGCGCCGGCGTCGCGAGCCATGTTGCAGCATGTATATGCACTTTGGCTCGGGTATGCCAACTCAATGATTGCCCACATGGAGCCTCAAGAGTCCGTTGCTCAAGATCGTTTAGAGGCTGCGATCAACGACATGCAAGCGCGTTTGGATACACCGTAGCCGTAAACGGGCGGCTTTCCTTTCGCTGGTCGTATCAGCAGCGTATGAGGACCCCAACAAGTCGGGCTGTTACTCCCACTCGTTCGCATGCGCTCCGATCTCCCCGCGTTGCGGCCGCACCACGCAGAAGCGGTGGCCGGTGGGGGCTTCCATCACCACCCAGGTGCGGATCGCTTCGATCCTCTTGGCACCCAAGGCTTCCAGGCGGCGTACCTCGGCCTCGATGTCGTCGCTTTCGATGTCCAGGTGCACGCGGCTGGGGTGGGGCACTTGCTGCAGTTCGATCACCGGCTCGTCGTCGTGAGTGACCAGGCCGACGTATTTCTCCTGCGCGGGGTCGGCGCCCTCCTTGATGGGGCGCCCCAGCGCCTGCGACCAGAAGCGGGCGGCTTCGCCGAGGTCATCGGCGTGACAGTCGATCATGAGGCTGCACAGGCGGCTGCGGTGCATGGGGAACTCCTTGGGGAGTCGGGAGTGGGGAACAGGGAATCGCAAAAGCAGGAACGAATGCAACAGCATGGCACGCATCGCATGCGATGCTGTGGTGAATCCCGAATCCCCTGATCACACCCCGAGACCGCGCATGCATGCCCTTGCCGAACTGATCCGCGACGTGCCCGACTTTCCCCGCTCGGGAGTGATGTTTCGCGACGTCAGCCCGCTGCTGGCCAGCGCCGAAGGGTTCGCGCGTTGCATCGAGGCGCTGGCCGCGCCGTGGCGGGACAGCGGCGTGCAGGTGGTCGGCGGGGTGGAGGCGCGCGGTTTCATCTTCGGTGCGGCGCTGGCGTTGCACTTGGGCGCGGGCTTCGTGCCGCTGCGCAAGCCCGGCAAGTTGCCGCCGCCGGTGCAGGCGGTGGATTACCAGCTCGAATACGGCAAGGACCGGCTCGAACTGCGTCGTGACGTCCTCGCGCCGGCGCGGCGCGTGCTGCTGGTGGACGACGTGCTGGCCACCGGCGGCACGCTGTGCGCGGCGGCGGAACTGGTTGCGGGGGCGGGCGCCACGCTGCTCGGGGCTGCGGTGGTGATCGAGCTGGATGCCCTCGGCGGGCGTTCGCGCTGGGCGGAACGTGGCCCGCTGCACAGTTTGCTGCGTTACTGAACCGCTGCGCGCCGTTTCGTCGCAGATGGCGCAGCGGTACCGGCGCCCCATGCGAGAATGGCGCGCTGCCGCGCGCGTCCCGCCTGCGGCGCGCAATGCATTGAGGCTGGCGATGTTGAAGAAGCTGCTGTTGCTGGGAGGGCTGGCATGGGCTGGTCAGGCGCTGGCCGCCGCGCCGGCGAACGCGCCGGTGGTCGGCCCCACGATCACGCCTGCGGCGGTGCAGATGGTGCAGCAGGCCATCGCCAAGCTGTCGTCCAAGGTGGTGGTCGACTCGATCCAGCCGGCGCCGCTGCCCGGCTTCTACCAGGTGATCGCGTCGGGTCAGATGGTCTACATCAGCACCGACGGCAAGTACCTGATGCACGGCGACGTGGTTGACCTCAGCCGGCGCGAGAACCTCAGCGACGACGCCTGGGCGAAGTTCCGCGTGGCCGCGCTGGCCAAGGTGCCGGCGTCGCAGCGCGTGGTGTTCGCGCCGGCGCAGCCGAAGTACACGGTGACCGTGTTCACCGACGTCAACTGCGGTTTCTGCCGCGCGCTGCACGGGCACATCGAGGCGTTCAACAAGGCCGGCATCGCGGTGGAGTACCTGGCCTGGCCGCGCGAGGGCGTGACCACCACCGCCGGCAACCTCACCCCGACCTACAAGGAAATGGTCTCGGTGTGGTGCGCGAAAGACCCCAAGGCTGCACTCACCGCGGCCACCAAGGGCCATGCGCCGGCGGCGACGACCTGCACCAACCCGGTGAAGCAGCAGTTCGACCTGGGCGTGAAGCTGGGCGTGAACGGCACGCCCACGATCATCGGGCCGGACGGCAGCGTGCTGGGCGGCTACGTGACGCCGGAGCAGCTGCTGCAGGCGCTGCAAGCGGGCGGCTGACCCCGCGCCGGCGGCTTATGCCGTATTGCAGCATTGGGGTAGAATGGGCGTTTCCTCCGCACAGCGCCCCCTTCCCGCATGATCGCATTTGACGGGCAAAGCGCCCTCTCGCCGTTCCGCCTCGAACGACTCAACGCACGCCTCGACGCCGTGCACCGGGGCGTGCGCGTGCAATCCGCCTGGCATGTATTCGTGCTCGACATGGACGCGGCGCCCGAAGGCGCGCTGCGCGAGCGCCTGCTGGCCGTGCTGGAGGCCAAGGACGCCGCTCCGCAGCCGGCCACGATCTGGGTGGTGCCGCGGCTGGGCACGATCTCGCCGTGGTCGAGCAAGGCCACCGACATCCTGCATGGCGCCGGTTTCGACGTGCGCCGCGTCGAGCGCGGGCTGGCCTGGCAGATCAGCGGCCTGCCCGAAGCCGGCGCGCCGGACCACGCGGCGATCATGGGCGTGCTGCACGACGCGATGACGCAATCGGTGCTGAGTCGGCTGGAGGACGCCCAGGGCCTGTTCCTGGCCGGCACGCCCGGCGACCTGGTGCACGTGGCGCTGGGCGCCGATCCGCAGGCGGCGCTCGCCGCGGCGAACCAGCGCCTGGGCCTGGCGCTGGCCGAGGACGAGATCGAATACCTGGTCGAACGCTATGCCGAGCTGGGCCGCGACCCCACCGACGCCGAACTTTTCATGTTCGCCCAGGCCAACTCCGAGCATTGCCGGCACAAGGTGTTCAACGCCAGCTGGACGGTGGACGGCGAGGAACAGGACAAGACCCTGTTCGGCATGATCAAGCACACCCACCAGCAGTCGCCCGCGCATACCCTGTCGGCGTACAGCGACAACGCCGCAGTGATCGAGGGCAGCACGGGCAAGCGCTTCTTCGCCGACCCCGCGGATCGCGTGTGGCGCGGGCACGGGGAGCGCATCGACTACGCGATCAAGGTGGAAACGCACAACCATCCCACCGCGATCGCGCCCTGGCCCGGCGCGGCCACCGGCGCCGGCGGCGAGATCCGCGACGAGGGTGCCACCGGCCGCGGCGGCAAGCCCAAGGCCGGGCTCACCGGTTTCTCGGTGTCCGACCTGCGCATCCCGGGCGCGCCGCAGCCGTGGGAAGTGGCACGCCCGCTGCCGCCGCGGATGGCCAGCGCGTTCGAGATCATGCGCGACGGCCCGCTGGGCGCGGCGGCGTTCAACAACGAATTCGGCCGGCCTTGCCTGGGCGGCTATTTTCGCGCCTGGGAAAGCGAAGTGCCGGGCCAGGCCGGGGTCCGCCGCGGCTACGACAAGCCGATCATGCTCGCCGGCGGCCTCGCCAACTTGCGTCCCGACCACGTGTTGAAGCGCGCGGTGCAGCCAGGCCACGCGGTGATCGTGCTGGGCGGCCCGGCGATGCTGATCGGACTGGGCGGCGGCGCGGCCTCGTCGGTCGCCGGCGGTGCTTCCAGTGCCGAACTGGACTTCGCCTCGGTGCAGCGCGACAACGCCGAGATGGAGCGGCGCTGCCAGGAAGTGATCGACGCCTGCTGGGCGCGCGGCGAGCACAACCCGATCGTCAGCGTGCACGACGTCGGCGCCGGCGGCCTCTCCAACGCGATCCCCGAACTGCTCAACGACGCCGGCGTCGGCGGCGTGATCGACCTGTCGAAAATCCCCTGCGACGACCCCTCGCTGTCGCCGATGCAGGTGTGGAGCAACGAATCGCAGGAGCGCTACGTGCTGGCCGTCGCGCAGGAGAACCTCGCCGAATTCGAGGCCATGTGCATCCGCGAACGCTGCCCGTACGCCGTGGTGGGCGAGGCCACGCTCGAACGCCGCCTGCTGCTGGCCGATCCACGCCGCGAGCTGACCGTCATCGACCTGCCGATGGACGTGCTGTTCGGCAAGCCGCCGCGCATGCATCGCGACGCCACGCGAGTCCAGCCGCGGATGGACCTGCTGCCCGACCTCACCGCCATCGACCTGGACGAGGCGTTGCTGCGTGTGCTGCGCCTGCCCACGGTGGGCAGCAAGAGCTTCCTGATCACCATCGGCGACCGCACCGTGGGCGGCCTCAACCATCGCGACCCGATGGTCGGCCCGTGGCAGGTGCCGGTGGCCGATTGCGCGGTGACGCTGGCCGATTTCGATGGCTACTCCGGCGAGGCGATGGCGATGGCCGAGCGCGCGCCGGTGGCCGTGCTCGACAGCGCCGACGCGGCGCGTCTGGCGGTGGGCGAGGCGATCACCAACCTGGCCGCGGCCCCGATCGCATCGCTGGGCGAGGTGCGCCTGTCGGCCAACTGGATGGCCGCGGTGAATCACCCGGGCGAGGATGCCGCCTTGTTCGACGCGGTGAAGGCGGTGGGCATGGAGCTGTGCCCGCAATTGCAGATCTCGATCCCCGTCGGCAAGGATTCGCTGTCGATGCAGGCGGTGTGGACCGACGAGGGGCAGGAGCAGCGCACGGTGTCGCCGGTGTCGCTGGTGATCACCGGCTTCGCCCGCGTCGGTGACGTGCGCCGCACGCTGACGCCGCAACTCAAGCTCGACCGTGGCGCCACCGACCTGTGGCTGATCGACCTGGGCGCCGGGCGCGATCGCCTCGGCTGCTCGGCGCTGACCCAGGTGTTCAACCGCTCCGGCGGCATCCCGCCCAACCTGGACGACGCCAAGCGGCTCAAGGCGCTGTTCGAGCTGATCCAGCAGGCCAACGCGAACGGCCTGCTGCTGGCCTACCACGACCGCTCCGACGGCGGCGTCATCACTACCTTGCTGGAGATGGCCTTCGCCGGCCACTGCGGCCTGGAGCTGCATCTCGACGGTTGGGCCGAAGCCACCTTGCGCGCGCTGTTCAACGAGGAACTGGGCGCGGTGGTACAGGTGGCCGAGGCCAATCGCGAGGCGTTCGAATCGCTGCTGGTGAAGTTCGGCCTGGCCGGCATCAGCCACCGCATCGGCCGGCCGAAGGAGAAGCTCGGCATCAAGCTGTTCCTCGGCGACGAAATTTTCGTCAAGTGGAACTGGAGCAAGCTGTACAAGGCGTGGAACGAAACCAGTCACGCCATGCAGCGCCTGCGCGACAACCCGCAGAGCGCCGATGCCGAGCTGGAGTGGCGGCTGGATGACGCCGATCCCGGCATCACGCCCAAGCTGGGCTTCGATCCGGCGGAGGACATCGCCGCGCCGTTCATCGCCAGGGGCCCGCGGCCGCGCGTGGCGATCCTGCGCGAGCAGGGCGTCAACGGCCAGGTGGAGATGGCCGCGGCGTTCACGCGTGCCGGTTTCGAGGCGGTGGACGTGCACATGTCCGACCTCGCCGGCGGCCGGGTGCAGTTGGCGGACTTCCGCGGCTTCGCTGCCTGCGGTGGCTTCTCCTATGGCGACGTGCTCGGCGCGGGCCGCGGCTGGGCCACCTCGATCCTCTACAACGAGATGCTGCGCGCGCAGTTCGAGGCGTTCTTCGCCGACCCGACGAAGTTCGCGCTGGGTGTGTGCAACGGCTGCCAGATGCTGTCGCAGCTGAAGGAAATCATCCCCGGCGCGCAGCACTGGCCGAAGTTCCTGCGCAACGCCTCGGAGCAGTACGAGTCGCGCGTGGCCACGCTGGAGGTGCTCGATTCGCCCAGCATCTTCTTCCAGGGCATGGCCGGCTCGCGCATCCCGGTGGCGGTGGCGCATGGCGAGGGGCGGGTGAGTTTTCCGCAGGTGTGCAGCCCGTCGAAATCGCACGGCGCGGTGCGCTTCGTCGACAACCGCGGCAGGCCGACCGAGAACTTCCCGCTCAACACCAACGGTTCGCCCGGCGGCCTGGCCGGCTTCACCGCCGCCGACGGCCGCGTGACGATCATGATGCCGCACCCGGAGCGGGTGTTCCGCAGCGTGCAGATGAGCTGGCATCCGGAATCGTGGGGTGAGGATTCGCCGTGGATGCGGATGTTCCGCAACGCACGCGTGTGGTGCGGCTGATCGACGGCGCGTGGCGGCGGTGCTGAGCGATGGCCCGGCGTCGCCCCGCGTGGATGTTCGTCGGCTACGCCGCGTTGTGGGTGTTGCTGCTGGCGCTGCTGCCGTGGTGGCTGGGCCTGCCGGTCCTGCTGGCGCTCGCCGCCGCGGTCCTGCTCTTGCAGCAACGGCTTTCCGCGCCGCATGCCGGGCTGATCCGCCACGCGCTGCGCTGGGGCCTGCCGGGTTGGCTGTTTGCCCTGCAGCGCGCGCTCGGTAGCGACGCCTTCGCCTGGGGCGCGGCCCTGCTGGGAGCGCTGGTCGGCTACACCTTGCTGGCCGGGCTGGAAGCCTGGCTCGACCGCGACCTGCGCCGTGCGCCCCCCGGTCCACCCGCCGCGGAATGGCCCGAACTCGCCCATGCACCGATCGGCCCGCCGGCCGAAATCATCGAACTGCTGCCGCCGCAGTGGCATGAAGCGCGTGGCGAACTGCCCGATCCGCTGGGCGGCGCCGTGCACTGTGAGCCGGGCGGCTGCCGTTTCGACGACGGCACGCGCGTCGATGCGCGGGACGGCGTCATCCGCATCGCCTTCAGCCCCGGGGGACGCTGGTTTGCCGCATGCAGCGGCAAGCGCGGCGTGCTGCTGTGGGATCGCCAGCGCGACCGGCGGCACCGGCTGCGCAACTGGCAACTGTGCGGCTGGTACCGCGAGCAACCCTGGCTCACCCGCCGCGAAGGCACCGTGCCGCTGGCGCTGGCCGCCGTGCTGGGCCAGGACGCCGACGAGCCTCCGCGAACGCGCCCCCGCACGTAGGAGCCCGCTCTCGGGCGATGCTTTTGCCTTCCCGATTCCCGCTTCCCGATTACGACTCAAAGGCATCGCCCGCGAGCGGGCTCCTGCAAGTGCGGCGGAGTGGTTCACGTGTCGCGCGTCTCCGCGCATACTTCGCGCGGTGAACATGCCTGCCTTCCCTTCGTCTCCATCCGGGCCGACGCTCAGCGTGATCGTGGTGGCGGCCGACAGCGGCCCGGATCTGCGCGATTGCGTGCGCCAGGTGCTTGCCTGCCGGCTGCCGCTGGAATTGATCCTGGTCGACAACGCTTCGCGCGATGGCGTGCCGCCCGCGATCGCGCGTGCGTACGAGCACGATGAGCGGCTCAAGCTGATCTACAGCCATCGCAACATCGGCTTCGGCCCGGCGGTGAACCTGGGCGCGAGGCAGGCCGGCGGCCGTGCGCTGCTGATCCTCAACCCCGATTGCCTGATCGGCGAGGACGACCTCAAGCGGTTGCTGGCGGTGCAGGCCGCGCATCCGAAGGCCGGCCTGATCGGCGCGGTAGTGTGCGACGCCGAGGGCCGGCCCGACCCTGCCTCACGACGGCGCGATCCGCTGTTGCGTCGGTCGCTCAACACGCTGCTCGGCCGGCCGGGCGAAACGGTGGAAGTCGGCGGCGAGATTCCCGCCGAACTGATCGAGTGCGAGGCGGTTTCCGGTGCGCTGATGCTGCTGACCCGCGAGATGTTCGAGCGCCTCGGCGGCTTCGACGAGAAATACTTCCTGCATTGCGAGGATCTGGACCTGTGCCGCCGCGTGCGCGACATCGGCTACCAGGTGTTGCTCGCCGGCGACGTGCGCGTGGCCCACGGCAAGGGCAGCTCCAGCCGCCATCGCCCGGTGTTCGTCAGCCGGCACAAGCACCGCGGCATGTGGCGCTGGTTTCGCCAGCACGATCCCGCCGCGCGCAACCCGTTCGTGTCGGCAGCGGTGTGGCTGGGCATCTGGACGCACTTCGTGCTGCAGATCCCCGGCCAGTGGTGGCGGCTGAAAACGAGAAGCAAGTGAGGGAGGCCAGAGGCAATATCGTCTCTGCGCGCCGTTGCCGTCTTCTCACTCCAAACTCCTCTCCACTCACTCCTCGCCCATGACTTCCCGCACTCTTGCCACCCTGGCCACCCTCGGCCTGATCGCGATGACGGCGGTGTGGGGCTCGACCTTCGTGCTGATCAAGAACGTGCTCGGCCGCATGCCGGTGGCGGATTTCCTGGCCGTGCGTTTCGTCGTGGCGGCGCTGGCGATGCTGGTCCTGTTCGGGGGGCATGTGTGGCGACTCGGTGCGGTGCAGATCCGGCGCGGCCTGCTGCTCGGCCTGATCTACGGCATCGGCCAGCTGGTGCAGACCTGGGGGCTGGCGCTGATCTCGCCCAGCGTCAGCGGATTCGCCACCGGCATGTACGTGGTGTTCACTCCGATCCTGGCGCTGCTGGTGTTGCGCCAGCGCGTCGCAGCCAGCGTGTGGCTGGCCATCGCCGTGGCTACTGCAGGCCTGGCCTTGCTCACCCTCGACGGTGTCGAGATCAACCTGGGCGTGTGGCTGACCCTGGCGTCGGCGGCGTGCTACGCGCTGCACATCGTGCTGCTGGGCCAGTGGTCGCACCACGGCGAGGCGTTCGGTCTGTCGGCCGTGCAGATGGTGGCGATCGCCGTGGTCTGCTCGCTGGCCACCTTGCCGCACGGTCCGATGTTGCCGCCCGATCCCGGCGCGTGGTTCGTCGTGCTGTACATGGCGCTGATCGCCGGCGCCGGCGCGATGGTGATGCAGACCTGGGCGCAATCGCACCTGCCTGCCGCGCGCGCGGCCATCGTGATGACGACCGAGCCGGTGTTCGCCGCTGCCTTCGCGGTGCTGCTCGGCGTCGATGCGCTGACCTGGCGCATGCTCGCCGGCGGCGGCCTCGTGCTGGCGGCGATGTACCTGGTCGAACTGATCCCGCGGCGCGGCGAGTTGCCGGCTGAGGCGGTGCATCACGAGGTGTGATGACGCTCCCTGGCGGGCGGAACGACGCGCGGCTGCAGCGCGATACGCACCAGGTAGACGATGATGGCCACGTTGCCGATAGCGGTGGCCAGCTTGATCCAGCCGAAGTGGTACAGCGTCTCGTAGAGTTCCAGCGGGATCAGCGAGCCGGTGGCGATCACGGTGAACCATTCCGCCCAGTGCTTGCCCAGCCACAGGCCGACGCCCTCGATGCCGAACAGCACCGCATAGCCGAGGGCCACCAGTCCCACCGCCTCGAACTTGCCGGGGCCGAGCTGGTGCAGCAGCTCCACCAGCTTCCAGCGCAGGCCGTTGCTGTCGGCCAGCGACAGATGCTCCAGCCAGTGCACCAGTTGCTCGAAATTCTGCTGCCGGTAGAAGTGGAACGCCGCCAGCGCCACCAGCAACAGGCAGCTGGTCTTGATGATCTCGTAGATCGCGATGACGCGCAGGCCGGGATGGTGCTGGCCAGGCATGGTCGCCGCGGGAGGGGCTGCGTCGGCGGATTCGGAGTTGGGCATGGGCGGAGAGGACATGGGAAGCGGCCATTTTCGCCGATCAGGCGTGGTGCCGCCTGTGCGTGATGGCACGAGTTCGCGGAAATGGAGCTTTGTGCGATCTTGACAGCTGACCAGGATCATCCAAACCTGTAGCGGTTGCCCACCCCGAATGGGGGTCGGTCACTTGCCGAGGTCATGCGGCGTCGCGGGTCGGCCTGTCGTTTTTTCTGGTCGGGCTTGGCATGTGCTGCAGTGAGAGGGCGCAAGTCGGTGTGGGTCGTGAATGGTGGGCGGCGGTCGTGGATGGCTGCCGCATCGGGGAAACATGGCGGCCCCGACTCCGCACGACGCGAACGGGCAAATGGCCAGGTGCTCCGGGGGCCACGCCGCTCTGACCCGAGCAGTCCATGCGAATTCCGGAGCTGGCTTGCCGGCGCCGATCAGAACGACAAAAGGGAGACAAACGGATGTTCGATCATCTTGCTATCGACGTGGACTACCTGGCCGACTGGAGCACCGGGCGCCGGCAACAGCACAGCCTGTACATTCCCGGTTCGACGCTGCTGGAGTGGGTGGATGCGGCCGCGCGTGCCGTGCAGGCCGGTGCCAGCGCGCCTCCGGGGAGCGGCTCCCAAGCTGATCCTTACGTCCTTGGTGGGTACGGCAGTTACGCCGGTGCTTGGCAAGCTGCGGCGAGCCGACGTTCGCAGGACCTGTATTTTTCCATCGCCGGTCGCCTGATCCGCAAGATCAAGGACGGAAGCCATGGCGGTTTCGCCGACGGGTGTTACATGTGCGACGTCGGCTATTCGGGTACCGACGCTCGCGCCGGCACCATCTGGAATCGGGCTGACGGCGCGAGCTATCGCGAGTTCGGCAAGTTCATACACGAAGGCAACACGGTTTCCGGCATGGAAGGCGTGGTCTGGTCGCAGCGGGTCGCAGCGTCCCTGCGGGGTGTGCTCAAGGGCACCGCTCCCAGAACCGGCGGTGGACTCCAGGCGAAGGGCACGCGCTGGACCGTCGACATGAACCCCGACGAGTCGAAACGCAAGGCTCCGCAGAAGGCCTCGGCCCCGCAGACGGCTGGTGCAGCTGACACCATCTCGGCCTTGCCGCTGCTTTCTGCAGTCATGTTCATCGCCGAGCCGATGCGCAATGCCCGTGCCTGGATGATGGGACTGATGATGCTCGACCTGATGGGTACGGAGTACCAGGCCCCGACGCCAACGGCACATGGCAAGCACTTCACTTTCCAGCGTGCGTTCGTCCATCCGTCCCGTCTGGACGACCCGGCCTGGAGAGGGGAGACGAACACCG
Organism: Rhodanobacter lindaniclasticus; assembly: GCF_004799035.1. Classification (GTDB taxonomy): domain Bacteria; phylum Pseudomonadota; class Gammaproteobacteria; order Xanthomonadales; family Rhodanobacteraceae; genus Rhodanobacter; species Rhodanobacter lindaniclasticus. Next base: position 50,016 of record NZ_MWIO01000017.1, read on the forward strand.
CCAACGACACGGCGCCCGGCGCCTGGGTCAACCGGCAAGCCAGGGGCGACCGCCGAACTGCGACGAGCATGGCGCGCCCGGGGAGCGCCGCGGTCGAGGGGCTGTATCCGCCGTCGCCGAAATGGTCCGGGCGATCATCGGCGCGCATTGACGTCGCCAATGACTATATCCAGGCCAAGGAAACGGCGATCGTGTGCCGCTGGCTCGAGCAGGAGTTCAACGCGTATGTCGGAAGCGTCGTTGTGGCGAAAGCGCTGGCCGGTGGGCCAGGCACCCGTAGAAACGCCATGACCGCCTCCTTCGGCGGCGAAAGTGCCATGCGCGGGTTCGCGGACGACCTGGAACGGGTTATCAAGATGGAGTTGATCCAGCGCAGGGCGGCATCGTTCGATACGCCCGGAGTCCTGTTCCGCTGACGCGAGTCGTAACAGGGGCCGGGACTGCGGTGCCAAACCTGCGCGGGTCGGCTGGCGCACCGGGATCTTTCGTGGAGGTCGGTGTGCGCGCCTCACTCTTCGTTTTACCCACTACCGAGGCCAGCCATGTCCCTTCCCGTCGAGCATTCCGCTGCCGCGGACGAACCCGCACCGCATGGCCCGTCGGCTGTCGGCCTGCGCGACGCGAAACTCGGCGGCTGGTATCGAGAGGACAGCGGTGAGCTGTTTCGCGGCGTGCCGATCGGTCCCGGCGACGTGGTGGTGGATGTCGGCTGCGGCGCCGGCGTCAACAGCGTGTTCTGCGCGCGTCACGGCGCCCGTGTCTACGCCATCGACCGCGAGCCGCAGGTGATCCGCGAGGTGCGCGCCCGACTGAGCGTCGAGGGCCGCGGCACGCACACCACCCTGGTCAGCGATGCGAACCCGCTGCCGCTGGACGACGGCATCGCCACGCGGGTGATCTGCACCGAGGTGTTGCAGCACGTCGACGATCCGCGCCAGGTGCTGGCCGAGCTGTTCCGTGTCGGCGCGCCCGGCGCCATCTACCTGCTCAGCGTGCCCGGCGCGTTGCAGGAGACGTTGCAGGAAAAGGTGTTGCCGCCGGAGTACCGCGAGCTGCCCGGCGGCGCACTGCGGGTGATCGGACGCGACGAGTTCGCGCAATGGATCGGCGAGGCCGGCCTGGTGGTGGTGGAGCACACCCAGCACGGCTTTTTCTGGTCGATGTGGTGGGCGCTGTTCTGGGGTTGCCGGGTGGAGCTGCACGACCCCGCGCACCCGGTACTCGATCACTGGACCGCGGCCTGGCAGGCGCTGCTGGACATGCCGCAGGGTGGGCAGCTCAAGCAGCAACTGGACGAGTTCATGCCGATCAGCCAGATCGTCGTGGCGCGCAAACCCTGAAGCTGGCACGCGGTGCGGCGTGGACGCTCAGCAGCAGCGCCCGCCGCCGCCCTTGTAGCGCGCTTCCTGGCGCTCGCGGAAGAACTCGCCGTAGCTCGGCACCTTGCGTTCGGGATGGTGTTCGCGCAGGTGCTTCACGTAACCGTCGTAGTCGGGAATGCCGCAGCACAGGCGGGCGGTCTGCACCGCCCACTTGCGCATGGACTGGAACGTCGCGTTCATCTCAGCCGGCCACGCTGCTCAGCGCCACGTACGGCTCTTCGTGGGCGGTGGGATGGTTGGTACGCCAGGCCTTGACCAGCGAGCGCAGGCAGAACAGCACCATCACCACGACCAGCGCCATGAACAGGCCGGTGAGGGCCATGTCGACGTAGTTGTTGGTGACGATCTGCTGCATGGCGGTGGTGGTCTTGGCCGGCGCCAGCAACCGGCCCTGCTGCATGGCGTCGGCGTACTTGTTGGCCGCGGCGGTGAAGCTGATCGGGCCGACCAGCTTCTGGTAGCCGGCGGTGAGCGTGCAGATGATCAGCCACAGCGCCGGGATGCCGGGCACCCAAACGTAGCGCTCGCGCTTGAGTTTCACCACCACCACGGTAGCCAGCATCAGCGCGATCGCGGCCAGCATCTGGTTGGCGATGCCGAACAGCGGCCACAAGGTGTTGATGCCGCCCAGCGGGTCGACCGCACCCTGGTACAGGAAGTAGCCCCAGATGAACACGCAGATCGCGGTCGCCAGCAGGTTGCCGGCCCACGAGTCGGTTTCCTGCAGCGGCTTGTGGATCAGGCCGGCGATCTCCTGGATCATGAAGCGGCCCACGCGCGTGCCGGCGTCCACCGTGGTGAGGATGAACAGCGCCTCGAACAGGATCGCGTAGTGGTACCAGAACGCCGTCAGGCCGCCGGAGGGCATGATGTTGTGCAGCAGTTGTGCCATGCCCACGGCCAGCGTGGGGGCGCCGCCGGCACGGCTGAGAATGCTGTTCTCGCCAATGTCTTTCGCGGTCTGCAGCAATTGATCCGGCGTCACCACGAAGCCCCACTGGCTGATCGTGGTGGCCGCGTCCTGCACGGTACTGCCGATGATTGCGCTCGGCGAGTTCATCGCGAAGTACACGCCCGGGTGCAGGTAGGCGGCGGCGATCAGCGCCATGATCGCCACGAACGCCTCCATCAGCATGCCGCCGTAGCCGACCATGCGCGCCTGGCCCTCGTTGGCCAGCAGCTTGGGCGTGGTGCCCGAGGCGATGATCGAGTGCCAGCCCGACACCGCGCCGCAGGCGATGGTGATGAACAGGAACGGGAACAGGTCGCCGGCGAACACCGGGCCGGTACCGTCGATGAAACGCGTCACCGCCGGCATCTGCAGGTCGGGCGCGGTGATCAGGATGGCCAGCGCCAGCAGCGCGATGGTGCCGATCTTGAGGAAGGTGGAAAGGTAATCGCGCGGCGCCAGCAGCAGCCACACCGGCAGTACCGAGGCGACGAAGCCGTAGCCGATCAGCCACCAGGCCAGCGTCTTGGCATCCATGTCGAACAGCGGCGCCAGCGTGGCCGAGTCGGCCACGAACTTGCCGGCCCAGATCGAGAGCAGCAGCAGGATCAGGCCGATGATCGACACTTCGAGAATGCGTCCCGGCCGGAACCAGCGCATGTAGCCGCCCATCAGGAACGCGATCGGGATGGTGCAGGCCACGGTGAACGTGCCCCACGGGCTGTGCGTCAGCGCCTTGACCACCACCAGCGCCAGCACCGCCAGCACGATCATCATCAGCACCAGCACGCCGATCATCGCCACCAGGCCGGGCATCGGGCCGAGCTCCTCGCGCAGCATGTGGCCGAGCGAGCGGGCGTCGCGGCGCAGCGACAGGCCGAGGATCATGAAATCCTGCACCGCGCCGGCAAACACCACGCCGAACAGGATCCACAGCGTGCCGGGCAGGTAGCCCATCTGCGCGGCCAGTACCGGGCCGACCAGCGGGCCGGCGCCGGCAATCGCGGCGAAGTGGTGGCCGAATACCACCCACTTGTCGGTGGGTACGTAGTCGAGCCCGTCGTTGCGCAGCACCGAGGGCGGTGCGCGGGTGGGATCCAGCCGCAATACCGAGTGCTCGACGAACTTGCCGTAGAAGCGGAAGCCGATCGAGAACACCGCGATGGCCGCGGCCACCAGCCAGATCGCGTTGACCGGTTCGCCCCGTCTGAGCGCCACCACGCCGAGGCAGACTGCACCGATGATGGCGACGGCGATCCAGACCAGTTTGCTGGCGACACCGGGCTTGCGCATGGCCATTTGCATGACGGTTCTCCTCGGCAATAACGCAAGAATCGTCCCGCCGGCGGCGGGGGTCAATCCCGCATGGGGCCCGCAGGCACTAGCCTTTGGTCGAATGGCGCTGGCCGTCCGGACCGGCCAGGGGGTGCGTCGCGGCGCTACACTGGCTGCCCTGTCCACTGCACGGAGTTCGTCATGCGCACCTGGGCCCATTGCGGTTTGCTGGCTGTCCTCGCGCTGGCCGTGAGCGTGCCGGCCAGTGCCACCGGCCAGTTCAAGGACCTGCTGAACAAGCTCAAGCAGTCCAGCCACGCCACCTCCTCCGACGCCAGCCAGCTGCCGAGCAGCGACATCGCCGCGGGACTCAAGGAGGCGCTGGCCAAGGGCACCACCAGCGCGATCAACAGCCTGGGCCGCGACGGCGGCTTCTGGAACAACCCCAAGGTGCGCATCCCGCTGCCGGGCAAGCTCGAACAGGCCGGCAAGCTGGCGCGCCAGCTGGGCCAGGGGGCGAAGGTGGATGCGTTCGAGCAGAGCATGAACCGCGCCGCGGAGAAGGCGGTGCCGCAGGTGGCGGAGATCTTCGGCGACGCGATCCGCAAGATGACGCTGAGCGACGCGCGCGGCATCCTCACCGGCGGCGACCACGCGGCCACCGACTACTTTCGCCGCGTGGCCGGCGACGCGCTGACCGCGCGCATCCACCCGATCGTGGCCAACGCCACCGACAGCGTGGGCGTCACCCAGAAGTACAAGGCGTTCACCTCCGGCAGCAGCGGTGGCGCGCTGGGCGGCCTGCTGGGCGCGCTGGGCGAGGGCAAGTCGGCGCAAGGTGGCAGCGCGCTGGACCTGGACGACTACGTCACCGCCCGGACCCTCGATGGCCTGTTCACCGAGATCGCCGCGCAGGAGCAGTCGATCCGCACCAACCCCGCCGCGCGCACCACCGATCTGCTGAAGAAGGTGTTCGGGCACTGACGGGAGAGGACTCCCGCTGGCACATGCCGCGTTCACGCGGACGCAGGCAGGATGGCCGGCATGGCGAGGACGAGGCAGGCATGATCCACGAGATTCTCAAGATGGGCGACCCCCGGCTGCTGCGCATCGCGCCGCCGGTACCGGCGGCGATGTTCGGCAGCGAGGAGCTGGACACCCTGGTCGCCGACATGTTCGAAACGATGCACGCCGCCGATGGCGTGGGCCTGGCGGCACCGCAGATCGGCGTGAACCTGCAGCTGGTCATCTTCGGTTTCGATCATTCCGATCGCTATCCCGACGCCCCCGAGGTGCCGCGCACGGTCCTCCTCAACCCGGTGATCACGCCGCTGTCGCAGGACATGGAGGTCGGCTGGGAGGGTTGTTTGTCGGTGCCGGGCCTGAGCGGCGCGGTGAGCCGCTTCTCGCTGATCCGCTACGAGGGCGTCGACCCGAGTGGCGCCCGCATCGCGCGCACCGCCCAGGGCTTCCACGCGCGGGTGGTGCAGCACGAGTGCGACCACCTGATCGGCCGGCTGTACCCCTCGCGGATCACCGACTTCAGCAAGTTCGGCTACACCGAGGTGCTGTTTCCCGACCGCCCGCCCGCGGAAGCCTGAACACGACGCTCAAGTGGCGGCCCGGCCTGCCGTTAAGAGGCCATGAGCCCACGCTTGCGCAACCCGTCTGGCGGCACCGATCGGCCGGGGAGCCTCGTCTCCCCGGCCGCCCCCGCGCATGGGGGGTGCCGTCCATGAACCACCATCCCAAGCGTCCCTCGGGACACACGGTCGACTGGAACGACCCGCAGCTGCAATCGCTGCTGGACAAGACCGACGGCTGGAGTCTCGACAACCGCGGCGTGTTCTCCCCGGTACCGTGCGAACTGCACATCGGCTGGGGTGCCGGCGCGGTGCGCGGCGCCACCCTGGTGTTCGAGCGCGAGGGCGTGATGGTGATCGAGGCGAACTTCTCGATCCAGGTCGGCGAAAAGCTGCGCATCGACCGCATCGTGCTGGGCTCGCTGCGTTCCAATTGGGGCACGGTGGTGGAAGGCCGCGCAGGCCACCGCGCGGAGGATCGCGCCAACGGCACCCGGGTGTACTGGGTGCACGTGCGCTGAAGCCGCGCGGGGCGGTGCCCGCGACCGCTCAGCCGCGGCGTGTCTGCGCGAAGCGCGATCGATAAGCCGCCGGGCTGATCGCCAGCTTGCGCCGGAAATGATGGCGCAGCGTGATCGCGCTGCCGAAGCCGCACTGCCCGGCAATCGCGTCGATGGAGAGCGTCGAGCTTTCCAGCAATTCGCGCGCACGATCCACCCGCGCGCCGATCAGCCAATGCACCGGACTGGTGCCGGTGGCCTGCCTGAAGTGGCGCATGAAGCTGCGTTCGCTCATCGCCGCCAGCGCGGCCAGCTCGGCGATCGGCTGGGGGCGCGCCAGTCGTCGCAGCATGGTGTCCATCACCCTCGACAGGGGGTCGGCTTCGCGCTTCGCTACCGGCCGTTCGACGAATTGCGCCTGGCCGCCGTCGCGATGTGGCGGGATCACCAGCCGCCGCGCGACCTGGTTGGCGATGTCCGGGCCGTGGTCGCGGCGCACCAGATGCAGGCACAGGTCCAGCCCGGCCGCGCTGCCGGCAGAGGTGAGCAACTGACCCTCGTCGACGTACAGCACCGCCGGGTCGACCGCGATGCGCGGATACTTGCGTTGCAGCGTCTCGGCGTAGCGCCAGTGGGTGGCGGCGCGCCGGCCATCGAGCAGGCCGGTGGCCGCCAGCACGAACGCACCGGAACAGATCGACAGCAGCCGCGCGCCGCGCGCATGCGCTTCGCGCAGCGCGTCCAGCACCCGCGCGGGTACCGGTGCGTCGATGCCCTTCCAGCCGGGGATGATGATGGTGCCGGCCTCGACCAAACGCTCCAGTCCGGCGTCAGCCACCATCCGCATGCCGTGCGCGCCGCGCAAGGGGCCGCGTTCGGCGGCGCAGGTTTCGAAGCGATACCAGGGTGACCTCAGCTCTGGTCGCGGCAGCCCGAACACCTCGGCGGCACAGGCGAATTCGAAGCCGCACAGGCCGTCGTAGACCAGCGCGGCGACCAGCGGGTTGGGTGCTTTGCGGGTGGTGCGCCGTGTTGGCATGATTTGATCGAATCGTGTCGTTTCCGCCAATTGTGCGCGGCTCGCCGCGCTTCGACAATGTGGCTCCCGTCCACCCCGGAAGCCGCCATGTCGAACGCCGTCACCCAGATTCCCGCCGCGCCGTCCGCGCTGGCGCTGCAGCATTTCGAGGCCACGTTCGCTTTCGAGACCGACTGCTGGGACACGCACGATGCCCTGCAGCAGGAGAGTCCCGGTTTCGTGCTGATCGATGCGCGCAGCCCTGCGTTGTACGAGCGCGGACACGTTCCCGGCGCGGTGAACATCCCGCACGGAAAGCTCATCGAATCGCGCCTGGCGAAGTACCCGGCGTCGACCCTGTTCGTGGTGTATTGTGCCGGCCCGCATTGCAACGGCGCGGCACGCGCCGCGGTGCGTCTGGCGCGGCTGGGCCGGCCGGTGAAGCTGATGGCCGGTGGCATCACCGGCTGGATCGATGAAGGTTTCGAACTGGCCAGCGGGGCCGACAAGGGTTGAGTCGCGGCATCGGTTCGGCCGGCATGGCACGCGATCAATCACAGGCCCGCACGGGCTGGGGCGTGGCGGCGCGGGTTGCGTCACCACGCCGGTCGAGTGCGAGCGCCATCGATCCGCCGCAGATACCCACGGCGCACACGCCCGTCCAGCCGGCGTGCGCCCACGCCACGCCGGCCACGGCCGAGCCGAGCGCGCCGCCGAGAAAAAATACGCCGGTGTACAAGCCGTTGATGCGACCGCGGGCCTCTCCCTGCAACAGGTTGACCGCGCGACGACCCAGCGCCTGGTCGGCGATGGTGCCGGCGTCGAGCAGGATCGCGGCGAGTCCCATCACGGCGATCAGCACGCCGCGCGGCAGCGCCGCGGTGGCCCACGCATTGTCGGCGACGCCGGCCAGCAGCATCGACGCGATCAGGGTGAGATGGGCGAGGCGCAGGGCGATCCGCGATTTGCCGGCGTCACCGAGCCGGCCGGCGATCGGCGCGCTGATCGCGCCACTGACGCCGGCCAGCGCGAACACCGCGATGCCGACGGCGCCGAAGCCGAACGGCGATGCGGACAGCGGCAGCGCGACTAGGCTCCAGAACGCACTGAACGCGGCGAAGCTCGACGCCGCCGACAGCGCCCGACGACGCAACACCGGCTCCGCGCGCCACAGCATGGCCAGCGAGCCGACCAGGGCGCGATACGGCACCGTCGCCGGTGGCCGCCGACGCGGCAGCCGCCGCGCCAGCGCCGCGTCGAGCAGCACGATGGCGATGGCGAGCAGGGCATAGCCGGCGCGCCAGCCGAAGTGCTCGGCGACCAGGCTGGCCAGTGGGCGCGACAGCATCCCGCCCAGCAACAGCCCGCTCATGATGTTGCCGATCACGCGGCCGCGCTGCGCTTCCACCGTCATCGCTGCCGCCAGCGGCACCAGCATCTGGATCGAGCAGGTGGTCACGCCGATCACGAAACTGATGGCAAGGAACCCCGCCGGCGCGATCGGACAGGCTGCGATCGCGAGCGCCGCGGCGTTGGTCGCCAGCGTGGCCAGGATTAGCCGGCGGTTCTCGACCAGGTCGCACAGCGGTACCAGCAGGAACAGGCCCGCGGCATAACCGGCCAGGATCAGCGTGCTGACCAGACCGGCTTCGGCCGGCGTCAGGCTCAGCGAAGCGGCGATCAGCCCCACCAGCGGCTGCGGCAGGTACAGGCTGACCACGATCACCCCGGTGGCCAGCGCGAACAGGCGCACTGGCACCGGCGCGAGCGGGGCGTCCGCCGTGCTCATTGCACAGCCTCCCGGTAGGCGGCGAGCTGGACCGGGTCGTCGAACGAGCCGTGGTGGTGCACCTGGCGCCAGGCGCCGCCGATGTGGCGAAACAGGCGGCTGGTGCGGATCGCCGGCTCCAGCCGCAGGCCCTCGCGTTCCAGCGTGCCGCGCTCGCGGCCCACGGCGTAGAACATGTCACCGGCGTCGCCCGGCCCGATCCGATGCAAGGTGTAGTCGTGGAACTTCACGCGCACCCGCGCCTTGCCTTCGAAAATGCGCTGGTACACCGCGCGGATCGCCGGCCAGCCGCGTGCGATGCCGCCGAGCGGATTGCTCATCGACACGTCGTCGCCGTGGTGCCAGCTGCGCGCCATCGCCTCGATGTCGCAGCTGTTGAAGGCGCGGTAGAAGGCGCTCAGGGCGGCCAGCGGCGAGTCGGGATCGAGGCCGGTTTCGTTGCCGTCGATCACGGTCGGGAGTTGCGTTGGCATGGGGGCCTCCGGGTGGGCCGGGGAGTGGGGGCGTCATTCTTTGCCCCGGATCCGTCTGGGAGAATAGGCGTTAGCATGGAAGGACTATCACGCTGCAAGGGAGAATGTCATGGCCAGCCTGGACGATTACCGGGTCTTCATCGCCGTGGTGGAGCAGGGCAACCTGAGCGCCGCCGCGCGCTACCTGCAGCGCTCGCTGCAGGCGGTGAGCCGGTCGCTGGCGGCGCTGGAGCATGAACTGGGCGTGGAGCTGATCCAGCGCACCACGCGGCGAGCGCAGCCCAGCGCGGCGGGGCTGGCGTTCCATGCGCGGCTGAAGACCGCGCTGGCCGACATCGAGTTGGCGCGCAGCGAGTTGGCCAGGCACGGCGCGCGCATCGACGGCACGCTGCGCATCGGCGGTTCCACCCAGTTCAGCGCGCCGCACCTGGTGCCGGTGGTGGCGGCCTTCATGGAGCGCTATCCGGACGTCGCCGTGGAGCTGGTGGTGGCCGACCATCGCGCCGACCTGCAGCGCGAGAAACTGGATGCGGCGGTGCGGATGGGCCCGTTGCCGGACAGCCGTCTGCACGCGCGCCAGCTTGGCATGTTGCGCGTGGTGACGGTGGGCGCGCCCGGCTATTTCGCCCGCCATGGCCGCCCGCAGACACCGGCAGACCTGCGTCGCCACCAGTGCATCGTGCGCCGCTCGGCCGAAGACGCGCGCCGCTGGAGCTATCGGCGCGGCAACCGGCGGCAATCGGTGGAGGTGTGTGGCCGCTTCAGCGCCGACAACGCGGCTGCCTGCAATGCGGCCGTCGTGGCCGGGCTCGGCATCGGCACCGCCGCACTGTGGCAGGTGCGCGGCCTGCTCGACCAGGGCCGGCTGGAAACCGTGCTCGATGACTGGCAATTGCCGGGCCAGGCGGTGCACATGGTCTGGTCGCCGACGCGACAACTGCCGGCACGCACGCGGGCCTTCATCGACTTCGTGGCGGCGCGCTGGACTCTCGAACCGCCAGGTTGATCCAGCGGCGTGACGGGGCGGTCGTCACTGCTCTGGCTCGGCAAGGGGGAAGGCGGTGATGAAGCGCCGCGCATGCAAGACCATCGGTGAGCGACGCGACGGCGGGGCAGCCAACGGTCCCTGAATGCCCGGCGGCGCAAGGTGTCCGGGAGACGGCCATCCGTCCGGGAGAGGTTCGGTGAAGAAAGAAGACGAGACACACATGCAGATCGTTTCCGCGGACATCAGTTCGGAATCGCTGACCGGCATGGTGATTTTCCGGCCGCACTGCGTGTCCCGTTCGGGGCGCAACGCGGGCGAGGCCGACAAGGGCGGCAACTGGTACGCACTGCGCCCCGCCGAAGTGCGCAGCTTCGCGCGCGCTGCTGGATGCGGCCGATGCGCTGGATCTGAAGGCGAAGATGTTGCAGGCGGAGAAGACGGCGGAGATCTGACTTGCGCGGGACCGGCGCGGCGCGAGTTCAGCCGCGCCGGTGCCGGTTGATCGTGTCGCGCAGTGCAAGCGTGGCGGCGCGCGCGGCGTCGGCGAAACTCTCGTCGTTGCCCGCGTAGAGGATCGCCCGCGAGGAGCTGATCATCAGGCCGGTGCCGTCGGCGGTGGCGCCATGTTGGAGCACGGCATGCACGTCGCCGCCCTGGGCGCCGATGCCGGGCACCAGCAAGGGCATGTCGCCGACCACGGCGCGCACCTTGCCCAGTTCGTCCGGCCAGGTGGCGCCGGTGACCAGCGCGCAGTTGCCGTTCGCGTTCCAGTCGCGGGTGATGGTTTCGGCCACGCGCAGGTACAGCGGCTGGCCGCCGCAATCCAGCGCCTGGAAGTCCGCGCCGCCGGGGTTGGATGTGCGGCAGAGCAGGATCACGCCCTTGTCGGCGCGGTCGAGGAACGGCTGGATCGAGTCGCGGCCGAGGTACGGGTTCAGCGTCACCGCGTCGGCCCGGTAGCGCTCGAACGCTTCGCTGGCGTAGTGCTGCGCCGTGCTGCCGATGTCGCCGCGCTTGGCGTCGAGGATCACCGGCACGCCGGGATGTTCCGCGTGGATGTGCGCGATCAGCCGTTCCAGCGTTTCCTCGGCGCGCAGCGCGGCGAAGTGCGCGATCTGCGGCTTGAACGCGCAGACCAGGTCGGCGGTGGCGTCGACGATGGCGGCGCAGAACGCGAACACCGCGTCGGGCGCGTCGCGCAGCTGCACAGGGAATTTCGCCGGTTCCGGATCGAGGCCGACACAGACCAGCGAGTCGTGGCGAACCCAGGCCTGCTGCAAAGATTGCATGAAGTGCATCGGAGTTCCCTCGTCGCCTCCTCACCCTCTCTCCCCTCCGGGGAGAGGGTTGGGGCGAGGGGACAATCTTGCGTGGTCGCTGGATGTTGGTGCTGTTCTTTTGGCAGATCGAAGCCAGCCGTGGCCCCTCACCTCGATCCTCTCCCCGGAGGGGAGAGGAGGCAAACGCAAAGAGCTGTACTCAGGCCAGCTTCTTGTACTTCACCCGGTGCGGCCGCGCGCCCTCGTCGCCCAGGCGACGCTTCTTGTCGGCCTCGTACTCGTTGTAGTTGCCGGGGAAGAACTCCACGTGCGAGTCGCCCTCGAAGGCGATGATGTGGGTGGCGATGCGGTCGAGGAACCAGCGGTCATGCGAAATCACGATCGCGGAGCCGGGGAATTCCAGCAGCGCGTCTTCCAGTGCACGCAGGGTTTCCACGTCCAGGTCGTTGGACGGTTCGTCGAGCAGCAGCACGTTGCCGCCCTGCAGCAGGGTCTTGGCCATGTGCAGGCGGCCGCGCTCGCCGCCGGACAGGCTGCCGACGATCTTCTGCTGGTCGGTGCCCTTGAAGTTGAAGCGGCCGATGTAGGCGCGCGACTGGATCTCGAAGTTGCCGATGGTGAGGATGTCCGAGCCGCCGGACACCTCCTGCCACACGTTGTTCTTCGGATCGAGCGCGTCGCGCGACTGGTCGACGTAGGCGAGCTTGGTGGTGTGGCCCAGCTTCACTTCGCCCGAGTCCGGCGTCTCCTTGCCCATGATCATCTTCATCAGGGTGGACTTGCCGGCGCCGTTCGGGCCGATCACGCCGACGATGGCGCCCGGCGGGATCTTGAACGACAGGTCCTCGATCAGCACGCGGTCGCCGAACGACTTGGTGACGTGCTTGAACTCGATCACCTCCTGACCCAGGCGCTCGCCCGGCGGGATGAAGATCTCGTTGGTCTCGTTGCGGCGCTGGTAATCGACCGAGTTCAGCTCCTCGAAGCGGGCCAGACGGGCCTTGCCCTTGGACTGGCGGCCCTTGGCGGCCGAACGCACCCATTCCAGTTCCTTCGCGATCGCCTTCTGGCGCGACTTCTCCTGGTTCGCTTCCTGCTTCAGGCGGGCATCCTTCTGCTCCAGCCATTCGGTGTAGTTGCCCTTCCACGGAATGCCGCGGCCGCGGTCGAGTTCGAGGATCCACTCGGCGGCGTTGTCGAGGAAATAGCGATCATGGGTGACCGCCACCACGGTGCCGGGGTAGTCGTGCAGGAACTTCTCCAGCCAGTCCACCGACTCGGCGTCCAGGTGGTTGGTCGGTTCGTCCAGCAGCAGCATGTCCGGCTTGGACAGCAGCAGGCGGCACAGCGCCACGCGGCGCTTCTCGCCGCCGGACAGCGGGCCGATCTTCGCGTCCCACGGCGGCAGGCGCAGCGCGTCGGCCGCCACTTCCAGCTGGCGCTCCAGCGCATGCGCGTCGTTCGCGGCCAGGATGTTTTCGAGTTTTTCCTGCTCCTTGGCCAAGGCGTCGAAGTCGGCGCCATCCTCGGCGTAGGCGGCGTAGACCTCCTCCAGCCGCTTCTGCGCATCGAGGATTTCGGCCACGCCTTCCTCGACCACTTCGCGCACGGTCTTTTCCGGATCCAGATTCGGCTCCTGCGCCAGGTAGCCGATCTTGGTGCCCGGCTGCGCACGCGCCTCGCCCTGGAAGTCGGTATCCACGCCAGCCATGATCTTCAGCACGGTGGACTTGCCCGCGCCGTTGACGCCGAGCAGGCCGATCTTGGCGCCGGGGAAGAAGCTGAGCGAGATGTCCTTGATGATCTGGCGCTTCGGCGGGACGATCTTGCTGACCCCGTTCATGGTGTAGATGTACTGCGAGCTCATGCAACCTCCGAAGGCGAGCGCCCCGCCGCCGGGAGCACCGGCACGGGGAGGGAATTCGACAAACCACGCATTATAGCGGCTTGCGCCGGCGTTACGCCGCTCAGCGCGCCGGCTTGCGCCGCCGTGGCGCGGCGGGTGCCGGGGCCAGGCCGGCCAGCAACAGGTCGAGCAGCTGCGAGAACGCGGCATCCTCGCCGGGTTGGTCCCACAGGTGCGAGAAGCCCGGGTAGTGGAAGCGCGCCGTGGCGTCGAACAGGGCCCGTGCGGCGGCGGCCGGATCGAGCTGGCGGAAGTCGCCGCTGGCCACGCCGGCGGCAAGGATCGAGGCGATCTGCTGCTGCATGCGCCCCTTGTGCTCAGCGATGGCCTCGCCCGCTTCCGCCGCCAGCGCGCTGTAGGTGGCGAACAGCTCGGGATCGCCCAGCACGTTGTCGCGCTTGGTCTGGCGCAGGGCGGAGAACCACTGGCGCAGGCGCGCCGGCGGCGGCGTGCGGCTGGTGGCGATCGCCTGCAGCGGCGCCATCGACCGTGCCAGCCAGCCGCGCAGGACCGCGTCGCGCAGCGCCGCCTTGCTGGCGAAATGCCGGTACACGCTGCCGTGGCTGACCCCGAGTGCCTGCGCCACGTCGACCACGGTGGCCTTGCCGGGACCATAGCGGCGCAGGACATCCTCGGCGGCGGCGAGGATGCGTTCGGGCGTGAGTACGGAGTCGTTCATGCCGCCGATTCAAGCACATCGAACGTGGCGCAGACGAGTTCGTCCGCCACGTAACCCAGCGGGATGCGGCCGCACACGTGTTCCGTCGAGCGCTTCTCGAAACCGATCCAGCCGCTGTTGAAGCCGTCCAGCATGGCGATGCGCGGTGCGGTGCGATCGGCCGGCATGCCTTCGTCCACGAAGCGGGCCGCCCATTGCTCGCGGGGTATCGCGATCGTCTCCACGTCGTGCTCCAACACGGCGGCCAGCGACTGCGCCATGTCGAGCGGACTGTAGCGTCGCGGCCCCTCCACTTCGATCACGCGGCGACCGAACCAGGTTTCTTCGAGCGTGTTGGCGACGGTGCGGCCGACGTCGTCGGTGGAAACCATCGGTATCGGGCGATCGAGCGGCTGCAGGTAGCTGGCAAGCCGGCCCTCGCATTGCGCCAGCGACACATCCCAGCGCAGGTTTTCCATGAACCAGGCGGCGCGCACGTGGGCGCGCGGGATCGGCAGCGCGTCCAGCGCCTGTTCCAGCAGATGCAGTTGGGTGATCAGGCCCAGGTCGCGCTCCTGCTGGGCGCCGATCGACGACAGCGCCACGATCTTCGGCGGCTGTGCCTTGCGCAAGGCGGCGGTCAGCGTATCGATCAGGGCGCGCGGCTCGGCGAAGTCGGCGCTGGGCGCGAAGTTGGCCGGCAGCATCACGAACACGCCTTCGACGCCGGTGAATGCAGCAGCCAGTGCCTCGGCATCCGACCAGTCGGCGACGACGAGTTCGGCGCCGCGTGCGGCCTGCGCCGCGGCCCTGCCTTTGTTGCGCACGATGCCGCGCACGCGCTGGCCGCGCTCCAGCAGGTACTTCGCGGTGGCGCTGCCGACCTGGCCGGTGATGCCCATGATGGCGTACATGTCGGTTCTCCTCGTCGGTGGGGAAGGTGGTTCAACGTTCGCTGTCGAGCATGGCCATCTGGGCGGCGGCGTAGCGATCGCCCGCGGCGGCATCCGGTGGCACGGCGCGCTCGATCACGGCGAGGTCGTCGGCATCCAGCGTGACGTCCAACGCACCCAGCGCCTCGGCCAGCCGCAGGCGGGTGCGCGAGCCGACCAGTGGCACGATGTCGTCGCCGCGCGCCAGCACCCAGGCGATCGCCAGTTGCGCCACGCTGCAGCCGCGTGCCTCGGCCAGGCCGCGCAGCACGTCGACCAGCTGCAGGTTGTGTTCGAGGTTGTCGCCCTGGAAGCGCGGGCTGTGCTGGCGGAAGTCGCGCGCGTCGGTGCCGCGATCCTTCGCCCAGTGCCCGCTGATCAGCCCGCGCGACAACACCCCGTAGGCGGTGACGGCAATGCCCAGCTCGCGGCATGCCGGCAGGATCGCCTGCTCGATGCCGCGCGAGATCAGCGAGTACTCGATCTGCAGATCGGCCACCGGCAGCACGGCATGGGCACGGCGAATGGTTTCCGCGCCGACTTCGGACAGGCCGAGATGCCGCACGTAGCCGGCCTGCACCAGCTCGGCGACGGCACCCACGGTATCCTCGATCGGCACGTTCGGATCGAGCCGCGCGGGGCGATAGACGTCGATGTAGTCGGTGCGCAGGCGCTTGAGCGAATACGCCAGCGCCGTCTTCACCGCCGCCGGCCGCGCGTCGTAGCCGAGCCACGCGCCGTCCGGCCCGCGCTGGGCGCCGAACTTCACGCTGAGCTGGTAGCTGTCGCGCGGGCGGCCGGCCAGGGCCTCGCCGAGCAGCATCTCGTTGTGGCCCATGCCGTAGAAATCGCCGGTGTCGAGCAGGGTGACGCCGGCGTCCAGCGCGGCATGCACGGTGGCGATGCTTTCGCTGCGGTCGGTGCTGCCGTAGAAGTCGGACATCCCCATGCAGCCGAGGCCGAGGGCGGAAACCGGCGGGCCGCTGCGGCCCAGGGTGCGGTGTTTCATGGGGTGTGCCTGTTCGTGGGAGTGGGAATAGTAGATATTTGAATGACAAATTTCAATATCTGTCATTCAAATATTCATCCCGCACCGGGCCAACGGCGCGTCGGTGGCCGGAAATGCCGGCCGGGGCTACACTTTCCGACTTGCCCACCCGCCATTTCACGAGGCCAGAATGTTCCCCAAGGACTGCACGATTGCCGGTTACGACGACGAACTGGCCCAGGCCATCGCCCATGAAGGCCAGCGCCAGGAAGACCACGTCGAGCTGATCGCCTCGGAAAACTACGCCAGCCCGCGGGTGATGGAAGCGCAGGGCTCCAAGCTCACCAACAAGTACGCCGAGGGCTATCCCGGCAAGCGCTATTACGGCGGTTGCGAGTACGTGGACGTGGCCGAGAAGCTGGCGATCGAGCGGCTCAAGCAGCTGTTCGACTGCGACTACGCCAACGTGCAGCCGCATTCCGGCTCGCAGGCGAACCAGGCGGTGTACCTGGCGCTGCTTTCGCCCGGCGACACCATCCTGGGCATGTCGCTGGCGCATGGCGGCCATCTGACCCACGGCGCCAAGGTCAACATCAGCGGCAAGCTGTTCAACGCGGTGCAGTACGGTGTCGACGGCAACGGTCTGATCGACTATGACGAACTGCAGCGCCTGGCCACCGAACACCAGCCGAAGATGCTGGTCGGCGGCTTCAGCGCCTACTCTCAGGTGGTCGACTGGGCACGCATGCGCAAGATTGCCGATTCGGTCGGCGCGCTGTTCTTCGTCGACATGGCCCACGTCGCCGGCCTGGTCGCCGCCGGCGTGTATCCGAGCCCGCTGCCGCACGCGCACGTGGTCACTTCCACCACGCACAAGACCCTGCGCGGCCCGCGGGGCGGCATCATCGTGGCCAAGGGCGCCGGCGAGGAGATCGAGAAGAAGCTGCAGTCGATCGTGTTCCCCGGCATCCAGGGCGGCCCGCTGATGCACGTGATCGCGGCCAAGGCGGTGGCGTTCAAGGAGGCGCTGGAGCCCGCGTTCAAGACCTACCAGGCGCAGGTGGTGAAGAACGCCAAGGCGATGGCGAGGACCTTCATCGAACGCGGCTACAAGATCGTCTCCGGCGGCACCGAGAACCACCTGATGCTGGTCGACATGATCGGCCGCGACGTCACCGGCAAGGATGCGGAAGCGGCGCTGGGCAAGGCGCACATCACCGTCAACAAGAACGCCGTGCCGAACGACCCGCGCAAGCCCTTCGTCACCTCCGGCCTGCGCATCGGTTCGCCGGCGGTCACCACCCGCGGCTACGGCGAGGCGGACGTGATCGAACTGACGAACTGGATCTGCGACGTGCTGGATGCACCGAACGACGAGGCGGTGATCGCCCGCGTGCGGGATGCGGTAACCGCGCAGTGCAAGAAGTTCCCGGTCTACGGCTGAGACCGGCATGTACTCCCTGCAGGTCGGGCTGGTAGGCGACCGCGACGACGAGGTGGTTGCCCATCGCGCCATTCCGTTGGCGCTGGAGATGGCGGCCGATGCCTGCGGCGTGACGGTCGAGCCGGTTTGGATACCGACCGACCAGGTCGGCGACGGCGCCGCGCTGGCGGAGTTCGATGGACTCTGGTGCGTTCCGGCCAGTCCGTATCGCAGCACCGAAGGCGCGCTCGCGGCGATCCGCGTGGCGCGCGAGCGGCACGTCCCGTTCCTGGGCACCTGCGGCGGTTTCCAGCATGCCGTGCTCGAATATGCGCGCAACGTGATCGGCTGGGCCGACGCCGAACATGCCGAGACGGCGCCGCAAGCCGGGCACCAGGTGATCGTGCCGCTGCTGTGCTCGCTGGTCGAGGTGACCGATGCCGTGCACCTGGTCGAGGGCTCCCGGCTGGCGCTGGCCTATGGCGTCGAGACGATCACCGAGGGCTATCACTGCAGCTACGGCTTGAGTCCCGATTTCCGGAAGGTGCTTGCGAACGGTCCGCTGCGGGTCTGTGCCGTGGACGATGCGGACGATGTTCGCGGCATCGAACTGGACGACCATCCATTTTTCGTCGCCACCTTGTTCCAGCCTGAGCGCGGTGCCTTGCAGGGACGGGTGCCACCCCCGGTACGTGCTTTCGTGCAGGCGATGGCCGACACTTGCTGACCATGCATTGCCCTTTCTGCCAGCACGAAGACACCCGCGTGATCGATTCGCGCCTGACCGAGGACGGCTCGACCGTGCGTCGTCGGCGCGAATGCCCGCAATGCGGCGAACGCTTCAACACCTTCGAGACGGCGGAACTGAAGTTGCCGACGGTGGTGAAGAGCGGCGAGCGGCGCGAGACCTTCGACGAGCGCAAGCTGCGCGTGAGTTTCGAGCGCGCGTTGCAGAAGCGTCCGGTGGCCAGCCACGACGTGGATGCCGCAGTGCGGACGATCGTCAACGACCTGCGCCGCAGCGGCGAGCGCGAAGTGCCCTCGCGCCAGGTCGGCGAGCTGGTGATGCGCGAGCTGAAGAACCTGGACCAGGTCGCCTACGTGCGCTTCGCCTCCGTCTATCGCAAGTTCGAGGACGTGCACGCGTTCCGCGAAGAGATCGAGAAGCTGGAACGCGACCTGCCTGGCCTGTCCGATCTGCAGCTGCCCCTGCTCGGCGGCGGCAAGCGCAAACCGTAGGAGCCCGCTCGCGGGCGATGCTTTAAGGCTTTTTGCGAATCCCGAGTCCTGATCCCGACCCCGACCCCAAGGCATCGCCCGCGAGCGGGCTCCTACAATGACGGCATGACATTTTCCGGCACTGACCACGAACACATGGCGCACGCGCTGCGCCTCGCCGAGCGCGGGCTGTATACCGCCCAGCCGAATCCGCGCGTGGGCTGCGTGATTGCGCATGGCGATGCGGTCGTCGGCACCGGCTTTCATCGACGCGCCGGCGAGCCGCATGCCGAGGTATACGCGCTGCGCGAGGCCGCTGGGCGTGCGCGCGGCGCCACCGCCTACGTGACGCTGGAACCGTGCGCACACCAGGGGCGCACGCCGCCATGTTCGGATGCGCTGATCGCTGCCGGCGTGGCGCGGGTGGTGATCGCAGCGGAAGACCCGTTTCCGCAAGTCGACGGACGCGGCATCGGCAAGCTGCGCGCCGCCGGGATCACGGTCGAATCCGGACTGATGCGCGAGGCCGCGCGTGAACTCAACATCGGCTTCTTCAGCCGGATCGAGCGCGGCCGTCCCTGGGTGCGGGTGAAGCTGGCGATGAGCCTGGACGGGCGCACCGCACTGGCCAACGGCGAGTCGAAGTGGATCACCGGCGAAGCGGCGCGCGTGGACGTGCAACGCTGGCGCGCGCGCAGTTCGGCGATCCTCAGCGGCAGCGGCACCGTGCTCGCCGACGATCCGCGACTCACCGTGCGGCTGCCGGAGGACGAGGAGTTCACACCACCGCTGCGCGTGCTGCTGGACCGCCAGCTGCGCATACCCGCCGGCCGCCAGGTGCTGGATGGCACGGCGCCGACGCTCGTCCTGCACGGCGCTGCGGCATCCTGCGCGGACGATCGCTTCGCGCGGGTTGAACGCATGGCCATGGCGACACGGGACAACCTGCTCGACCTGCAGGCTGTGCTCGCGCTGCTGGCCGGACGCGACTGCAACGAAGTGCACGTCGAAGCCGGCCCGACCCTGTGCGGCGCGCTGTTCGCGGCCGGCCTGGTCGACGAACTGCTGCTCTACGTGGCGCCCCTGCTGCTGGGCGACAGCGCGCGGCCGCTGCTGCGGTTGCCGCCGCTGACCGACATGGCCTCGCGCTGGCAATTGCAGGTGGTCGACCAGCGCATGCTCGGCGCGGATCTCCGCCTGCGCCTGCGCCCGCGCTGATCTTGCCGTGCCCGGCCCGGCGTCGCTTCAGGCGCTGAAGTCGACCGCTAGCTTGCCGAAATGCCGGCCGGCGACGAGTTGCTCGAACGCCTCGCGTAGCTGACCGAAGCCGTAGACGTGGTCGACCACCGGTTCCAGGCCGGTGGCGTCGATGGCGGCGACCATCTGCTCGTGCGCTTCCAGTGACGCCACCGAGATGCCCTGCACGCGCACGCGCTTGAGCACCACCGGAGTCAGCGGCAACGCAGCCTCGCTGCCGCCGATCCAGCCCAGCACGGCGATCATGCCGTGCATGCGCACCGCCTCCAGCGATTGCGCGAGCGTGGCCGCGCCGATCGTCTCCACCACCAGCTCCACGCCGGTGCCGCCGCTGGCCTCGCGCACCAGCGGCCCCCACTGCGGATGCTTCGCGTAATTGATGCCGACGTCGGCGCCCAGCGCCTTGGCGCGTTCGAGCTTGGCGTCGCTGGAGGACAGCACGATCGCGTGGGCGCCGCGCAACTTGGCGAACTGCAGCGCGAACAGCGACACGCCACCGGTGCCCAGCAACAGCACGGTCTGCCCGGCGGTGATGCGAGCCAGCTCCAGCGCCTGCCAGGCAGTGAGCGCGGCGATCGGCAACGTGGCTGATTGCACGCTGGTGAGGTGTGCCGGCGCACGCGCCAGCGAGTACTGGTCGAAGCAGGCGAACTCGCGCATCACTCCGGGATGGGGACCGCCGATCTCGGCGCCCTCCCACTCCGGCCGCATGGCGCCGGCGATCCAGCGCGACTTGTAGAACGTGGTGACGCGGTCGCCAGGCTTGAAGCGGGTCACCGCCCCGCCCACTTCCTGCACCGTGCCGGCCCCGTCGGACACCGGCACGATCGGCAGCGGCACGCCGCGGTAGAGGTCGCCATTGACCAGCATGTGGTCGCGGAAGTTGAGCGAGGCCGCTTCCATCCGCACCAGCACGTCGTGCGGGCCGGGGCGCGGTGTGGGCAGGTCAACCGGGTCGAGATGGTCCAGGCCGAAGGCGGAAAGCTGGATGGCACGCATGGGACGGCTCCGTGGTGGAAATGAGGCCATGGTCCCGCCACCGTCGTTTGGT
Source organism: Rhodanobacter lindaniclasticus (assembly GCF_004799035.1). Classification (GTDB taxonomy): domain Bacteria; phylum Pseudomonadota; class Gammaproteobacteria; order Xanthomonadales; family Rhodanobacteraceae; genus Rhodanobacter; species Rhodanobacter lindaniclasticus. The sequence goes on from NZ_MWIO01000017.1 coordinate 70,686, forward strand.
GATAATCCACACGAATGGTCAATCTTCTGTTCGTCACATGAATCAATCTTTCGACCTCACGCCCGCCCGCCTGCGCGAACTGCGCGCGTTCGCGGCAGCCGCGCGGCGGCTCAACTTCTCGCGCGCGGCACTGGAGGTGGGCTGCACGCCGTCGGTGCTGAGTCGGCGCATCGCGGCGCTGGAGGAGGCGGTCGGCGCGCGGCTGTTCCTGCGCACCACCCGGCGCATGGCGCTGACCGCGCGCGGCGAGCTGTTGCTGGCGCAATGGCAACGCATGGAAGCGGTGATGGCCCAGCTGGCCGCCGACCTGCACCCGCCCGACGGCGAACTGGCCGGCCACCTGTGCGTGCACCTGGCAGCCAGCTTCGGCCGTTACCGCATGGCCCCGCTGCTGGCCGGTTTCATGCGCAAGCATCCCGGCGTGCGCATCGACGCGATCTACGACGACGCCTACGTCGACATGGTCGCCGCCAAGGTGGACCTGGCCGTGCGGCTGGGGCGCCTGGCCGACGTGCAACTGGTGGCGCGGCGGGCCGGCACCATGCGCATATTCCCCTGCGCTTCGCCCGACTACCTGGCTTCGGCGCCGCCGTTGCGCGACCCGGCCGATCTCAAGGCGCATCGTTGCATCAGCTTCACCGGCTACCGCCGCGGCACGCTGTGGACGTTCGCCCGTCAGCGCCAGCGGCGCGCGGTACGCATCGAGCCGGTGCTGAGCTGCAACGATTCGCAGGCCATCCGTGACGCGGTGCTGGCCGGCGTGGGCGTCGGCCTGCAGGGGGATTACATGGCCGACGCGCCGGTCGCCGAAGGCCGCATGGTCGAACTGCTGCCCGACTGGCGACTGCCCTCGTTCCCGATCCACCTGCTGTGGCTGCCCGGCGCGGACCGCACGCCGGCGCTGCGGGCATTGATCGATCACCTGGTCGCGGCGCTGGCGCCGCCCGGGGTCAGGGCAGGGTGAGCCGGAGCCGCCCCGGATGCCGGCGCACCGTCTCCCACGGCAGCACCGACCAGTCGTCGTTGGCTTCGCACACGCGCGCGGCGCGAGCGTAGGAGGGGCCGATGAACAAGCCCTTCGGTGTCATGTGCCAGCTCACGAACTGCCACACGCCGGGGTCGTCGTAGCCGCAATCGTCTTCGCCGCCGGTGGCCGTCGTCTCCTGCGGATAGAGTTGCCGCCATTGCCGCGCCAGCCAGGGCGCCAGGTGCTGCTCGCGGTAATCCGACCACGCCTCGAAGCTGGCCGAGCCCGGTTCGGGGTTGCCGTCGGCGTCCGTGGCGTAGTGCAACGGCTTGCCCTTGCCCAGCCACAGGATGTCTTCCAGCTCCAGCGCCCGGGCGGTGTGTGCGTCGAGGTTGATCGCCGCATCGCCGAAGTCCGGATGGGCGCCGCCGCAGTAGTAATTGGTGAACACGCTGACGCTGACCAGGTTCGCGGTGAGCAGGCGCGGCGTCACCGTCTGCTCGTAATCGCCGTCATTGAAATGGTTGAACATGCAGTCGTAGTAACTGCCGGTTTCCTGCCACATCCGGTCCATCAGCGCCTGGTTGATGCGCGCGAGTTCGGCAGGCGGGTAGCCGTCCAGGATCTCGAAGAATGTGATGCCGGCCTCGGGCACGCGCCACCATTGCAAGGCATGGCCCATGAAGGTTTCGCGCTTGCCGGCCTGCGGCTTGAGGCCGGCCAGGCGCAGGTAGGCGTAGCGGTCGCTGGCATGGAGCTGCTTCAGCCAGGGCGGCGCATCGGCGGCGGGCGGCGCGATCGTGGCCGGTTGCAGGGCAATCGGCAGGGTGGTTCCCTTGTCGTCCTGCCACTGGCCGCGCCAGCCACCGTCGGCCTGCCGTTCCAGCGTGAGGCGCGGGCCGTTGGCGTCGACGTCCCAGCCTTCGCGCAATTGCAGGTGACCGTTGCCGGCCGACGCGCCGGACAAGGCGATGTCGCGGTGGTGGCGCACGTAGAAGTAGCGGCCGGCCGTGGCGGCGTCGTCGCCGGGGGTGAGTTGCAGCACGATGGCCTGCCGACCCAGCGTGCCGGTGTAGACGCCGGTCGGCGCCTCGTCGGCGCGCGCGTGGGCCAGCCACAACACGGCCGGCAGGATGGCGAGCCACGTCGACCAGCCGCGTCGATGCATGTGCATGGAAACCTCCTTGGCAGGGACGGACATGATGCCGCAGCGGGCGGGCAAACGGCTGGCGCGCGAGTGGCGCATGACGGGCGTGGTAGAATCCATCGGCCGGTTCATCGGCAAACGTCTTCAGGGCGGGGCGAAATTCCCCACCGGCGGTAGGTTCCTCGGAACGAGCCCGCGAGCGCTCCCGGCAGCATCGGGAGGTCAGCAGATCCGGTCCGATGCCGGAGCCGACGGTCAAGGTTGTACCGGCTCGCCGGCACGGCTCACAGTCCGGATGAAAGAAGACGGCCAGGCGGATGGCAGCCATGCCATGCGTCTGCCTCATGCCTTGGGGCGTTCTCGCTTTCCGACGCGGAGAACGTTTCGTGCCTGTCATCGTTCCAGTCTCTCTCGCCATCTCCCCCCGGGAGGTGCGCTGATGTTCACCGGCATCATCCAGACCGTGGGCCGCGTGGCGCGACTCGAACCGCGCGGCGGTGACGTGCGCCTGCACGTCGACACCGCCGACCTCGACCTCGCCGACGTGCAGCTCGGCGACTCGATCGCCGTCTCCGGCGTGTGCCTCACCGCGATCACGCTGGACGCGCGCGGCTTCAGCGCCGACGTTTCCAACGAGACGCTGTCGCTGACGTCGCTGGGCCAGTTGAAACCCGGCGATCCGGTGAATCTCGAAAAGGCGCTGCGCCTGGCCGACCGGCTCGGTGGGCATCTGGTCTCCGGCCATGTCGACGGGCTGGGCAGGGTGGTCTCGATCACGCCCGATGGCCGCTCGCAGCGCTGGACGTTTGAAGTGCCCGCCGCCCTGTCGCGCTACATCGCGGCGAAAGGCTCGGTCTGCATCGACGGCACCAGCCTCACCGTCAACGAAGTCGCCGGCCATCGCTTCGGCGTCAACCTGATTCCGCACACGGTCGAGCACACCGCGTTCCACGCGCGCCGCACGGGTGATGCGGTGAACATCGAGGTGGACGTGATTGCGCGCTATGTCGAGCGGCTGCTTTCCAGCGGCGAGGCACCGAAACTGGACGAGGCATTCCTCAAGCAACATGGCTTTGCCTGACTGAAAGCCCCTCTCCCTGCGGGAGAGGGGTTGGGGTGAGGGTTCGGGCGAAGCGCGATGCTTCGCTCGGCCCCGAACCCTCATCCGCCCCTTCGGGGCACCTTCTCCCGCAGGGAGAAGGAATTCACTACGGACTCCCCCCATGCCCTTCAACACCATCCCCGAAATCCTCGACGACATCCGCGCCGGCCGCATGGTCGTGATCCTCGACGACGAGGACCGCGAGAACGAAGGCGACCTGATCATGGCTGCGCAGATGGTGCGGCCGGAGGACGTCAACTTCATGGTGCGCGAGGCGCGCGGCCTGCTGTGCCTCACGCTGACCGAGCAGCGCACGCGCCAGCTCGGGCTGCGGCCGATGGTGAGCGACAACACCTCGGTCTACCACACCAACTTCACCGTTTCGATCGAGGCGGCCGAGGGCGTTACCACCGGCATTTCGGCGCACGACCGCGCGCGCACCATCCAGGTGGCGGTGAAGGCCGATGCGAAGCCGCAGGACCTGGCCCAGCCCGGCCACGTCTTTCCGCTGACCGCCCAGGCGGGCGGCGTGCTGACCCGCGCCGGTCACACCGAAGCCGGTTGCGACCTGGCCGCGCTGGCCGGGCTGGAACCGTCGGCGGTGCTGATCGAAGTGCTGCACGAGGACGGCTCGATGGCGCGCCGTCCCGAACTGGAAGTCTTTGCGGCGAAGCACGGCTTGAAGATCGGTTCGATCGCCGACCTGATCCGCTACCGCCTGGAAACCGAAAAGACCGTGCAGCGCGTGCACGAGGAAGCGGTGGAAACCGAGTTCGGCCCGTTCCGGCTGGTGGCGTATCGCGACGCGATCCGTCGTGGCCTGCATTACGCGCTGGTGCGCGGCAGCGTCGACGATGGCGCCCCGGTGCTCACGCGCGTGCACGTGCGCAACACCTTGTCCGACGTGCTGCACCTCAAGCGTGACGACCTCGGCCTCACCGTCACCTCGGCGTTGCGCCGCATCGCCGACGAGGCTCGCGGCGTGCTGCTGGTGCTCTCCGGCGAAGACACGCCGGAGGCCTTGCTGGCGCGGTTGCAGGGCAAGCCGGCGCAGGCGCCGGAAGATGCGCAGCAACAGGAGTGGCGGCAGCTCGGCCTCGGCGCGCAGATCCTGGCCGACCTTGGCGTGCATCGCCTGCGCGTGCTGGGCACGCCGCGCAAGCTGGTCGGCCTGGGCGGCTTCGGGCTCGAAGTGGTCGAGTACGTCTGATCGACCGTCGGATCAGGCGCCGGCCGGCGCGGGCTCGTACACGCGCAGGGTGAACAGGCCGGCCACGAACAGGCTGGCGCCACCCAGCGCCAGCGCGTAGATCGGCTGGTCGTGGAAGCACAGGCGCAGCAGCAGGCCGAGCACGCTGGCGGCCATCAGCTGCGGGATCACGATGAAGAAATTGAAGATGCCCATGTACACGCCCATCTTCTGCGCGGGCAGGTTGTCCGACAGCATCGCGTAGGGCAGCGACAGGATCGACGCCCACGCCACGCCCACGCCGACCATCGACAGCAGCAGCCAGTCCGGGTCGCGGATGAAGAGGAACGAGAGCAGCCCGGCACCGCCCAGCCACAGGTTGACGAGGTGGCTCCAGCGCAGGCCGATGCGGCGCACCAGCAGCGGGATCGCGAGCGCCGCCAGCGCGGCGAAGCCGTTGTACGCACCCATCAGCACGCCGACCCAGTTGGCACCGGTGTTGTAGGCCACCGAATGCGGATCACTGCTGCCGAACTGCACCGCCGTCACCGCCGGGGTAGTGAAGATCCACATCGCGAACAGCGCGAACCACGAGAAGAACTGCACGATCGCGAGCCGTCGCATCGCGTCGGGCATGCTGTACAGATCGCCCATCACCTCGCGCAGCATGCCCTGGCTGCGGCTGAAGGCCAGCCATGCGAACAGCGCGCCGAACGCCAGCAGGCCGCCGGCCAGCACGTAGAGTTCCTTCTCCAGCGAAAAATGCCGGATCGCCAGCAGCACCAGCAGGCCGCCGACGATCAGCAGCAGGCCGGGCCGCCACGCGCGCGAGGCGTCCACGGGCAGGGCCTTGGCGTCGTCGTCGAATTCGCGCAACTGCTCGGGCGGATACTCGCGCGTGGAGAGCACGGTCCACAGCACCGTGCCCATCAGCAGGGCGCCGCCGGCGTAGAAGGCGTATTTGACCGTATCCGGAATCGCGCCGTCCGGGGCGACGTTGCTGACACCGGCCTTGGTCAGCAGCCACGGCATCAGCGACGCCACCACTGCCCCCACGCTGATGAACACGCTTTGCATGGAGAAGCCGCGCGGGCGCTGGTGTTCCGGCAACTGGTCGCCGACGAAGGCGCGGAATGGCTCCATCGACACGTTGAACGAGGCGTCCATGATCCACAGCAGCCCCGCAGCCACCCACAGCGTGGGCGAGTTCGGCATCGCCAGCAGGGCCAGCGTGGCGAGGATCGCGCCGGCCAGGAAATACGGACGCCGGCGACCGAGCCGGTTCCAGGTGCGGTCGGAGTAGTGGCCGATGATCGGCTGCACGATCAGCCCGGTGAGCGGCGCGGCCACCCACAGGATCGGGATGTCGTTCACCTCGGCGCCGAGCGTCTGGAAGATCCGGCTGACATTGGCGTTCTGCAGCGCAAAGCCGAACTGGATGCCCAGGAAGCCGAAGCACATGTTCCAGATCTGCCAGAACGACAGCTCGGGTTTTCTGCTCATGGGGTACCGGTTCCGCTCGCCAGGGGTGCGATGTGCAGATTGTCGACTTCGGCCTGGTTCAGTGGCCCGTCGATGCCGCCGGTGCCGCCCGTGTAGTGCGCGAAGTGCTGCAGGTAACTCATGTTGAAACCGTCCTCCAGCGCGAACGTGCAGCGTGCCTTGGTGGTGGCGCTGAAGCGGGCATGGGTGGATGGCTGCGTGGCCACGCTGTGCGGCATCACCAGCGGCACGCGCTGCGCGTCGCTGCCGTCGCAAGTGATGAGCAGCCACTTCACCGCGGCGGTGACACCGGTGTTGATCGGGCCGTTGGCGTTGCGGTAATCCGCCCACACGCGATAGTTGCCGGTGGCGGGCGCGGTCCAGTGGCGCGGCCAGTCGCCGCCGGCCTGATCGACCGGACCGACGCAGGTCGCCGGGCTGGGCAGGGACTCCAGGCCATGCGCGTCGACGCGGGTGGCGCGTACGCAGGCGAGGCCGGCGGTCCGGGCGAGGTTGCCGCTGCCATCGACGACGCCGGCGCGCTGGCCGTTGACGTAGAGCTGCAGCTTGCCATCACCCTTGACGGTCCAGTGGTCGCCGTCGGCAGTCAGCGTCGGCGCGGCCGGCGCGATCGGCGCGTACAGCGGGGCATCCATGCGCAGCGGCGGTGCATCGACCCGGATCGCCTTCAACGTCACGGTGGTGTGCGTGCCTTGCGTGCGGATGCGATCGGCGACCAGCAGGTTGCCATCGCGCTTCGCCGGCAACTGCAGCGTGATCTGGCGATCGGGCAGGTCCAGGCTGATCGCGTTGCGCTTGCCGAACAGCATCGGCACCAGCGAGACAGGCAGCTTGGGCTGCACCTGGCCGTCATTCCGCAGGCCGAACACGCCTTCGGCCACCACATCCAGGTAGGCCGCTACCGACCACAGCTGGCGCGGCGAGTTGACCACCGGACCGCTGAGCGTGCCCTCGTCCACGTGCTGGCCCTGGGTCAGCAGTTCGTAGTTCTCCATGTTGGAGCCATACAGTGCCGCGCCCCGCATCACCGATTCGATCTCGTGGGCGATGCGCACCGGGTCGTTGATCGTGCGCGCGGCGCGCAGCGCGTAGGCGCTCACGAACGGCCAGATCGCGCGGTTGTGATAGATCGGCTGGTCGCTGCGCTCGGGCCAGATCACCGGGCTGCCGGCCGGCCAGCTGGGATAGTTTTCCAGCGTCTGGCGCGCGCGCTCGCCGTCGGCTACGCCGCTGGTGATCGCCAGCGAGATGCCGAGCAGGTCGTAGCTGTCGACCGGAGTGTCGTCACCACCAATGTAGCTCATGTACATGCCGCGGTCGGCGCGCCAGAAGTGCAGGTTGATGGCCTGCTTCAGCGCCGCGGCCTGGGTGCGGTAGGTGTTCCTGGCAGTGGCCTCGTGGCGTTCGCCGGCCAGCTCGGCGGCCAGCTGCAGCGCCTCGTAGTGCAGCACGTTGGTCGACAGCGCGAACGACTGCCCGATGAAAGTGACCTCGTTGGCGGTCCATGCCGGATAGGTCTGTTCGCGCCAGTCCAGGAAGGACGTCTCGCCGCGGTACAGGCCGGAATCCGCGTCGAAGGCGTACTGCCGGTCCTGCGCGAGGGTGTCGTCCAGGGCCGTGCGCAACTTGTCGGCGAACGCGCCGTCGTCCTGCAGGTGCCGCGCGGCGAGGAACCACACCACGCGGTCCGTGCTGATCGGCCAGCTGCCGCCCGAACCGGTGTCCTGCATCACGTACAGGCCCTGCAGCGCGGACGCCTCGCGCACGCCGGACAGCTTGAACTCCAACCCGTTGCGCGCGCGCGCACTGTCGAACCGCCACAGGCCGAGGTCGATCGCGTACGACAGGTCGCGCGTCCACACGTACGGCCACTTCAATCCGGTTTCGAAGCAGTGGCAGGGAATCGGCGCACCGTGGTCGAACGCGCCGTCGCGGATTGCGCTCACCGAGTCCTGCCGCAGGTCGTCCTGCGCCATCGCGTACAGGCCGTCGAACAGCGCGCTGGCGGTATCGGCCTTGAACGCCTGCGGTGCGATCACCCGCTGTCCGAACGGCCACGCCAGCGTATAGGCGCCTTGCGCATCGTGCTGGATGCCGACGTGCACCCCGTGCCAGTCCAGCCCGTCATGCCAGGCGGGGGTCTCCAGCGGTGCGCTGGCCATGGCCGCAGCCAGGATCAGGCTCAACATGGCGAGGACTTGGAAGAGGAGCGGCGGATCATGCGACTCATGCGGTGGATTCTCCGACGGGTGTTATGTCACGGCAACGCCCGGCCTGCACGTTGCGAGTGCAGCATCGCGGGCGCCAGGACGGTCCGCACGTCCGGCATGGTAGGCAGCAGCGCGCGTCGACGGCCACCCGGTGCATACGTATTCATGCGCCGGATGGTCCCGGTTCGACCGGGTGCGATGGCCCGCCGCCGCAGTTCTTGTAAAAGGGTTGGCGCTGACCGCATAGTTGAACGCAGGGGCGACGACACGTGGATCAATGCATGCGGGTAAGGCTGGAAGACGTTGCACGCCGCGCGGGTGTATCGCCCAAGACGGTGTCGCGCGTGCTCAACGACGAGGCCAACGTCAGCGACGCCACGCGCAAGCGCGTGACCGCGGCGATGGAGGAGATGGACTATCGCCCGCTGTCGTCGGCGCGCAGCCTGGCCGGCAATCGTTCCTTCCTGGTGGCGATGCTGTACGACAACAACGACAACCCCGCCTCGACCTACCTGGCCGAGATCCAGGACGGCGTGCTCGAAGCCTGCGATGCGCACCGCTACAACATGATGGTGCGTCCGCTGCGCATGCGCGGCGACGACTTCGTCAACCGGCTCGACGCGGTGATCTCCGACCACCATCCCGACGGCATCGTGCTGACCCCGCCGATCACCGACTACGCGCCGCTGCTCAAACGCCTGCGCGAGCGCAACGTGCCGTTCGCCAGCGTGTCGCCGGTATCGCGGGAGGGCAACATCGGCGTGGCGATGGACGAGCAACTGGCCGCGCGCACGATGGTCGAGTACCTGCTGTCGCTGGGGCACCGGCGGATCGCGCACGTCATGGGCATTGCCGACCACGGCGCCAGCCGCTGGCGGCTGGCCGGCTACCGCGAGGCGATGGCCGCCGCCGGTCTGGCTGAGGATCCGGCGCTGGTGGTGCAGGGTGCTTTCACTTTCGCCTCGGGCGTGGCGGCGGCGCGGCAGCTGTTCGCGCTGAAGGAGCCCCCGACCGCCGTGTTCGCGGCCAATGACGACATGGCCAGCGGCGTGATGTGGGTGGCCAACGAGCGGGGCATGAAGGTGCCGCAGGACATTTCCGTGTGCGGTTTCGACGATATCCCGCTGGCCAGCCAGCTGTGGCCGGCCCTCACCACGATCCGCCAGCCCAGCCGCGAAATGGGCAAGGTCGCTGCCTTGCAGCTGCTGGAAGTTTTGCGCGGTCGTGGGCCGGGGCGGCTGGTGGAGATGCCGTTCTCGCTGGAAGTCCGCGACTCGACCGCCAGCCCCCGCTGAATTCGCCGCATTGCCCGCTTTGCGGCCATGTTGCCCTGCAAATTGACAGCGCTGTCAACTGTGTCACGCTGCGGTTTCCGCGCCTTGCTCGCGTGCCAGCCTGGAGCCGCCCGTGCCACAGTCCTTTCGCCCGATCCGGGGCCTGTCCTGCCGTCTTGTGATCGTCTCGATCGCCGGCACCTTGCTCGTTGCCGGGCCGGCCCGTGCCGCCGCCCCCTCGACCACCGTGCATCCGCAGCTGTGGCCGAAGGCGAGCTCGCCGCTGCCGCCCGATCCCGCCCTCGAAACGCGGGTGAAGGCCTTGCTGGATCGCATGTCGGTGGAGGACAAGGTCGGCCAGATGATCCAGGCCGACATCAAGTACGTGACGCCGGAGGATGTGCGCCAGTACCGCCTCGGCTCGATCCTGGCCGGCGGCAATTCCGGGCCCGACGGTGGCGAGTACGGCACCGCGGCGCAGTGGAAGAAGCTGGCCGATGCGTTTTACCGCGCCTCGCTGGAACGCTCCGATGGGCGCCCCGCGATTCCGGTGATGTTCGGCATCGACGCCGTGCACGGTCACAACAACCTGGTCGGCAGCACGCTGTTTCCGCAGAACGTGGGCCTCGGCGCCACGCGCGATCCCGAGCTGCTGCGTGAAATCGGCAAGGTCACCGCGCGGGAATTGCGCGCCAGCGGCATCAACTGGACCTTTGCTCCCACCCTGACCGTACCGCGCGACAGCCGCTGGGGCCGCGCCTACGAGGGCTATTCGGAGAACCCGAAACTGGTGGCGGAATACGCGCCGCAGATCGTGACCGGACTGGAGGGCGCGGTCGGCACGCCGCAGTTCCTCGATGCGGATCACGTGATCGCCACCGCCAAGCATTTCCTTGGCGATGGCGGCACCAGGGACGGCAAGGACCAGGGCGACGCGGAAGTCAGCGAGGCGGTGCTGCGTGACGTGCATGGCGCGGGTTATCCGCCGGCAATCCGGGCGGGCGTGCAGGTGGTGATGGTGTCCTTCTCCAGCTGGAACGGAGTGAAGATGGCCGGCAACAAGGCGTTGATCACCGACGTGCTGAAAAAGCGCATGGGCTTCGACGGCATCGTGCTGGGCGACTGGAACGCGCACGGCCAGGTTCCCGGCTGCACCAACGAGGATTGCGCCGCCGCCTACAACGCCGGCCTGGACATGCTGGAGGCGCCCGACTCGTGGAAGGGGCTGTACCGCAACACGCTGGCCGAGGTGAAGTCCGGCGCAATCCCGATGAGCCGCGTCGACGACGCGGTCACCCGCATCCTGCGCGTGAAGATGCGCCTGGGCATGTTCAACGCAGGCCTGCCCAGCCAGAATCCGCTGGCGCGTTCGTCGGCACAGGTGATCGGCAGCGCCGCGCATCGGGCCGTGGCGCGGCGCGCGGTGCGCGAGTCGCTGGTGCTGCTGAAGAACAACCACGGCCTGCTGCCGCTGGATCCGCACAAACGCATCCTGGTCGCCGGTGATGGCGCGGACAACATCTCCAAGCAGAACGGAGGCTGGACCCTGACCTGGCAGGGCACCGGTCTCACCAACGCGAACTTCCCGGGCGCGACCTCGATCTGGGCCGGCATCGATGCACAGGTGCGCGCGGCGGGCGGCACGGCCGTGCTGTCGGTCGACGGCAGCTACCAGCAGAAGCCTGACGCCGCCATCGTGGTGTTCGGCGAGGACCCGTATGCCGAGTTCCAGGGCGACCTGCCCAACCTCGCCTACAAGCCCGGCAACGACCACGACCTCGACCTGCTGCGCCGCCTGCACGGGCAGGGCGTGCCGGTGGTGGCGCTGTTCATCACCGGCCGGCCGTTGTGGATGAATCGCGAGATCAACGCCGCCGATGCCTTCGTGGTGGCCTGGCTGCCGGGCAGCGAGGGCGAGGGCGTCGCCGACGTGTTGCTGCGCAAGCGCGATGGCTCGATCGACTACGACTTCCACGGCAAGCTGCCTTACTCGTGGCCGCGCACGGCGATCCAGACGCCGCTCAACGTGGGCCAGCCTGGTTACGACCCGCAATTTCCCTACGGTTACGGCCTGAGCTATGCCGATCACCGCGAACTCGGCACCTTGCCGGAGCAGGCCGGCGTGGCGCTGGATGACGAGCGCGCCGGGGTGTACTTCGCGCGCGGCCAGGCGGCGCACGGTTTCGCCTTGCAGCTGACGGCGGCCAACGGCGAAAGCGACACCGTGTCGTCGGCGCCTTCCGCCACCGGCGACGGCAGCCTGCACCTGGCCGCCCTCGACTACAAGGCGCAGGAAGACGCGCGACGCTTGAGCTGGTCGGCTGGCGGCACGGCGACGGCCGCATTGACGAGCAGTTCGCCGCTGGACCTGGATCGCCAGACCAATGGCGACGTGATGCTGGTGGCCACCATGCGCATCGATGCGCTGTCGCCCCAGGGCGCGACCATCGGTGTCACCTGCGGCAAGTCCTGCGGCGCCCGGATTCCGATTGGCTCCCAACTCGCGGCGTTGCCGCGCGGGCAATGGCTGCGCGTGGGCATTCCGTTGAAATGTTTCCGCGACGCGGGCGCCGACATGAGCAGGCTCGATCGGCCATTCGAGTGGACCAGCAGCCGCGGCGAACGCATCGCCTTCACCGAGGTGGCGCTGGGCACCGTGGCGGACAAGACGCTGACCTGCAAGGCACACTGAGCCGAGGCCCCGGGCTCCTGCCCGTTCGCCCGGATCAAGTCCGGGGCAGGCTCGAGGCGCAGGCCCGCAGGGCCGCAGTCGAAGGGTGGCGGCCAGGAGGCGCTTCGGCTTCCTCGCTTGCCCCGCGTCGCCATGGAATCCGTTCGCGCTGAGCGTAGCTTGTGACAGCAAGCGCACACGGGGAGTGGTCATGGATCGCCACGGCCGGATGTGGCGCCATTCGTGAATGGCAAGAATCCGCGTTGCCGCTGCGCCGCATCGCACTCATTGCAGGCCACCCATCGCAGACAAAAAAAGGATGCCCCGTTGCCGGGGCATCCTCGGCGACAGGAGGGGAGGGACCCTGTCGCCGTTGGAGCAAACCGCGTGGAGCCTAGAACCAGAACCCGAACTGCACGCCGTAGGTGCGCGGCGGCAGGTACTGCGAGGTGAACGCCACGCTGCCGTCGGCCAGCAGGGTGCTGCCCGCCGCGTTGCTCTTGACCTTGCCGTCGCTGACGTTCTGCACGTAGGCGTTGATGTACCACTTGTCGCCGGGCTCGGTGTAACGCAGCGAGAGATCGCCGCGGGCATAGGCCTTCTGCTTGTCGCCTGCGCCGAAGTTGAACCAGCTGAGCCATTGGGCGCTCTGGTACTGCGCGCTGATCCGGGGTGTCAGGCGGCCGCCGCTGCTGAGCACGAAGTCGTGCTCGTAGATGGCGGTGAGCGACACGTTGGGAGCGTGCGGCAAGTCGTTGCCGGAGATGTCCATGCAGTTGTTGCTGATGGTCGACTCCGGCGGGCAGATGGTCGGCACGTAATAGTCGTTGCTGGCGGCGTACTTCTCCGTGCCCAGCTTCTTCTCGGGGATCAAGGACAACACGAGGTTGGCGCGGTCGTTGGTCGACTGCCAGGCCAGCTCCGATTCGAAGCCGGCCACCTTGGTCTTGCCGCCGACGTTGGAGAAGCCGAGCCCGTGCGAACCGTCGGGATAGGTGACCGGTGCCGACAGCTGGTAGTTCTTGAACACTTCGTAATACGCGGCGCTGTTCCAGGTCAGGTGGCCGTCGAGGAACGCGAGCTTGGCGCCGATCTCGTAATTGGTCAGCGTCTCGGGCTGGTACAGGGCACCGCCATCCTGCGTGCCGCCGGATTTGTAGCCGGTCGATACGCTCGCGTAGATCATGCTGTTGGCGCCGACGTCATGGTTGATGCGCAGCAGCCAGGTGGGCTTGCTCTTGCTGTAGGTGGCGTCGTTGTGCTGGCTGATGGCGAAGCCGACGTCGCCAGGCTGCTGGCCGGGCGAGATGGGCTGCTGCGGGTAGGCCGGGTCGTAGGCCCAGCCCCAGTTGACGCCGCCGCGGTTCTCGCGCTTGTCGTGCGACCAGCGCGCGCCGCCGGTGAGGTGCCAGCTGTCGCTCATGTTCCAGGTGGCTTGGGCGAAGGCGGCGGTGGCGGTGACCAGTTCCTCGGGCTGGATGAACGAACCCTGCCAGCTGACGGTGCCCTGCTGCGTCCCGTTCATGATCGGGATGTCGAATCGCATGTTGTTGTTCTCGTGCTCGTAGTACGCGCCGAGAATCCAGTCCACCGTATTGTCGCCGCGGGACTTGAGGTTGAACTCGTGGCTGGAACTGATGTAGTTGGAGTGGTTGGTGCGGTCTTCCTGGTAGACGCCGTTGGTGGTGAAACTGGTCGGCACGTTGACGCCGCCGTCCTGGTCGAAATCACTCTTGCCCGAGTAGCGGCTGTAGCCGGCCACGTAGGTCAGCTCCAGGTTGTCGTTGATGACCCAGTCCATCCGGCTGCGTACCGAGTGCGAGCTGCGGTCCAGGTAGGGCGCCACGTCGATCAGCGCAGACCAGAAATCCTGCCCCGCGCGCGGGTGCTGCATCAGGTTCATGCCCGGCGTGCCGCGATCCTTGAAGTACTCGTACGACAGGTCCCACAGGAAGCTGTCGCTCGGCCGCCAGCGCGCGCTGATGCGCGCGGCGGATTGATCCTGGGAGTTGTACTTCTGGCCCTTCTGCACGAACAGGTTGGTGTCGATCGGCTGGAAGTTGGCCGGATCGCCGCCGGAGGCGAGATAGTTGGCCTGCTGCTGCGCCAGCGTCGGGATCTGTCCCACCGGATTCTGGTAATCGACGTAGCCGTCGTGCTGTTCGTGCACGGCGGCCACGCGCATCGCGAAGGTGCTGCTGATCGGCAGGTTCACCGCCGCGCGCACGCCGCTCTGGTTGTAGTTGCCCAGCCCGATGCTGCCGTTGCCGTAGAAGCCGCCATCGATGTCGGGCTTGACCGTGTTGAAGCTGATCGCGCCGGCGGTGGAGTTGCGGCCCCACAGGGTGCCCTGCGGGCCACGCAGCACTTCCACGCTGTCCATGTCCAGCAGCAGGCTCGCGGCGGCTTCGGCACGCGGGGTGTACACGCCGTCGACGAAGGTGGCGACCTCCGGATCGGCATACTCGGTCTTGGCGCTGTCGTTGCCGATGCCGCGCAAGGTCAGCGTGACCACGCCATGGTCGCCCTGCGAGGTACCCTGCAGGCCGGGCACCAGCTTGGTCAGGTCCTGCACCGTCATCACACGCTCCTTGTCGAGCGTGTCGCCGCCGATCGCGGTGATGGCGATCGGGGTTTTCTGCAGCGGCGTCTCGCGCTTGGTCGCGGTGACCTGGACGGCATCCAGATTCTTGACCTTGCTGGCGGAGGGAGCTTTCTCCGTCGGCTGGCTTGCCTGCTGGCCCGCCGCGTGGACCGCGGCCGATGCAAATACGGCGGTCACGGCGATGTGCAGCGCGGAATAGCGTAGTTTCATGGTCTCCCTCTCCCCAATATCGTGAGCATGCGGTAGGCTGGGTGATAGCGCTGTCAATTCAATATGACAGCGCTGTCAATCCGGATCCTACTGCGAATATCTCGAATTTGCTTGCTGCATGGCAGCAGGGGAGGGATTCATGCCGCGAATCAAGAAAGTACTGGTCGTGGGAGGCGGCACGGCCGGCTGGCTGGCCGCCTGCTATCTGGCCAAGGCGATGAACAGCGCGGCGCCGGACAGCGTCCAGGTGGAACTGGTCGAGTCGCCGAACATCCGCCTGCTCGGCGTCGGCGAGGCGACCTTCCCCTCGATCCGCGGCACGCTGGCGGCGATCGGCCTGGACGAACGCCGGTTCCTGGTCGGCGCCACGGCGACGTTCAAGCAGGGCATCCAGTACGTCAACTGGGTACGGCCGCCGGGCACGCCCGGCGCGGATCGTTTCTTCCATCCCTTCAATACGCCCAGCCGCCGGCCGGGCAGCCCCGAGCTGTTGCCGTACTGGCTGCTGGGCGCGGCGCCCGCCGGCACGCCGTTCGCCGAGGCGGTGACCATGCAGAGCCGCCTGGTCGAGCACGGGCGCGCGCCGAAGCACGCCTCCGATGCCGATTACCAGGCGCCGATGAACCATGCCTACCACTTCGACGCGGCCGCCTTCGCCGCCACGCTGGCGGAGCATGGCCAGGGCCTGGGCGTGAAGCGCCACCTGGCCACGGTGGAGCGCACGGAGCTGGACGAGCGGGGCAACATCGCGCGAGTGGTCACTGCCGAGCTCGGTGCGCTCACGGCCGACCTCTACGTGGATTGCACCGGCTTGCGTGGCAGCCTGATCGGCGGCGCCATGCGGTCCGCGTTCCGCAGCCGCCGCGACGTGTTGTTCGTCGATCGTGCGGTGGCCTTGCAGGTGCCATATCCGGCACCGGATACCCCGATCCTGCCGTACACCCGGGCCACGGCGCAGTCGGCCGGCTGGATCTGGGATATCGGCCTGCAGCAGCGCCGCGGCATCGGCCACGTCTATTCGTCGCGGCACATGGATGCCACGCAAGCCGAGGAGATCGCGCGCCGCTACGTCGGTGCGGCGGCCGACAAGCTGGAAGCCCAGCACCTGAAGTTCGAGACCGGTTATCGCCCGGAACACTGGCGCGGGAACTGCGTGGCGGTCGGGCTGGCCGGCGGGTTCGTCGAGCCGCTGGAATCCACCGGCATCGCGCTGGTCGAACTGGCGGTGTGCATGCTGACCCACCTGTTTCCGGCCGATCACGACGACATGGAACGCACGGCGCGGCGATTCAACGAGATGATGGTGGCGCGCTACGAGCGCATCATCGATTTCATCAAGATGCACTACTGCCTGTCGCAGCGGCGCGACTCGGCATTCTGGATCGACAACAGCAACCCGGCCAGCATCCCGCAGTCGCTGCGCGATCGCCTGCAGTTGTGGCGGCGTCGCCCGCCGCACCGGCTGGACTTCGTCACCGACCTGGAGATGTTCATGCCGGCGAGCTGGCAATACGTGCTCTACGGCATGGAGTTCAAGACCGACCTCGAGCACGCGCGCAGCGCCTGGCCGCAGATGGACGAAGCGCGGCGCGAGTTCGCGATGATCCAGCAGATGGCAGGCCGTGCGTTGCAGGACCTGCCCGATCATCGGGCGCTGGTGGAGCAGTTGTGCCGGCAACATGCGCAGCGAAACCCGGTGCGCGCAGGCGAACCGGTGGCGATCGGCGGTTGACGCCCCGGCGCGCGTGAGGCGCGCCGACCTCAGCGCAACTCGACGACCACCAGCCCCTGCGGCGGGATGTCGAGCTGCAGCTTGCCGTCGTGCAGCGCGACGCGCTGCGGCGGCGCCATCTCGCCCGCCTTGCGCAAGGCTGCGATCTGCGCGCGGCTGGGGAAGTCGGGGCGGCCCATCCGGTCGAACGCGGCCACCGCGTTGCCGTGATCTTCGTCCAGTCGCCACACGGTGGCGTGTGCGCCGGCCGCAAGATTCCGCACGTCGACGCTGAAGTGCTTGCTGGTGCCCGTGGGCTTGCCCGGCGTGTAGCTGGCGGTGTCGCCCACCGGCGGCGCGTAGTTCCACAGCGCCAGCACCACGGTGCCGTCATCGCGCCTGGTCGCCAGGGCCGAGTCGGAGTCCGATTTCAGCTGGCGATCGCCCAGCTTGTGCAGCATCGCGAAGGCGTTGAACGCGGGCTTGGGGATGCGCCGCGCGGCGATCAGGCCGAAGCCGCCGTAGAACGGATTGCGCACCACGCCCTGTTCCTCGAACACGTCGGAGAACGACCAGTAGCTCATGATCTGGATCTTGCCGGCGCACTCGCGGATCGTGTTGGCCATCCACGGGCCCATGAACACGGTGTCGGTGACGTTGGGCAGGTTGGCGTAGCTGGCGTTGTACTCGCTGAATACCAGCGGCATCTGCGGATACGGCGAGGCGAGGATTTCCTTGTGCACCTTGTCCACCGTGCGGCAGACCATGTCGCGGCGCGGGATGTGCTCGTCGCTGTGGAACACGTTTTGCGCGGTGTCGTCGCCGTAGACGTGGGTGCTGAGGAAATCGACCGGCACGTTGTTCTTCTTCGTGTGCGCCAGAAACTCGGTGGCCCACGCGCCCTGTGCCGTGGCCGGGCCGCCGACGCGCAGGCGCGGGTTCACCGCCTTCAGCGCGCGCGCGGTGTGGTCGTACAGCGTGTAGTAGGTGGACTGCTTCGGCTCGCCGGCCCAGAAGCCGATGTTCGGCTCGTTCCACACCTCGAAGTACCAGCTGGCCACCTCGTCGATGCCGTAACGCGCGACCAGGTGGCGGGCGAAGGCGGTGATCATCGCGTCCCATTCGGCGTAGTTCTTCGGCGGCGCGCGGTTGGGGTGGTACCAGAATTCCTGCAGCTCGTTCGGGTCGGAGGTCAGCGCCCGCGGCATGAAGCCCAGCTCGATGAAGGGCTTCACGCCGTGCTCGAGCAGGCCGTCGTAGATCTGGTCGATGTAGGAGAAGTTGTAGCGGATCGAGCCGTCCGGATCGCGGTTCACCATGCCCACGTCGTGGTCGAAGATGCCGTGGAAGCGGATGTAGCTGAAGCCGGTGGCATCGCGCACCGCGTCCAGATCCTTGCGGTAATCGTCGCGCAGCGACAGCGAGGCGCGGCCGGAGCCGAACATGGTTTCCCAGAAATGCGGGAACGGCGTGCCGGCGGCTTGCGCGTCGACGCGGATCTGTACGGAAGCCGGCGTGGCCGCGGCGGCGCCGCCGACCAGCAGGGCGCTGGCGCACACGGCGAGGAAGAACTGGCGGAAGGCGGTCGGGAGGCGCATCGGGGATTCCTCGTCGTCAGCGGAGCTTGGGCCTATCGGGGCAGGGCGGCGTAGCGATGTAAACGTTTACATGCCGGCCGCCGCAGTATCTTGCAGTCGGCGCGTGGCGTCCAGTGAGGGCGTTGCCTGTATGAGGTTTCGACAGCGGGCGTGAAGCCGTGCTTCCTTCTGGGGGACGGTGCCGGCAGGCAAATGGGATGCTCTTGATATTGCTCGGGAGAGCGCCCCCATCAGCCCTACGGGCAGCGAGGCTGCTCAAGACGGCAATCCTGCCGTCTTGTCCCTGCCATGCGGGGGAAGCAAGATCAACTGACTACCGTCGCTCAGCCGTCCGACGCATCGCCCAACGGGTTCTCGGCGAACCACTCCACCAATTGCGGCATCTTGCGTTCGAAGCCGGCCGGCGTGTTGATGCAGATGAAGCCGCAGACCTCGGCGCCGCGGTTCTCGAAGTCGTGCGGCGTGCCACCGGGGATCAGCGCGTAACTGCCGCGCGGAGCGTCCGCCGGCTCGCCGTCGATGTGCAGGTTCAACGTGCCGGCCAGTACGTAGTAGATGTGGTCGTCGTCGTGCGCGTGGGCGCCCGGGCCGCCGGTGTGCGGTTGCAGCCACCACTCCGACAGCGAGTAGCGTTCCGCCGTCTCCTCGCCATCGGCATGGAACTCCGCGCGCATCCGGCCCATGTCGTAGCTGCGGCCCTCGCCGGGTCGCACGATGCGTGGTTTTCTGGCGGTGGTCGGGATGTTCATGGCGTCCTCCTCGGGTTTCACGGGCCGACTGGGCGGCTCCTCACGGGATGCGCGCCGGCTGACGCACCGGCAGCGACTGCAACAGGCCAAAACCCAGCTCGAAGACCAGGAACAGGGCAATGATCGCGCTCGCCCCGTGGGCCAGCGCATAGCCTTGCCACGTCGCGAAGAGCAGGCGCGCTGCCGCATCGTAGCGCCCGAAGCGTACCTGCGGATCGCGCCAGCGCAACACTGCCCATACCAGCACCAGCGAGCCCAGCAGATTGACCATCAACATGTGCATCGGTGCAAACGGCGGCAGGCTGCCCGGCCAGCCGGCCGTGAGTCGCAGCAGCAGCGCATGCAGCCAGGCAAAGGTCCACGGCGTGGCGAACGCCGCGGTCACCAGGATGTCGTAGCCGGCACTGGCGCGCACCAATCGGCGATAAGATGATTCGCTCCACATGTTGCTGCTCCGATGTTTCGTATGGGAAACGCCACGCTAGACCCTCGTGTTAACCCCAAGGTCAAGCCCTCAGCCGGCCGCGCGTCGCCGCCCCTGCTGATCGGCAAGCTTGCCGCCGCCACCGGAGTCGGCCGCGACGGCTTGCGCTTCTACGAGTCGCTGGGGCTGATCGCCTCGCGCCGCGGGCCCAATGGCTATCGCCAGTACGCGGCGGAGACGGTGGATTTCGTGCGCTACATCAAGACCGCGCAGCGCCTGGGCTTCACCCTCGCCGAGATCCGCCAGCACGCGCACGCGCTGCGCGATCAGGCCGATACGGACGTGGCCGTGGCGGCACTTCTGGCACAGCGCATCGAGATGGTCGACGAACGCATCCGCCAGCTCGGCGCGTTGAACGACGAGCTGCGCCGCCGCCTCGGCACGGCATGCCCGATGGCGGCCGCGGATTGAGCGGACGGATCCCGCGATCGGTCAGCGAGCCCCACCCGCCTCCGTGTCCTTCGGCGGGTTGATGGTCAGTCCGATCAGCCGCGACACCACCAGGGCCAGATACATCACGCCGACGAACATCTCCAGCGCGGCCACCGCGCGGGCATGCACGGTGATCGGGATGACGTCGCCGATCCCCGTGCTGGACAGCAACGCGAAACTGAGGAACACCAGCTCGGTCCAGGTGCGCGGTGCCTGCGGGTCGATCGCGGCGGAAAAACAGCCAGGCTGCAGCGTCTGGCACAGCACGAACACGAAGGTGAACGCCCACGCCAGCAGGGTGAACGTCGCGCCTGCGGCAAACAGCTCGTCGGTGGTGGCGCGCCGGTCGGCCAGCATGTAGGCGATCAGGCAACCGGCCGCGTAGAAGTAGAACAGCGCCTCCAGCGCCGCCCACCAGGGCCGCAGCGCCGGCAGCTCCAGCGTCAGGCCCATCACGTTCAATACCACCGCCGGCACCGCGATCGCCAGGCTCGCCCAGCCGCGTCCGCGCGTGCGCTGCACCATCGCGATCGTCAGCAGCAACACCACCACACCGAACGCGCCGAACAACGCGCGCGCCGAATGCGTCTGCTCGATGAACGGATACAGCAGCAAGCCGGCCAGCTGCACCAGCAGGAGGATCGCCGAGGGATGGCGGATCACCGTGGCCACCCAGCGTGGCCGGGCGATGCGCGAAGTGTGGTGGTCGGAGGCGTTCGCGGTCTGGTTCATGCGTGCTCCTGCGTTTCAACGAAAGGAAGTTCGAACGCGGGAATTCGTCTTGATCTTGCGGGGCGCACCAGAGATTCCCGCATTCGCTGGGATGACGTCACTGGGCCTACCGAACTCTCCGCGAGGCTCGGCACAAGACATCTTCTCGCCCGCCCTCACTCTTCCCGCCTGACGCGATGGCTCGCGCACAGCTTGTTGCCGTCGGGGTCGCGCACGTAGGCCAGGTACAGCGCGCCAAAGCCGCTTTCGCGCAGCCCGGGCGGCTGTTCGATCGAGGTGCCGCCGTGGGCCACGGCGGTGTCGTGGAACGCGCGCACCTGTTCTGGCGAGTTGCACTTGAAGCCGATCGTGCCGCCGTTGGCGAACGTTGCCGCGCCGCCGTCGATCGGCTCGCTCACGCAGAAGGTGTTGCCGTCGTGCCGATAGAACAGGCGGTCGTGGCCGGTGGCGGTCCGGTCGCGGTGCGGTTGGCCCGCTCCCAGCGTACCCAGCACGGCGTCATAGAAGCGCTTTGCCCGTTCGATGTCGTTCGAGCCGACCATCACGTGACTGAACATGGCGTGTGTCTCCGCATTGGAAGGTGGCGACCGGCCGACGGTCGGGCGCTGCCTAGCCTGCACGGCAGCGGACCGGCGATGCCAGACCGTCGACGGCCGCAGTCGCGCAGTCCGCGTGATGGGCTGCACGGTTACTGCCAGCCGGCGTCGCGCGCTGCGCGCTCCTGTTGCGCATCGAAGACTTCGCCGCGCAAGCGGGCGTCGATCGCGGCGCGCACCGCGCTCGGCAAGTCGCTGGCCGCCTGGCGCAGTTCGCCGTCGTCCCCGGGCGAGGGCGCCGCGGTGAGCACGGGCACGCTCCAGCCGCCGTCGCCATGGCAGGCGAGCCCGGCGCGCGCCGGTGCACGATGCAGCACGAAGCTGCGGCAGATGTGCCCGTCGTTGCTGCGGAAACTCAGGCCGATCGCCACCTGCGCATCTGCTTCCGGTTCGCTTGCCAGCGCATGATTCAGCGCTTGCTCCAGCGGACCGGCGGCAAACGACTGGCCGCCGTGCATGCGCAGCATGTCGCCGCCGGCGCGCGGCCACCACAGGGCCACGGCCAGCAGTGCCACCGACGCGGCCAGCGCGGCGCCCACATACCAGCGCCGTGGTGCGCGGCGATGCATGGCGTGCGCATGACGTCCACCGGCGAGCGCCGGCGCGGCGGGCGGCTGCAGCAAGGCGGACAGCCGCGCCGGCACCGGCTCGTCGAGCACCGGGTCGAACGCGACATGCAGTTGCGCGCGCACGGCACGCGCCTGCTGCACGCGGTGGGCGAGCACGGCGTCGTGCGCCAGCGCGGCGTCGACGCGCGCGGCCGCGTCGGCGTCGAGTTCGCCATCCACGTAAGCCTGCAAGGTGTCGTCGTCGATCGCGTTCATGCTTCTTTCCCAAGGTGGGCCTGCAAGGTGGCGCGGGCGCGAGCCAGGCGACTGGTGACGGTGCCCACCGGCACCTCCAGCAGCTCGGCAGCCTCGCCGTAGGACATGCCCTCGACCAGCACCAGGGCCACCACTTCGCGATGGTCCGGCGGCAGCGCCGCCAGCGCCATCGCCAGTTCCAGTTGCTGCGCCGGCTGCGCACTGGCGCGGTCGGCCGCCATCTCGCCGGCTTCCTCCGGCGCGAACAGATGCTGCGAACGGCCGCGCGCGCGCAGTTCGTCGCGCCAGGCATTGCGTGCGATCGCGAACACCCACCGATCCAGCGCGGCATCCGGCCGCCACTGCGCGGCACGAGCGAGCGCGCGCTCCAGCACGATCTGCACCAGGTCGTCGGCGTCGGCGGCCTGGCCGGCCAGCGCCCGCGCCAGCCGGCGCAGGCGCGGCAACAGCGGGATCAGTCCTTCGCGCACGGCGTCGCTCGAATTCACGCATCACCTTCCATTACGTCTGGAGGGGTGGATTCCTTCCCTCGTGCGCGTCGGCGCGGTTCGAGGGCGTAAAGCGGGGCCATGCTAGCATCCGGCCCCGTTGCTCCCGAGGCCGTTGGCCATGCCCATGCGCCGTCCGTCCGCCGTGTTCGTTTTGCTGCTGGCCATCGCCTCGATCGGCGTGGCGCCTGCGCAGGCGCAGGTGCTCGGCCCGGTGCAAGGATTGCCGAACGTGCAACTGCCCGGCGCGCGTCTGCCCGGCTTGGATCCCGTTGCGCCCTTGCACAGCGTCGACGACCTGCTGCGCGGCCCGCTCGCCCTCACGCGAAAAGTGCAGATCGAGACGCTGCGGCGCAGGGAGCCTCGGCGCGTCGACATCGACCCGCACGGCGCGCCGGTCCTGCGCGGCGAATTCCTCGCCACCGGCCTGTCGACGGCGCAACGCGATGCCGTGCAGGCAGCCGGTTTCGTGGTGGATCGCGAAACGCCGGCGGATGCCACGCTGGGGCTGGACTTCGTGGTGCTGCACGACACCCGCAACCGCCGCACGTCCCGCGCCCTGCGCGCCCTGCAGCGAGCCGCGCCGGGCGCAGCGTTCACCTACCAGCACCTGTACCTGCCCGCCGGCGAGGGCGACGCCGCCCGCGTCGCGACGGCAGCGGCGCCGTCGTCCGTTGCGCCATCGCAACGCGTGGGGCTGATCGACGGCGGCGTCGATCCCGGCGATCCCGCGCTGGCGCACGCGCGCATCGAGCGGCACGGCTGCACCACGGCGAATCCGTCGCGGCACGGCACGGCGGTCGCCGCGCGCCTCGTCGCCGGCGACGCGGACACGCTGTATGCCGCCGACCTGTGGTGCGGCGATGCGGTCGGCGGGGCCACCTCGAAACTGGTGGAGGCGCTGGCGTGGATGGCGCGCGAGCACGTGGCGGTGATCAACATCAGCCTGGTCGGTCCGGACAACCCGGTGCTCGCGCGTGCAGTGCAGGCGATGATCGCCCGCGGCCACGTGCTGGTCAGCGCCGTGGGCAACGACGGTCCCGCGGCGCCACCGCTGTATCCGGCGGCGTACCCGGACGTGATCGGCGTCAGCGGCGTCGACGCGCACGACCGTGTGCTGCCCGAAGCCGGCAGCGGCGAGCAGGTGGATTTCTGTGCGTCCGGCGTGGTCGGCAGCGGCCGCAACGCACTGCGCGGCACCTCGTTCGCGGCGCCGATCGTGGCGCGAAAAGCGGCGCGACTGCTGGAAGCCCCGCGCACCGGCGCCGCGGCCCAGGTGCAGCAGCAGCTGATCGGCGAAGCGCGCCCGCTCGGCGCCCGCGGTCGCGACCCGCGTTACGGTTACGGCCTGCTGTCGCCCTGAAACTGAACGCCGCCCAAGCGTCACTGGCCGGTACGGAAGGATTCCCCCGGCAGCGACGTACAGGACCTTGGAAGCCGCGGATCGTCCGCTGGCAGGAGGTCCTACCATGCGCAACACGACTCTCATCAACAAGACTGTCACCATCGGCCTGCTCGCCGGCACGCTTGCGCTCGCCACGGCGATACCGGTGCATGCCCAGGTGCTGGGCGGCGCGCTCGGTGGTGGCATCGGCGGTGGCTTGCGCGGTTCCATGCCGACCACCATGGACCAGATCGGTGGTCGCATCGACGGCGCCGCCCGCGGCATGGGCAATCTCCATGCTCCCGACGTGAACCCCCGTGCGGCCGAACGTCGTGCGCCGCACCCGCGTGCCACGGCAGCCGCCGATGCGGCTACCGGCGCCGCCGCGCAAGCCACTCGCCAGGTGAACGGCCAGGCGGGCGCGGGTGCGGCCGGCAGCCTCGCCGGCTCGGTCGCCGCCAACCCCGCCGGCAACGGCAACGCGGCGTTGAACGGTGCCGGCGAACTGGGGTCTTCCGCGAGCGGCGCCATCGACGCCACCGGCCCGCGCCAGGCCGCGGCTGATACCGCCGGTCAGCTCGCCGGTTCGACGCGTTCAGCCGTCTCGACGGCCAAACGCGGAACCCGCAACGCGCTGGGTCGCGTGCAGAGCGCCCCGGCAACCGCCAACGCCGCCGGCAGCGCCGGCCTGGACACCGCCGGACAGGCGATCGCCAACGGTACCCGGTCGGTGCGCGCCGACGGCTCGCTCGGCGCGGCTGCCGCCGGCAACGCGTCACGGACCGCGGCCACGGACGCTGCACAGCCGTCGTCGCATGACTCGACGCCTCCGTCGTCGGGCCTGCTGCCGCAGGCCGCGGGTGCCGCACGCCGCACCGGCAACGCGTCACTCGACGTCTCCGGCTCCGGCGCCGCCCGCGGCACCACCGGCGCCAACGCCGGCCGCGTCGCCCACGGCAATGGCTCGGCCAGCGGCCATGCCAACGCCCACGGCTCGGCTCGCGGCGGCCTCTCCGCCTCGGCGCAGGCCAGCGGCGACGCCGGCGCCAGCGCGGATGCGCAGCAGCACTGAGTCTGTCGAGCAAGCTCCGCGGCCTGCCGCGAGCCCGTTCCGGGTTCGCCGCAGGCCGCGGCTTGCTTCCCGTTGCCACGCGAGGGACGACACTGGCGCGGCGCTTCGCGATCATGCCGCGCAAATACCGCAAGAATCAGGCTTGCAGGAATACCGCTGGTGCGCAGGCCGTCCATGGCTGCTGCGTCATCTCAGATGCCTTCACGATGCAGCGCATCGAGGTAGTCGGCCCTGGTGTCGAGCGTGATCTCCGGAAGGCTCTCCGCGATAGCGGTCTTCATCCGGCGGCTTGCTTCCTCGTCGAGGGAACCGAGCGCAAAGATGTCGCGGCGCGCTTGCGCGCTGGGCCACTGCGCATAGCTGTACCACAGGCCATCGGAACCACGATGCAGGCGAGAACCGAGCGAACCGCGCGATCGAAGCAACTCGGTGATGCGGGACCAGCCTTGCACGAAGGCCGCCTCGGCGCCGGCATGCAGACGCCAGCGATACAGCACGATGAAGCAATCCGTGGCAGCAGGGGCTTTCGAGGTCATTGCAGGTCTCGGGGCGAGGATTTGCGCGGGTTGAGGCAGGGTTTGGCGAGCCGAAACAGGGGTCATCCATGCGCCACCGGTTCATTTCGGACGTCCAAACGGTGTATCGGCCGATCCCCGAACACCGGACAGTCCGATGAACGAATGAGCTCCCCGGGTGCGGTTTATACAGAGGTCCGAGTCGGCGGTATCGACTCAACCAGACCGGTCATGGCCAAAGGAAATCCCCTTGTGGGACGGAAATGCAGCCTGACACTCGCTGAAACCCGCGCCGCACTGACACGCCGCATGCACCACCATGACAACATCACGATCGACATTGGCCCGAACGCCCAGCGCAAAGGCCTCATGCAGCCGGGATTGACGGGAAGTCTCTTGCGGAAATGTCAGGCATCGCCGCCACGATCAAGCCGCTGCATTTCTGGCGTGTCTTTGCAGATTGCGCAGTGCTGGCCTCGGCGAGATTGGTAGATTCTGCCTACCGCAAACACGGTTGCCGTGATGACGCCCCATATTGCCGCTTGGGTCACGGAGTAAAGCAAATCATGGCCTTTGAGCATTTGTACCGTGCCAATGATGACAAAAGCACCAACGAGAACGGTAAGAAAACGCTTGATCCAGAATGTGGTACCCACCGAGATGCTCCTTGTGATGCCTAAGGATGCTCTGATCAATGAAGTTCAAAATGGCCGTCCAGACGGCCATGCAAAACACCGAGCTTGCTACGGCAAAAAGGTGCCTATGGAGGTGGATTGC
>NZ_MWIO01000018.1 GCF_004799035.1 Rhodanobacter lindaniclasticus
CAGATCGACGGACTGGCGCTGCTCCAGTGCGGTGCCGGATTCCAGCCGCGCCAGCGCCAGCAGCTGCTCGACCCGCCGCGCCAGCGCGGCGACGTTGTGGCGCGCGCCGGCCAGGCTGGTGGCGGCTTCGGCGGGGTCGCGGGTGGCCGTGGCGCTTTCGATGTTCAGCATGATCGAGGCCAGCGGCGTGCGCAGTTCGTGTGCCACGTCGGCGCTGAAGCGGTGCTCGCGCTCCAGCGCATCGGCGAGCCGTCGCAGTTGCCCGTTCAACGCGTCGAGCACGGGCTGCAGTTCCAGCGGCGCGCGTTCCAGCACGATCGCCTCGCGGCTGCCCAGCGCCCGCGAGGCCAGTGCGCCGGTCAGCGACTGCAGCGGGCGCAGTCCGCGCCGCACCGCCCAGCCGACCAGCAGGCCGAGCAGCGGCAGGCCGATCAGCAGCGGCAGGGCGTGGTCGAACCACAGTGCACGCAGGATGTCGTGGCGGCTGTCGTAGCGCTCGCCGGTGCGGATCACCACGCCGTCGGACGGGTCCTGCAAAGTGAACAGGCGCCAGCGGTAGCCGTTGGCGCGGATGTCGCGAAACTCGGCATCACCGGGTTGTGGCGCTGGCAACGCCGCGAGGTTGGTGGTGGCCATCACCAGATGGCCGGCGGTATCGAACACCTGGAAGCCGACTTCGGACTCGAACGTATGGCCGCGCCGGCGCAGGGCCTGCATCTCGGGCGGTTCGATCGGCACCAGCTGGCCGTTCCGGTCGCGGCCGCGCAGCACGTCGCCGCCCTCCTGCCCGATGATGACCTGCAGCGTGCGCGCCGACTGCGCCAGCCGGCCGTCGGACAGCTCGTTGACCTCTTCCATGGTGCGCCGGAAGCTGAGCACCGCCAGCGGCAGCAGCACCGCGATCATCACCCCGATGATCAGCCAACGCAGCCGGCCGCGCAGGCTGGGCTGGCTCATGCGGGTTCCCGCGGGATCATGTAGCCGAAGCCGCGCACGGTGCGCACGGTGTCGTAACCGAGTTTCTTGCGCAGCGTGTGCACGAGGACCTCCAGCGCGTTGTCGCCGACCACGTTGTCCAGACCATACAGCGAGTTGATCAGGCTTTCGCGGCGCACCAGCTTGCCCGCGCGCTCCAGCAGGATCTGCAGCAAGGCGAACTCGCGCCGGGTCAGTTCGATCACTTCGCCGCGAAAAGTCACCTGCGAGGTGCCCAGGTCCAGCGTCAGCGCGCCGACCTCGATGCGGTTGACCGCCAGGCCCTGCGCGCGCCGGCTCAGCGAGCGGATGCGCGCGCACAGCTCGTCGAGGTGGAACGGCTTGATCAGGTAATCGTCGGCGCCGGCATCGAGTCCGTGCACGCGCGCCTGCAGGCCATCGCGCGCGGTCATCACGATCACCGGCGTGGTGACGTGGCTGCGGCGCGCCTCGACCAGCACGTCGAGGCCGTCCTTGCCGGGCAGGCCGAGGTCGAGCAGCACCAGGTCGGCGGTTTCGTCGCGCAGCGCGATGAGCGCCTCGCGGCCGTCGCGCAGCCAGCTCACCGTATAGGCGAGGCGTTCCAGCGCGCGCTGGATCGCGGCGCCGAGCTGGGCGTCGTCCTCGACCAGGATGATGTGCACGAACAGGCTCCGGTGTGGCGGCGGCCCGGCGGATTATCCGTGTGCCGGCTTAAGAAGTGCTTATGGCGCAGTCGACACGTCAAGAGCCGGTGGCTGCGCGGTCCGCGCGGAGGCGCTCGACCGGGTGCCGCCGGCAATCAGTCGGGCCCGGCCGGGCGCAGCAGCTCGTCCAGCGGCTGCGCCTTGCCGAACAGCCAGCCCTGGGCAAACGCCACGCCGTGCTGACGCAGGAACTCGGCCTGGGCGTGGGTCTCCACTCCTTCGCTGATCAGCGTGAGCTTGAGCGAGCGCGCCATCGCGATGATGTGCAGCACCACTTCGCTGGTGACCGACCCGGTGCCGATGGCGTCGACGAAGATCTTGTCGATCTTCAGGCAATCGGCGCGCAGCTGGGTCAATTGCGACAGGCCGGAAAAGCCGGTGCCGAAGTCGTCGATCGCCACCCGGATGCCCAGCGCATGGATGCGCGCGATCGTGCGGTTGGCGCTGGCCGGGTCGACGAAGGAGCTCTCGGTCACCTCCACCACGATGTTGTGCACGCCGATGCCGGGCGTGGTCAGCAGGCGCTGCAGGTGCTCGACGACTGCGCCGGACAGCAGGTCGCTCGGCGCCAGGTTGACGCTGATGTAGCAGCCCGGATATCGGCTGAAGAAGCGTGGCCCGTCGATGGCGACGCGGGCGAGCACGTATTCGGTGAAGCGGGCGGTCAGTCCGCAGTCGGCCGCGGCCTGCACGAACAGCGCCGGGCGCATGCCGATCTGCTTGTTGGCGGGCCAGCGCAAGAGTGCCTCGGCCCCGGCTATCGTGTTGGAGCCCAGCTCGACGATCGGCTGGTAGTACAGCACGAACTCCTGCCGGTTCAGCGCCGCCCGCAGCAACGCGGGCAGCGACGCACGCTGGCGCGCGAACATGACGATCGCGCCGACCAACGCCGCGCCCAGTGCCAGCCCGACGGGAAGCAGCAACAGGGCGAGCTCGCGCAGGCGGGAGCTCAGGTAGGCACGCGGAATCGCCGCGTAGGCGCCCACGTCGAAGCGTTCCGATCCCTGGATCGCCACCAGGTAGCCGCCGTCGTAGAAGATCGCGCGGGCAGCCTTGCCGTGCTGCTCCAGCCATGCCGGGTCGAAGTGGCCGTCACGGGCCCAGACCTTGCCGGCGCTGCGCCCGAACACGCCCTGCGCAAGGCCCGGCACGGAAGGCGTTTCGACCAGCAGGTTGTCCGGGTGAACCGCGGTGGCGTAATGGTCGCCGCTGAGCACCACGAACGGGCGGCTGCCGTCGATGGAAACCCCGAAGTGCACCCGCGTGCCCTTCGGGCTCACGTACGCCGGTGGCCCCATCTGCAGGCCGTCGGCCTGCGGGCCGATGGCCGAGCAGGTGATGCGATCGCCGGAGACGTAGCCGGCCGCCTGCACGTAGTCGTAATCCAGCAGAATCCGGCGCAGCTGCGCGCGTTTGGCCTCGGAGCACGTGCCGGAGGGATTCAACTCGGTCAACCGCTGATAGGCGGCCGCGGACTGTTCGCCCACCGCTTCCGTGCGATGGATGATGGCGCTGGCGATGTTCGATGCCTGGGCGCCGGCTTCCTCCATCGACTGGTGGCGGGCGATCAGCAGCGCCGCCACCAGCGGCAGGACGATGGCCACGGTGCACAGCGTCAGCGCGATGGTGGTGGCAAACCGCCTTGGCATCGTTTCCCCTTGCCGCGCCCGTGTCCGGACGGCTCGTCGGAGCCTCGATGATGCACCAACGCTGCCGGCGTGCCTATCCGCTCATGCGCCGGCGGCACGCCTCAGAAGCGCAGGTGGACGAACAGCGAGGGGCCGTCCAGTTTCATGTCGAGGTTGGCGTGGTAGGCGTGCTTGCGCTGGTGCAGCACCACGCGGCTGTAGCCGTATTCGGCGCCGAAGCCCAGGTGTGGCCACGGCAGCCATTCCACGCCCAGCGCGGCGTTCACGATGTGGCCGCTGAGCCGGCCGCCGTTCTTCTTCACCCCGGCGGCGTCGGCAAACATGCGCCACTGGTCGCTGAACGCATGGCGCCAGCCGAGCTGCAGCATCGGTGCCCAGGCGCCGTCGCTGGTGCTGGAGGAGGCCTGTCCCACCGGCTCGCCGTTGACGCTGGCCGCGCCGCTGATGCCGGCATGCACGCGGTAGTAGGCGCCGCCCAGGCCCAGCCCGAACACGTCGTTGCCGTGGCCGAACCACCAGCGCCAGGAGGCGCTGCCGAAGTCGAAATTCAACTTGCCGCGCACCGTGGCGGCGGCCTCGTAATCGTTGCCGGCATAGCTGATCGAACGCGCCAGGCTCTGGCGGCGCGAGCGGTTGACGCTGTAATAGTCCAGCGAGAAACCCTGGCTGTCGCCGATCAGGAAATCCAGTCGTGCGCGCGGCACGCGCTTGCGGTCGTTGAAGCCGAGGTCGTTCTCCAGGTTGAAGCTGCCGCCGTACCGGCCGCCCGCATCGCTGGCGCCGAGGGTGGTGTCGACATGCGCGTCATAGCCGCCCAGCCACAGGCTGACGCGATCGAGCGCGGGCGACTGCTGCGCGCAGGCCAGCCCGCTGGCCAGTGCCAGCGGGAGCAAGGCGGCGGCGCGCAGCGCATGTCGGCGGATCGGGGGATGGATCATCTGCCATGTCTCCGGGTGGTGATGAATGCTGCGGGGCATTCGTGGCCATCCTGATTCCCGCGGACATGGTAGGAACAGCGCGTGTGCAAGCGCCGTGCAGGCTCGTTGCCGCTGGCGCGCGGCGAACGATAGAATCGAACGAGGAGTCCGGACGGTTCTGGCCGCCACGCTCCCAGTCCAGGGTGAGCGCATGCGGGCGATCGCGACGATGGCCTGCCATGCCGCGCGCCTGCATGGCAGCTGGTTCGAGGCGGTTGTCGTGCGTGATGCAGCGGGGTGCCGGTCCGGTGACGGGCGACACCGACGATGTTTCCATCGAACGCAGTGAGCGATGCCCGACAACCTCATCCCAGGCGCCATCCTCTGCCTGCCTTTCGCGGCGGCGGTGCTGACGTGGCTGATGCGCGAGCGCGGGCACAATCGCGCCGCCTGGCTGATGACCGCCACCGCGCTGCTCGGCCTGGCCCTTTCGTTGTGGCTGGCCCCGGCGATCCTTGCCGGCGCGGTGCTGCGCCAGACCATTCCATGGGCGGGCTCGCTCGGGCTGGACCTGGTGCTGCGGGTCGACGGCTTCAGCTGGCTGATGATGCTGCTGGTCTGCGGCATCGGCGCGCTGGTGGGCGTGTATGCGCGCTACTACATGTCGCCGGACGATCCGCTGGCGCGCTTCTTCGCGCTGCTGCTGGCGTTCATGGGTTCGATGCTGGGCATCGTGATGTCCGGCAACGTGATCCAGCTGGTGTTCTTCTGGGAGCTGACCAGCCTGTTCTCGTTCCTGCTGATCGGCTATTGGCACAACGGCGCCTCGGCGCGCGACGGCGCGCGGATGGCGCTGATCGTCACCTCCGGCGGCGGCTTCTGCCTGCTCGCCGGCATGCTGTTGCTGGGCCACATCGCGGGCAGCTACGAGCTCGACGCGATCCTCGCCGCGGGCGATGCGGTGCGCGCGCATCCGTGGTACACGCCGACCCTGCTGCTGGTGCTGCTCGGCGCGTTCACCAAGAGCGCGCAGTTCCCGTTCCACTTCTGGCTGCCGCAGGCGATGTCGGCGCCCACGCCGGCGTCGGCCTACCTGCACTCGGCCACCATGGTGAAGGCCGGCGTGTTCCTGCTGGTGCGCTTCTGGCCGGTGCTGGGCGGCACCGCCGAGTGGTCGTGGATCGTCGGCGGCGTGGGCCTGGTCACCCTGATCCTGGGCGCCTACGCGGCGATGTTCGAGCAGGACATGAAGGGCGTGTTGGCCTATTCGACGATCAGCCACCTGGGCCTGATCACCATGCTGGTGGGGCTGGGCAGCGCGCTGGGCGTGGTGGCGGCGATCTTCCACATCGTCAACCACGCCACCTTCAAGTCCTCGCTGTTCATGGCCGCCGGCGCGGTCGACCACGAGGCCGGCACGCGCGACCTGCGCAAGCTCGGCGGCCTGTACCGGGTGATGCCGGTCACCGCCACGCTGGCGCTGGTGGCCGGCGCGGCGATGGCCGGCGTGCCGCTGCTGAACGGCTTCCTGTCCAAGGAGATGTTCTTCGCCGAGACGCTGGCGGCGCGCCAGGGCCCGCTGCTGGACGCGATCTCGGTGGTGATCGCGGTGGCGGCCAGCGCGTTCGGCGTGACCTACTCGATCCGCTTCGTGCGCGGCGTGTTCTTCGGCCGCATGCCCGCCGACCTGCCGCGCGAGCCGCACGAGCCGCCGCTGTGGATGCGCTTCCCGATCGGCTTTCTCGCGCTGGCCTGCCTGCTGGTGGGCGTGTTGCCGGGGCGGGTGATCGGACCCACGCTGCGTGCGGCGGCCGGCGCGGTGCTCGGCGCGGACACGCCGGCGTACAGCCTGGCGGTGTGGCACGGCCTGACCACGCCGCTGCTGATGAGCGTGTTCGCCTTCGTCGCCGGCTGCCTGCTGTTCGCCAGCCTGCGTCGCCGCTTCGACGCCATCGAGACGGCGCCGCTGACCAGCCGCTTCAGCGGCAGGCGGCTGTTCGAGCGCGCGCTGGCGGTGTTCGCGGCGGACTGGCCGCAGCGGATCGAACGGCTCTACCCGAGCCGGCGGCTGCAGTCGCAGTTGCTGTGGATCGTGCTGCTCGCCCTGCTGGCCGGCGGGCTGGCGGCCACCACGGCGCCGCTGGATTTCCGTCCGCACTGGCCCAGTGTCGATCCGGCGTTCGCGCTGCTGTGGCTGCTCGGCGCGGCCTGCGCGATCGGCGCGGCGAGCCAGGCCAAGTTCCACCGCCTCGCCGCGCTGGTGCTCAGCGGCGGCGCCGGGCTGGTCTCGTGCGCGAGCTTCGTGTGGCTGTCGGCGCCGGACCTGGCGGCGACGCAGCTGCTGGTGGAGGTGGTCACCACCATCCTGATCCTGCTCGGCCTGCGCTGGCTGCCCAAGCGCATCGCCGGCTATGCGCCCGAAGGGTGGCGCCAGCGCTTCCGCCGCCGCCGCGACATCGTGATCGCGATGGCGGTGGGCGTCGGCGTGGCCAGCCTGGCCTATGCGGCGATGATGCACCCGGTGGCCGACTCGATCTCGCGCTTCTTCCTCGAGCGGGCCTACGCCGAGGGCGGCGGCCACAACGTGGTCAACGTGATCCTGGTCGACTTCCGCGGCTTCGACACGCTGGGCGAGATCAGCGTGCTGGCGATCGTGGCGCTGACCGTGTTCGCCCTGTTGCGCCGCTTCCGCCCGGCGGCCGAAAGCATCAGCGCGCCGGAGCAGCAGCGCCAGCAGACGGTGCTGGAGAATGGCGCGCCCGGCCGCGCGGCGGACCACTCGCTGACCGACTATCTGATGATCCCGGGCCTGATCATCCAGCTGATGGCGCCGGTGATCGTGCTGTTCGGGCTGCACCTGTTCCTGCGCGGGCATGACCTGCCGGGCGGCGGCTTCGTCGCCGGCATCACCGTGGCGGTGGCGCTGATCCTGCTCTACATGGCGCGCGGCGCGCGCTGGGTGGAGTCGCGCCTGCGCGTGCTGCCGCTGCGCTGGATCGGCGCCGGCTTGCTGCTGGCGGTGCTCACCGGCCTCGGCTCGCTGGCGTTTGGCCGTCCATTCCTGACCAGCCACTTCCAGTACCTGGAACTGCCACTGTTCGGCGACGTGCCGCTGGCCACCGCCTTGCTGTTCGACCTGGGCGTGTTCGCCACGGTGGTGGGCGCCACCATCCTGATGCTGATTGCGCTGGCGCACCAGTCGCTGCGCCGGCCGCGCCAGGCGCCGACTGCCGAGACGGGAGGGCAGGGCTGATGGAACTGGTGCTGGCCGCCGCCATCGGGATCCTCGCCGCCTCCGGCGTGTGGCTGCTGCTGCGCCCGCGCACGTTCCAGGTGATCATCGGGCTGACCCTGATTTCCTATGCGGTGAACCTGTTCATCTTCTCCATCGGCGGCCTGCGCACCGGTGCCGATCCGGTGCTGCACGAGGTGGCCGGCGACGTGGCGCAGTACACCGACCCGCTGCCGCAGGCGCTGGTGCTCACCGCGATCGTGATCGGCTTCGCCACCACCGCGCTGTTCCTGGTCGTGCTGCTGACCTCGCGCGGGCTTACCGGCAACGATCATGTCGACGGCGAGGACGGCACGCCATGAGCCTGCACCTGGTCATCGTGCCGATCCTGCTGCCGCTGCTGGTGGCCGCGCTGCAACTGCTGATCGGCGAGCGGCGCCGGCGCACCACGCTGGCGCTGAGCATCGCCTCCTGCGCGGGGCTGGTGCTGGCCTGCGCCGCGCTGATGCACGCGGTGTCCGTCGAGGGTGCACAGGCCGCGGTGTACCGCATCGGCGACTGGCCGGCGCGCTTCGGCATCGTGCTGGTGGCGGACCGCCTCTCCGCCTTGATGGTGCTGCTCACCAGCGTGCTGGCGCTGGCGCTGCTGCCGTATGCGCTGGGCCGCTGGCAGCATCGCGGCGGCCATTTCCAGCCGCTGCTGCAGTTCCTGCTGATGGGGCTGAACGGCGCCTTCCTCACCGGCGACCTGTTCAACCTGTTCGTGTTCTTCGAGGTGCTGCTGGCGGCGTCCTATGGCCTGGCGCTGCATGGCTCGGGCGCGCGGCGGGTCAGTGCGGGGCTGCATTACATCGCGGTCAACCTGACCGCCTCGATGCTGTTCCTGCTCGGCGTCAGCCTGATCTTCGGCGTCACCGGCACGCTCAACATGGCGGCACTGGCCGAGCTGATCCCGCACGTGCCGGAGCGCACCCGCGCGCTGCTGCATGCGGGCGCGGCGCTGCTCGGCGTGGCGTTCCTGATCAAGACCGCGATGTGGCCGCTCGGCTTCTGGCTGCCGCGCACCTACGCGGCCGCGGCGCCGGCGGTGGCCGCGATGTTCGCGCTGATGACCAAGCTCGGCATCTACGTGCTGCTGCGCCTCGGCCTGCTGCTGTTCGGCGCTGGCGCCGGGCCCGCCTCGGCGCATTTCGGCAGCGCGTGGATGCTGTGGGGCGGCATGGCCACGCTGGTGGCCGGCACCATCGGCATGCTGGGCGCGCGCGACCTCGGCAAGCTGGCCGGCTACAACGTGGTGGTCTCCGCCGGCACCCTGCTCGGCGCGATCGGCCTGCAGCAGAGCGCGGTGACCGCCGGCGCGCTGGCCTACCTGGTGATCTCCACCCTGGCGATCGCCGCGTTCTTCCTGATTGCCGGCCTGCTCGCCTCCGACGGCGACGACGATACCGACGACACGCTGAGCCTGGAGCCGTACGAGCAGCCCGGCGAGACCCCCGCGAACGAAAGCCTGTACGCGCAGGAGGACGAGAGCCGCGTGGTGATCCCGGCGCCGATCGCGATGCTTGGCTTGAGCTTCTCGGCCTGCGCGGTGCTGCTGGCGGGGCTGCCGCCGCTGTCCGGCTTCCTGGCCAAGTTCGCCCTGCTGGCGCCGATGCTCGATGACGCCGGGCGCGGCGCGCAGCTGCTGTTCGCGCTGGTCGTGGCGGCCGGTTTCTGCACCGTGACCGCGCTGTGCCGCGCCGGCATCCAGATCTTCTGGGTCGAGCCGGAGCGGATCTTTCCGAAGGTGCGCCTCACCGAGAGCGTCTCCGTCGCGCTGCTGCTGGGGCTGTGCCTGCTGCTGACGGTCTGGCCCGAGCGGCCGCTGCACTATTTGCGCGACACCGCCGCGCAGCTGCATGCGCCGGGCAACTACATCCACGCCGTGCTGCCGGGCGCCGAGGTCGCACCATGATCCGCCGCTGGCTGCCGCATCCGCTGCTGAGCGCGCTGCTGGCGCTGATCTGGCTGGTTCTCAACCAGAGCGTGTCGCCCGGCACCGTGCTGCTCGGCGTCGTGTTCGGCGTCGTGCTGGGCCGGATGCTCGACCTGCTGGACCCTCCGAAGGCGCGGCTGCGCCACTACCCGCTGCTGCTGCGCCTGTTCGTGCGCGTGGTGCTGGACATCGTGCGCTCCAACCTCGCGGTGGCGCGCATCGTGCTGTTCGGCAAGCGCCCGATGCACTCCGGCTTCGTGGCGATCCCGCTGCAGCTGACCGACCGTTACGGCCTGGCCGTGCTGTCGTGCATCATCACCTCCACCCCCGGCACGATCTGGGTCAGCTACGACTCCAGCGCCAACATCCTGCTGATCCACGTGCTGGACCTGGTCGACGAAGCGGACTGGATCGACTCGATCAAGCAGCGCTACGAACGCCCCCTGCTGGAGATCTTCCCATGAGCCATGCACTGCTCGACGTGGCGATCCGCGCGGCGCAGATCCTGCTGCTGCTGGCGATGGCCTTCTCGCTGATCCGCATGGTGCGCGGTCCGCGCGCCCAGGATCGCGTGCTGGCGCTGGACGCGCTGTACGTCAACGCGATGATCCTGCTGCTGACCATCGGCATCCGCAGCGGCAGCATGCTCTACGTCGAGGCCGGCCTGATCATCGCCCTGCTCGGCTTCGCCAGCACGGTGGCGCTGTCGAAATTCCTGATGCGCGGACAGGTGATCGAATGAACCACCTCGACGCGCTGCCGCCGTGGGCGGCCATCACGGTCGCCGTGCTGATGCTGCTGGGCGCGCTGTTCGCCTTCATCGGCTCGCTCGGCCTGCTGCGCCTGAAGAACTTCTACCAGCGCGTGCATGCGCCCACCCTGGGCACCACGCTGGGCACGTTCTTCATGCTGGCCGCCTCGATCACCTGCTTCTCGGTGCTGCATGGCCGGCCGATCTTCAACGAGGTGCTGATCGGCGTGTTCCTCACCCTGACCACCCCGATCACCCTGATGCTGCTGGTGCGCGCCGCGCTGTACCGCGACCGCGAGGAAGGCTCGCAGGACGTGCCGCAGCTGACGCGCAAGGAATGACACGCGGGGCCGCTGCAGCTGCAGCGTCCGCTCGAAACCGCGCACCTGGTGCCTGGCCTCGTCACGCGCGATCCCGCATGTGACGAGACCCAGCCGTGGTCATGCATGCAATCGTTTTTCGAGATCGGGCACCGGAACGAACACGAAGGCCTTTCCTTCGCGGGATTGGCGCAGGAATCCTTCGGCCACCAGGGCAAGCAGGTCGGCCCTGGCGGTCTGGTACGACGTGCCGTGGCTTCCGCGATGCATC
The DNA here is from genome assembly GCF_004799035.1 of Rhodanobacter lindaniclasticus. Lineage (GTDB taxonomy): Bacteria > Pseudomonadota > Gammaproteobacteria > Xanthomonadales > Rhodanobacteraceae > Rhodanobacter > Rhodanobacter lindaniclasticus. The sequence continues at coordinate 10,777 of NZ_MWIO01000018.1, forward strand.
TCGATGGTGAAGACTTTTCCCGGGTTCCTGAGGGCGTTCAGAAGGAGCGCTCTTTGCCTGTGGTTGATCCGGTGAGCCAGCGGGCTGCCGGGTTTGAGCAGCGCCGCGGCGGCTGCCTGCTCATTCTGCTTTCGCGTGATGTAGCCATGAACGCCATCGATGGCTTCGAGAATGACGGTCAGCTGGTGAGCCACGAAATAGGTGGTGTCCCCCTCGTCGGTCTCCGTGTACAGGTATGACCGCATGTACTGGGCGGGGGCGCGCTTGAGGATGCTCGATATCGACAGATACTCCGCCATCCAGAAACCCGATCTCAGCAGCGACCAGTAGAACAACGTCCTGGCGGTCCGGCCGTTTCCGTCGACGAACGGATGGTCGTAGCCGATCTGGAAGTGGATCAGGATCGCCCTGACCACCGGGTGCACGAAGTGCTCGCCGTCGTCCGACTGGTTGGCGAAGTCGCAAAGGGCCTGCAGGCGCTGCTCGAGTTCCCGTGCCGGTGGCGGCGCGTGGAGAACGCGACCAGTCTCGTCCTCGATGACAATGTCTTCCGAGGGCAATCGGAATCTTCCCGCGCAGCCCTCGTCCTCGAGCGTTCCATCGGTCAGCTTGCGGTGGATCTCGAACACCGCGGCAGGGGTCAGCGGCCGCTGCCTCCAGGCTTTCAGTTCGCGCATGGCCAGGTAGTTGTTGTAGATCATGCGTTCGCCGCAATCCCGCGGCTCGCGTCCGCTGCGAAGCATGTCCTTGGCGACCTGGGTGGTCGTGGCAGCTCCTTCAAGCTGCGACGAAGTCATCGCTTCCTCCATCAGGGATCGAACGAGGTAATGCTCGCGGGTGACTTCCGATTGAGATGCCTCCTGGCCACGAAGCGCACCAGCGGCATCACGGCCGATGAGGAACAGGTTTCGCTGGATGCTGTCGCTCAGAACGACGGTGAACGGGTGGCCTGCCTTGTCCTTCAACGGCATTTCCTGGCGCAGCCCGCGGCGCGCCATCTTGATTCCCAGCCACCATTCTTCCGGCGTAAGGTTCTCCGGTGGCGTGAGATGGCGCAGCTGATCCCAGTGCTCGTATCGTCCCTTGACCTCGGGACCAAGCTTGCCGAGCAGTATCTTGCGGACGTCGGAACGCTCGAACAGGTCGCCGAACGCCGGGGGCGGCATGGGGAGTTTCATGAGGCACCTGTCAATTTGCTACTAATTGATAGCGTAATTAGTAGCAAATTGACAGTGCCAGGTATCGGCTTCGCGGCGGGCTGTGCCCGAGCCGACGCGCGGGAGGGCCAGTACGCAGTACCGACCCTGCACGATCCGGCGTGGTGACGCTTACAGCGTGCGCTCGAACTCGTTCACCTGGCGCTGCGCCTCGTCACGGGCGATGCCGTAACGCTCCTGCACCTTGCCTACCAGGTACTCGGTGTTGCCTTCGGCCTGGGTCAGGTCGTCGTCGGTCAGATCGCCCCATTTGGCCTTGATCTTCCCGGTGAGCTGTTTCCAGTTGCCCTGGATGCGGTCGTTGTTCATGGGTGGCGACTCCGTGTGGGGGACATGCGGCGGGCTTCCGACGGAAACCCTTCCGCGCCACCTACTCTCCGGAATCGGTTGTGAGCGGCAGGTGGTCGGTTCGTGCAGGGGAGGGGCGGGCGTTCATGATCCGCGGCGTGCGCCGCCCGCCGCCCGGGTCAGCGTTTGCGGAACGCGCTGCCGGCATCGTGCTCGAGCGCGGCGATCACGGCGGCAGTGTCCTGGTCCAGCACCGGTGCGGCGAACGGCGCCGGTCCCGGCGTGCGGCCGAAGCGGATCGACTGGGCGACGCCACGGTAGCGACCCACCAGCGGGTGCTCGAAGGTGTCGATGATGCCCTGCGATTGCACTTGCGGGTGGTCGAACATGTCCTCGATCCGCCGCGCCGCGGCGCACGGCACCTCGTCGCCGAAGATGGCCTCCCACTCCAGCGCGGACCGCGTGGCCAGCGCCGCGTGCAGCGCGGGCAGGATCTGCGCGAAGTGCTGCGCACGCTTGCGCACGGTGTCGTAGCGCGGGTCCTCCGCCATCGCGTTCAGCCCGGTCCTGGCGCACAACGCCTTCCAGAATCGCGGCGTGTTGGCCGAGATGTAGATCCAGCCTTCGCGCGTGGGGTGGATACCGGTGACGCCGCCGGAGCGCATGTCGCGCCCGATGTCGAGCGACTCGCCTTCGGCCCAGATCATCCGCGCCGACTGCATGGTCAACGCGCTGCGCAGCAACGACACGCCGACGAACTGGCCCAGCCCGCTGCGCTCGCGCTCGTACAGCGCCGACGATACGCCGGCGGCCAGCAGCGCCGCGGCGTAGTAGTCGACCACCGACCCGTAGATGATCTCCGGCGGGCCGCCGCGCTTGCCCTGCAGGGTGCACATGCCGGTCATGGTCTGCAGCACCTGGTCGTAGCCCGCCTTGTCCTTCAGCGGGCCGCTGTCGCCGTAGCCGGTGATCGCGCAGTAGACCAGTCGCGGGTTGATCAGGTTCAGCTGCGCGTGGCCGATGTGCAGGCGCTCGGGTACGCCGGGGCGGAAGTTGTGCACCAGCACGTCGGCGTCGCGCACCAGCTTGAGCAGGGCGGCATGGTCGGCCGCACGCTTGAGGTCGAGCACGATGCCGCGCTTGCTGCGGTTGACGCCGAGGAAGGCGCGGCTCTCGCTGGGCAGGGTGGACGGGTACTGGCGCAGGTTGTCGCCGCCCGGCGGCTCCACCTTGATCACATCCGCGCCCTGGTCGGCCAGCAGCGAGCAGGCGTACGGCCCGGCGATGTAGGCGCTCAGGTCCAGCACGCGCACGCCGGCCAGCGGGCCGTGGCGGGCGGTGTTCGACTCAGGCGGTGAGGTTTCCATGCGCGATGCATCCATGGGGAGCGGGGTGAAAGCTTCGGGCCACTGTGCACCATGCCCCGGTGAGGAAACAGGCAAGACGGCTATGTTCTGGCGCCACAAATTCTTGTGTGATGCGCGCCGGCGGCGTCATCCCGGGGAATCCGGCGCCAGCGGCAGCCAGCTCAGCCGCCAGCTGCCGTCGACGCGGCCGCCGGTGGCGAAGTACGGCGTGAATTCCAGCGGCGCGCGGTAGCCGGGATCCAGCACGATGCGCGGCAGACCGCCCGTCGCCGGGGGCTGCAGCGCGAGCCACTGCTCAATCGGTGCATCGGGCAGGCGCAGGGTCTCCTCGACCTTGAAGCCGTCGATCAGCCCCGTGGCATACACCAGCGGGCCGCAGGTGACGGCGGCGTACTCGAAGCGCAGCACTTCCTGGCGCACCGCGCTGCCGTCCGGCGCGCGCGACTCCTGCACGTTGCGGTTGGCCGCGCGGTGCAGCCGCGGCTGCATCGGGAAGCGCGCCACCAGGTCGTCGCCGTCGTGCCATTCACGTTCAAGCGTGGCGTAGCTTTCCGGAACGAGTGCGATGCCGGCATCCTCGCCGTTGACCGCCAGCGTGGCGCCGGTGGCCCACGACGGGATGCGCAGCTTCAGCGCGAAGCGCATCGGGCGGCCGAGGGCGATGCGCAGGCGGACATCGTCGGGATACGGACAAGCGGTGTCTTGTTCGATGCGCAGCTCGTCGCCACCATCCGATGCGAAACTCGCCGAACCGGCGCCGTAGAGATTGACGGTGATCGTGCCGTCGTCGTCACGCGCATAGGCGAGCGCGGGCAGTTCCTCCAGCGCCATCGCGCCGCTGGACTTGCAGCAGCGCCAGTAGGTGGTGTGCACGCGCTTGCCGTTCGGGAACACGTAGTAGCACCAGTCCTCGCCGTTCGGCGCCTGCGCGCCGAGCAGGTCGTTGTACGCGGTGCGTTCGATCTCCTCGGCGTAGCGCGCCTCGCCGGTGATCGCCAGCAGTTCGCGGTTCAACTGGATCCACGCCAGCGACGAGCAGGTCTCGACATAGCCGTAGGGGCTGAACACGCCGGCCGGGTTGAACACCTCGCGCGAGCGGTGCGCCACGCCGCCCCACGGCCCGCCGCCCAGGGTGAGGTGGTGCTCTCGGATGCTGCGCCAGGCCTGCTCCACGGCGCGGCGGTAATCCGCCTTGCCGGTGGCGCGGTGCAGCTTGGCCAGGCCGACCAGGTTCCACGCCAGCTGGTAGGCCTTGCCGGTGGCGATGGTGGAAACGTCTGCGCCCTGCAGCGCGCGCGTGAGCAGCGCCAGCTCGGGATGCTCATCCGCTTGCCGCAGCACGAGTTCGGCCAGCTGCAGGTAGCGCGGTTCGCCGGTGACGGCATGCAGCTCGGCGGCCGGGTCCATCAGCACCGTCGCCGACAGCCCGTGATGATTGCCCAGCTCGGTGATGTCGATGCCGCCGGCGGTCAGCGTGTGCAGGCACAGGTCGCCGATCCGGCGCGCGGCATCAAGGTAGCGGGCTGCTGGAAAATGCCGGTGTACTTCGAGCAGGCCGAGGATCAGGTAGGCATGCGTCCAGATGTCCCAGGTGCGCACGCTGGGCGCGCCGTCCCAGCTCACGGGTTTGGGTGGCTGCGGACGCATGAAGCGGTGGTCCGCTGCGTAGGTGCCGAGATAGCCGTCGGGTTCCTGCACCGACACCAGGTAGTCGGCCACGCGCAGCACGCCGGTGCGCAGGGCGTCGTCTGCGCTGCGCGCCGCCGCCTTCGCCGCTGCCACCAGCCACTTGCCGGCGTGCTCGCCGTACCAGTCGCCCTCGCGGTTGTCCTTGCGCCGCTCAGGCGCGAACAGCGCGATCGCCGGGCTGTGTTCGTCGACGATGAAATGTGCGAGCCGGCCGCGCAGGTTGGCAGCGAGCGCCTCGCCGAGCAGGCCGCCGAGTTGCACGGTGGTCGTCATGCCGAATCCACCACGCAGCGAAAGCCGACGCTGCCGGAGCGGTCCTTGCACGGCGCCATCAGCAGGTACTTGCCGTGCTGGTCGAGTCGGTAGGCTTGCGGGAAGTACCAGTGGGAGGTCTGCGGCTGGTAGCTGCTGCCGCCGCGCAGGATCGCGGCGCGGGTGTGTTCATCAGTGTATTCGTCGGTCCATTGCCAGACGTTGCCGACCAGGTCGAGCACGCCGAACGGGCTGGCCGCGGCCGGATGCGCGTCGGCGTCGGCCGGCGCCGTCAGCGTGCGGCCGCGGTTGACGGCGGGCACCATCGACGCATCCCAGTCGTTGCCCCACGGATAGCGGCGGCCGTCGTGGCCCTGCGCGGCGACCTGCCATTCCCATTCGTGCGGCAGGCGCTTGCCGGCCCAGGCGGCGTAGGCGCGGGCGTCCTCGATCGCGACCCAGGTCACCGGCTTGTTGTCCCAGCCCGGTGGTGGTGCGCCGTCGACCCAATGGCGCAGGAAGTTGTGCGGGTCGCGCGGGCGCCAACCGCTGGCGTCGAGGAATTCGCGGAACTGCGCATTGGTCACCGGCGTGCGGTCGATGAAGAACGCGTGCATCTGCAGGCGATGGCGGTGGTGGCGGCGCGCGCTGTCCTCCCACGGGTACTGCACGTCGTTGCCTTCCCAGGTCTGGCCTTCGATCTCGACGCCGCCGACCACGAAGTCGAAGCTGCCGGCGGGAATCGCCAGCATGCCGGGCGGGGCTTCGGCGACGCGGCGGGTGGGCTCGATCGGCACCAGCTGCTGCGGCAGCGAACGCCATTGGGCTGACAGCGAGCCGAGCGGCACCGCGGCGCGCTCGCGCATGCGCGCGAGGAAGGCGTCGAGGCTGTCGAGCGTGGCGCCCGGCGGGAGCGCCAGCAGGGCGCCGAAGCCGTGGCCTTCCAGTGCGAAATCGAACACCGCGCGATCGCCGTCCAGGCGAGGTTGCAGCGGCACGCCGTGCCAAATGTCGTACCAGCGCGTGCCGCCCTGATGCGGCAGCGCGATCTGCTCGCCGTCCACCGCATACTCGTTGCGGTTGACCAGCGTCCACAGCGTGAAGGCATCGGTGGGGAAGCGGCTGGCGAACACGCCGGCCTGCAGCGTGCGCTCGTACGGGCGCCAGTGGCGGCTGACCATCGCCGCTGCAAACTGGCGCTCGATCGCGGCGATGCGGCGCAGCGTCTCCGCGTCGCGCGGGGTGAACTGGTTCCAGATGCCCCAGATGTTTTCCCAGGCGTTGTAGCCGATGCCGTTGAAGAAGATGTACTGCAGGTCGTGGTTGCGCTCGCGGCCCCACCGGTTCTCGTAGTTGATCATGTGGCGCGGCTCCAGCCACTTCCACTTGGCCACCGGCGGGATCACTTCGTTCGGCGCCTTCTTGCCCCAGCTCTGCACGTTCCAGATCAGCTGCTCCTCGGAACTGATGGTGGATTCGGGCTGCAGCACCACCGGGCAGCCGAGCGCGTCGCAGGCGTCGAAGAACGCGCGCGGCACGCCGTTGTAGGTGTCGCCGTTGATGCCGTCGGCGCCGACCGCCTTGACCAGTGCGGCGATCGCCTGCCAGTCGCTCTGCTCCGGCTCGCGGGTACCGTGGTCCCACGGCATGGTGGGCAGGAACACGTGTACGCCGCGGCGGTGGAAATCGTCCACCGCGCCCTTGAGCCCTTCGAGGCCGCCGGGCAGGTCATGCGCCAGGTCGGTCTTGTTGCGGTCGTCGATGCCGATATTGGGGTAGACGAACCAGATCAGCACGCTGTCGATGCCGCCGAAGCGTGCCTCGAGATCGTCCAGGTAACGGTCGACGGTGTACTTGCCGGCCACCGGATCGTAGAAATAACGATCCTCCACCATCATCTGCGCGTGCACGAAATTGCGCTGCGCCCACTGCAGCTCGGGGCGGCGGTAGTTGGCGTCGTCGTAGCCTATCCGCACGAGGTGCTCGCGGCGCCAGTCGGTCAGCTCGCGGACCCAGTCGTCGACGCAGCCGTCCACGTCCGTCTTCCAGTGGCCGATCTCGGCGAACGGCCAGCCCGGCGCCTTGCCCGGGGTGGGCAGGTAGCGGCCGGTGGTGACGTGGGAGAACTTGAATTCGTGCGTCACGCGCGGGGCGGCGGTGTGGTCGGGCGAATCGGGGTCGGTGCTCATCGGGTACTCGGTAAAGCCGTGCGTGGTGAAGTCATGGCAGCGCCTGGTAGACCAGATCGTAGAAGTTGCGGCTGATCCGTGGCAGGTCCCTGCCGCCATCCTCGCGCGGCAGGTGCTGCAGCATCAGGATCGCCAGCAGGTGCTCGTGCGGATCGATCGTGTAGTAGGTCGAGGCCGCGCCGCTCCAGCCGAACTGGCCGGGCGAGCCGAGCTGGCCGCGGCGGGCCGGATCGAGCACCACGTAACCGCCGAGGCCGAAGCCCTCGGCGTCGCTGAACTGGGTCACCGGCGGGTCGAGCATGGTGAGGTGGTTGCGCAGCATCAGCTCCACCGTCTTGCGGCCGAGCAGGGTGTGGCCGTCCAGCGTGCCGCCGTCGAGCAGCATCTGCGCGAAGCGGGCGTAGTCGCCGGCGGTGGAATACAGGCCGCCGGCGCCGCTGTCGTAGGCGTTGAGCGGCTCGCCGGGATGCCGTGCACTGGTGGTGTCGGCGATCTCCAGCTTGCCGGCCGCGCCCATCCGGGTGAGGTCGACCACGCGCGAGCGCCGCGTCGCCGGCACGCTGAAGCCGGTGTCGTGCATCGCCAGCGGCTCGAAGATGCGCTGGCGCAGGAAGCGTTCGAACGATTGCCCGGAGGCCACCTCGACCACCCGCGCCAGCAGCTCCAGCGAGGCGCCGTCGTAGCCGAAACGGGTGCCGGGATCGGCGGCCAGCGGCACGCGGCGCATGCGTTCGGCGAAGCCGCGCAGGTCGGCGGCGCCGTGCGGGTCGGCGCGTTCCAGCAGTTGCACGGCCGGCTCGTCGCCCTTCAGGCCGGCCGGGTAGCCGGCGGTGTGGGTGAGCAGGTCGTGCAGGGTGACCGGCCGGCTGGCCGGGCGCAGCGTCGGCACGTCGACGCTGCCGCCGACCAGCACCTGCGGCGCGTCGAAGCCGGGCAGATGGCGCGACAGCGGATCGTCCAGGGTGAGCTTGCCTTCCTCCACCAGCATCATCACCGCGACCGAGGTCACCGTCTTGGTCATCGAGTAGATGCGGAAGATCGAGTCCCTGCGCATCGGCTCGCGCCGCGCCAGGTCGCGATGGCCGTAGGCCTGCCAGTCCACGATGCGGCCGTTGCGCGCCACCAGGGTGACGCCGCCGAGGTAGCCGTCAACGCCGGTCGACTCGCGCATGAAGTCGTGCAGGCGCTGCAACCTTGCCGCCGGGACGCCTTGCGTGTCGGCAGGGGCGGTCGGCAACGGCGGCGCTGTCCGCGCTGGCGACGCGGCCGCGAGCAGCAGGCAGGCGACCAGCAGTGCGACGTACAAGCGGCTGCCGGATCGGGTATTGGCGTCGGCTCGGTTCATCGAGGTCTCGCCGGCCGCGGCATCCCGGGGGACGGACGAGGATGCCGCGGCCCGTATGGCGTCACGTTACCGGGGATCAGAACGTGATCGTATACGTCAGCGAGGTGACGCGGCCGCGACCGGACCAGTAGTTCTGGTAGCCGACCACCTGCGAGGTGCTGAGGATGTAGAACTTGTCCAGCAGGTTCTCCACGCCGAGCGAGAGCTGGCCGTAGCGCGGGAAGGCGTAGTTCACGCCCAGGTTGAACAAGGTGTAGCCGCTGGTGCGTTCCTCGTAGCTGTAGGTGTTGCCGTCGTAGGCGCGCGTGTCGCTGCCGGACACGTGGCGGCCGAACAGCGAGGTGAAGCCGAGGTTGGCGTCGGCGTTGGGCAGGAACTTCCAGGTCACCGAGCCGGCCAGCTTGTCCGGGCTGATGTCGAAGATGCCCAGCGGCTTGTTCATGCCGCCGGCCGGGTACAGGCCGCCCGGGCTGGCGGCCCAGAACGCGGTCTCGCCGGTGATGTGCGAGTAGACGCCGCTCACCTTCCACTGCTCGTCGAAGCGCCATTCGCCGGTGAGTTCGGTGCCTTCGATGCGTACCGGTGCGCGCGACAGGATGTAGTCGTTGGAGTTCGGGTCGACCGCCAGCGAGGAGCCGAACGGCGACTTGGAGATGTAGTGGGTGGCGCCGAACGCGGCGTGCTCGCCGTGCCAGTTGAAGCCGAACTCGGTGTTCTTGTAGATGATCGCGGCCAGGCCGCTGATGCGGTCGACGGACTGGTTGGGCACGCTGATGTTGCGCAGCGGGATGCCGATGTTGGGCAGGGTGAACCCTTCGCTGTACGAGCCGAACACCGACCACTGGCTGCCGATGCGCCAGATCGCGCCGAAGTTCTTCAGGTTCTCGGTGTACTTCACGCCGCCACCCTTGACGAACACGCTGTTGCGGTACGGCGTGGTGGTGTAGTCGTTGACGTGCAGCTTGTCGTCCTCGCGGCGGAAACCGGCGCTCAGCGTGACCGGGCCGACGTCCCAGGAGAGCTGGCCGTAGGGCGCCGTGCTCTTGTAGTGCATCGGCGGCACCCAGATGCGCTTGGTCAGCGCCAGTCGTTGCTGCGCTTCGTCCTTGACCACGTCCACGCCCACCTGCAGCTGCAGGCCGGGTACGGTGAACAGCTCACCGCGCGTCCACGAGGTGCGCAGGCCGCTCTTCTTCGAGGTGATCTCCGACTGGTCCCAGATCCGCTGGTCGTCGGGGATGGGTGGCGCGATGAGCTGCTTGTCGTCGCCGTCCTCCGGCAGGAAGCGCATCGCCTGGTCGGCATGGTAGGCAGTGGCCACCAGCGAGCCGCCGAGGAAGTCGCTGTTGCTGTACTCGACGCTGTACTGCTCGAAGTCGTTGAACGCGTCCAGCGAGCCGTGCAGGTGGCCCTTCTCCGAGGTGTTGGTGAACGGCACGGCGCACGGCGGATCGTCGTCCGGGCCGCGGCAGCCGAGCACCTGCACGTAGTCGCCCTTGCCCTCGATCTTGAAGTGGCTGTAGGTCGCCTGCAGCCGCTGCGTGTCGCCCTGGCCGAAGTTGACGCCGCCCTTGAGGAACAGGTTCTTCGAGGTCGAATCGGCCACCGAGCCGCTGCCGCTCAGGCCGATGCGGCGCCCGTTGCCGTCGTAGGTGATGCCGCGGTCGAGGTAGGAGGCGGCGACCAGCAGGTCGTACGAACCCTGCTTCAGCGCGTAGGTGCCGCCCACCTTCCAGCCGCCGCTGTCGCGCGGGCCCTGGGTCTGCAGGCGGGTGCTGAGCGTGGTCTCGCTGCCTTCCTTGTCCGGCACCTTGGAAATGTAGTTGATGATGCCGCCGGCCGCGCCGATGCCTTCGGAGGCGGACGGGCCGTTGATGACCTCGACGCGGCCGATGATGCCCATGTCGGTGAAGGTGGCGTTGCGCGAGCCGTCGCGCAGCGGCGAGCCCTGCGGGATGCCGTCGAACAGGCGCAGCGGGATGCGCCCGCGCAGCGTCTCGCCGCTGCTGCTCATCATCTGCGAGGATTCCGCGTAGCCCGGCACGGTGCGCGACAGCACGGCGGTGGCGTCCTCGGTCACGGTCAGGGTCTGCTGGATCTCCTCCTTGGTCACCACGGTGATCGCGCCGGGGATCTCGTCCACCGCCTTCGGGCTGCGCGTGCCGGTGACGATGACCTCGCCCAGCTCGGTGGCCCGCTTCTTCGCCGACGTCGCTTTGTCGTCGGTGGACGTGGCTGCCTGGTCCTGGCCAGACGGAGCCCCGTCACCCGTGCTCGCGGCAACCTGGGCAGACGCATCGGCGGCGAGGGAGTAGACCAGCAGGATGCCGCTTATTGCTACGCAAAGTGGTTTGATCATGGCCTGTCTCGTGATGGTTCAGGTGGCCGCGAACGAAGTTCGCGGTGAACGCGCCGTCTCTGCCCGCGCACCATCGCGGTGCGCGTCCCGGTCGGTAGCCGTATCCCCTCCGCCGTGCAGATCCTCATGCGCGAGGCTAGGCGTTTGCCGACGGACGAGGAACCGTCGCTGGCTATCTTCAGAGGCTAGCTTTTGTTGCTTGAGCAACGCGGGCCCTGGCCCGCTCAGCCCCGGCCGGCGGCCTGCCGCTGTTGCATGGCCTGGCGGCTTTCCTGCAACAGCACGGTGACCAGGCGCACGCGCACGCTGGAACGGGACCACACGATGCCGATCCGCCGCGGCACCGTGGGCGCCGGCAACGGGATGCGCGCCAGCTGCACGCCCTCGGGCCAGGGGTGCGCCCAGTCCGGCACCAGCGACACGCCGAGGCCGCGGTCGACCATCACCGCGATCGCGTTGAGCGCATTCAGCTCGAAGCGCTCGCGCGGCACGATGCCGTGGGTACGCAGGTACTCGTCGGCCTGGCGGCCGCCCCACTGGTTGCGGTCGTAGCGGATCAGCGGCTGGGTCGCCAGCAACTCGTGCGGGTCGCGTTCGGCCATGCTCCTCGGCGCCAACACAATCAACGGCTCCTCGCGCAGCAGCAGCCATTCGCAGGTCTTGGGCAGGGCGAACGGTGCCTGCAGCACCATCGCCGCGTCGAGGTCGCCGGCTTCCACCGCGCGGTAGAGCTCGGCCGAGTAGCCGGGCTTGATGAACACGTTGATCTGCGGAAACGTCTCGACCATGCGCGCCAGCACGTCGGGCAGGAGGCCCGCCAGCGCCGTGGGGCAGGCGCCCAGGCGCAGCTCGCCGGAGACCGCGTTCTCGTTGGCCACGCTGCGCAGGTCGGCCACGTGGCGCAACAGGTCGCGCGAGCGCTGCAGGATGCGCGAGCCTTCCTCGGTGACGCTGACCGTGCGGCCGACGCGGGCGATCAGGGTGGCGCCGATCTCCCGCTCCAGCGTGCGGATCTGCTGCGCCACCGCCGCCGGCGTGATGTTCAGCACGCGTGCCGCGGCGGCCATCGAACCCTGGTCGACGATGGTGATGAAGGTGTGCAGGAACTGGGTTTCCACGGCGCCTCGCGGGTCTGGGCGGCAGGTCAGCGGAGCCTGCCGGTCGCTGCCATCATGCCGTGTCCGGCGGCTTCGCGGGGAGTGCTCGAAGGCACACTCAGTCGGCGCGGTCGGCGTAGATGGTCAGCCCCTTCAGCGAGCGCGCGGGCGCAGGGAAGCACAGGCTGGCCAAGTAGCCGATCACGATGCACAGCGCGATCGAGATGGCCAGGTAGAAATACGGGTGCACCAGCTTGAACCACCACGCCACCAGGGTCAGGCAGATGCTTGCACCGATGCCGATGGCCACGCCCGGCGCATTCGCGCGGCGGGTGAACATGCCCAGCGTGTAGGCGCCGGCGAAACCGCCGCCGAGCAGCCCGGCCAGTTCGATCGAGACGTCGAACAGCGAATGGATGTCGTAGCGCGACAGCAGCACGGCCAGCCCGATCGCGATCAGCCCGACCATGACGCCGGCGACTTCCGCGAACAGCACGCTCTTCTTCGGCGTCGGGTGCTTCACCAGTTTCTCGTAGAAGTCCACCGAGGCCAGCGTGGACACGCTGTTGATGATGCTCGACAGGGTGGACATGGCGGCGGCGAAGATGCCGGCGATGATCAGGCCGGTGACACCCATCGGCAGTTCGGCGGCGATGAACAGCGGGAAGGTGGCGTCGATCGGCAGGGTCGGGTTCATCCGCTCGGGGTGCGACTTGTAGTAGACGAACAGCGCCGTGCCGATCAGATAGAACACGAAGCCGCCCGGGATCATCACCGCCGCGAACATCCATACCGAACGCCCCGCCTCCTTGTCCGAGCGCGTGGACAGGATGCGCTGCATCAGCACCTGGTCCTTGGGGAAGGTCAGCACCACGTCGAACAGCACCAGGAACACGAACCCCCACACCGTGGCCTTGGTCAGGTCGAAACGGAAATCCAGCAGGCGCATCTTGTGCTCGGCCATCGCCGCATGGAAGAAGCCCGGCACGCCGCCGTGGATGTGCACGATGATGAAGCCGATCGCGAACAGCGCGCCGCCGAACATCACGAACACCTGCACGAAGTCGGTCCAGATCACCGCCTTCATGCCGCCCAGCGTGGTGTACAGGATGGTGAACACGCCCATGATCAGCACGCTCCACACCACGTCGATGCCGGTGATGGTGGCGATCGCCAGCGCCGGCAGGAACAGGATCACGCTCATCCGGCTGCCGATCTGCATCACGATGCACAACGCGCTGGCCAGCATGCGGATGGCCGGGTGGAAGCGCGTTTCCAGGTACGAGAACACGCTCATCAGGTCTAGCCGGCGCAGCAGCGGTACCACCCACACCGCCACGAACATCAGGCCGAGGACCGCGATCAGGTTGTTGGTGAGGTACTGCCAGTTGGTCTCGAACGCCTTGGCCGGGATCGCGATGAAGCTGATGGAACTGGTGTTGGTGGCGTACAGGCTGATGCCCGCGGCCCAGAACGGGATGCTGCGCCCGCCGACGAAGAAGCTGGCGGTGGAGGTGCGTTTCTCGCGCCGGTAGAAGAACAGGCCGATGCCGACCATGGCCGCCAGGTAGACCAGGATCACCACCCAGTCCAGCCAGCGCAGCAGCAGCTTGGTGGACTGCACGCGTGCGTAGCCGAAGTCGATGTGCTGGCCACCCGCATCGCGCTGCGCCCAGAACATGCCGTCGGTCCATGCGCCGGTCGCCACGACCTCGGCGGGCGCGGCACCCGGCAGCGCGGCCCAGGCGCCGGTGATGACCTGGAAAGTCATCAGCCTGGTCGTGCCGGCATCGCGCACCAGATAGAGCGCATTGGCCTGCCCCAGCGCGTGCCCGGAGCCGGGCAGTACGCGGCCAGGCACCCGGCCGCGCTCGCTCCAGCCGGTGTCGGCGTTCCAGCGCAACAGGCGCTCCGCGGTACCGGCCGCATCGGCCACGGTGACGAACACGGCCGCGGACTGGGCAACGAGGGAGGTCGGCATGCCGCCACCCGGCCAGCCGCCGACCCGGCTCCACTGCGGTTGCTCCGTGTTGGTCCGCAGCTGCAGCAGCTGCGCGCTGCCGTCGGCGCCGAGGCCGGCGACGGACAACGTATCGTTCGCCCACGCCCCGCGCGCGTCGTGCAGCGGCTCGGGCAGGGCGGGCAGGCGCTGCCACTGCAGCGTGTCGCCGTGCAGGCGCAGCCGGGCCACGCCGGTCACCACGCGGGCATCGGTTGCGGTGGTCAGCGCCCAGGCCTGGGTTCCGCCGTCGACGATGCCGTCCGGGGCAACCGCCACGCCGGCCGGCGACGACACGCGGCGCCAGGCCTTGCGCGTCGCGTCGAGCCGCCAGGTGTCGTCGGCGGCCATGGCGAGCGGTCGCCCGTCAACCAGGGCGATGGCCCGCAGCGCTTTCGCGGTTTCCAGCGCGGGCAGCTGCCCGTCCTGCACCGGGGCCAGGCTCTGCGCGTGCAACGGGGCGATCGTAAGGAGCAGCAGCGCGTACAGCCACGGCACGACCCGGCGAAGTCGCCCGTGCATCAGTCCGCCCGGTGCGCGGTGGCGAGCAGGGCCTGCGCGCGTTTCAGGAACGGCAGGTCGATCATCCGGCCGTCCACCACGAAGGCGCCGCGAGACGGCGCCCGGGCCGCGGTTTCGACGATCCGGCGCGCCAGCGCCAGCTCCGCCTCCGAGGCGGCGAACGCGGCGTTGGCCAGCGCGACCTGCCGCGGATGGATGCAGGTCTTGCCGACGAAACCCAGCCGGCGCGCCATGTGCGCCTCCTCGCGATAGCCGGCGTCGTCGTCGAGCAAGGCGTAGGCGCCATCCATCGCGAACACCCCGGCCTGCGCCGCGGCCACGCGCAGGGCGAACATCGCCGCATGCACGTTGCGCGGATCGGCGCGGTCGATGCCGTGCGGCTCGAACAGGTCGCCCAGGCCCAGCTGCAGGCCGGCGACGCGCGGATGCGCCGCGGCGATGCGTGCCGCGGCGGCCAACGCACGCGGCGTCTCGATGTTCAGCAGCAGGCCGATCGGTTGCGTCACGCCGTTCGCGCGCTCGGCCTGCTCGATCGCGGCCACGGCCGCCGCCACGGCCTGCGGCGATTCGATCTTGGGCAGGTTGAGCAGGGTCACGCCGGGACGGGCCACCGCGGCGAGGTCCGTCGCGAAGTGCGGCGAGTCCGGCGCGTTGGTGCGCACGATGATCAGCTTGGCTGCCCGCGCGACGGCGTCACCGGCGATGAACTGCGCCACCGCATCGCGCGCCGTGGCCTTGCGGTCCTCGGCCACGGCGTCTTCCAGGTCGAACGACAGCGCATCGGCCTCGCCGGCCAGCGCCTTGGCGAACAGCTCCGGCCGTCCACCCGGCACGAACAGCTTGCTACGCATGGCCCCGCCCGCTTGTCGCGATCCTCGTCATGGGCGGCAGTGTGCGGCAAGCCAGCCGGGCAATCGAGCCGATGCACCATGTTCAAAAGATAGTTTTTCTATCGAACCGGCAGCCGCGCGGCGGCTACCGATCCGGCAGGCCGAACCACGGGAACACGTTGCTCTCGAAGCGGCTCAAGGCGCAGACGCGATCGCCGGCGAGGGTGATGGTGATCAGTCCGCTCGGACGGCGGCTGCCGTCGACGCCGGTCAGGTAGGCGCCGAAGGCCGGGTGGCCGTTGGCGCGTGTGGGCACCAGCTCGAACCGCCGGCCTGCGCCGAACAGGATGGCGAGGAAACGGGCCACTGCCTCGCGACCCTCGTATTCGAGCGGTATCGGCGGCATCGACATGAAGACGTCGTCGGTCAGCAGGGTGACCAGCGCGTCGAGATCGGCGGCCTGGTAGGCGTCGACGAACCGGGCCACGATCGCCTCCTCGGCGCCCGAGTGGCGCGCGGGCGGCGGCGGCCGATCCGCCGCCGCCGAGCGGCCCTTCAGGCTGGCCCGCGCCCGCTTCAGCGCGCTGTTGGCCGACTCGACGGTCGAATCCAGCATGTCGGCCACCTCTTTGGCGTGGAAGCCGAGCACGTCGCGCAGGATCAGCACGGCCAGCTGGCGCGGCGGCAGCAGCTGCAGGGCGGTCACGAAGGCCAGGCCGATGGACTGGGCTTGCTCGTAGCGTGCCTCCGAGCCGGGCGGCGCGGCGGCCGCCTGCGCGAGCAGGGCGTCGGGGAACGGCTCGAGCCACGGCACCTCGCCCAGCCGCGTCGGCGCGGGCGGTTCGATCCCGGGGACGTTCCACGGGCTGGCCGGGCGCCGGCCGGCCGCGCGGCGCGCGTTGAGGCAGCGGTGGGTGGCGATGCGGTACAGCCAGGTGCGCAGCGAGGCGCGCCCCTCGAACTGGCCCAGGCCCTGCCACGCCGCCAGCAGCGTGTCCTGCAAGGCGTCCTCGGCATCCTGCAGCGAGCCGAGCATGCGGTAGCAGTGCACCTGCAAGTCCCGCGCGTGCGGCCCGGTCAGCTCGCGAAAGGCCTCGCCGTCGCCGGCGCGCGCCCTGGACATCAAGTCGGCTGTCATCACGCTCCCCATCGCGTCACCTTCGTTGCGCACCTCGTCGTGCCGGTCGCGGATAGACACCGGCCAGGCGGGAAACCGGGCGGCCTGCCAGCGCCCAGTTTCTGCCCGTGGCGGTGTCTGCCCCGGCGACGGATCGCTGATCCGCACATCCGACCCACCACGAGAAGGAAACACAGATGATGCTGAAAGACAAAGTTGCCGTGATCTACGGTGCCGGCGGTGCGATCGGCGGCGCCGTCGCACGGGCGATGGCGGACGAAGGCGCCACGCTGTTTCTCACCGGTCGCCGACGGGCACCGCTCGAGGCGGTCGCGCAGGACATCGTGGCCGCCGGCGGCTCCGCCGTGGCGGCGGAGGTCGACGCGCTCGACGAGCAGGCCGTGGACGGCCACCTGCAGTCCGTCACCGGCCAGGCGGGCCGTGTGGACATCTCGTTCAACGCGGTGGGTTTCTCCGATGCACAGGCGCTCGGCGTGTCCCTGCTCGAACTGGATGCCGAACGGTTCGCCGGGCCGATCGCGGCCTACGCCAGGTCGTACTTCCTCACCGCACGGCTGGCCGCCAGGCGCATGCTCGCGAACAAGGCAGGCGTGATCATGACCGTCACCGCGCTCCCCGCGCGCACCGGCACCACCATGAACGGCGGCTACGGCGCGGCGATGGCCGCCAAGGAGGCGCTCACCCGCGACCTGTCCGCCGAGCTCGCCCCCCACGGCATCCGCGTGCTCAGCCTGCGCCCGCACGGCATCCCGGAAACCGCCACGATGAAAAACGTGCACGCGCTCAAGGCCGCGGCGATGAGCTACGAACAGTTCCAGGCCTACCTCGCCGGCACCACCCACCCGCGCCGCGCCATGGCACTGGCCGAAGTCGCCCATGTCGCGGCCTTCATGGCCTCCGACCGCGCCAGCGGCATGACTGGCACCAACGTCAACCTGACCATGGGCAGCATCGGCGATTGAGGGGACCGGTCCGGTTTCCCGTCGCGCACCCGCCGCGATAGCAGCGGGTGTGCGATAAGACCCTCGCGTGCGATGGCTGCCGCGTCGCAATAGCGTGCAACGCTATGCAAGCACAACTCGAAGAGCCCAAGTGGTGCAGATACGACAGTTGACGAGTTCGCGATTTGCTAATTGCATTTCGGCGGGGTACTTCAGACACCACCTGCCTGCGCTAGCGAGGCGCTACCGGACCCAACGCCCGAATCGTGACCGATTGGGTACTACTGAATGGCCTCATTAGTCTGTGCAACCCAGAAGCCCGACCCTTGCGATAGATCCCCAACCAACCGATCGTTCTGCAAATCGAACGGCACGACCCGAAGGTGTAGATGCTGCGAATAGGTGAACACCGGCAACGGCTGCTGGAACCTGTGGGTCATGGGGTAGATCAGCAGCATCTGTCCTTCCGCGGGTAGGTAGCGGTGGCCGTAGGCGAAGAGCTGATAGAAGTCGGACTGGCTGAGGCCGTATTTATCCTTGGTGCCACCCAAGGCCTGGTCAAGCAGCTTCCACTTGGTATCCAGTACCCAAGTCCGCTCACCCTGCTTGATGAGAAAGTCGGGTTTGAGCTGAAACCATTCCTGACTGTCGTGTCCGCACAGGTACTGGCTGGATGCCTGCGTCTTGATTGTCGCGTCCCGGGGCAGCGTCTTGCGCAGGTAGGCCTCGACATAGCGTTCGAAGATCTTCTCCATCGGGAACAGCAGGCTGGTGCCATGCCACTCGCCCATGACCGACAGCGGGGTCTGCTCGCCGAGTATCAATGCGCACCACGGACGTGCTGGTTGGTAGTGCGTGAGTAGGCGATCGCTGCGCCAGCGGCGGAAGTCTTCGTTGACATTGCAGCTGCGTGGCACCGGCGCGAGGAAGGTCGCCAACTCGTGGGCTAGCCGCCAGTTGCCAGCGTCGCGGGTCAGCCGACAAACCCGGTCCAGCGCCAAGCACAGCAGTCGATTCTCGGGTCGGTCGGCATCAAACACGTCGTGCTCGATTTGGAACAGGTGGTCGCGTCCCGGCGGCTGGCGCAGCTGACGCGGCACATCCAGCCGGCCGCGCAGAAAACGCTGCTCCTCCTGCACACGGTGGTAGTCGAAGCGCAGGCCGCGCTTTACGAGCTTGTCCAACGCCTGCAGGAACTGACGCATCACCCATTCGGTCAGCGGCGTGTCAAAAGTCTGGATGTCGGTGGGCGACGTTTCACGGGCTGGCAAATCCAGGCAACGTGCCAGCATCTTTCGCAGCAGACACCGGGCCGCGTCGCGGTTGTCGCCGTGTTCTGCCGTCTTTGGCAAGATCTCGATGCGCGTGCCGCAAGGCGTCTCGATCACGCCGACATAGCTGTCCAGCCGCAACCAGCGGCGATCATCCACCTGCACCAAAGCAGCGCCGGACTTCTGCAGTCGTGCACTCTCACGGCACAGCCAGTCGAATGCCGATTCCGAGACACGGGCGACATCCAGCGAGCCCTCTGCAACGGCTGACGTGGTCAGTCGGGCGTATTCCCTGACGACGACAGGCTGGCGCACCTGTTCAGACCTTGCCGTCACCGAGAATGCCCAGATAACTCTGGGGCTTATGGAAGGCGTCTTCGTCCAATCGCCATGCCTTGGCTTCAGGTACTACGTCGCCCGTGTTGCCGAACAACGAGTCCATGGAATAAGTGGCGGGCACGACGAAACGGAATCCCTTGTCTTTGCGATGGTCGTTCAGGACCCACGCAATGCGCTGCCAGTCCTCAAAGAAGTATTCCTGAAGCAGCGGGATGATCTGCTTCAGGAAGATGCTCGACAGCCTCGACAGGTCATTGCTGTTCTCGAGCGACATGAAATAGGCATGCCCAAGCTGGTGGTCACGATCGAGCAAGATCTCTATGCGGCGGTTCATCGTCTCGAGTACAGCCGACATGTCGATTCCGGCCACTGTGATGCCAGTCAGCTTGTCCGGCCTGGGTGGCATTTCCACAAAGTCGAAGCGTCGACGAAGCGCTATATCGAGGCCGGCCAGTGAACGGTCAGCCGTATTCATCGTGCCGATCAGGTACACGTTATCCGGCACGCTGAATGGATCTTTCGAGTAGGGCAGCAAGACCTCCAGCGCCTCGGCAGCACCTGAGCGCTTGGATGGCTCGATCAGCGTGATCAGCTCGCCAAAGATTCGCGAGACATTGCCCCGATTGATCTCGTCGATGATCAACACGCGCGGCCTGTCAGCACCGGCCGCCGTGTCTTCAGATTTCAGAAGCGCGCGAAGCTTGTCGTAGCTAATCGAGCCCGCTCGCAGCTCGTACACGGTCATCTGACTGAAGCGGTTTTCCATCAGCGCGCCGTACGGCAAGGCGGGCTTATAGGCGCGAAGCCAACGTACGGTTCGCACCTGGGAGTAGTTGTCACTTTCACGGGCGACCAACTGATAGTCGCCGGTGATCTCGCCAATGGCGCGGAACTTCAAGTTGCCTTCGCTCACGACAACGAGGTCGCCCTTCTTCATCTGGCGGACAAAGGTGTTGATGGCCGTGATCGGGTAGTCGCCCAGCGAGAGCTGATCACCGGAGGAGGCAAAGACTTTTTGGATATCTTCGCGGGATTGGCACCGAGAAAAGTCTGCATTGTTGCCAAAGCCCATCAGGGCAAGGCCTTTCTCCATGCACTCCTCGTAGATGTGTCCCTCTGTGTTGGAGTCGCCCAGCGACAACTTCCAGATGCGCCGCCCCGACAGCTCCATTGGAGCGTCATCGCTCCTGCGTACCAGCCGGGTGCGCGCGGATTCACAGAGCTCCTTGAAGACGCCGTCTTCCACGTCATAGCGGATCTGCCTGGTATCCGGATCGGAGCTGGCGCTCAAGCCTTCGACGAAGTTCTCGTAGCTGAAGCTCTGGTGGAACGTCACGAACTGCACGAGGCCTTCCTTTGCCAGTTCGTCGTAGCGCTGCTTGAGCTCCTTGCGGCGCTCGTCGCTTTCGTCGTCGCCCAACCGCAGGAGAAATGAAGGGTCGAGGATCTCCAGCGCCTTCTCGATGGCCTGGTAGGTCTTCCCCGTCCCCGGCGGTCCGAAAAGGATCTGGTTCAAAGGGGGGCGCTCGGCGGCACTCTCTTTCGCCGAGGTCGCCGTGGAGGTTGTTGCAACCGGTGCCACCGGACCGACTGCATGGGTCGCAACCTTGGAAGACAAAAGGTAGGTCCCATTGCCGTCCTGAGTGACGGTGATGACGTCACCGGCCGCTGCACCAATGTCCTTGAAGTAGCTACCTAGCCGATGACGCAGTCGACCGCTGCCGGGGCTTGAAACGCGTATGTCGGTGTCGAACTCCAGGCCTGAGTCGGTGCGGAAGTGAGCCGTGTCGGCGGTGTCATCCGGTGTCTTGCCGCCGTACATGGTCTCCGGAAAGGGTGCGGAGATGAGATTGACTGGGAGATAGCCGTTCTTGATGGCCCCCTCGCTCAGCTTGACGACAAACGGTGTGTTGGCCACCCAGTCCTTCCAGAGCCGTTCGCTGAACGCGAAGATGCTCTCATCCGCCTGGCGCAACTTTGCGAGGGATCGGTAGAGCTCACCTTGAGGTGTCGTGCTGTCCGACGCCGGCAGGCCGAGAAAGTGCAGAAGAGGCTTGCGCACGTACACGCAGGGGATGCTAGGGTTCTGCAGTGGCTGATAGTGAAAGGCAATTTTCCAGCGATAGGCCGCGCCGAGCGGGCTGCTGTCGATCTCGTCCATGCGGCCGTCACGAGCGGCCTCGGCCACGGCTACCACATGGCCACGGATCGCTTGAAATGCCTCTTCGGGCGAATTGCCGAATCGGCGGTACCAGCCGTAGTGCTCGTCGTAAGCCAGCGAGGTGTCGCCCTCGCGCGTCACGGTGTCCTTGCGGGAGAAGATCCCGAACTTGAAGGCGGAGCCCCCGGCGATGCTGCCGTAATCGATCAACCGGAATTCCAGCCAATAGATGAAGCAGTCTTTGTCGCCCGCGGTGGTGTACTGGGCCGGGGTCATGGTGCGTAGCCGTTCCAACGGCCACACCTGAAGAAACTCGCGCCACAACGTGTCGTCCGTGCTGAAGGCCATGGGTCAAAACTCCATCGTGGTTTGTTGCGTCGTGCGAGGCGGATGGCCGAGGGGCACGACATCGTTCTGGCGCATCCACCCCAGCCACTTGTGCAGCTCGGCGGGCGCAAAGCGCTGCTTGCTGGCGTGCCAGTGCTCGCGCACCTCTTTGACGATCCAGTCGTCGTCCGGGGTGTGGCCGTCGAGCAGGGCGTCGTTCCAGGCGGCGAAAAGGGTGGCGATGATCTCGACCTGTTCGGTATTCAGGCCGCCCATGAGATCGATCAGGCGATCCATCTCGATGCGCGCATGGCCAAGCACGGCGACGCCTTCTTCGGCCAACGCCTTGATGCCCTTGCCGGGCACGTAGCTCACCTTCTCGTGGCCGGAAGGAAGTGTCTCGACGCTGTGGGTGTACCAGCCAGCGGCCTCCGCCTGCTTTTCCAACGCGTAGATGTCGGTGTCCAGTGGGCCGGCTGCTTGGCGCATGTAGCGGCCTCCAAGCTTCAGGCCAAGGCGTGATTCGGCCAGATAGAGATGCTTCATGTGCGCGGTACGGCCGAAGTTTCGCCTGGAGGCGAGACGCGAGACTACGTAGCCGCTCACGGCAGCGCGTGGATGTTTGCAGCTCGCTGCCGGAGTGGGCGCAAGCGCCCCATGCAGCAACGCTTCGAGCAACTGGCTGCGGGCGGCTTCGCCGGTGGTGAGGCTGGCTTCCAGTTGGTCGCACAGCGCCATCAGCTCGTCGAGCTTGGCGACGATACGGCGTTGCTCCTCTAGAGGAGGGACTGGCATAAGCAATGTTTCAACGCCACCCACACGGAGATGCTGAACCGTTGCTCCGATAGGCTTGTCTTGAACCCGATCCATCAGTCGCGGGTCTTGGAGTGAATAGAGAATGAAGCGCGGATCCATCAAGTCGGCTGGCAAGCGAGCAAGCATCATTCGCTGGCCGAGACATATTCTTTCGCCCGGAGGAATCAGGCAGACCTCGCCCATGGGGGCCTCCCGGGTTATCAACACGTCGCCTGGTTCGGGTGTGCACCTGGCGCTCCATTCCTCGTATGTACGCTGGTCAACATACCTCTGGTCGATGTTGTTCATCTGGCCATCGCGCACGTTCGTTGTCCGGATCAAGCGAACGCCGGATTTTGCGTAAGGCGCAGTCTTGTTCTTGCAGTCAACGACAAGGATCGAGCACTGCATCAATGTCGCCCATGTCCAACCAGCGGGAAGCGGATCTAGCTGATCCGGCACACGCTGCGTTAGCAACTTTTTAAGTTGGGCACGAGCTTCAACTTCATTCGGGTAGCCCCCTTCAAGCTTCTTGGATCGAAGTGAGGCAATTTTTTTCAGCAAGGATGTTGCCGGCTCGCTCGAAGGGTCTTGCGGTACGAGCTTGCCGCGGACGGCGAGGTTGAGGATGGCTTGGCGAAGTTGCTTGATCTGGTCCGGGCGGGCGGTGAGGGCCGGGAGGGCGTCGAGGGCGAAGCGGGCGTCGGCGGGGAAGGTGTCGGGATCGGGGGTGCTGAGGCGGGCCAGGCTGGCGGCCGCCAGCCGGTCACGCGTGGCCTCGCGCTGCGCCCGCGTCCCTTCCAGCTGGTCGCACAGCGCCATCAGCTCATCGACCTGCTTCTGGGTCGATGGGTCGACAAGTGGCACAGGGACTTCAGCTATTTTCCCGATGCTTAGCGAGACATTTGCTGTACCAATCATGCGCGAGACGAGTAGTTCATCCTTGAACGTCGTCAGGTATTCGTAGAGAAAGCGAGCCGATAGCTTTTGCGGATCATGAGGGAAGATCGCCGCAAGAATGGTGCCTAACGCGAACCGCCCCTCTTGATAGTGAAGGCGGTGCAAGCTTGCCTTGCCATGTCCTGTGGAAGACACCAGCGGCACGATTGCAGCGGCACCGTCGAAGTCATAGTGATCGCTCGTCATCCGTTCGGCAGCGGTGACAACCATCGGGTACGGTCCGGGTGGCGCTCCTTTGATGCCGGTGCGCCCCTTTTCAATCGTTGCCACTGAGCCCAGACGAATGAAGCGACTGGGTTCGTCAAAGCCCTCTGGGAGATGGTCTTGATTGATCGTGACGACCGATTTCTTTCGGCGTGGTGATCTTCCCGCCGCCGGGACGAAAGCGCCTGACCGATCTACATCTTCTATTTGTGCGGAACCGATCGCGCGATCGAAGTTCGTCAGCTTTCCCGAGATCGCGAGTGCGATGATGACCTTGCGCATCTGCTGAATCTGCGCAGGTCCATCGCCGGCATGAGCTAGAGCAGCAAGAAAGCCTTCGCTATTCATCGCGCCAGCGCTTCGGCCAGGATCGCCTTCAGCTGTTCGCGCAACCGCGCCGTCTCGGCCTCGGCCGCGTCCAGTTGGGCAAGCAGGATTTCTGGGTCGCCGTGGTCTTCGGTCTCGGTATGGGGATTCTTGACATCGAGGTTGTAGCCGCGTGCCTTCACCTCGTCCGCGGTGACCTTCCACGCCTGGGGCGTTTCCACGCGGCCTTCGCGGCTGGCGCCGCCCCACCATTCCACGCAATTCTGCAGGTGCTCGATCCTGATCGGCCGGGTCATGGAGTAGGCCTTTTGGCCTTCGGGCACGCGGTGCTCGTAGTACCAGATGTCCTGCGTGGGGCTGCCCTTTTCGAAGAACAGCAGGTTGGTGCCGATGCTGGCGTAGGGTTTGAACACGCTGTTCGGCAACCGCACAATGGTGTGCAGGTTGCACTCTTCCAGCAGATGTTCCTTGAGCCGCGCTTTCACGCCCTCGCCGAACAGCGAGCCGTCCGGCAACACGATCGCGGCGCGGCCACCGGGCTTGAGCAGGCGAATGAACAACGCCAGGAACAGGTCGGCGGTTTCCTTGGTGCGGAAGTGCGCGGGGAAGTTGGACTCGATGCCGTCCTCTTCCTTGCCGCCGAAGGGCGGGTTGGCAAGGATGATGTCGACGCGCTCCTTCCGCTCCCAGCTGATGTAGGGTCGGGCCAGGGTGTTGTCGTGCTGCACGAAGCTGGGGTCTTCGATGCCGTGCAGCAGCATGTTGGTGACGCACAGCATGTGCGGCAGCGGCTTTTTCTCCACTGCGCGCAGGCCCGCTTGCAGGGCCTTTTCATCGGCTACCGATTTCACGTAGCGGTCGCGCATGTGGCGGATGGCGCAGGTGAGAAAGCCGCCCGTGCCGCAGGCGGGATCAAACAGCTTTTCGCCGGGATGCGGGTCGATGCGGTCGACCATGAAGGCGGTGACCGCGCGCGGTGTGTAGTACTCGCCGGCGTTGCCCGCGTTCTGCAGATCGTTGAGCAACTGCTCGTAGACCTCCCCGAAGTGCTTGCGCTCGGCCAGGTCGTTGAAGTCCACCGTGTTGATCTTGTTGATCACCTGACGCATCAGGTGGCCGGACTTCATGTAGTTGTAGGCGTCTCCAAATAGGCTGCGGATGACGCGGGCGCGGTTGGCCTGCTTGCCCAGCGCGGGGAGTTCCTTGAGGGCGGGAAACAGGTCGTCGTTGACGAAGGCCATCAGCGTGTCGCCGGTGTCGCCCTCGGGATCGGCGGCCCAGCTGCGCCACTGCAGGCGCGGCGGGATCGGCGAGACGTAGACGTCCTGCATCAATTCGAGTTGCTGATCCTGATCGTCGATGATCTTGAGGAAGAACATCCAGCACAACTGGGACAGGCGCTGGGCGTCGCCATCGACGCCGACGTCCTGGCGCATGAGGTCCTGGATGGATTTGACGGTGGTACGGGCTGACATGGGTTAAGCGGATTCCTGTTGCGTGTTACTGGCGTAGAGCGCGTTCTGCAGTTCATGCACGGCACGCTCGAAGCCGGCCTTGCTGCCGAAGGGCTTGATGAGCTGGAGGGGCGTGCCCATCGCGTTGAAAGGAGGAATCTCCAGGACGCGCACGTTGTCGAGGTCGCCGACCACGCCTTCGTCCCGGTACTTGGCCAGCAGGGCCTCCAGCACGGCGCGTGCCTGCGGGCCGTATTTGGTGAATACGTCGCGCTTGGTCACGTTGTCGGCGCGCTCGCGGCGGCTGAGTGGTGGCTGGTCGAAGGCGATGTGGCAGATCAGGTCGAACGGATCCAGATCCTTGCCGACTTCTTCCTGCAGGGGTTCCAGCAGCAGGCCTTCCTCGGCCAGCTCGGCAATCACCGACTCCTTGCGCTCGGCTTCGCGCCAGCGACGCAGGAAGGTGTCGAGGCTGGTGAAGTGGCGACGGATGGCGTTGCGGCTGTAATCGCGCAGCGACTCGGTGACCAGCTTGCCGGACTCGTCGAGGTATTCCACGCGTTCCAGCACCACGGTGACCGGGCGTTGCTTGACGTAGAACTTTCGCGGCTGGCCGTCATCCACGCCGGGTGGCGGAGTCGTCGGTGGCGGCTGATCGACAACGGTTTCCTCGTCGGTGGGCGTGGGCGGCAACGGTGTGCCTTCGTCATCGAGCGGGACATCGTCCGGCGGCACCGGCGGGTCGTACTCGGTGGGCTGGTAGATCTGCACCGGCTCGCCGTCGAAATCGGGATCGGCGAAATGGTTGGTGGCCTTTCGGAAGTCCACCAGGGTGAAGTAGTACTTGTGAGTGTCCTCGTGCACGCGGGTGCCACGCCCAACGATCTGCTTGAACTCGGTCATGGAGCCGACTTCGCGGTCCAGCACGATCAGGCGGCAGGTCTGCGCGTCCACGCCGGTGGAGAGCAGGCGCGAGGTGGTGACGATGACCGGGTGGGTGGACTCCGGGTCGATGAAATTGCCGAGCTGGGCGGCGCCCTCGCTGTCGTCGCCGGTGATGCGCATGACATAGCGGGCGTTCTGCTTCACCAGATCAGCGTTCTCGTTGATCAGCGCCTGGCGCATGCGCGCGGCGTGCTCGGTGTCGACGCAGAACACGATGGTCTTCTGGAACCGGTCGCCGCTCTGCTTGAGGTAGTCGGAGATCCACTTCGCCACGCGCTGGGTGCGCTCGTCGATCACCAGCGTGCGGTCGAAGTCCTTCTCGTTGTAGAGCCGGTCGTCGATGAGATAACCGTGCTTGTCGGTCTCGCCCGATTTGGGCCGGTAGCCCTGCACGTCGACATCCAGGTGCACCTTGATGACCTTGTACGGCGCCAGGAAGCCGTCACTGATGCCCTGCTTGAGCGAGTAGGTGTACACCGGCTCACCGAAGTAGTGGATGTTGGAGACGTACTCGGTTTCCTTGGGTGTGGCGGTAAGGCCGATCTGGGTGGCGTTGCCGAAGTACTCCAGAATTTCCCGCCACGCGGAATCCTCGGCGGCGCTGCCGCGGTGGCATTCGTCGATGACGATCAGGTCGAAGAAGTCGGGGGAGAACTCGCGGAACAGCTTCTGGCGTTCTTCCGGCCCGGTGATCGCCTGGTACAGGCCGAGATAGATTTCGTACGCCGGGTCGATGCGGCGCCTCTTGTCCAGCGCCAGCGTCAGCTCGATTTCAGTCCCGTCTGCTCGCTCGATCGTCTTGCTGGCAGTGCTGAGCTTGGCCATCGCCGGCCCGAACGGCCGAAAATCGTTGACCATGGTCTGGTCGACCAGCACGTTGCGGTCGGCCAAGAACAAAATGCGTTTCTTTTGACCGGCCTTCCACAGTCGCCAGATGATCTGGAACGCGGTATAGGTCTTGCCGGTACCGGTGGCCATCACCAGCAGGATGCGGTTCTGGCCCTTGGCGATGGCCTCGACGGCGGCGTTGATGGCGTTGCGCTGGTAGTAACGTGGTTCCTTGCCGCTGCCATCCTCGTAGTACGCCTGCAGGACAGTGCTTTCCTGTGCGGGCTGCAAGCCTTTCCAGCTTCGGTAACGGCTCCACAGTTCGTTCGGGCTTGGGAACTCGTTCATCGACAGCGACTGCTCAAGCGGCACCGAAACGCCGCTGCGGTCGTGGAACTGGAAGCCTTTGCCATTTGAGGAGAAGACGTACGGGATGTCGAGCGTGTTGGCGTAGCCCAACGCCTGCTGCATGCCATCGCCGGCGGCATGAGTCTGATCCTTGGCCTCGATCAGGGCTAGCGGTAAATGCTTGTAGTACAGGACATAGTCGGCCCGCTTGGCCTTACCGCGGGTGACCAACCGGCCGCGCACGATGATGCGGCCTTTGGTAAAGCCCACTTCCTCGCGAATTTGTGTCTGCACGTCCCACCCGGCAGCCACCAGCGCTGGGGTGATGAATTTGGTGCAGACGTCGCGTTCGCTCAGTTTTGCCCCTGCGTCCACTGCCCTCGGCCCCTGGTCGCCCGTTCGAAGCGCGGGTGTTCCCTGAGCTTAACAAAGGATGCCTCAAATAACGCCTTCTGAGAGCCTTGGAATTGGTCGGTTGGAAACAGACCCTGGAGAGATCTGTGTGCGATGCCTGTGGAATTGGCAGCCGTCTAGAGATCGCGCAGTAGCTAACCAGCTCCTGTGGATGGCAGCGTCAAACTTCGAGAGAAATCCTTCAAAATTTGGCGCGAACGCCAAACTTTTGAAGAATGCATAGGGCCGCGCGACGGCCACC
This sequence comes from Rhodanobacter lindaniclasticus, assembly GCF_004799035.1. GTDB lineage: Bacteria > Pseudomonadota > Gammaproteobacteria > Xanthomonadales > Rhodanobacteraceae > Rhodanobacter > Rhodanobacter lindaniclasticus. Next base: position 38,624 of record NZ_MWIO01000018.1, read on the forward strand.
GATGGTGGGCCCACCAGGACTCGAACCTGGAACCAAGGGATTATGAGTCCCCTGCTCTAACCATTGAGCTATAGGCCCGCGCGGCGGTGCAGCCCGGCATGGTAGCGGCCGGTGGTGCCGGGCGTCGAGTGAGGGTGGCTGCTGACAGTACGTTGTCAGTGGGGTGGCGTAAGGTGGCGGTTCCTTCCCGAGGAGATACCCGATGAACACCGAAGCGATTGCGAAGCGGCTGGTCGAGTTGTGCCGCGAAGGCAAGTACGAGGAAGCGCAGCGCGAGCTGTATGCCGAGGATGCGGAGAGCATCGAGCCGGAGGGCCTGCCGCCGGGCGCGTTGGGCAACGTGAAGGGACTGGCGGCGATCTACGAGAAGGGCCGGCAGTTCGGCGCGATGCTGGAGGCCGTGCATGGCGGCAGCGTGAGCGATCCGGTGGTCGCGGCGAACTGGTTCAGCATCGCGCTGGCGATGGACGTGACCATGAAGGGCCGCGGCCGCATGAACATGAGCGAGATCGGCGTGTACCGCGTGCGCGACGGCAAGATCGTGCGCGAGCAGTTCTTCTACGACGTGGGCTGAGCGGGAAACGAAAAAGCCCCGCACGGGCGGGGCTTTTTCATGGGGGCGGCTGCGTCGCCTACTCGACGTCGAGAAACGAGCGCAGCTGCTCCGAGCGGCTGGGGTGGCGCAGCTTGCGCAGGGCCTTGGCCTCGATCTGGCGGATGCGCTCGCGGGTGACGTCGAACTGCTTGCCGACCTCCTCCAGCGTGTGGTCGGTGTTCATGTCGATGCCGAAGCGCATGCGCAGCACCTTGGCCTCGCGCGGGGTGAGCCCGGCGAGCACGTCGCGCACGGTCTCCATCAGGCCGGTTTCCGTCGCCGAGTCGATCGGCGAGCTGGCGTTGCCGTCCTCGATGAAGTCGCCCAGGTGGGAATCCTCGTCGTCGCCGATCGGGGTTTCCATCGAGATCGGTTCCTTGGCGATCTTCAGCACCTTGCGGATCTTGTCCTCGGGCATCTCCATTTCCTTGGCCAGCTCCTCCGGCGTGGCCTCGCGGCCGAACTGCTGCAGCATCTGGCGGGAAATGCGGTTCAGCTTGTTGATCGTCTCGATCATGTGCACCGGGATGCGGATGGTGCGCGCCTGGTCGGCGATCGAGCGGGTGATCGCCTGGCGGATCCACCAGGTGGCATAGGTCGAGAACTTGTAGCCGCGGCGATACTCGAACTTGTCCACCGCCTTCATCAGGCCGATGTTGCCTTCCTGGATCAGGTCGAGGAACTGCAGGCCGCGGTTGGTGTACTTCTTGGCGATCGAGATCACCAGGCGCAGGTTCGCCTCGACCATTTCCTTCTTGGCGCGGCGGGCCTTGGCCTCGCCCGAGGCCATGGCGCGGTTGATGTCCTTGATGTCGATCAGCGGCAGGAACAGCTTGCGCTCGATCGCGGCCAGCTTCTCCTGCTCGGCGTCGATCGCCTCGCGATGGACCTTGATGTTCGGCGACCACTTCTGCCGCTTGCGGCTGAGCTCGGCGACCCACTCCGGGTTGCCCTCGTTGCTGGGGAAGGCCTTGATGAACTCGGCCTTGGGCATCTTCACCTGCTTGACGAAGATGTCCATCAGCACGCGCTCATGATGGCGGATGTCGCCCACGACCTCGCGCAGCTTGCGTACGAAACCGTCGATCAGCGCGCTGGGCAGCTTGAGCTTGAGGAACTCCTCGGCCATCTGGTCGCGCAGCTTGACGATCTTCTTGTCGGTGATGCTGGCGGCCTTCGGCGCGGCCTTCTGGAACTTGGCGTAGTAGTCGCGCAGGAGCTCCATGCGGCGCTTGACTTCCTCCGGATCGGGGCCGCTGGGGCCGGCCTCTTCCTCGTCGGCATCGTCAGCATCGTCGTCGTCGTCGCCGTCGGATTCCTCGTCCAGACCCAGCTCGGCGGCTTCGGCGGCAGCGGCTTCCTTCTCCTTGCGGGCGAGGTCGGCAGCTTCCTCCAGGTCGAGAAAGCCGGCGAGGATTTCGCTGAGGCGGCGCTTGCCGTCCAGGTGCTGGTCGTATTCCTCCAGCAGCAGCTCGATGGTCAGCGGGAAGCTGGCCAGCGCGGTCTGTACCTGGCCCAGGCCTTCCTCGATGCGCTTGGCGATGGCGATTTCGCCCTCGCGGGTGAGCAGCTCGACCGTGCCCATCTCGCGCATGTACATGCGCACCGGGTCGGTGGTGCGGCCCACTTCGGCGTCCACGGCGGAGAGCAGCGCCACGGCCTCCTCGGCGGCGGAGTCGTCGTCGCCCGAGCCGCCGCCGGGGGCGGCGCTGTCGGAGATCGTGTCGGTATCCGGCGCGGCGTCATGGACCTCGATGCCGACGCCCTTGAGCACCGCCATGATGTCTTCGATCTGCTCCGGATCGACGATGTCGTCGGGGAGGTGATCGTTGATTTCGGCGTAGGTCAGGTAACCCTGCTCCAGGCCCTTCGAGATGAGTGCCTTGATTTCCGACTGTTGCTCGTGGGGAGCTTTGCTGTTCATGGATTGACCGACCGCCAAAGGGGTGCAAGAACCGGACATTATAGCGATGTGCTGCTTTTCTGACCAGTTTTCAAGTGAAAAATTCTCTCGTCTGCCGTGTCGGAGGACACGCAAAATTCGAGCCAGACTGCGGTGTTGGCGCTGTCTGCGACGTCGCGCGCGGCATGTCAGTCAGGCGGTGTCCAGCCAGAAGGTGACCGGGCCGTCGTTGACCAGTTCGACCATCATATGGGCACCGAAGCGCCCGGTTTCCACCCTCGGATGGGCAACTCGCGCCAGCTCCAGCAGGTAGTCGAACCAGTGGCGCGCATGCCCGGGCGCGGCGGCGCGGGTGAAGCTGGGGCGCATCCCCGAGCGGGTGTCGGCGGCCAGGGTGAACTGGCTGACCAGCAGCAGGCCGCCGCCGGTATCGCGCAGCGAGCGGTTCATGCGGCCGGCATCGTCGGCGAACACGCGGTAGCCGAGCAGGCGCTCCAGCATGCGCCGCGCCTGCGCCTCGCCGTCCTCCGGCTGCACCGCGACCAGGGCGAGCAGGCCGGCGTCGATGGCGCCGACGGTTTCGTCCTCGACCCGCACGCTGGCGGAGGTCACGCGCTGGATGAGGGAGATCATCGGATGCCGGGATTCGGAATTGGGGACGCGCAAAAGCATAAGCGAAGCGGCGGCGCGGCCCCAGCTACACTTTCGGGCATGCGTTTCGACATCTACGTGATCTATCTGCTGCTGCGCCTGCTGGCACTGTTGCCGCTGCGGGTGCTGCATGGCATCGGGGCGGGGCTGGGGCGGCTGGTGCTGTGGCGCGGGGGGCGCACGGCCCATCACACCGCGGTGAATCTGCGGATCGCGCGGCCGTTGCCGGATGCGGCGCGCCAGCGCGCGCTGCTGCGCGAGGTGATGGGCGAGGGCGGCAAGTCGATCACCGAAATCGTCAAGGTGTGGGGCGGTGGCGCCGGGCGCGCACTGGATCTGGTGCGCGAGGTGCGCGGCGAGGCGCTGCTCGATGCCGCGCTGGCGGCGGGCAAGGGCGTGATCATCGCCGCGCCGCACCTGGGCTGCTGGGAGTTGCTGAACTACTGGCTGTGCCGCAAGACGCCGATGGCGATCCTGTACCGGCCGCCGCGGATCGCCGCGATCGAGGGCCTGCTGCGCAAGGTGCGCGGGGCGCTGGCGCCGGAGCAGATCCGCGCCGACGGCGCCGGCGTGCGGGCCTTGTACAAGCGCGTGGCCGCCGGCGGTGCGGTGGGCATCCTGCCCGACCAGAAGCCGCGCGCGGGCGAGGGGCGGCTGGCGCCGTTCTTCGGCCGCGACGCGCTGACCATGGTGCTGCTGCCGCGGCTGGCCGCACGCACCGGCGCCACGGTGCTGTTCGCCTTCGCCGAACGCCTGCCCGCCGGCGCGGGTTATCGCATCCACCTGCGCGAGGCACCGCCCGGCATCGCCGACGCCGACCCGCAGGTCGCCTGCACGGCGCTCAACCGCGGCGTGCAGGATTGTGTCGAGCTGGCGTTTGCGCAGTACCAGTGGCAGTACAAGCGCTGGTCGGCGGTGGGCCTGGTCAGCCCGTACGACGACGAGGGTCGTCAGGACTGAGCGGCGGCGTCCGGCGCGGACGATTGCTCCAGCCGGCGCAGGAACACGGTCATTTCCTTTTCGGCCTGCTTGTCGCCGCGTGCGCCAGCGGCGGCGATGCCGCGACGCCAGGCCTCGGCAGCCGAAGCGGGCGTGCCGGCGGCGAGTCGCGCCTTGCCCAGCAGCTTCCACGCGGCCGAATAGGTCGGGTCGAATTCCAGCGCGCGCTCGAAGGCCGCCACCGCCCCGGCAGCGTCGCCCGCGTCGAGCAGGGCGCTGCCCAGCGAGTAGCGCAGCAGCGCGCCATCGCGCGGGCCGTCGCATTGCCGGCGCAGGTTGTCGAGCAGGGCGCTCACGGCAGGCGGTAGCGGCGGTCGTCGGCCGGATAGAGCTGGGTTGGCTGCGCCGGTTCGGGCGGCGTGTGGCCGGCACGCAGGTCGGCCAGCGAACTGGCTGTCCAGATCACCACCCAGGAGGAGCGGAACGGCTGCGCCAGCAAGGCGTAGCGCAGATCCGCAGGGCTGAGCTGCTCCGGCCGGTCGACCACCAGCGCATCGGGATGCGCGCGCGCGTAATCGGCCAGCGCCCGGTCGCCGTACAGCTCGGTGATCGGCCGGGTCAGCCGGCCGGCGAAATGGAACTCGCCGGCGTAGCTGCCCATGAAGGCCAGCGGGTGGCCGGCCTGTTCGGCGCGGCCCAGCAGTTCGGCCGAGGGGCGCAGGTCCCAGCGCGGCCACAGGGTCAGCGTGAACAACGCATTCAGTGCGAACACGCCGATCAATCCGGCCACCGCCAGCCGGCGCAGCTCGCCGCGACCGCGCATCAGCAGCAGGACGCCGAGCAGCAGGAAGATCACGCTGAAGTAGCGGCTGTACGGCGCGACCGTGTGCGCCCAGTCGCCCTGCACGACGGTGTGCTCCACCAGCATGGGCAGCGCAAACAGCAGCAGCGCGAAGACGATGCCGGCCACACCCAGCGGCCAGGTGCCGAGCGCGTAATGGTTCGCCAGGGTGGGGCGGCGATCGCGCAGCACGGCAATCGCGCCGGCCATCAGCAGGGCCACGCCGGCCAGCTCCGGCAGCGGGTAGTACAGCTGCTTGCCGCTGATCAGCGAGAACACCACGAACGCGGGAACCAGCCAGCACAGCGCGAAGCGCAGGCCCGATTCCAGCGGCCGGCGCAGCCCGGCCACGGCCACCCACGCCCGCGGCCAGCCGCTGAACGGGAACAGCAGCACCGGCAGCCACAACAGGTAGAACCAGAACGGCTCGGCGTGGTTCTGCAGGTCCTTGCCTTCGGACAGCTTGTCGACCACGCGGCCGGCAGTCTGGGTGAAGAACAGCCGTTCGCGATAGGCATCGCCGCCGGCCAGGCCGGCCGGCAAGGCCCACGCCAGCAGCATCGCGCCGCCGAGCAGCAGGGACAGCGCGCCGGCGCCGTACCAGCGCGCACGATGTTCGCGCGCCCACTCGCTCCACAACGGCCCGAGCAGCCACGGGAAGGCGACGTGCAGCAGCATCACCGGGCCCTTGGTCAGCAGGCCCAGTCCCACGCAGACGCCGAACAGCAGCCAGCGCGGTTCGCCGCGTCGCGGCTTCGGCGTCAGGCACAGCAGCGCGGCCAGCACCCAGACCGCCAGCAGCACGTCGTACATGATCTGCAAGGCGAACAGGAACGCATAGCCAAACGCCAGCAGCATCCACGGCGCGGCCTTGGCCATCCACGGCCGCTGCGGAAACAGCCGCCGCGCCAGCAGCGAGACCAGTACCAGCTGCGCGCCGCCGAACAGCACCTCCAGCACCCGTGGCCACACGTCGTTGACGCCGAACACGAACCAGCCGGCCTCGATCAGCCAGAACAGCAGCGGCGCCTTCTCGCTGTACGGCTGGCCGTTGATGTGCGGCACCAGCCAGTGACCATGACTGAACATGTCCCACGCCACCGCCAGCGTGCGGGTGGAATACAGCGGCATCGGGCCGTGCGCGAAGATCGCCAGCAGCGCCACCAGCATCCACAGCGGCAGCCACGGCCAGGCTGCGCGCAGGTGTTCGGAACGGCTGAAGGAGCTGGGCGACACGGGGTGCACTCGCGGTGGGAGAGGGGGGATTCTAGCCTGCGACCGCGTCTAGGCCGGGCCCCAGTAGCCGATGCGGCGACGCAGTTTCAGCTTGCGCCACAGGTTGAGAGGCTTGCGCCGGCGGTTGCGACCGCCGCGGGCGAGGAAGGCATCGATCGCATCGAGCACGCGCTCGCTGGAGTGGCCGTCGCGGTGCGGGTGGATCGCGTTGCCGTAGTCGGCGATCGCCTGCATCAGTTCCGCCGGCCGCGCCAGCGCGCGCTCGATCGCCGGCTCGAAATCCTTCGCGTCGTCGATGTCGATCAGCTGCGGCCCGGGCCGGCGGTTCCTGAAGGTGACCACCGGCTTGCCGGTGAGCAGGAATTCGTTGAGCGCCGAGGAGGTGTCCGAACACATCATGTCGACCTGCGGGAACAGTTCGAGGATGTTGTCGTTCTCGGCGAAGGTGAGGTACTCGTTCTGCAGTGCCTTGAACTTCGCCGTGGTCTCCGGGTTCATCTTCGGGTGGAAGGTGACGATCCAGTGCCAGCGACCGTCGCGGGACAGCCGCTTCACTTCCTCGTACAACGTCTCGGCGGCGCTCCACGACGGCGAAAAGGTCGAGTGGTAGAGGATCACCGGCGGCCGGCGCACCGGCGGCAGCGGGCCGGCGATCTCGCGCATGAACGGGTCGAGCTTGGGCCAGCCGGTCTCGGTCACCGCAAAGTGGCCAAGCTGGTCGGCCAGCGCCTGGAACTGCGTGGTGTCGCGCGGGCCGGTGGTGCAGTACAGGTCGAAGAAACCGCGGATGTAGATGTGGCGCGGCTTGCCGGCGTCGAAGCCGTGGAACACCTCGACCTTCACGCCGGGGAAGAAGTGCGGCAGGTGGTTGCCCGGGGTCAGCACGGCATCGGGCTTCCACGCGCGCACACCGGCCACGTCGAGCAGGCGCTCGCCCTCGACCAGGTCCTCGGCGCCGGGGCCGTCGAAAAACCACGCCGCCTCGCCGCCGCGGGCGCGCACCGCCTCCTGCAGCGGGCGCAGGATAGCCAGCGCGTAGCGCTCGGAGCCGTACATCAGATAGCGCTTCGGGTTGTTCATTCGATGCTCGCGCCCTGCGCGCGCAGCGCATTGGCGGCCTGTTCGACGGATGCCGGGTTGCGCGTCATCTCGTAATAACGCATGCGCTTGTACAGCGCGTAGCTGGCAGCGGTCTGCGCGATCACGAAGCCGCGCCAGCCGTCCAGGCAGGCCAGCCGGAACAGGTAATCCTTGAGAAAGGCCAGCGCGTAGACGAACGGCGCCTGCCACATCCGTGCCGGCTTGCCGTGGTCCAGCCAGTCCCGGCATTTCAGTTCGGCGTACTGCAGCACCTTGAGCTGCTTGTGCACCAGGGTCGGGTTGTTGGTGTGCAGGAAGCTGCCGCGCAGGGTGGGTGCGGGGCCGTCGAACTGCAGCGATTCGTGCACGCGCGCATCGCTCCAGCGTGCGCGACCGCGGTGGTACAGGCGGGCCATGCGCTCGCCCGTCGATGGCCGGTACCAGCGCATCGGCGCGCCCATGTAGACCGTGCTGCGGCGCAGGTATGCCGCGGCGGCGTCGCCGGCCATCAGCGCGGGCAGGCGTCGCTGCAGTTCCTCGGCGAGGTCGCGGCCGAGGTACTCGTCGGCGTCCAGCACCAGGATCCAGTCGTGCGCGCACTGGCCGGCGGCGAAATTGCGCTGCGGCCCGAAACCGAGCCAGTCCTGGTGGACGACGCGCGCACCATGCGCCTGCGCGATCGCCACCGTGTCGTCGTCGCTGCCGCAGTCCACCACCAGCTTCTCGGCGGCGAACGGCACGCTGTCCAGGCAGCGCGCGATGTGGGCCGCCTCGTTGCGGGTGATCACGGCGAGGGTCAGGGGAAACGCGGGCATGGCGGGGATTCTAGCCGAATCATGCCATCCGCCCGAGGCTGGGTTATGATGTGAATGCGGAGTGAACTGTGGCTGGCAGGCGAGTGGAGGGATTCCGGGCGCGCCAGCGTTTTCAGTAGGTTGCCGTCGGACGGCAATCGGGTACCGAAGTACCCACCAGCTAGCGTCAGGAGATCGCCCAAGGGTCAGACATCGGGCGTGGATCACCCGGCGGAAAGTGGCGGAACGCGAGTGTCTGCCAGCGGCCGGAGGTCGCACTCATTGCCCATCTTCGTGAACCGCCGGTCGGGGGACAGCCATGCGCATCAGCGTCGCCGTGATCACATACAACTGGCCCGAGGCCCTGGAGCTGGTGCTGCGCGCGCTGGCCAGGCAGACCGAACTGCCGCATGAGGTGATCGTCACGGACGACGGCTCGAAGCCGGCCACGCGCGAGTTGCTGCTGCGCCTGGCGCGCGACTTTCCGGTGCGGCTGGTGCACCTGTGGCAGCCCGACGACGGCGCGCGCATGAGCCGCGCGCGCAACCGCGCGATCGCCGCCGCGCAGGGCGACTATCTCATCCTGCTCGATGGCGACATGGTGGTGGAGCGGCATTTCATCGCCGATCACCGCCGCTTCGCCCGGCATGGCTGCTTCACCCAGGGTTCGCGCGTGCTCACCGATGCCAGCTCGGTAAAAGAGATGCTGGGCTGCAGGCCGACCTTTCCGGATTTCTTCCGCCGCGGCATCGACCGTCGCCGCCACACCGTGCGCCTCCCGCTGCTGGCCCACCTGTTCGCCCGTCCGAGCATGCGCCAGCGCGGCATCAAGAGTTGCAACATGGGTTTCTGGCGCGACGACCTGCTGCGCCTCAACGGTTTCAACGAGGCGATGACCGGCTGGGGCCGCGAGGACACCGAGCTGGCCGTGCGCGCCTTCCACGCCGGCCTGCTGCGCCGCGACCTGCGCCTGGGTGCGCTGGCGGTGCATCTCTACCACCCCACCCGCAAGCATCTGGTGGACAACCCCAACGACCGCATCCTGGCCGACACCCGGCAGCGCAACCTCGTTCGCTGCGAACGAGGCGTCGAGCAATACCGCGACGAGTTCGCCGTCGCGCCGGTGGACCTGCGCGCGGTCACTGCACCGACGCCGTTGCGACCGCCGGTGCCGGTGGGTCGCGTGGCCGCGCCACCGGCTGCCGCCACCGCGTGAGGAGATCGTCCGCGCCGATCAGGCCGCGGACGCCCGGCGCGTCTCGGCGTGGCGCAGCCAGGCGAGCCGCAGCGCCAGCCCCAACACCGTGAAGAAATAGAACGATTGCGTCATCACCCGGTAGAACACCGCGTCGGTGAGCGCGCACAGCATGTACAAGACGATCACGCCCGCGCCGACGGCAGCCGGCAGCGCCACCTCGTCGTCCGCATCCAGCACGCGCCGGCCGAAGTAGTACAGCGGCACCAGGAACACTGCCAGCAGCGCCAGCAGACCCGGCACACCGCCGGTGGCGGCCGCTTCCAGATACTCGTTGTGCGGCTGGTTGTAGCGCTCGATCGCGGCATGGCTGCGGCCGGCGGCGATCTCCTTGCGCGTATACGCGTCGAACTGGCCCACGCCGATGCCCACCAGCGGGTGTTCGCCGAAGGCGCGCGCCGCGGTGCGCCACATCTCCAGCCGCTCGATCACCGCGCCATGGGTGGCCAGGCGGTGGTCGAAGCGGGTGACCTCCGGCGCGATGGCCTGGAACCGCTCCACCATCTCGCCGCGCATGCCGAAGGTGACGGTCCCGGCCACCACGAACACGGCGCCAACCAGCAGCAGACTGGAGCGCCAGTGTCCACAGCGTCGTCCGTGCAGCAGCACCAGCAGCAGGAAGACCGGCGCAAACGCCAGCAGCGGGCCGCGGCTCTGGGTCAGCAGCGCGCCGTACATGGCGCAACCCATCGCCAACAGATGCAGCCAACGTTCCCGACGCGGCGTGCCGTGCGCCAGGAATTGCACCAGCGCCATCGTCGACAGGCCCAGCAACACCGTGGCCAGTTCGATCGAGGCCGACGGGCCGCCGTTGAGGCCGTGCGGACGGTCGATGCCGAGCGCGTAGGCCTGCACCACGGCGGCCGCGCCCAGCACGATGGCGCCGAGGCTGAAACCGATCCACACCACCCGCATCCGCAACGGCAGGCTGAAGCACGCCGCCACGACCAGGAACAGCAGGATGTGCGCCGGCCGATCCAGCGGCCGCCAGCCCAGGCCGTGCAGCAGCACGTTGAAGATCACGAAGCCGATCATCACCAGCGCCACCGCCACCACCGGCCACGCTGCGCGATAGCTGCGCCGGATCGAGGCGGTGCTTGCCATCAGCGCCAACCCCAGCAGGAACAGCAGCGCCGACGGCAGGGCCTTGATCCCCCAGTCGATCGAGAACGACAGCGGCATCAGGGCGAGCAGGAGCGACACGGCCCACGCCGGCCCGGGGCGCGCGAACGCCTGCGCGAGGCGAGTGTCGGTCATGCGCGCGTCACGCTCGCGGAGAGCGCCGCGCGACGAGCTGCGCGGCGTGGAGAGGCGGTGGGGCGGGTCATTCGTCGTCGTCGCCTGCGGTACGGGGGATGCACCCGGGTATTACCGCGTCGTGCCTGAACATCCACCAATCGCGCCGGTTGGCGTGGCCGACGTGGACGGCGCGCGCGCGATCCACGCAGGCGCCCATCGCCTCGTCCAGGCTGAACACCCAGCGTTGCGCCGGATCGGCTTGCAGCCAGGCGACCGCCTCGGCGTATTGCTGCGGCCATGGCCTGAGAAAACCGAACTCGGCCACCGGGCCCTGCGCCATCAGCAGGTTCTGTTCCTTCCATGCGAGCAGGCCGATGGTGGCCTGCGGGCCGGCGATGGCGCGCGCCTCGACCATCACGTCGCGCGCCGAGCGGTCGCCGTTGAGTAGCGGATAGCCCCATACCCCATACACGCTCCACAGCACGCCGGCGAACAGCAGCCAGCCCAGCGGCGCGCGGCGCACCCGCGTCAGCGCGGCGATGGCGAGGCCGGCCACGCCGGTGGCCAGCAGCATCCACCAGATCCGCGGGTCCAGGCTCTGTTCGATCTTCAGCGCCCAGGCCGGGTGGCGATGGATCGCCAGCGCCGAGGCGGCGGCCAGCGTGCCGGCCAGCAGCACGGTCAGCGCGAACACCGCGACGCGCACGCCGCGTCGACGCAGCAGCCCTGGCAGCAGCGGCGCCAGCGCCAGCGCCACCATCGGCAGCGCCGGCAGGATGTAGACGTCGCGCTTGCCGGGGCTGATCGAGAAGAACAACAGCACCAGCGCGGCCCAGCCCAGCGGCAGCAGGAAACGCGCGTCGCGCCGCTTCAGCCGGCGCCACCACGCCGGCAACGCCCACGGCAGCAGCAGCGACAGCGGCAGCCAGTCGACCACGATGATGCCGAGGAAGTAGAACGGCGAATGGATGTGCCCGGTGGGCGTGGCGTAGCGGTGCACGGTCTGCCCGAACAGGATGTTCTGCACGTACTCGGCGTGCTGCGGGTCGCCGTCGGCACGGGCGACCAGCAGCATCGGCAGCAGCCAGCCGAGGATCGCCACGAAGAACAGCGCCAGGCCGCCGGCCCAGCGCCAGCCGCCGGTGGGCAGGGCGAGCTGCCGCCAGTGGCCGCGACGCGCGACCAGGTACGGCACCAGCATCAGCAGCGCCAGCACACCCACGCCCTTGGTCGCCACGCCCACGCCGGCGAAGAAGCAGCCGATCGCGAACCAGCGCCAGCATGGCCCCAGCAGCAGATGGCGCAGCAGGCCGTAGTTGGCCAGCGTCATCCAGCCCAGCAGCAGCGGGTCGATCTGCGCGTTGCGCATCTGGTAGGTGAAGTGGATGGTGACCAGCAGCGTGGCCGCGGCCAGCAGCGCGCTGCGGTGGTTCCACAGCCGGCGTGCCAGGTCGTAGACCAGCGCCAGCGCGCCCAGTGCGGCGAGCAGCGAGGGCAGCAGGAAGGCAATGCGCCAGTTGTGGGTGAGGTAGTAGCTGAGCGCCTGCAGCCACATGAACACCGGTGGCTTGTCCGGGTACAGCTCGTGGCCACGATGCGGGAACAGCCACTGGCCGTGCTCGACCATCCACTGCGCGACCAGCGCGAAGCGCGGTTCGTCCGAAGGCCACGGATCGCGCAACCCCAGCCCGGCGGCCAGCACCAGCAGCGCGAACGCGCCGAACACGACCAGCTCCCAACGGGCGTCGCGCAACCACAGCGGACGGGCGCGGGACAAGGGCACCGGGGGATTCACGATGGAGGGAGTTCCGCTGCGGGGACAGGGACGGCAAGCATAAACGGCCGGCACGATCCCGCACAGCCCCGCCCTTGCCGCAGGTGTGCTCAGCCGCGCTTGCGCAACACGGCGTAATACATGCCGTCCAGATCGCCGTCGCCGGGCAGGATCTGCCAGCCCGTCGCGGCGGCCTGGCCGACCGGCAGGCTGATCGGTATCGCTTGTGCGTCCTCCTGCTGCCCCAGCCACGCGCCGACCACCGCCTCGTTCTCCGCGCGCAGCACCGAGCAGGTGATGTAGACCAGTCTCCCGCCCGGCGCCAGCAACGGCCACAGCGCGGCGAGGATGCGCCGCTGCTGCGCGCCCATTGCGGCGATGTCGCTCTCGCGCCGATGCAGGCGCACGTCCGGCCGGCGGCGCAGCACGCCGCTGGCCGAGCAGGGCGCGTCGATCAGGATGCGGTCGAACCGCTGGCCCTTCCACCAGCGCGCGGGCATGCCGGCGTCGCCGACCACGATCTTCGCGTCCAGTCGCAGGCGCATCAGGTTCTGCCGGATGCGTTCGGCGCGCGCGGGCTCGAACTCCAGCGCGGTGAGGTCGATGTCGGCGCGCTCCAGCAGATGGCAGGCCTTGCCGCCGGGCGCGGCGCAGGCGTCCAGCACGCGCAGGCCGTCGCGCAGGTCGGCGAGGTCGGCGGCGACCTGGGCGGCGCCGTCCTGCACCGCGAAGTGTCCGGCGTCGAAGCCGGGCAGCCGGGTGACGTCGGTGCTGTGCGGCAGCACCAGCGCGTCGGCCAGCCACGGGTGGGCGGTGGCCGCGTGGCCGGCGGCCTGCAGTTGGCCGATCAGCGTTTCGCGCTGGCAGCGCCGGCGATTGACCCGCAGCATCAGCGGCGGCTCGCCGTTGTCGGCCGCCATCACCGCGGCGGCCTGTTGCGGCCAGTCGCGTTCGAGCACCGCGGCCAGCCAGGCGGGATGGGCGTGGCGCGTGGCGGGGTTGGCGTCGAGCGCGGCCAGCCGCGCGGTTCGCTCGCGCTGCCAGCGGCGCAGCACGGCGTTGACCAGGCCGGCGAGCTGCGGGCGTTTCAGCGCACGCACTGCCTCCACGGTGGCGGCCACCGCGGCGTAATCCTGCAGTTCGAGGATCTCCAGCTGCACCAGCCCCAGCACCAGCAGTGCGTGCACCGCCGGGTCCTTGTGGCGCAGCGGTTTCTCCAGCAGCCCGTCGATGGCCGGGTCGAAGCGCAGCCACCAGCGCGCGCCTTCACTGAGCAGGGCCATCAGCAGCGCGCGGTCGCGTGGGTCGGTCAGCTTCGGGGCGCTGCGTTCCATCACCTCGCGCAGCGAGGCGCCGCGCAGGGCGATCTCGGCCAGACCCCTGGCGGCGAGGGCGCGGGTGTCGGTTTTCACGGGCGCTGGCGCAGGTCGGGGCGGGCGTTGAGATAGTCCGCCGCGCCGATGCGTTTGCCGCCGGCACGCTGTACCGCGGTGATGCGCAGCGCGCCGTTGCCGCAGGCGATGTCGATGCCTTCACGCCCGCTCGCCAGTACGCTGCCCGGAGCGGCGTGGTGGTCCGCCTCGATCGCTCGGGCGGCCCAGATCCGCAGCGATTCGCCGGCGATCTCCGCCTCGGCCACCGGCCACGGGTCGAATGCGCGCACTTGGCGTTCCAGCTCGATGGCCGGACGGCGGAAGTCGAGCTTCGCCTCGGCCTTCTCCAGCTTGTGCGCGTAGGTCACCCCATCGGCCGGTTGCGGCGTGGCCACCAGCACCTCGCCGGCCAGTGTGCGGCGCAGGCCCTCGGCCAGCACCTGGGCACCCAGGGCGGCAAGGCGGTCGTGCAGCGAGCCGCCGGTGTCGTCACGGTGGATCGGGGTGCGCCGGCTCAACAACACCGGGCCGGTATCGAGGCCGGCTTCCATCTGCATCAGGTCGACGCCGCTCTCGGCGTCGCCGGCGAGGATCGCGCGCTGGATCGGTGCGGCACCGCGCCAGCGCGGCAGCATGCTCGCGTGCACGTTCCAGCAGCCCAGGCGGGGGATTGCCAGCACCTTGCGCGGCAGGATCAGGCCGTAGGCGACCACCACCAGCAGGTCGGGACGGTAGTCGGCGAGCCGCTGCTGCGCCTCGGCGGATTTCAGCGACTCGGGCTGCTCGACCGCCACCCCGGTGGCCAGCGCGGCCTGTTTGACCGGACTGGGCGCCAGCTTGCGGCCGCGACCGGCCGGGCGGTCGGGCTGGGTATAGACGGCCACCAGCTCGGCGCCGCTGGCGCGGCAGGCCTCGAAACAAGGCACGGAGAACTCGGGGGTGCCGGCAAAGGCCAGCCGCAGGCCGGCGCTACTCAAGCACTCGCCGCCTGCTTGCGCTGCTTGTCCAGCCGCTTCAGCAGCAGGCTGCGCTTGAGCGGCGACAGATAATCGACGAAGACCTTGCCGTCCAGGTGATCCATCTCGTGCTGGATGCATACGGCCAGCGGGCCCTCGGCCTCCACCACGATGTCCTTGCCGTCCACGTCCTGCGCCTTGACCTTCACCTTCAGCGCGCGAGTGACGTCGGCGTACAGCCCCGGAAACGACAGGCAGCCCTCCTGGTAGACCTGCGAGCCGTCCTTTTCCAGCAGCTGGGCATTGATCAGCGCCAGCGGCTGGTTGCGCCCCTCGCTCATGTCGGCCACCAGCACCCGCTGGTGCACGTTGACCTGGGTGGCGGCCAGGCCGACGCCGTTGGCCGCGTACATGGTCTCGAACATGTCGGCGACGAACTGCTTCAGCTTGGCGTCGAACGCGGTGACCGGCGCGGCGCGGGTGCGCAGGCGCGGGTCGGGGAACTCCAGAATGGAAAGTATGGACATCGCTTCACCTCGGCGTCGAAAGTGCGGGCGAATTGGTAAAAACCCCACCCCGACGCGAACTAGAATGTGCATCATTGTACGTCGGCAAGCACGCGAGCGCAGACGATTTTTGCCAACCCGCGCCAGTTGCGCGGGTTAACCATTCGGTTACACTCGACCGAGCATCTGGGGAAGGGGGATTCCCGCCAATGATCAGAAAGACAATCGTGTTGCTGGCCGGCATGCTGGTCACCCTGACCGTCTATGCCGCGGGCGCGCAATTGCGTGCCAATCACCCCGACAGCTACACCGTTCGCCGTGGCGACACGTTGTGGGACATCTCCGCCAAATTCCTGGCCAAGCCGTGGTTGTGGCCGGAGATCTGGCAGGCCAACCCGCAGGTGCGCAATCCCCACCTGATCTATCCGGGCGACGTGCTCAACCTGTCCTTCATCAATGGCCCGAGCCTGCGGCTGGAGCCGGGCGTGCGTCGCGAAAGCGAGGCGGTGCCGGCGATCCCGCTCAGCCAGCTGAAGATGTTCCTGAAAGACATGCGGGTGATGGATTCCAACGCCGTCAGTTCCGCGCCCTACGTGGTCGGCCTGGAAGAGAACCGCTTGCGCGGCGCCGTCGGCCAGAACCTCTACGTGCGCGGCCTGCAGGGCGAGCCGGGCCAGCGCTGGGCGATCGTGCGGCCCAGCCACGTGTTCCGCGGCTTCGACCAGAACGATCCGGCAGATGCCGACCTGGTGGCGCATGGCCTGGACAGCAATGCGGCGATGGTCAACGCGCCGTGGCGCGAGGATTCGCGCAATGACGGCCACTACGGCAAGGGCGACGACCTCGGCGTCGAGGTGACGGTGATCGGCACCGCCGAGACCCTGCGTACCGGCGATCCGGCGACCATGCTGCTGCTCGACTCCACCCGCGAGATCCGCAGCGGCGACCGCATCCTGCCGATCGACGACAGCCCGTACGACGCGTACTACTACCCGCATGCGCCGAAGTCGCTGCCGGCCGACGCCAAGGTGATCGGTTTCGCCGACGCCCTGCGCGCGGCGGGCTCGCGCCAGGTGGTGCTGCTCTCGGTCGGCGCCCGCGACGGCGTCGACAACGGCACCACGTTCTCCATCTTCGAACCGGGCGAAACCATCCACGACGACGTCGCCAGCAACAGCGCGAACCGCAGCGTGGGCGAACGGGTGACGCTGCCGGACGAGTATGTCGGCCACGTGATGGTGTTCCGCACCTTCGACCGGGTCAGCTATGGCCTGGTGATGGACAGCCTGCGCCCGGTGCACGCCGGCGGCCGGCTGACCAAGCCCGAATAGCGGCCACGACAGCGGCATCTGCCTACACGACGGCGCGGCCACCACCGCGCCGTCTTCGTCTGCGGTCGCTGCGTACACTCCCGGGCATGCATGACCCGCTCCCTGCTGACGACGATGAACTCCGCGCCTGGCTGACCGCGCTGCGCACGCCCGGACTCGGCCCCGGCGGCCTGCGCCAGTGGCTGGATCGCAGCGGCGGCGACATCCATGCCGCGCTGGCGCAGTTGCATCGGGACGGCGCCACGTTCGACCCTGCCGCGCGGGCCTGGCTGGCGCGCCCGGACGAGGCGCGCCTGGCGCAAGACCTGGCGTGGCTGGCCGAGCCCGGCCATCGGCTGCTGCGTTGCACGGATGCGGATTTCCCGCCGCAGCTGGAACACATCCCGCAGCCGCCGGCGGTGCTGTTCGTGGCCGGCGACCCGAGCCTGCTGCTGCATCCGCAGGTGGCCATCGTCGGTGCGCGTGCGGCCAGTGCCAGCGGCATGGCCCACGCGCGCGCGTTCGCCCGCACGCTCGCCGGGGCGGGTTTCACGATCACCAGCGGCATGGCCGACGGCATCGACGGCGCGGCACACGCCGCCGCGCTGGATGCCGGCGCGAAGGCGCTGGCGGTGATCGGCACCGGGCCCGACCGGGTCTATCCGCGCAAGCATCACGCGCTGGCCCGACGCCTGGCCGAACACGGCGCGCTGGTCAGCGAGTTCCCGCCCGGCACGGCAGCGCGGCCCGACCATTTCCCCCGCCGCAACCGGATCATCTCCGGGCTGGCACTGGGCGTGCTGGTGATCGAGGCGGGGCTGCGCTCGGGCTCGCTGATCACCGCGCGGTTGGCCGCCGAGCAGGGTCGCGAGGTGTTCGCGCTGCCCGGATCGATCCACAATCCGCTGGCCAGCGGCTGCCACCGGCTGATCCGCGACGGCGCACGGCTGGTGGAACACGCTTCGGAAATCGTCGAATTGCTGGCTCCCGCGGCCCGTTCGCTGGGCCTGGAACTGGCCGCGCGGCTGAGTGAAGAAGGGGCTGGAGAAGCCGTCATGACGACCGTGGCGGATCCCGATTATCGGCGATTGTTGTCCGCACTTGGCCACGAACCGGCGACAATGGAAGAACTTGTGCAGCGCACCGGACTGTCGACCGGAACGCTGTCCTCGATGCTGCTGATGCTCGAGCTGGACGGGCGCATCGAGCGTCGCCCGGGGAATGCCTACCAGGCCATGCCCTTGCCCCTGCAGGCTTGACAGCCCAAGCTGCGACGTGGTTTCAACTATATATATGCCCGGCACGGAAGCGCCGGTGGTTCACTTTCGGATATCCCGTTTCATGGCAAAAAACCTGCTCATCGTCGAGTCGCCGGCCAAGGCCAAGACGATCAACAAATACCTCGGCAAGGACTTCCAGGTCCTCGCCTCCTACGGCCACGTGCGCGACCTCAAGCCGAAGGAGGGCGCGGTCGACACCGAGCACGGTTTCGCGATGGCCTACGAGGTGATCGAGCGCAACCAGAAGCACGTCGACGCGATCGCCAAGGCGGCCAAGCTGGCCGACGACATCTACCTCGCGACCGACTTGGATCGCGAAGGCGAGGCGATCAGCTGGCACATCAGCGAGATCCTGGGCGAGCGCGGCCTGACCAAGGGCAAGCAACTGCATCGGGTGGTGTTTTCCGAGATCACGCCGAAGGCGATCAAGGCCGCGGTAGCCGCGCCGCGGCAGCTGTCGCACGACCTGGTCGATGCGCAGCAGGCGCGCCGCGCGCTGGACTACCTGGTCGGCTTCAACCTCTCGCCGGTGCTGTGGCGCAAGGTGCAGCGCGGGCTGTCCGCCGGCCGGGTGCAGTCGCCGGCGCTGCGCATGATCGTCGAGCGCGAGGAAGAGATCGAGGCGTTCAAGGCGCGCGAGTACTGGACCGTCGAGGCCCAGCTCAAGCACGCCGACGGCGACTTCAGCGCGCGGCTGTCGCGTCTCAACGGCAAGAAGTTCGAGCAGTTCGACCTCACCAACGAAGCCGATGCGCAAGCCGCGCGTGCGGCGCTGAAACAGGCTGCACGCGGCCAGCTCACTGTCAGCGACGTCACCTCGAAGGAGCGCAAGCGCCGCCCGGCCGCGCCGTTCACCACCTCCACCCTGCAGCAGGAGGCCGCGCGCAAGCTCGGCTTCACCACCAGCCGCACGATGAAGGTGGCGCAGGGCCTGTACGAAGGCGTGGCCCTGGGCGACGAGGGCAACGTCGGCCTGATCACCTACATGCGTACCGACTCGACCATGCTCGGTGAGGACGCCATGGCCGAGTTGCGCCAGCTGATCGCGCGCGACTTCGGTGGCCAGGCGCTGCCGGACGCGGCGCAGGTGTACAAGACCAAGTCGAAGAACGCGCAGGAAGCACATGAGGCGATCCGCCCGACCTCGGCGATGCGCACGCCGAAATCGGTAGCCGCCTTCCTCAACGACGACCAGCGCAAGCTGTACGAGCTGATCTGGAAGCGCACGGTGGCCTGCCAGATGATCCACGCCACGCTGAACACCGTCACGGTGGAGTTCGCGCTGCCGCACGCTCCCGGCGGCGACGCCTCGTTCCGCGCCAGCGGCACCACCGTGATCGATCCCGGCTTCCTCGCCGTGTACGAGGAAGGCCGGGACCAGAAAACCGCAGAGGACGACGACGAAGGCCGTCGCCTGCCGCGGCTGGCGAAGGGCGAGGCGGTACCGCTGCACGAGATCGTCGCCGACCAGCACTTCACCGAACCGCCGCCGCGCTACTCCGAGGCGAGCCTGGTCAAGGCGCTGGAGGAGTACGGCATCGGCCGGCCGTCGACCTACGCCAGCATCATCCAGGTGCTGCAGAACCGCGAGTACGTGTTCCTCGACAACCGCCGCTTCAAGCCCACCGACGTGGGCCGCGCGGTCAGCAAGTTCCTCACCCAGCATTTCACCCGTTACGTCGACTACGACTTCACCGCCAAGCTCGAGGATGAGCTGGACGCGGTCAGCCGCGGCGAGGAGGCCTGGGTGCCGCTGATGCAGCGCTTCTGGCAGCCGTTCAAGCAGCAGGTGGACGAGAAGGCCGAGTCGGTCGACCGCAGCGAGGCTACCGGCGCGCGCGAGCTGGGCAGTGACCCGAAGACCGGCAAGCCGGTATTCGTGCGGCTGGGCCGGTTCGGGCCGTACGCGGCGATCGGCGACAAGGACAGCGACGAGAAGCTGCAGTTCGCCTCGCTGCGCCCGGGCCAGAGCATGCACACCATCAGCCTGGCCGAGGCGCTGGAGCTGTTCAAGCTGCCGCGCAAGCTGGGCCAGGCGGAAAACGGCGACGAGGTGAGCGTGGGCATCGGCCGGTTCGGCCCGTTCGTGAAGCAGGGCAGCACCTATGCCTCGCTCAAGCCCGAGGACGATCCGTACACGATCGAACTGCCGCGGGCGCTGCAACTGGTGGCCGACAAGCTGGAGATGCTGGCCAACCGGGTGATCCTCGATTTCGGCAACGGCGTGCAGGTGCTCAACGGCCGCTACGGCGCCTACATCACCGACGGCGAGAAGAATGCGCGCATCCCGAAGGAGCAGGAGCCGAAGGAGCTGACCGAGGCGCAGTGCCTGGAGCTGCTGGCCGCCGCTCCCGTGAAGAAGGGGCGCTTCGGCAAGAAGACGGCAACGAAGAAGGCTGCCGCGAAGAAAGTCGCGCCGGCGAAGAAGGCCGCCGTGAAGAAGGCTGCCACCAAGAAGACCGCGGCGAAAAAATCCACGGCGAAGAAGACGGCGACCAGGAAGGCAGCGACGAAGAAGGGCGCCGCAGGGAAATCCGCGACCGACCAGGCCGGCGCCTGAGTGCTGCAGCACTTCGACCTCGCCGAGCTGGATGCCGCCGCCGCGTTGCTGCACGGCGGTGGCGTGCTGGCCTATCCGACCGAGGCCGTGTTCGGCCTCGGTTGCGACCCGCACGACCGCGCCGCGTTCGAGCGCGTGTTCGCACTCAAGCAGCGTCCGGCAAACCAGGGCGTGCTGCTGATCGCGGCGGACTTCGGCCAGGTCGAGCGCTACATCGATCTGGCCGCCGTGCCTGACGAGATCCTGCAGCAGGTACGTGCCAGCTGGCCCGGCCCGCATACCTGGATCTTTCCGCGCGCGGCCACCGTGCCTGCCTGGGTGGCCGGTGCGCATGCGGGGATCGCGCTGCGGATCACCGCGCACGAACCGGCTGCCGCGCTGTGCCGCGCATTCGGCGGGGCGCTGGTGTCGACCAGCGCGAACCCGCATGGTCAGCCGCCGGCGCGCGATGCAGCAACCGTGGCCGAATATTTCGGCGATGCGCTGGACGGCGTGCTGGATGCCCCGCTGGGCGGCCAATCCAGCCCCACGGTGATTCGCGACGCCCTGTCGGGCGCTATCATCCGCGCCTGAACGTGCGGGGGGAGCGCACGCCGATGCAGGCTTGCATGGCCTCGCCGTTGCGTTCACGCCACGGTCTGCGTGGCGGCGCGATGCTGCCGCACGTCATTTGAGAATCCACGGAGACAGTCGTTTGGTTACCGTCCACGACCCGCGCCAACGCGAGCTTTCACCGCTGCTGCCCTTGCTGGCGGCCGCGGATCCGGCGCGGGTGGTGGCATGGCGACAGGGCGAGGCAGTCAGTGCCGCGCATTTCCTTGCCGAGGTTCGCGCGGTGGCGGCGTCACTGCCGCACGCACCGGCCGTGGTGAACCTGTGCGAAGACCGCTATGCCTTCCTGGTCGCGTTCTGCGCGGTGGCGTTGCGCGGCCAGACCAACCTGCTGCCGTCCTCGCGTGCGCCGCAGGCGGTGGACGAGGTGATGAAAGCTCACCCAGGCTGCCATGCGCTGGGCGATCAACCGCTCGATCCGGCGCCGCCAGGCTACCAGCAGCTACCGTCGTTCGATGCGCAGCAGCCGGCGCGCGTCGACGCGCCCTGGCCGTCGCTGCCCGCCGACCAGGTCGTGGCGATCGGCTACACCTCCGGTTCCACCGGCACGCCGGCCGCGAACCCGAAGACCTGGGGCAGTTTCCACGCCAGCAACGCGGGCAACCTGGCGCGGCTGCATGCCATCGTCGGCGAGCGTTTCGAAGTGGTCGCCACGGTGCCGCCGCAGCACATGTACGGCATGGAGATGTCGGTGCTGCTGCCGCTGCTCGGCAATGTGGGCGTGCATACCGCGCGCCCGTTCTTCCCTGCCGACGTGGCCGCGGCATTGGCCGCGGTGCCGCTGCCGCGCGTGCTGGTGACCACGCCGGTGCATCTGCGCGCGCTGATCGAATCGGGCATCGCCCTGCCGGCGATCGCGGCAATGGTGTCGGCCACCGCACCGTTGCCGGTCGAACTGGCGCGCGCCGCCGAACAGCGTTTCGATGCGCCGCTGCTGGAGGTGTTCGGCTCCACCGAAACCTGCGTGTTCGCCAGCCGCCGCCCCGTCGTGGACGAGGAGTGGCTGCTGTACGACGACGTGATCCTGCACCCGCAACCCGACGGCACCGCGGTCGAGGCGCCGCAGCTCGGTGCGCCCGTCACCCTGGCCGACATCGTCAGCCTGTCGCGTGACGGCCGCCGTTTCCGGCTGAGCGGCCGGCATGCGGACATGCTGGAGATCGCCGGCAAGCGCGCGTCGCTGGCCGACCTCACACGGCGCCTGCTGGCAATTCCCGGCGTGCGCGACGGCGTGGTGTTCCAGCACGGCGACGGCGACGCGCTCGGCGTGCACCGCATCGTCGCGCTGGTGGTGGCGCCGGAGCTGGACGAACACGCCATCCTCGACGCGTTGCGCCGCGCGATCGATCCGCTGTTCCTGCCACGCCCGCTGAAGCGGGTGGCCGCCTTGCCGCGCAACGAAACCGGCAAGCTGCCGCGCGCGGCGCTGCTGGCGCTGCTGCAATCGCCGGCCTGACGCCCGGGCAGCGGATTGCTGCCGCTACAATGGGCGACTGCGCCGAGTGGCGAGCGGGAGTGCGGCAATGAAGGTTCTGGTCATCGGCAGCGGCGGACGCGAACACGCGCTGGCGTGGAAACTCGGACAGTCCGTGCAGGTCGACGAGGTGATCGTGGCGCCGGGCAATGCCGGCACCGCGCGCGAGCCGGGCGTGCGCAATGCCGAGGTCGCGATGAACGACCTCGATGGCCTGCTGCAATTGGCGAAGCGCGAGAAGGTCGGGCTGACCGTGGTCGGCCCCGAAGTACCGCTGGTGGCCGGCGTGGTCGACAAGTTTCGCGCCGCCGGCCTGCGCATCTTCGGGCCGCGCGCGATCGCCGCGCAGCTGGAAGGTTCCAAGGCGTTCGCCAAGGATTTCCTGCAGCGGCACAACATTCCCACGGCGCACTACGCGTTGTTCACCGAACTGAATCCCGCGCTGGCCTACGTGCGTCAGCATGGCGCGCCGATCGTGATCAAGGCCGACGGCCTGGCGGCCGGCAAGGGCGTGGTGGTGGCGTTGACCCTGGCCGATGCCGAACTGGCGCTGCACGACATGCTCGGTGCGCACAGCTTCGGCGATGCCTCGGCGCGGGTGGTGATCGAGGAGTTCCTCGACGGCGAGGAAGCCAGCTACATCGTGATGAGCGACGGCAGCCATGCCTTGCCGATGGCCTCCAGCCAGGACCACAAGCGCCGCGACGAGGGCGACCTCGGCCCCAACACCGGCGGCATGGGTGCGTATTCGCCGGCGCCGGTGGTCACCCCGGAAGTCGAGCAACGCATCCTGAAGGAAGTGATCGAACCGACCCTGCGCGGCATGGCGGCCGAAGGCGCGCCGTTCATCGGCTTCCTCTACGCCGGCCTGATGATCGACAAGTCCGGCGCGCCGAAGGTGATCGAGTTCAACGTGCGTTTCGGCGATCCGGAAACCCAGCCGATCATGCTGCGACTGAAATCCGACCTGGTCGAGCTGATCGATGCAGCGCTGGACGGCCATCTGGCACACACCCGTGCGCGCTGGGACAGCCGCCCCGCCATCGGCGTGGTGATGGCCGCCGCCGGTTACCCCGGCCGCGTGCGCACGGGCGATGCGATCGCGGGCCTGGACGACATCGCCGATGGCGACGTGAAAGTGTTCCACGGCGGCACTGCCCGCGACGGGCAGGGCCGCGTGGTGACCTCCGGCGGGCGCGTGCTGACCGTGTGCGCGCTGGGCGGCGATCTTGCCGCCGCACGCGAGCATGCCTACGCCGCAGTGGGTCGGCTGCGCTGGGAGGGCGCCTTTCATCGGCGGGACATCGCCCATCGCGCCCTGCACCGGCGCAGCGGTGCATGACCAGCGTGCGCACGCGCATGGTAAGCGAACGGGGGATTGACTTTTCCGTGCCCGCTTTTTTGCGATATGCTTGCAGGCTCCCCCGCGTAGAGTCGTGGCGCCACAAGGCCCGAGCGACCACGTGCCGATTTCACGTAGAAGAGGTTTCTGGCATGCGCAAGACGGTTTTGTCGCTGGTATCGGTTGCTGCGCTGGCCTTGGCCGGCTGCCAAGGTTCGCCGTCGGAGCAGGCCGCAAACGGCGGGCCCGCGTCTCCCGAAAGTGCAGCCACGGTCTCGATCCCCAGCGAGGTGAGCGGCACCATTTCCCTGCGCGAAGGTTCGCCGCAGCCCTCGGACAAGGCCACCCTGGTGCTGAACCTGACCGACGTCTCGTCCAGCGCCGTCGGCTCCGCGCCGCTGGCCACCAGGACCTCGCCGGCCGGCACGTTCCCGCAGCCGTTCAAGCTCACCTTCAACCCGGCGGACGTCAAGCCGAATGACCTGTACGTGGTGCAGGCCGTGCTTACCGATGGCGATCGCCACTACGTGATGCCGATCCAGGCGCCGGTGCTGGCCAAGGGCAGCAAGAACGACGCCGTGTCGATCCAGCTGGTGGCCGAACAGACGCCCGGCGAGAAGCTGCTGGCCGAGTTCTCCGACCAGCAGAAGCAACTCGGCGCGATGAAGGTCAGCCACGGCACCAAGCTGGAGAAGGACGCCTCGCGCGGCTGGCAGCTGTTCCGTCAGGACGGCCAGATCCAGTTCATCCGCGAGCTGGTCGAGTACACCAAGGACGGCTTCACCAGCACCGACTATGCCTACCGGGACGGCAAGCCCTGGGCGATCGTGCAGCAGCACATGGCCAGCCGCGACGGCAAGCCCACCTCGATCGACCGCGCCGGCTGGAGCGATGACGGCACGCTGGTGCTGAAACAGCATCAGGTCGGCAGCGACGTGCAGGTGCTGGATGCGGCCGAGGCGGACAAGTTGAAGCAGGAGGCCATGACCATCCTCGGCCTCGCCACCAACGGCAAGAACAAGTAAGCCGGTGCCGGTTCCCGCGTCAGGCGGGACGCATGAAAAAGGCCGCCCATGGGCG
>NZ_MWIO01000019.1 GCF_004799035.1 Rhodanobacter lindaniclasticus
TAAATCTTCCGCTTGCTCCGCGTGCGACATCAAGACAGCGCGATGTGGCGCGGCCTGCTGGACGAGGCAAAGCAGCGCGCCGAGCCCGGCGTGGGCGCGCTACGTCCGTGCATCGTCGGCAGCGACGCCGACCCGCGCATGGCGAAGACGGCCAACCGCATCGCGCAGTCGGCGGGCGGGGCGGGATTCGTCACCCTGGACAAGCAGGGGATGGCGCCCGCCGCCTGCGCGTTGCGTTTGGCCGTCTGCACCATGCGCGGGTCGGCGTCGCTGCCGAAGAAGCACGGACGCAGCGCGCGCAGGCCGGTCTCGGCGCGCTGCTTTGCCTCGTCCAGCAGGCCGCGCCACAGCGCGATGTCGTGCTGCTGCCAGCCGAGGAAGCCGAAGTATTCGCGGCGCAGGCCGGGCGCCACGTCGGCGGCCATCAGCGCGCCTTCGATCAGCAAGGTGCCGGAACCGCACATCGGATCGAGCAGCGCGCCGCCAGCTGCGTAGACCTCGGGCCAGCGCGCGCGCAGCAGCATGGCGGCGGCAAGGTTTTCCTTCAGTGGCGCCTCGCCCTGTTCCTCGCGCCAGCCGCGGCGATGCAGCGGTGAACCTGCGAGATCAAGCGACACGGTGGCGCGGTCGCGACGCAGGCGCAGATTGATGCGGATGTCCGGCTCGTCGGTGTCGATGTCCGGGCGCGAGCCGTCGCGCTGACGGAACTGGTCGACCACCGCATCCTTGGTGCGCAGGCCGATGAACTGGCTGTGGTTGAGCTTGCTCAGCGCGGTGCCGGCGTCTACCGCGAAGGTGGCATGCGCGGCCAGGTGACGGCTCCAGTCGATATCCTGCACGCCGCGATACAGCGCATCGTCGTCGGCCGCGTCGAACTCGGCCAGCGGCAGCAGGATGCGGCTGGCCAGGCGCGACCACAGGCAGGCGCGGTAGGCGGTTTCCAGGGTGCCGGAAAAGTGCGCGCCGGCCAGCGCCTCGCGCACGTCGAGCGCGCCGAGCGCGACCAGTTCGTCACGCAGCAGGTATTCCATGCCTTTCGGGCAGGTGGCGAAGTAGTGGTTCATGCAGCGACGGCCAGTTGATCGAGCATGCTGCGGAATTGCGTCGCGATCATGTCCATGCTGGAACCCAGCCGGTGGTCGTCGTCCAGCACAAGCAGCGGCAGCCGGCGCTTCGCGGCGAACGCCTGCACGCCGGCCAGCGGGCACACCTCGTCGCGCCAGCCGTGGATCAGCATCGTCGGCACCCCGGGACGCAGGTCGAACGCCCGCGCGTACCCCGGGATTTCGCTGGGCGTGGCGAGCAGCAACAGCCCGGCGACCGGCACGTCCAGCGAGACCAACCCGGAGACGAAGGCGCCCATGCTGGAGCCGACCAGCAGCGGCGGCGCCTCCAGCGATTCGATGGTGGCGCGCAGACGCGCGATCCGCGGCGCCACCGAGCCGGCATGGCCACGCGCGTCGTCGCTGCGGTAATCCGGCCGCTGCGTTTGCCAGCCCAGCGCCTCGGCCTGCGCGGCCAGCGCGCTGACCTTGGTCGCCTCCGGCGCGGAGTCCGAGCCGTGCGAAAGAATGATCTGGCCGCGCATGGCGGTCTCCACGAAAGGCGCCGAAAGCAAGGCGTGCATGGTAACAGGCGCCGTTTCCGCCCCGCCCGCCGCGTGCGAGACTTGGTCGATGCCCCTGACCATCCGCCACCTGCCGCTGCCCTACGTCGACCTGCTGCCCGAGCGCCCGGCCGAGGCGGTCGAGCTGGTGGTGATCCACTGCACCGAACTGCCCGACCTGGCCATGGCGCGCGAATACGGCGAACGCGTGCTGCACGCCAGCGGCACCGGCAACAGCGGCCACTACTACATCGACCGCGACGGCACGGTCCTGCGTTATGTGCCAGGCACCCGCATCGCCCATCACGTGCGCGGGCACAATCCGAATTCCATCGGCATCGAGCTGGTGAACACGGGCCGCTACCCCGACTGGTTCGACACGCGTCGCCAGGTCATGACCGAGCCCTATCCCGTCGCGCAGGTCGATGCCCTGCTCGCCCTGCTGGCGCAGCTGCGCGACGAGTTTCCCAAGCTGCACCAGATCGCCGGTCATGAAGACCTGGACACCGACATGATCCCGGCCAGCGACGATCCCGCGCGGCAGGTCCGCCGCAAGCTCGACCCCGGCGTGCGCTTTCCGTGGGATGCCATCGTGCCGGCCTGCGGCCTGCAACGGCTGCGCTAGACTGCAGACCTGTCTCCCCCGGCCCGCGCCATGTCGGAGTTCACCGTCCAGCCGCTGCTGCAAACGCCGCTCGTCGCGGCGCACGACGTGCACTGCCGCGGCGAGTGCCGTCATCGCAGCGCGGAGGAATGCGCGACCGCGACGCACCTGGTGTTTCCGTATCGCGGCCTGTTCCTGCGCCACGTCGGCAGCACGCAGTCGGTGGCCGATGCCAACCACGTGCTGCTGTTCAATGCGGCCCAGGACTACCAGGTCAGCCATCCGGCGAGCGGCGGCGATGCCTGCCTGTCGCTGTCGATCTCGCAGCCGCTGCTGCGCGAGCTGGCGCCGGCGGAACTGCTGCAGCGTCGCGACGAACCGGTATTCCACGCCCAGTCGCTGCGCATCGACGAACGCGCCCAGGTGCTGGTGGCCTTGCTGCGGCACAGCCTGGGCCACGGCAGCATCGAGCCGCTGGAGGCCGAGAGCCTGGCGCTGACCCTGGTCTGCCGCAGCCTCGGCCCGCGCACCACCCACGCGCCCGGCGCCACCCGCGCACGCCAGCGGCTGGTGGACCGGGCCAAGCTGCTGCTGGCCAGCGACCTCACCCGACGCTGGACGCTGGCGGAGATCGCGGCGGAGATCGGCGGCTCGCCGGTCTATCTCACCCAGGCTTTCCAGCAGGTCGAAGGCATGCCGCTGTACCGCTATCACCTGCGCCTGCGGCTGGCGCATGCGCTGGACCGGATCGCCGATTGCGAGGATGTCGCCGCGCTGGCGCTGGACCTGGGCTTCTCCAGCCACAGCCACTTCAGCGCCGCCTTCCGCCAAGCCTACGGCCGCACCCCCAGCGCGTTCCGCCAGGCCGCCCTGACCTGCGCATCGTGAGTCGCTAAAGATCCTGACAGCCGCGCAATCCGCGGCGTGGTCTCCTGTGCTTGCCCGATCCCGGGCAGCCCACGGAGAACCCCCATGAACGAGAAAACCTGCGCCGCCTGCGACTACCCGCTGGACGACAACGCGATCGAAGTGACCATCGGCGGCCGCACCGTCGAAGTGTGTTGCGAGGACTGCGCCCAGAAGCTGCGTGAGGCGGCAGCGCAGGCGTGAGCGGCGGAACCTTCTTCGCCTCCGATGACGGCGCCGGGCACGACCCGGCGCCGTCATCCTGTCCGGGGGAACGCCCCCTCGCGATGGCCGACAAGGCCCGCAAATCCGGGAGAACGACCCCATGACTACCCATCGCATCGCCGTGTACGGCGCCTACGGCCATACCGGCCGCTTCGTGCTGGACGAGCTTCGCCGGCGCGGCTTCGTGCCGGTCGCCTGCGGCCGCGACGCGGCCAGACTGCAGCAACTGGCCGCGGCCACCGGCGTGGAAGTGCACGCGGCATCCGTCGACGATCCCGCGGCATTGGACGCCGCCTTCGCCGGCACCGCCGCCGTGCTGCATTGCGCCGGCCCCTTTCTCGACACCGCCGTGCCGGTGCTGGACGCCGCGTTGCGCGCACGCATCCATTATCTGGACGTGGCGGCGGAACAGCGCGCCGTGCTCGACACGTTCGCACGCGACGCGGCGGCGAAAGCAGCCGGCGTGACGGCGCTGCCGGCGATGGCGTTCTATGGTGGCCTCGCCGACCTGCTCGCCAGCGCCGCGCTCGCCGACGCCACCGAGGCCGATGCAGTGGACATCGCCGTGGCGCTCGACGGCTGGCATCCCACCCGCGGCACCCGCCTCACCGGCGAGCGCAATCATTACCCACGCACCTACATCGAGCATGGCCTCAACCGCACCGTGCCCGATCCCGCGCCGCTGCGCGAGACGGATTTCCCGGCCCCGTTCGGACGGCTGGAAACGGTGCTGCTGCCCTTGTCCGAAACCGTCGTGCTGCCGCACCACCTTGCCTGCCGGAACCTGCATTCGTGGATGAACCAGGCCCCGCTGCGCGACCTGCGCGATCCGTCCACGCCGGCACCGGTGGCCGCCGACGACAGCGGACGATCCGCGCAACGCTTCGTGGTCGACGTGCGCGTACGCCAGGCCCAGCGCCACCTGCGCGCCACGGCCAGCGGCCGCGACATCTACGCGGTGACTGCGCCGCTGCTGGTGGAGGCGTTGCAGCGCATCCTGGACGGCCGCGTCAGCGGCGCCGGCGCGCTTGCCCCGGGCCAGGCTTTCGATGCCGGCGAGTTCCTGGCCGCGCTCGATCCCCAGCAGATCGCCGTCACCTTCGACCGCGGCGAGGCATCGGCGTCCGCGTGCTGAGCGGGGATCGCGGGCGCCGCCGCTATACTGGCGCCCCCTGCAAGGATCCCCCATGAGCGAAGACCACGTCGCCGAACTCGTCGAACTGCTGCACCTCGAACAGCTGGAAGACAACCTGTTCCGCGGCCAGAGCCGCGACATCGGCACGCGTTTCGTGTTCGGCGGCCAGGTGCTGGGACAGGCCTTGTCGGCGGCGCAGCAGACGGTGGAGCCCTCGCGCGAGGCGCATTCGCTGCACGCCTATTTCCTGCGCGCCGGCGACATCCGCGCGCCGATCGTCTACAACGTGGAACGCACCCGCGACGGCGGCTCGTTTTCCTCGCGGCGGGTGGTGGCGATCCAGCACGGCCAGCCGATCCTCAACGGCTCGATCTCGTTCCAGCTCGCCGAGCACGGCGTGGAGCACCAGACCTCGATGCCCGAAGTGCCCGCGCCGGAAGACATCGAGCCGATGCATCCGCTGCCGGCCGACGAACTGGCGCGACTGCCGGTGAAGCTGCAGCGCTGGCTCGGCATCGACGGCCCGTTCGAGTTCCGCCAGGTGTGGCCGCGCGACGAGCTGCACCCGGTCAAGCGCCCGCCGATCCAGCACATCTGGTTCCGGCTCACCGCGCCGATCGACGATTCGCCGATCCTGCATCGCGCGCTGCTGGCCTACGCGTCGGATTTCCACCTGATCGGCACCGCCACCTTGCCGCATGGCATCTCCTACATGACGCAGAACGTGCAGATGGCCAGCCTCGACCACGCGCTGTGGTTCCATCGCCCTTTCCGCGTCGACGAATGGTTGCTGTATTCGTTCGACAGCCCCACCGCCCAGGGCGGGCGCGGCCTGGCGCGCGGGCAGATCTTCAACCGTGACGGCGTCCTGGTCGCCTCCAGCGCGCAGGAAGGGCTGATCCGCGTGCGCAACGGTGTGGCCGGCGGCGACTGAACACCCGGTTCAAGGCTGTTCGCGTAAACTGGCTGCATGCGCCAGATCTATACCTCCCCCCGCCAGGAAAACATCGATTCGGTGGTCGCGCTGATGGCCGAGCACGGCATCCGGGCGACGGTGTCCAACCGCTCCAACTACAACCGCCAGAGCTGGCAGCGGCACAGCTACTCCCCGCGCCGGCAGGACCGCAGCCGCTGGCCGCAGGTGTGGATCACCCACGCCGACGATTACAGCAAGGCGCGCGAGTTGCTGATGGGACTTGGCATCGAGCCGGTGGTCCGCCACGGCGAGGAACTGGCCGCCGCACGCAACGCCTCGCCGCTGGAACGCCGCGCCCGCGTCGCCACACGCGTGCGCCGCGTGCTGCTGCTGGCGGTGCTGGTGGTGTTCACGGTGCAGATGCTGCATTACCTGCGCGTGTTCTGACCCGGGGCGTTCGCTGGAACGGCGCCACGACACCGGCATAGAATCGGCCCATGCGCCGCTCCGATCCCGTCCGCCTGTTCCAGACCCTGCCGCACGCCTGCGGCTACTACGCCGAGCGCACCGCGCAGAACCTGGTGCTGGACCCGGCCGCGCCGCAACTGGATCAGCTGTACGGCCCCGCGCTGGAGCGCGGCTTCCGCCGCGCCGGCGGCCACCTCTACTATCCGCACTGCCCGCAGTGCCGCGCCTGCACACCGTGCCGCATCGACGTGGAGCACTTCCAGCCGGATCGCGCGCAGAAGCGCTGCCTGAAGCGCAACGCCGACCTGACGATCGTCGAGTGCATGCCCGGCTACAACCGCGAGCGCCACGCGCTGTACGAACGCTACCTGCGCACGCGTCATCCCGGGGGCGGCATGGACGATGCCGACGCCAGTGACTTCCGCCGCTTCCTCACCGCGCCATGGAGCCCCACGCTGTTCCTCGAGCTGCGCCTGGGCACGCACCTGCTGGCGGTGGCGGTGACCGACGTGTGCGTCAACGGGATCTCCGCCGTCTACACGTTCTACGACCCTGCCGAGACCGCGCGCAGCCTGGGCACCTGCGCGATCCTGCAGCAGATCGAACTGGCCCGCCGCCGCGGCATGCCCTGGCTGTACCTGGGCTTCTGGATCGACGGCCACCCGAAGATGGATTACAAACGCCGCTTCAAGCCGCTGCAGGTGCGCGGCGCCGATGGCTGGCGCGAACTGGCGTAGGGCGGGCACTGCCCGCCGCTCCTGGCGGACACGTTGAAAAGCCGGCGGGCAGTGCCCGCCCTACGGCGTCGGTGCCGGTTGCAGCGCGGACAGTCGCAGCGGGTGCCTACAACGGCGGGTTGCCGGCCTTCGGATACGGATAGAGCTTTTCCAGCGGCATCGAGATGCCGTCGTCACCGACCACGCGGCAATGGCTGCGGTCGAGCTGGCGCGGGTCCTCGACGCCGCAGCTGTGCGCGATGATGCCCACTTCGTGCATCACGTTCCTCGCGTAATGGGCGACCTTCTCGCTCTTGTCGGTGACCACCAGGCCGCGCTGCAGCTTCGGGTTCTGCGTGGTGATGCCGGTGGGACAGGTGTTGCGGTTGCATTGCAGCGACTGGATGCAGCCCAGCGCCAGCATGAAGCCCCGTGCCGAGTTGACGAAATCCGCGCCGGTCGACATCGCGCGCGCCACGTCGTAGGCGGTGATGCACTTGCCCGAGCAGATCACCTTGATGCGCTGGCGCAGGCCGCGCCGGATCAGCACGTTCAGCAATTCCGGCAGCGCCTCGTGCAGCGGCAGGCCGACGCCTTCCATCAGCGTCTGCGGCGCCGCGCCGGTGCCGCCTTCGGAGCCGTCGACGATGATGAAGTCGGGCGCGCTCTCGATGCCGCGCAACTCGACCTCGTCGCACAGCTGCTCGATCCAGTCCATGCCGCCGAACACCGCCTTGAAGCCGGTCGGCTTGCCGGTGAGCTCGCGGATGTGCGCAATCGCGTCCATCAGCTGCGGCACGTTGGCGATGTCCAGGTGGCGGTTCGGGCTTTGCGAATCCTCGCCGACCGGGATGCCGCGGATCGCCGCGATCTCCTCGGTGACCTTGGCGCCCGGCAGCAGCCCGCCCATGCCAGGCTTGGCGCCCTGGCCGAGCTTGATGCTGACCATCTTGACCTGCTGGTGCGCGCAGATCGCCAGCAGCTTGTCGTCGTCGAGCTTGCCGTCGCTGGTGCGCACGCCGTACTTGGCGGTGCCGATCTCGAACACGATGTCGCAGCCGCCCTCCAGGTGATACGGCGCCAGCCCGCCCTCCCCGGTGTCCAGCCAGATGCCGGCCTTGGCCGCGCCGATCGACAGCGCGCGTACCGCCGGCGCCGACAGCGCACCGAAACTCATCGCCGAGATGTTGAAGAATGCTGCATGGTCATACGGCTCGCGCGCGTACGGCCCGATGCGCACGGGCTTGGCATCCACATGGTGGTCGCCCAGCGCCGGAAACGGCGCGTTGACGAAGAACGGCACACCCTCGCCGCGCAGGTCGCGGGTGGAACCGAACGCATTGGTGTTCTCGGCATTCTTCGCGGCGCGGTAGACCCAGACGCGCTGCGCGCGGTTGAACGGCAGCTCCTCGCGATCGCTCGAATACAGGTACTGGCGGAAGAACTCGCCCAGGTGCAGGAACCAGTAGCGGAAGTGGCCGATCACCGGGAAGTTGCGCAATACCGCGTTGGCGGTCTGGTTGCGGTCGATCACCCAGGTGGCCAGCGTCACCAGCACCGCCACCGCCAGCAACATCAGCGCCAGCAGCGCGAACGTCTCGACCAGCACCACCAGCCAATGCGAAAAACCCGTCGATTGCATGCCGCCTCCCCGCCGCCATCCGATTCGATGCCGCAAGGGTAACCCAACGACGGTCCGCGGCTGCCCTCACAACTCGATGCGCAGCGCCTCCTTCGCGCGCACCGCCTTGGCCACTGCCGCCTCCAGCGTGTCGGCCCGCGCCAGCGTCACCGCCATGCGCCGACGGCCGCTCACCGTGGGCTTGCCGAACAGGCGCAGCTGCGTGTCCGGCTCGCCCAGCGCCGCGGCCACGCCGTGATAGCGCGGACCCGCGCCGTGGCCTTCCAGCAGCACCGCGCAGGACGCCGACGGACCGTACTGGTGGATCACCGGGATCGGCAGGCCCAGGATCGCCCGCGCATGCAGCGCGAACTCGGAGAACTCCTGCGAGATCAGGGTGACCAGGCCGGTGTCGTGCGGTCGCGGGCTGACCTCGGAGAAGATCACCCGATCGCCCTTGACGAAAAACTCCACGCCGAACACGCCCCAGCCGCCCAGCGCCGCGGTAACCGCCGCAGCCTGCCGCTGTGCTTCGGCCAGCGCGGCTTCGCTCATCGGCTGCGGCTGCCACGATTCGCGGTAATCGCCGTCCTCCTGCCGATGGCCGATCGGTGCGCAGAAGCTGACGCCATCGACGTGGCGCACGGTGAGCATGGTGATCTCGTAATCGAAATCGACGAAACCCTCGACGATCACCCGCCCTTTGCCCGCGCGCCCGCCGGACTGCGCGTACTCCCACGCGTGCTGCAGCTCGTCGGCACCGTGCACCACGCTCTGGCCCTTGCCCGATGAACTCATCACCGGCTTGATCACGAACGGGTAGCCGATCGCGGCCACCGCTTCGCGGTATTGCGCTTCGTCGTCGCAGAAGCGGTACGGCGAGGTCGGCAGCTGCAGCTCCTCGGCCGCCAGCTTGCGGATGCCTTCGCGGTCCATGGTCAGCCATGCCGCACGGGCGGTGGGGATCACCCGCTGGCCCTCTTTCTCCAGCTCCAGCAGGGTCGGCGTGTGGATCGCCTCGATTTCCGGCACCACCAGGTCGGGCCGCTCGGCCTCGATCACCGCACGCAACGCGGCGCCGTCGAGCATGTCGATCACGTGGCTGCGATGGGCCACCTGCATCGCCGGCGCGTCGGCGTAGCGATCCACCGCAATCACCTCCACCGCGTAGCGCTGCAGCTCGATCGCCACTTCCTTGCCGAGCTCGCCGGCGCCCAGCAGCATCACGCGCAGGGCATGGTCGGTATGAGGCGTGCCGAATGGCTTCATCGGGTTCTCCGGTGCGGGCAAACCGGCATTGTATGCGGCCGCGCGGGGCGTCCGGCGACGGCGCGCGCGACATGCCGAAAGCCCACTTGCACTAGATATCACTTTGATATCTAATCATCACACCTCTGGGAGACTGCTCATGAACGAACATCAAGGTTTTTCCGTCGCCGGCATTCCCTTCGTCGGCTTCTGTCTGGCGCTGGCCGCCATCGGCGTGTGGCTGGTGGTTGGCGCCATCCACGGCCAGCCGGACGCGCCGCCCCTGGTGCGATTGTTCGGCGGCGTACTGCTGCTGGCGATCGACGGCTTCCTGCTCAAGGGCTTCTTCCAGGTCGCGCCGAACGAGGGCCAGGTACTGCAGCTGTTCGGCAAGTACGCCGGCACCGTGCGCGTCGAGGGCCTGCGCTGGACCAACCCGTTCTATTCGCGCCAGCGCATCTCGCTGCGCGTGCGCAACTTCGAGAGCGGCAAGCTCAAGGTCAACGACAACGACGGCAACCCGATCGAGATCGGCGCGGTGGTGGTGTGGCAGGTGCTGGATACCGCCGAGGCGGTGTTCTGCGTCGACGACTACGAGGACTTCGTGCACATCCAGAGCGAATCCGCGCTGCGGCAGATGGCACAGAGCTACCCCTACGACGCCCACGACGACGGCAAGCCCTCGCTGCGCAGCCACGGCGAGGTGATCAACAACCATCTGCGCGACGAGATCCAGGCGCGACTGGAGAAGGCCGGCGTGCAGGTGATCGAGGCGCGCATCAGCCACCTCGCCTACGCCCAGGAAATCGCCCAGGCGATGCTGCAGCGGCAGCAGGCCGGCGCGATCATCGCGGCACGCACCCGCATCGTGGAAGGTGCGGTCAGCATGGTCGGCATGGCGCTGGAGCAATTGCGTGCACAGGGCGTCGTGGAACTGGACGAGGAGCGCAAGGCGACGATGGTCAGCAACCTGCTGGTGGTGCTCTGCGGCGAACGCGGCACCCAGCCCGTGCTGAACACCGGCACCTTGTACTGACCCGTGGCCGGCGAGAAAAAAGCCTACCCCCTGCGCATCAGCGCGGCCGTGCTCGACGCCATGCAACGCTGGTCGGACGACGAGCTGCGCAGCGTCAACGCCCAGATCGAGTACGTGCTGCGCGAGGCATTGCGCAAGGCCGGCCGGCTCAAGGCCGGCCCGACCCGGCCGACGCCGGACGACGACACGGACTGACCCCACCCGTCACCGGAGCGCCCCATGTCCACCCATCCGACCAACCCGTCGGCCAGCGGCCCGCACCTGAAACTCGCCGCGTTGTTCGGCATCGCCGGCGCACTGGCCACGCTGGCACTGATGCCATATCTGCTGGCGCTGGTGCCGACACAGCTCGCCGCGCTGCACTGGCCGCAGCCGGCCCTCGTGCTGACGCAGGTGGGAGCGACCGGCGTGCTGTGCTGGTTGCTCGGCTGGGCGGGTCTGCGCCTGGGCGCGCCGTACGGGCTCGACGCGCCGTGGCTGCGCGCCTGGGTATACCGGCAGCCGCACGATCCGGCGCGGCGTTCGCGCTGGTCACTGGCCGCGCTGCTTGGCGTACTTGCGGCGCTGGGCGTGAGCGGCCTGTCGCTGCTCGGCCCGCAGCCCGCCCACACCGAGACCACCATTGCGGCGTGGCGCGGTGCGCTGGCGCTGCTCTACGGCGGCGTGGTGGAGGAAGTGCTGTGCCGCCTGTTCCCGATCGGCGCCCTGGTCTGGCTGCTGGCACGCGGCAACAGACGCGTGGCGCCGCCGTGGATGTTCATGCTGGCGATCGTGCTAGCCGCGCTGCTGTTCGGCGCCGGCCACCTGCCCGCCGCACACGCCGCCGGCATGCTCGGCACCCCGCTGCTGGTGGCGCGCATCGTGCTGCTCAACGCCGTGATCGGCATCGTCAACGGCAGTCTGTTCTGGAAATACGGACTGGAGCACGCGATGCTCGCGCACTTCTGCGCCGACGTGGTGCTGCACGTAGCCCTTCCGCTGATCGGCACCTGACGATCAACGCGTGTTGGCGGTGACCGGCTGCAACTGCGGCAGCTTCAGCAGGCGCACCTTCGGATGTTGCCCGCCCATCACGAACAGCCACGGCCCCTGCAGCACGATCGATTGCACAGGCGGCACGCCGTCTTCGGCGCCGAGACGTTGCAGCGGCCGGCCGTCGCTGGCGTCGTAGACGACCAGCTCGCGCGTCTGCGGATCGACCACCAGCAGCCAGTCGTGTCCGGCGCCCTGCCAGTGCACCAGCTGGTTTGCCGCGGGAAGTTCCGTCGTTTCATCGGACGCCGGCAGCCACGACCACAGCAGGATCGCCGACAGCACGACCAGCAGCACGATGCCGGGCCGGCGCAGACGCTGCAGCAAGCGCCCGGGCCACACGGCCGTTCCGGATGAATGGCGAAGGGCTATGCGCATGTCCATGCCGCCACCATCGCCGTCGACGATGACCGCCGCATGACACTTGCCGACACTATTCGTGACGCGGACGCAGCGCCCAGCCCAGCGCCAGCCAGCCGACCACGAAGGCCAGCCCGCCGAACGGCGTGATGATCCCGACCCAGCGCGGCGCCCCCAGTGCGAGCGCGTACAGGCTGCCACTGAACAGCACGATGCCCGCGGCAAACGCCGCCCTCGCCACGCGCGCGCCGCGGCCGCGGCCGAGCGCCACGGCGAGCGCCAAGGCCAGCGCGTGCCAGGCGTGGTATTCCACCGCGGTATGCCACAGCTCGACGGTGCGGGCGTCCAGCACGCCACGCAAGGCATGCGCGCCGAACGCGCCCAGCAGCACTGCGCTGGCGCCGGCGATACCGACCAGCAAGGCCGTGGCGAGGTGGGCAGGTTGTCGCATCGGCGGCGAATCTCCCGCACCGTCGGCGCGGTGGCGCGGCCGGTGTCGTATGCTTGAACGGATGAAGCTGCAGGATTCTCGCATGAAGTCACCCCGCACCCGCCTTGCCGCCCTGCTCGCGCTGCTGGTCGCCGGCGTGCTGCTCGCCGGTTGCCACGGCGCGACGCCGCTGCCGTTCCGCCTGACCGACCTCACCGGCCACATGCCGCAGCTCGAGTTCAACCTGACCAGCGACGAGAACAAGCCGGTGTCCGCCGTGGACTACCGCGGCAAGGTGGTGTTGCTGTTCTTCGGCTATACCCATTGCCCGGACGTCTGCCCGCTGACCATGGCCCAGCTGCACGTGGTGATGAAGAAGCTGGGCGCACAGGCTGACGGCGCGCGCATACTGTTCGTCAGCGTCGACCCGGCGCGGGACACGCCGGCCGTGCTGCACGGCTACGTCAACGCCTTCGACAAGCACGCGATCGGCCTCACCGGCACGCCGCGCGCGGTCGAGGCGCTGGTCAAGCGCTACCGTTCCGCGTTCACCCGCGAGCCGTCCGGCAAGGACGGCAACTACGAGGTGAGCCACAGCTCGGCGATCTACGTGTTCGACCGCGACGGCAACCCGCGCGTGCTGTATACCCCTGCCGACAAGCAGGACGATCTGGTGCACGACCTGCAACTGCTGCTCGACCAGGGAGCACCGACATGAAGCACGCCCGCCTGTTCGCCCTGCTCGCCGGACTGTCGCTGGCCGCCGGCGTGCATGCCGCGGCCGCCGACCAGGTGCACGCCAGCCACGCCTGGATTCGCGTGTTGCCCGGCGCGTTGCCGGCCGGCGGTTACGTCACGCTGGAAAACCGCGGCGACCAGCCGGTTGCGCTGACCGGCGCGCGCAGCACGGCATACGCGGAAGTGATGTTGCACCACAGCTCGACCCAGGGCGGCGTGAGCCGCATGGCGATGGTCGAGTCGTTGCCGATTCCCGCGCACGGCAGTGTCGTGCTGGCTCCCGGTGGCTACCACCTGATGCTGATGAAACCGGCCGCGGCGGTGTTGCCCGGCAATCAGGTGCAACTGCAACTGCAATTCGACGACGGCAGCAGCCTGCCGGTCGACTTTCTCGCCCGCCCCGCCAATGCGCTGGGCGACGAGGCACCCGCACCCGCCCATTCCGGGCACTGACCGAACCGGCTCAGTCGTGCGCGCTGCCGGCAATCACCGCCGACTGCAGCGGCTTGCGCGGGAGGCGCCCGTTGCGTGACAGCCGCATCCAGTGGCGCAGCGCGATCAGGCCGCCGACCGATTCGATCAGCGCCGCCGGCACCCAGGTGATCAGGCCGCCCACCATCTGCCCGGTCAACACGTTGAAGGTGAACGCGCGGCCGCAGATCTCGAAGATCGGGTAGAGATCCGTGCGCGAGAACGTGATGATCGCGCCGGCCAGGATCTGCGGCGTCATGGTGATCGCCGGCGACAGCACGCGCATGCCCGCCACCATCCGCCCCGGCGGATGCGGGCGGTGATCGAGCACCAGCGCCCAGTAGCTGAAGCCGCTGAGCAGCATCGTCCAGTTCATGAAGCGGTATACGCGCCAGTCCAGCATCGCCAGCGTCTGCAGGCTCGGGATCAGCCAGATCAGCACGAACACCACGAACAGCACGGTGACGATCGTGGGGTTCAGCAGCACGCCCATCACCGACCGCCAAGGCCACGACTGCTGCAGCGGCCGCAGCCATCGCGTTCGCCACGCCAGCGGCAGGCCGGCGCGCAGCGCGCTGGCCGGATAGGCGATGACGATCAGCAGCGGCGCCAGATGATGCAGCAGCAACTGCTGCAGGCGATGCATGAAGAACTCATGCTCGGCGTAGTAATCAAGATAGGTGTGCAGCGACAGGTAGATGATCGCCATGCCGATCCAGAACGCCAGCCGGCGGCTGAGCGGCACCTGCAAGCGGCGGCTGCCACGCCAGTACAGCACGCAGGCCAGCACGAACGTGGCCAGGAACAGCCACGAAAACTCCCAAGGCACCACCCATTTCAACAGCGTTGCAATCACGATCGGCCTGCTTCCACGTCCGTCAGCGCCGGCATGACCGGCGACCACCGCCCAGCATAGTGCGCCGCACCGGTGACGTCTGCCCTGCCGCGGACGGCCGCTTGCGGCAGATTGCCGCCATCAGCGTCGACGCCGGCTGTGGCGGGTGCGGCGCCAGCCGTACAGCAGACCGATCAGCACCACCAGCGCAGGCACCAGCACGATGTTGATCACCTTCACGCGCAGGCCCAGCGCGTCGATCTCGGCGTTGAGCTGGTGCTGCACGTCGCGCAGCTCCTTGTTGATGGCAAGCTGGCGCTGGCGGAACTGCTCGATCTCGCGGCGCTGTTCGGGGGTGACCGTGCTCGAGCGCACGCCCTTGGCCGGCTGCAGTTCGTCCAGTCGGCGGCGGGTATCGGCCAGCTCCTTCTCCAGCTCCTGTTCCTTCTGCAGGAACTTCTGGTCCGCCACGTTGCGCAGCGCCTGCACCCGGGTGAACGGTCGTTGCGAGGTGGAGCGCGCGCGGATCGACAGCAGCGCCGAGGAGCCGCTGAGGTTGTCCACCAGATTGGTGATGAAATCCCCGTTGTTGGCGAAGATCCGCACCATGGCCTGGCCCAGCATGGTCTGCGGCTCCACCCACAGTCGGTCGCTGAGCACGTCGGTGTCGGCGATCAGCACTACCTCGGCGTCGGGCGCCGAATGGGCGCGATGACCCGGTTCGTTCGCCTTCTCCGGGAAGGCGCTGGCGAAGGTGCCGCGCAGCCGCGCTGCCAGCACGTAGTGCACGTTGTCCGCCTTGTAACCTTCGAGCAGGCTGGTGGGGTCGCTGCTGGCATCGGTGACCCGCTGGACCGGCACCTGCTCGGCGTCGGCGCTGCTCTGCAACAGCGGGATCAGGCGCGTGCGGGCGGTGCGCGCGAGATCGAAATGGCCGATGCTGGAAACGTTGATGCGCTGCAGGCTGGCGGTCACCGGGTCGTTGCGGTTGAGCTCCTGGTCGCCCAGCCCGAGCATCGCCGGATGGTTGAGGCTGCTGCCGGCCAGCTCGATCTGCAGGCCACGGCTGCGATCCAGTACCACCTGCCCCGGCTGGTATTCCACGCCCCACGCGGCGAACAGCCGAGGCAGGTCCGACGCGTGGGCGGGCAAGCCGCTGATCCCGGGGGTGAACGGCGTGGCGTCGAGCTCGGCATCCGGGTCGACGAACACGACCAGGTGGCCGCCACGCATCACATACTGGTCGATCGCGTATTGCGCCGCTTGCGGCAGCTCCTTGGGGTGGATCAGCAGCAACACCTTCAATTGGTCATCCACGTGCTGCAGCGTCGTCGCGTCGAGCGTCTTCAGCTCGAACAGCTGGCTCAGCTGCTGCATCACCGCCCATGGCTGTTCGCCCAGCGCCAGGTCGCCCTGCACCGGCAGCGAACCGAGCACGCCGATCGCCGGCTTGCGCACCTGGTTCAGCTCGTACAGCAGCTTGGCGATGTCGTATTCGAGAAAGGTCTCGCGCGAGGGATCGAAGAACGCGATCGAGAGCGATTTTTCCGCCGCGGCCTCGTCTTCCGCACCATGCGGCTCGCCCGGCGGCATGACGCTGCCGGCCAGTCCGAAGAACACCCGCTCGCCGTTGCTGCCGCCATTGGCGGCAATCAGCCCGCTGCCCTCCGCACCGGCCTCGTCGTCCGAATAGGGCACCGGGTCGATGACGCGCAGGCGGATGCGCCCGTGCGAGCGCGCCACCATCTCCTGCAGCATCTCGTTGACGCGCTGCTCGTAGCTGCGCAGCTTGGGCAGGTCGCGGGTAGCGTGTTCGGAGAAGTACAGGGTCAGCTGCAGCGGCCGTTGCAGGCTGTCGACAATGTGCCGCGTGCCTGGCGTGAGCGTGTAGAGCTGGTCGGCGGTCAGGTCGATCCGCGTGGCATGCAGCCAGCGGCTGCTGGCCACCACCAGTGGCACCATCACCAGCACCAGCGTCACCAGGCCGGCGTACAGCCAGCTGCTGCGGGTCAGGTGCAGGGGCGTGGTGAACGACCGGGGCAGGCGCAGGCGGGGCATCGGTCAGCGCGTCCGTTTGAGGTCGAGCAGCAACACGCCGGCGATCAGCCAGCCCAACGTGCTGAGCACGAAGTACAGCAGGTCGCGCAGGTCGAGCACGCCGCGCGAGATCGCCTCGAAATGGCGCAGCATCGAAAGATGCGCCACGGCGTTGATCAGGCGCCGGGGCAGCGCACCCTGGAAGAAGTCCAGCACCTGCGGCTGACCGGCCAGGATCAGCAGCACGCAGACCAGCGCGGTCAGGATGAAGGCCACCACCTGGCTGCGCGTCAGCGCCGACAGGCACGCCCCGATGGCGATGAAGTTGCCGGCCATCAGCCAGCTGCCCAGGTAGCCGGCCAGGATCACGCCGTTGTCCGGCGCGCCCAGGTAGTTGACGGTGATCCAGATCGGGAAGGTCAGCCCCAACGCCAGCCCGATGAACAGCCAGGCGGCGAGGAACTTGCCCAGCATCGCCTGCCACAGCGTCAGCGGCAGGGTCAGCAGCAGCTCCAGCGTGCCGCCCTTGGCCTCCTCGGCCCACATGCGCATGGTGATCGCGGGCACCAGGATCAGGTACAGCCACGGATGCATCACGAAGAACGGCTGCAGGTCGGCCTGCCCCCGTTCGTAGAAATCGCCGACGTAGAAGGTGAGGATGCCCGCGAGCACCAGGAAGATCACCAGGAAGACGTAGGCCACCGGCGTCACGAAGTAACTGCCCAGCTCGCGTCGCATGACCGCGCCGACGGGGCTCATGCAGCCACCCCGCGGCTGGCGTCGTCGCCGCTGGTGATCTGGCGGAACACCTCGTCGAGGCGGCCGCGTTCGAGCTGGATCTCGGAGACCTCAAGCCCCTGCTCGCGCAACAGCCGCTCGACCGGTTCGAGGATGCGTGCGCCCGGCTTGGGGAACACCGTGATGCGCCCGTCCAGCGGATCGATCTCGACTCCGGCCACCTGCGGCAGCCGGCCCAGCATTTCCTGCGACATGCCGCTGCCCGGCGCACTGAACGACACCGCGCCGTGATAGCGCGAGCGCGCCTCCAGTTCGGCCGGCGTGGCATCCGCCAGCAGCTTGCCGCGGGCGATGATCACCACCCGGTTGCACAGCGCGTGCACCTCTTCCAGCAGGTGGGTGGAGATCAGGATCGTGCGGTCGCGCGCCATCATGTCGATCAGCTGGCGCACCGCGTGTTTCTGGTTCGGATCGAGGCCGTCGGTGGGCTCGTCCAGCATCAGCACCGGCGGGTCATGCAGGATCGCCTGGGCCAGGCCCACGCGTCGGCGCAGCCCCTTGGACAGCGTGTCGATGCCCAACCCCAGCACCTCGTCGAGCTGCAGTTGCTGCACCACCGCGTCCATGCGCCGATAGCCCGCCTCGCCGCGCAGCCCGCGGATGCGCACGATGAACTGCAGGAACTCGCGCACGGTCATCTCGCCGTAACTGGGCGCGCCCTCGGGCAGGTAGCCCAGCGCGCGCTTGGCCTTGAGCGGTTCGCGCATCGCGTCGTAGCCGCACACCCGCGCGCTGCCCGAGGTCGGCACCAGGAAGCCGGCGATCATGCGCATGGCGGTGGATTTGCCGGCGCCGTTGGGGCCCAGCAGCCCCAGCACCTGGCCCGGCTCGACGCGGATGCTCAATGCATCCACCGCCGTGAGGTTGCCGTAGCATCGGGTGAGCTTGTCGGTTTCGATCATGTCCGCGGGCGGGCTGGGGCCAGGCTGGCGACGCGCTGGCCGCCGG
Organism: Rhodanobacter lindaniclasticus; assembly: GCF_004799035.1. Classification (GTDB taxonomy): domain Bacteria; phylum Pseudomonadota; class Gammaproteobacteria; order Xanthomonadales; family Rhodanobacteraceae; genus Rhodanobacter; species Rhodanobacter lindaniclasticus. Next base: position 18,131 of record NZ_MWIO01000019.1, read on the forward strand.
CCAGTCGGGGCGCCGGAGTGTCCGGGCAATGTACCGCAAGACCGGCGCGACCGGGCGCCGGCCCGCCGCGCCATGCCGATGTCGTGCAAGAAAAAGGCCCTCTCGTCACGAAAGGGCCTTTCATCGAGCCACCACGCGTGGCTTATTCGCCGGCGGAAGCGGGCTCGGCGGGTGCGCTGGAACCGGCCGGTGCCGGTGCCGAGGCGCCGGCCGCCGGTGCGCCGTTCTGCTCGGACGGCAACAGGCCGGCTTCCTGCTCCGGCGTCTGCGCCGGCGCATTGGTCAGCGGCAGCGACACCTGGTGGCGTGCGTAGCTGGTGATCGCACCGGTGGAATCCTTCACCTCCGGCGTGACCACGATGTCGTACGGCGGATTCACCGTGCTGTCGAACTGGTAGCCGTGCGTCTGCGCATAGGCGGTGAGCATCTTCACGGTCTGCGGCACGCCGTTGAAGGTGCCTTCCCAGACGCCCTGCAGCGTGGCACCACCGAAGGCCATCATCGCGCGCACGTCACCTTCCACCACCAGGTTGCCGAAGCGGTCGCGGGTACCGGCCGTGGCCGCGGCGGCGGCCGCAGCAGCGGCGGAAGCCGACGGTGCCGGCTCCGCGGCGGCGGCGGCGTCCAGCGAAGGCGCAACCGGGGCGGTCAGCTGCTCGCTCTGGCCGTTGATGGTCAACGTGCTGGAATCGATCGGCAGCGCCACGTCGAAATCGAAATCCGGATCGCCGTAGTTGGTGATGAACAGGATCGACGGGCCAGTGACGTTCACGCCCAGCTTCTTGGCCTGCGCCCTCAGCTCGGCATCCGACTGGGCCAGGATGTCGTCAAGCACTTCGGAGCCGCCCTTGCTGCGGTCGATGTGGCGCGTGACGAACAGCACCGGGGTTGGCTGCGACTGGGCGATGCGCGGCATCAGGTCGCTGTAGTCGACGTTGGCCACACCGGCCAGCACGTTCTGCAGGTTGTTCAGGCTGAACTGGATGAACGAGTCCGGGTCGCCGTGGATGTACAGGTTGGCGAAGCGGTTGATCAGGTTCCAGCCGTACTGCACGTCGTACGACCAAGTGATCTGGGTCAGGCGGCCATGGCCCTGGCGCTCGAGGTCGAGCGTGAAATGCTTGTCCAGCCCGCGCCAGTTGTTGTCCAGGTTCCAGATGATCGCGGCGTCCTGGGTGTTGCTGTCGATCTGGTCGAACTGCGGCGTGGCGCTGGCGATGGTCAGGCCGCCGTCACCCAGCTTGGGATCGGTGCTGGTCCAGCTGATCTCGGCGCCCGGGCCGTATGCCTTGCCGGAGAACTTGAACTGCACGCCGCTGTCCTGCGAACGCAGCACTGAGTAATCCGGGAAGCGCCGGAAGTTGTTCAGCAGGTCGTACACCTGACGCATGTCCTTGCCGACGACCTGCGAGCGCTCGACGTGCCCGCTGGAGGGCATGACCACCCCCGCCACCACGCCAATCACCGCGACGATGACCAGGGCAACCAGAAATTCAAAGACACGCATCATTCCAGAGTTCTCCGAAGCGTCTGTACGCCATACCTTGAGTGTGCCCCAACAGCCGCGCGGGCCCAGAGGGCAGCAGCGGGGGTCGGCAAACGCCGAAGCCGCCGATGTTACTTGCTCGCGAGCTCGAACGCTATCCGCCCGCTACAGCTTCTGCCACGCCCGCCAGAGCGCCCCCGCGCAGGCCCCGCAGCGTTTGCGCGGCTCACACGATCCCCAATTCCAGCGCCTTCAGCACGGCCCGGGTGCGATCACGCACGCCAAGCTTGGAAAGGATGTTGGAGACGTGGTTCTTGACCGTACCCTCGGCCACCTTCAGCGAGTTGGCGATCTCCTTGTTGCTGTAGCCGCCGGACAGCAGGCGCAGGATCTCGGTCTCGCGCTCGGTCAGCGGGTCGGGCTGTTCGAGGCTGGTGAACTGGTTCTGCATCCGCGCCACGCCGGCCATCAGGCGCTGGGTGACCATCGGCGCCACCAGCGAACCGCCGGCGGCCACCGTGCGCACCGCCTCGACCAGCTGCTCCAGCGAAACGTCCTTCAGCAGATAGCCGCGCGCACCGGCCTTGAGGCCCTGCAGCACCAGCTGATCGTCGTCGAAGGTGGTCAGGATGATGGTGGGCGGCAATTCGTTGCGCGCCGACAGCGCCTGCAGCACTTCCAGCCCGCTCATGTTCGGCATGCGCAGGTCCAGCAGCATCACGTCGGGCTTGATCCGCGGGACTTCCAGCAGGGCCTGGGCGCCGTCGGCACATTCGGCCACCACGCGGATGTCCTCGGCCAGGTCCAGCAGCGAGCGGACGCCCTGCCGCACCAGGTTCTGATCGTCGACGAGACAAATGGAGATCATCGGGGATCCTCGGTCATGGTTGACTGACGGCTGGCTGGGTGGTGCCCCTGGGGAAGAGCCGTATTGTTGCACGGCTCCGGCCGCCGGCGACCGGAGCCGCGCGGCAGGATCGGCGGCGACTGCCGTGGCCGCCTACGAAACATCCAGCGCCGGCGGCTCGAACCGCGAAGGCGTGTGGGCCAGCGCATCCTGCTCGCCCAGTGGCAGCCGTACGGTAAGCGCGAAGCCGCGGCTCAGGCCGGCGTCCAGCGACACGCTGCCACCGAACTCGGCCAGGCGCTCGCGCATGCCGGACAGGCCGTTGCCCTCGGCCACGTTGTCGGCACCGCGACCATCGTCGCGCGCGTGCAGCCCCAGCTGGCCGGCGTCGGCGTAGGCAAAATTCAGCCACAGGTTGCGCGCGCCCGCGTGGCGCGCGGTATTGGTGACGATTTCCTGGGCGCAACGCAGCAGCACCTGGGCGCGCTGCGGATCTTCCACGCTGAAGCGCGGCGGCATCGCCACGTGCACGTTCAGGCCGGGCACGCCCTCGGTCAGGCCACGCAGTGCCTGGGTCAGGTCGATCGAGTCGTCCTGGCGCAACTCGCTGACCACCTCGCGCACGTCGGCCAGCAGCAGCTTGGCCGTGCTCTGCGCCTTGCGCACATGCGCCGCGGCCGCCTCGTTGGTGAGGTGGCAGGCCACTTCCAGGTTCAGGCTGAGCGCGGTGAGGTGATGGCCGATCAGGTCGTGCAGGTCACGCGCGATGCGCATGCGCTCGGCGATGCGGCTGGATTCGGCCAGCAGCGCCCGCGTAGTGCGCAGCTCGGAATTCAGCCGGCGCTGCACGTCGCTCTGCTCGGCCTGCTGGCTGGTGGCCAGCGAGGCGATGTAGGTCAGCGCCGAGATGCCCAGGTAGATGCTGGTCTGCAGAAAGGCCAGACCGACGCTGTGGTCGTATTCGGGGAAGTTCACGAACACCGCGACCAGGCTCAGGTTCTGCAGCACGATGCACAGCACGCCCAGCCACACCGGCAGCAGCCACGGCAGCGCCACCGCGCTGATCGCCATCAGCATCGCCGACAGGCCGCTGTGGCTGTACCAGCCCACCGCCATCGCGAAGATGCTCATCGCCACCAGTCCGGTCAGGCGCAGGCCCTGGTAACGGCGCTGGCCGAGGTTGCTGGTGACCGCCCAGTACAGCAGCCCGAACAGCAAGTAGCACAGCGTCCACATCAGCAGCGCCAGGTTCGGCCGGTGCAGCAGGCTCACCCGCTCGGCCGCCCAGCTGGTGATCAGCGGCGTACCCACGCACAGGTAGGTGAACAGGCCGGCGTAGCGCAGCAGCCGCACGTGGTTGAAGTTGGACAGTTGCATGACCGGCATCATAGGGGAGCACGAAGCCCGCGCAATGCGCGGGAAGTCACCCCCGGCAGAACCATCCCGACATCGCTTTACACCGGCTTTACATGTGCCGGCACTGATGCCAGCACGATGACCGCATGGCATAATGCGCCGTCCCGGGGTCGAGTCATCGGTCCCCGTCCTGATTCCACCATTGCGGAGCAACGAATGGCCCTTGCCATCCGCGACGTGCGCGAGCACGACCTGGATGCCGTGCTGGCGCTCAACAACGCCGCCGGTCGCTCCATCCTCACCCTCGATGCCGGCCAGTTGCGCTACTTCTTCGAGCACGCGAACTACTTCCGCGTCGCCGAGATCGACGGCAACATGGCCGGTTTCCTGATCGCCCTGCGCGAAGGGCTCGACTACGACAGCCCGAACTACCGCTGGTTCTCGGCGCATTACCCGCAATTCGTCTACATCGACCGCATCGTGATCGCCAACGCCTACCGGCGCCACGGCCTGGGCCGCATCTTCTACAGCGACGTGCACAGCTACGCCGAAGTGCGCGTGCCGCTGCTGACCTGCGAGGTGTTCCTGGAGCCGCGCGACGACGTGGTGGTGCTGTTCCACGGCACCTACGGCTTCCAGGAGGTCGACCAGCAGAAGATGGGACCCGACGGTCCGCAGGTCAGCCTGCTGGCGAAGGACCTGCCCAGCTTTGCCTACGTCCGCGACACCTGGCTGGAGCACGGCGGCCTGCCCGACGCGCCCTGGCTGGCCGAACGCGAACTGCCGCACGGCAGCGGCAGTCAGCGCCGCGCTGTCGGGGAGCGCCGTTCGTGAACGCCCGCGCCGAAACCACCGACGCCTGCGACCTGCGCTTCGGCCAGGTCGGCATCGCCTGCGTGCGCGTGCGTCGGGTCGACGCCGCCGCGCTGTGCGACGAACTCGAACGCCGCGTGCGCGCCGCGCCGCAGATGTTCGCCCGCGCCGCCGTGGTGCTGGACCTGAGCCATCTGTCGAGCCTGCCCGACGACGGCGCGGTCGACGCCCTGCTCGAAGCCGTGCGCAGCGCCGGCATGCTGCCGGTGGGCCTGGCCTACGGCACCAGCGAGACCGAGGCGCTGGCCAAGCGCATGGGCCTGCCGCTGATCGCCAAGTTCCGCGCGGCGTACGAGCCGGCCGCGGCCGCGGTGACCCAGCCGGCGCGCACCGAACCGGCGCCGCCGCCCGAGCCGATCCTCTCCGCCCCTGCCGCCGGCAACCGGCAAAGCACCGAGCACCACATCGGCGCGGTGCGCTCCGGCCAGCAGGTCTACGCGCGCGACTGCGACCTGATCGTCACCGGTACCGTCGCCAACGGCGCGGAGGTGATCGCCGACGGCAACATCCATATCTACGGGGGCCTGCGCGGGCGCGCCATGGCTGGCGCGCAAGGCGACGAGAAGGCGCGCATCTTCGTCTCCGGCTTCCGTGCCGAACTGGTCGCGATCGCCGGGCAATACCGCGTGTTCGAGCAGATTCCGCCCGAACTCGAAGGTCAATCCGTGCAATGCTGGCTGGAAGGCGAAAAGCTGCTGATCGCCAGGCTGTGATCGTTCACCACACGTCCTGTACAACAAGAACAACCACGCGGAGATGGGCCCTTGACTGCTGAGATTATCGTTGTCACCTCCGGCAAAGGCGGCGTCGGCAAGACGACGACCAGCGCCTCGCTCGCCACCGGCCTGGCCATGGCCGGCAAGAAAGTCGCGGTGATCGACTTCGACGTCGGCTTGCGCAACCTCGACCTGATCATGGGCTGCGAACGGCGCGTGGTGTACGACTTCGTCAACGTCGTGCACGGCGAGGCCACGCTCAAGCAATCGCTGATCAAGGACAAGCGCTACGACAACCTCTACGTGCTGGCGGCCAGCCAGACCCGCGACAAGGACGCGCTGACCCAGGAAGGCGTCGAGAAGGTGCTCGAGGGCCTGTCCGAGGAGGGCTTCGACTACGTGGTGTGCGACTCCCCCGCCGGCATCGAGAAGGGCGCCCACCTGGCGATGTACTTCGCGGACCACGCGGTGGTGGTGGTCAACCCGGAAGTGTCCTCGGTGCGCGATTCGGATCGCATCCTCGGCCTGCTGGCCAGCAAGACCCGGCGCGCCGAGAAAGGCGAGCCGCCGATCACCCAGCACCTGTTGCTGACCCGCTACAACCCCGCACGCGTGGCCATCGGCGAGATGCTCAGCGTGAAGGACGTGGAGGAAATCCTCGGCATCGAGGTGGTCGGCGTGATCCCGGAATCGGAGAACGTGCTGACCGCCTCCAACAACGGCATCCCGGTGATCGTCGACGCCAACTCGCAGGCCGGCCAGGCCTACAGCGACACCGTCGCCCGCATTCTCGGCGAGGAGCGCCCGCTGCGCTTCGTCGACGTGCCGAAGAAGGGCTTTCTCCAGCGCGTGTTCGGAGGCTGATCACGATGGGCATACTCGATTTCCTGAAGCGCAAACCCGAAGCCACCGCCAGCGTGGCGCGCGAGCGCCTGCGCATCATCGTGGCGCAGGAGCGCTCCACCCGTGGCGCGCCGGACTACCTGCCGATGATGCGCAACGAGCTGCTCGAGGTGATCAAGAAATACGTCCACGTCGACCTCGATGCGATCAACATCAATTTCGAGCGCGACAGCGGCCACGAGATCCTGGAGCTCTCGGTCACCCTGCCGGAGGGCAAGCAGGCGGCCAAGGGCGACAACAAGGACGAAGCCAAGACCGGCTGAGCCGCGGCCAGCCGGTTTTTTTCGCATTGCCGCACCTGCGGCCCCATCCCGCGACAACCGCCCGCGCCTCGCGCACGATCATGCATCCCGACACTCCGTCACCTCCCGGCGACCCGACCCGCAGCGTGCTGCGCATGGCCGACGTCGGATTCGACGCGCCTGCGGCGCTGCTCGATCGCTTCGGCCTGCAGCTCCGGCACGTGGCACCAGGCGAAGCGATCCCCGGCAGCTTCTGGGGTGACGAGGAGGCCGGCATCATCGGTACTACCGTCTACGCCCGCGACGACACCCCGGTACACTCGCTGCTGCACGAGGCCGGCCACCTGATCGTGCTGCCGGCAAACAGACGTCCGGACGTCCACACCGACGCCACCGATTCGATCGAGGAAGAAGACGCCACCTGCTACCTGCAGATCGTGCTGGCCGACGGACTGCCCGGCGTGGGCCGCGAGCGCCTGATGCGCGACATGGACGCCTGGGGCTATTCGTTCCGGCTGGGTTCCACCCGCGCGTGGTTCGAGCACGACGCCGAAAATGCGCGCGACTTCCTCAAGTCACGCAACCTGCCCCACGCCTGAGCCGCGAATCCCGGACCCGTGTCCGCGGCCGCAATCGCGCCCCTCAACGGCGCGAGACGTGCGGGTCGCCCGGCACGTACCAGCGCCACGGCTCGTCGACCGCACGGGTGATGCCGACGCGCGTCGTGGCCACGGGTGCAAGCGGTGGCGGCACGCCATCGTCGACGATGCTGAAGCCGCCGGCGCCATCGACGAGGTCGATCCCGTCCTGCGCCCGGTCGATGCCCATCGCCTGGCACAGCCGCGCCGGCCCACGGCACAAGTCGCGATCGCTGCGGCAAGCGGGGCGCGCCGCGCGCATCGCGGCCAGTCCGTCCAGCGGCGCCAACGCCCGCAGCAACACCGCCACGCCCTCGCCCTCCTCGCCGCAGACCGGGTTGCAGCACCAGTGCATGCCGTAGGTGAAGTACACATAGAGCAACCCCGGCCGGCCGAACATCGTCGCATTGCGTGCGGTGCGGCCGCGCCAGGAATGCGCGGCCGGATCGGTCGGGCCGCAGTAGGCCTCGGTTTCCACGATGCGACCGCTGCGGCCGTCGGCATGCCGCAGCACCTTGTTCAGCAGATCCGGTGCAACCATGCGCGGATCGCGCCGGTAGAACGCGCGATCCAGCACCGCGGCACGCTCAGCCATGCGCACGCAGCCACGTCGCGGAACCCTGCATCCGCATTCGACGCGAGGTTGCCCGCTTCACGCTCAAGCCGCCGGCTGCGGCTGGTAGCTGCCGACATCCGCGCGGAAACCGATCGCCAGCCGGTTCCAGCCGTTGATCGTGATGATCGCCAGGGTGAGGTCGACCATGGCCTTGTCGTCGAACTGCGCGCGCACCTCGTCATACAGGGCGTCGGGCAAGTCGTTGGTCGACACCAGGGTGACCGCCTCGGCCCAGGCCAGCGCGGCACGCTCGCGCGCCGAATAGAACGGCGCCTCGCGCCACGCCGCCAGCACGTGCAGGCGCTGCTCCGTCTCGCCGGCGGCACGCGCATCCTTGCTGTGCATGTCCAGGCAGTACGCGCAGCCGTTGATCTGCGACACGCGCATCTTCACCAACTCGATCAGCGAATGCTCCAGGCCGCTGTGGCGAACCTGGGTTTCCATTGCCAGCATGGCCTTGAAGGCAGCCGGCGATGCCATCCTGTAATCGATGCGTTCACTCATTCCTTTCACCTCTCGTCAGTTTGAACCAGGCTCGAACAGTTGCTGCGCATCGGCATAGCCGAAGTCGGCAACCAGTCCCTCGAAATTTCCGCTTGCCTGCACACCTGCCAGCGCGCGGTCGACCGCTCCCAGCGCCAGCGTGGTCAGCCGCGTGGCGGTGCTGACCCGGGCCACGCCGAGCCGCGCCAGCTCGGCCAGGCCGGGCATGCCGGCGCCGGCCGCCACGTTGACCGGCGCATCGAGCGCGCGCACCAGCGCGGCCAGCGTAGCCGGCTCGGCCAGTCCGATCGGATAGATGCAGTCGGCGCCCGCGGCGAGGTAGGCACGGCCACGCTCGATGGCGTCGGCCAGGCGCGCGGCCGGCTCGGCGCCGTCATGCTGCATCCAGTGATCGACCCGCGCGTTGATCACGATCGGCACGCCGGCGGTGTCGGCCGCCGCCCGCGCCGCGCGCACGCGCGCCGCCGCTTCCGATGTCTCGCGCAGCGGGCCGTGGCCCGGCATGCCGTCCTCGAGGTTGATGCCCACGACGCCGGTGGCGATCACCGCCCGCACCGTCGCGGCCACCTCTTCCGGCGTCTCGCCGTAGCCCGTCTCGATGTCCGCCGTCACCGGCACCGCCGCCGCACGCACGATGCGGGCAGTCGCCGCCAGCACCTCGTCCAGCGGTGCCTGCTCGCCATCGGCATAGCCCAGCGACCACGCCACGCCGGCGCTGGTGGTGGCCAGCGCAGCAAAGCCCCGCTGCGCGAACAATCGCGCGCTGAGCGCGTCCCAGGCATTGGGCAGCAACAGCACCCGGGTACGGTCATGCATGCGCCGGAACGTCTGCGCCAGCTCGATCTGTTCCTGCCGTTCCATCGTTGCGCATCGCCTCATCTTGCGGGTTGACCTTGCAGGATACGCCGGCGCCAGCACCGGCGCATGGCGCCTGCTACAGTCGGCGCCGATCGACCCGAAGCTGTCGCGCCACGCCCACCGCGATGGAGGAAGCCATGGCGATTCGCCGACTGGTGCTGCTGTTCGACGGCACCTGGAACAAGCCGGAATCGGATACCAACGTGGAGCGCCTGCGCCGGCTGATCGCGTCGCGCGACGCACTGGGCACCGCGCAACTGGTCAACTACATCCCCGGCGTGGGAGTGAAACGCGGCATCACCCACCTGCTCGGCGGCGCGTTCGGCTATGGCCTCTCGGGCAACGTGCTGGATGGCTACCGCTGGCTGTGCGACACGTGGCAAGCGGGCGACCAGATCTACCTGTTCGGTTTCAGCCGCGGCGCCTATACCGCGCGCAGCCTGGGCGGCCTGATCCGCAAGTGCGGCCTGCTCAGGCGGGAGGCTGGCGGCAAACTGTCCCGCAACGACGCGAATCACGCCTACGATTTCTACCGCGACGTGGAGACCAGGCCCGACGACCCGGCCGCGCGGGCGTTCCGCAAGCAGCACTCGACCGAGGTGGACATCCATTTCATCGGCGTGTGGGACACGGTGGGTTCGCTCGGCATCCCCGACACCGCCTCGTGGTTTCCGTTTGCGCGCTCGCGCTACCGCTTCCACGACACCGAGCTGAGCAAGATCGTCAAGCACGCCTACCAGGCACTGGCGCTGGACGAGCATCGCGGCGATTTCCAGCCTGCGGTGTGGACGCGCAATCCGTACACGATCAAGCCCGGCGAATCGCTGACCTCCAAGAAGCGCGAGCAGATCGACGTCGAGCAGCGCTGGTTCATCGGCTCGCACTCCGATGTGGGCGGCGGCAACGACTGCGACGGCGCCGGCCGCAAGCCCGACCCGCTGCCCGACCTCAGCCTGGCTTGGCTGCAGGCCAAGGCGATCAAGGCCGGCCTCGCCTGCGACGAGCTGCTGGCCCCGACCGGCAACGCGGCCATGGGCGTGCCGCGCAACTCCTACAAGGAGTTCATGGACGGCATCTACAAGGAGTTCAAGCCGCCGTTCGATCGCACCCTGGGCAGCGGCGTCAACGAGAAGGTGGACGAATCGGTATGGCGCCGCTGGCTGGCCGACCCGAGCTACCGCTCGCCCACCCTGGTCCGCGCGCTGGCCACCGCGACCGTGCTGATGTCGGTGGACGACGGGACGGCACGGCCGGCGTAGCGCCCCGATCGGTCAGCGCGGTTCGGCGATTTCCGCCTGGATTGGCGCGCCGGGGTCGGCGGGCGGCAGGTCCCGTCCCGGCGTGCGCCGGGCCAGCGTGCCGTAGCGCCACCAGGCCAGCGCGCCCGCCGCGGTGAGCGCCGAGGCACCCAGCGCCAGGCCGAGCATGCTGGTGGACAGCAGCGGCGAGAAGAGCCCGGCCACCACACTGCACAGCAACAGGCTGGCGAACGCCTGCACCGAGGAAATCCCGCCGCGCCGTTGCGGAAAGCGGTCCAGCAGCAGCAAGGTCAGCGTGGGGAATGCCAGTTGCACGCCGATGCCGTGCAGGATCAGCGGCAGCATCGACCAGGGCAGCCGCGGTTGCGGCAGCGCGATCGCCAGTGCCAGGTGCAAGGTGCAAGCCAGGCCCATCGAGACGTAGCCCAGATTCACCGTGACACGCACGCTGGCACGTTCGGCCAGTCGGCCGGAGCACCACGCGCCGGTGACCATGCCGGCCACCACCGGCACGAACAGCCAGGGGAATCCCTGCGCCGACAGGTGCAGCAGCTCGCGCACGATGCGCGGCGCCGAGGCGATGTACAGGAACAGGCCGGCAAAGTTCACCGAGCTGGCCGCCAGCAAGGGCCAGAACAACGTATCGCGCCCGAACGACACGTAACCGGCCAGCAACGGGCGCAACGCGAACGCGGTGCGCCGCGATGGCGGGTGCGTCTCGTCCAGCAGCCATCCCAGGGCCAGCGCCAGTGCGACGCTGAAACCGCTCAGCAGCCAGAAGATGCCGTGCCAGCCGCCCAGCGGCAACAGCAGCGCGCCGACCATCGGCGCGATCACCGGCGCCACGCCGAAGATCATCATCACCTGCGACATCAGCCGTTGCGCGGCGGCGCCCTCCAGGCTGTCGCGGATCAGCGCGCGACCCACCACCAGCCCCGCGCCGGCGCACGCGCCCTGCAGGCCGCGGCAGGCGAGCAGCATGGCGAATGAAGTAGACAACGCCGCACCCACCGAGGCCAGCGCATACAACAGCATGCCTGCGATCATCACCGGCTTGCGCCCCAGCGCATCGGACACGGCGCCATGGAACAGGCTCATCACCGCATAGGTGACCAGGTACATGCTGATCAACTGCTGCAACGCCGCGTCGTCCACCGCAAAGCGCAAGCCGATCGCGGGGAACGCAGGAAACACCGCGTCGATGGAGAACGGGCCGATCATCGACAACGCGGCAAGCAGCCATGGCAGGCTGCGCTGCACGGCGCGCGGGGTGGGGTTCATGGCAGCCAATGGCGTCTGGTGGCCCGGCAGTATATGGCGCGCTTGACGACGGGGCGTCACCTTCCACTACGATGACGGCCCGGGAGATGGCATGCCTCCCGTTCCGGCAGCGCCCCGCGCTTCCGGGACAAACCACTTCGGGCGATCCCGCGTTGAAGTTGATGATGCCTGCACCACCGGCTTCCGGCGGCGCAGGCGTGCCTGCCGCCGCGGCAGCCGGACACATCCACGGTCAGGAGGCACGCATGGGTTTGAACGGGTTTGTGGCCATCGGCATCGGCGGCGCACTGGGCTGCTGGTTGCGCTGGGGATTGGGCGTGCTGCTCAACCCCGTATTCCCCACCCTGCCGCTGGGCACCCTGGCCGCGAACCTCGCCGGCGGCCTGCTGATGGGCGTGGCGATCGGCCTGTTCCGCGGTTTCCAGGCGGTGTCGCCGGAGCTGCAGTTGTTCGTGATGACCGGCTTCCTCGGCGGGCTCACCACCTTCTCCACGTTTTCCGGTGAAGCGGCGACCCTGCTGCTGCGCCAGCAGTACCTGTGGTTCAGTGGCCACGTGCTGACCCACCTCGTCGGCTCGCTCGGCATGACCGTGCTCGGCCTTGCCATCACGCGCAGCGTGCTGCGCCACTGAACGGGAGGCCGCATGGACAACGAATCCCTGCAACACGGCGTGCTGCTGAACTTCTACTGCCATTCGCGCGCACGCCACGATGGCGTGCTGTTGTCCGAGTGGATGCTGGCGCAGGCGCGACGACTGGGTATCGGCGGCGGCTCGGTATTCCGCGCGATCGCCGGCTACGGCCGCCACGGCGTGCTGCATGAGGAACAGTTCTTCGAACTGGCGGACGACCTGCCGCTGCGCATCGAGTTCCTGCTGCGGGACGAGCAGGCCGAAGCACTGCTGCAACGGGTGCGCGAGGCGCATGTCGACATCACGTATGCACGCATTGCGGCAAGCTTCGCTGCTCTCGGCACGCACTGAATCCCACCGCCGCACCCCACGCACGAGGTAGCGCATGAGCCAGGACGACCTCAAGAACCGCGCCAGCGAACTGCTTGCCCAAGCCGGCATCAACATCAACGGACCCGATACCACCGACCTGCAGGTACATGACGAACGCCTCTACGCACGCGTCTTCGCACACGGTTCGCTGGGCCTTGGAGAGGCCTACATGGACGGCTGGTGGGACGTCGGCGACCTGCCGGGCATGTGCACGCGCCTGCTCGCCGCAGGCCTGGACCAGGGCCTGAAAACCCTCGACACCCTGCTCGCCCACCTCAAGGCGCGCTTCATCAACCTGCAGCGCGGCGAGCGCGCATTCGAGATCGGCAAGGCGCACTACGACCTCGGCAACGACCTGTTCCACGCCATGCTGGGCAAGCGCCTGGTGTATTCCTGCGGCTACTGGACCAAGGCCGGCAACCTCGACGACGCCCAGGAAGCCAAGCTCGACCTGGTCTGCCGCAAGCTGCAACTGCAGACGGGCCAGCGCGTGCTCGACATCGGCTGCGGCTGGGGCGAGGCGCTGAAGTTCGCCGCCGAACGCTACGGCGTCGAAGGGGTGGGCATCACCGTGTCGCAGCAGCAGGCCGACTACGCCCGCGAGCTTTGCGCCGGCCTGCCGATCGAGATCCGCCTGCAGGACTACCGCGAGCTCAACGAGCAGTTCGACGCGATCTGGTCGATCGGCATGTTCGAGCACGTCGGCGGCAAGAACTACCGCAGCTATTTCGAAACCGTGCGCCGCTGCCTGAAGCAGGACGGCCTGTCCCTGCTGCATTGCATCGGCAGCAACGGTGCGCCGGCACAAACCGATCCATGGATCGAGAAATACATCTTCCCCAACTCGATGATCCCCGCCGCCAGCCAGGTCACCACCGCGCTGGAGGATCTGTTCGTGGTCGAGGACTGGCACAACTTCGGCGCCGACTACGACCGCACCCTCACCGCGTGGCGAGCCAACGTCGAAGCCGCCTGGCCCAGCCTGCCGGAAAGCTACGACGAACGCTTCCGCCGCATGTGGCGTTACTACCTTGCCGTATCCGCCGCCGTCTTCCGCAGCCGCCGCGACCAGTTGTGGCAACTGGTGCTCAGTCCGCACGGGGTGCCGGGCGGCTACCGCGCGCCGCGCTGAAGGGCGAGGCCATGTTCGCTTGTCCGTTGGCGCCGCCGTGATGCCGATTTCACCTGCACCACCTCATGGCGCGGGAAACCGACGGGAGTGACATCCATGAAACTGAAGAACGAAGAATCGGCCGAACGTCGCAGAGACAACCGGAAACACGAGCAGGAAGCCATCGACTCGCGCGACCATGAAAAACAGCGCCAGGCCGCGGCGAGGAACACTGCGCCGAAGGCAAGGAGGCCGAGGAAATCCGGCGGTTCGTGACAATCCGGCCGCCACAGGCATCGCGATGCCATGCCGACTGACACATGGCGCCTGCCGCGCCATCGCGTAGGCTGCAGCCGAACCTTGGAGCATCGCGATGATCACGATATGGATGGCTGCCTTGGCGCTGGCCGGCGCCGCACCGGCGCAGACGCTGCCCACGCATGTCGAAGCCGGACACTTCTACGCCACGCCGCAGACCGTGGATGGCGCCTCGTTGCGCCTGCTGGTGGATACCGGTGGCGGCGGCGTGGCCGGCATGTACTGGCTGTCGGCCAAAGCCACGCAACGCCTCGGCCTGAAAACCACCACCTGCACGGTCGACGGTGACGCCATCACTGTAGCCACGCCGCCCTCCTACCGACCGGGCCAGCAGTTGCCGCCGCCGAACGGGCCGTGCGCGGGCAAGCTGCTGGTGAACCCCGGTCCGTACCCGGACGACGGCCAGCTGGGCGCAGCCTACCTCGGCAACCGGGTCTGGACCTTCGACTATCCCGCACGGCAACTGCGGGCCGAAGCCGGCGACTGGCGCCCCGACCCTGCCGCCCATCGCGCACCGCTGGGTTTCCAGACCGACGCGCACGGCAAGGTGGTGCAGCACTTCCCGCGCATCGTGGTGCGCATCGACGGCAAGCCGCTGGACATGCTGCTGGACACCGGCGCCACCGCGCATCCCACGCCCGCCGGCAAGGCCGCCGCCGGCACCGAAACCGTGAACGGCTTCGGCGTCACCAGCTACATCACCACCAGCATGCTCGAACACTGGCACAAGGCGCATCCCGAATGGACCATCGTGGAAAACGGCGATGACCTCATGGCGCCGCGCTTCAAGGCACGGCTGATCGAGGTACCCGAGTTGGAGATCGCCGGATGGTCCGTGGGTCCGGTGTGGTTCACCGAACGGCCGGACCGAGCCTTCCACGGCATGATGGCCAGCATCATGGATGCCTCGCCCGAAGGCGCGATCGGCGCCAACGTGCTCGCCCGCTTCAGCATGACGATCGACTACCCGCACGCCACCGCCTGGCTCCGTTGCGCCGGCGACTGCACGGCCGCGGCCCCGCCGCAGGATTGAATCCGCCGCCGCTTGCCGTGACACTGCCGACATGACACTCAGCCGATTTGTCCGCACCTTCGTTGCCTGCTTGCTGCTGTTCGCCAGCGCCGCGGCATGGGCGAAACCCGCGCTGTGGGTGGTGAAGGATGCCGACACCACGATCTACCTGTTCGGCACCGTGCACCTGCTGCCGAACGACACCGACTGGCGCTACCCCGCCCTGGACCAGGCGCTCGCCGCCAGCGACTCGCTGACCATCGAGATCACCGACGACGATCCGGTGCGCATGCAGGCGCTGGTGCTGCAGTACGGGCTGGATCCCGCCCATCCGCTGTCGGGAAAACTCAGCGCCGCCGAGAACGCCACCCTGGCCAAAGCTGCACAAACCGTCGGCGTGCCCGGCGGCGTGAACACCTTGCAGATGATGCGGCCGTGGCTGGCCGGGCTGACGCTGGCGGTGGCGCCGCTGCTGAAGGCCGGCCTCGATCCGGCGCACGGCGTCGACAAGCTGCTCAAGGCGCAGATGCTCGCCGCCGGCAAGCCGGTCAACGGGCTGGAAACCGCCGAGCAGCAGATCCGCTTCCTCGCCGACCTGCCCGCCGGCGTCGAACTGGAATTCCTGCGCTCCACCCTGCGCGACATCGACAAGGGCAGCGCCGAACTCACCACGCTGATCGATGCGTGGAAGCACGGCGACGTCGCCGCCATCGCCCGTATCGAAGACGAAGACCTGGCCCAGCACGCCCCTGAGCTGTACCAACGCCTGCTGGTACAACGCAATCAGGCCTGGGCGACGAAGATCATCGCGATGCTGCAGAAACCCGGCACCTTCTTCATCGCGGTGGGCGCCGCCCACCTGGCCGGACCGGACAGCGTGCAGGCCCAACTGGAAACACGCGGCACATCAGTCAAACGGCTGCCTTGATCAAACGATGCCGGCAACGGCATGCGGCAAATACGGCGCCTCCAGTGCATCGAGTTCGCTCGCGGGCAACTCGACCGCCAGCGCCGCCACCGCCTCTTCCAGGTGATGCGGTTTGGTCACGCCGACGATCGGCGCGGTGACCACAGGTTGGTGCAACAGCCACGCCAACGCTACCTGTGGCCGCGGCACACCGAGGCGCTCGGCCACTTCGCCGACGCGATCCACCACCGCCTTGTCCGCCGCCTTGCTCGCGGCATACACGCCATCGCCCCAAGGATCGGAGCCGCCGCGCAGCGTGCTGGGCTTCTCCTCCCACGGCCGCGCCAGGCGACCGCGCGCCAGCGGGCTCCACGGCACCACGCCGATGCCCTGGTCCGCGCACAACCCCAGCATCTCGCGCTCCTCCTCGCGGTACAGCAGGTTGTAGTGCGGCTGCATCGACACGAAGCGGGTCCAGCCGTGCAGGTCGGCGGTGTACAACGCCTTGGCGAACTGCCAGGCCATCATCGACGAGGCGCCGATGTAACGCGCCTTGCCCGACTTCACTACGTCGTGCAGCGCCTCCAGCGTTTCCTCGATCGGCGTGGCGTGGTCCCAGCGGTGGATCTGGTAGAGATCGACGTAGTCGGTGCCGAGTCGGCGCAGGCTGGCGTCGATCTCGGTCATGATGGCCTTGCGCGACAGGCCGCCGCCGTTGGCATCCTCGCGCATCGGGTAGAACACCTTGGTCGCGATCACGACCTCCTCGCGCCGAGCGAAATCGCGCAAGGCACGCCCCAGCACCAGCTCGCTGCCACCGGCGGAGTACATGTTCGCGGTGTCGAAATAGTTGATGCCCAGTTCGAGCGCGCGCCGGATGAACGGCCGGCTGTGCTCCTCGTCCAGCGTCCATGGCCTCGCCCTGGTGGGCGCTTCCGAATAGCTCATGCAGCCCAGGCAGATGCGCGAGACCTTGAGGCCAGTCTTGCCGAGTCGTACGTAATCCATGGAGATCACCTCTCTAGTCGTTGCGTGAAATCAGTCCGGCCCTGTCGCCGTGCCTCGCGATGGATGGCGATGCCGGCGGCAACCAGCGCGATGCCGGTCGTTTCCGCCCGACCAGGCAGCTGGTGCAGCACGACGGCGCCGACCAGGCAGGCCGTGGCGGGCAGCAAGGCCAGCAGCATGGCAAAGGTGGCCCGCGGCAACCGCGCCATCGCCAGCTGGTCGCACACGTAAGGGATGACCGATGATGTCACGCCGACGCCAATGCCTGCGGCGAGCAGCGGCAGGCTGAGCAGCGCCGGCGTGGCCGGGCGAATGCCGATCAGGGTAACCACAACCAGCGCCACCAGCATCGCGGCGGCCAGGCCATCGATGGCGTTGCCGCCGCCATCGTTCGCGACTCGATGGCCGAGCACGATGTACAGCGTGAACAGCGCGCAATTGGCAAACGCGAACGCGAAACCGAGCGGCGCGCCGGCAAGGCGCAGATGGGTCAGGAACCACACGCCGGCGATCACCAGGGCCAGCGCCACGCTATTGCGTTGCGTGCGCAGCCCTGCCAGCGCCAGGGCGATCGGACCGAGAAACTCGATCGCGCCAACCGTCGCCAGTGGCAGGCGATCGATCGCCAGGTAGAAGCAGGCATTCATGCCTCCGAGCACCACGCCCAGTCCCGCGATGTTCCATCGTGCCGCCGGGGTCAGCTGCAGAAAGTGGCGCCACGGCCGCCGCCATGCCGCGAAGATCAGCGCCGCGCTGCCGATCCGCAGCCAGGCGACGCCGAGCGGTTCGACCCGGGCGAACAACAGCACGGCAAAGGCCGGGCCGAGGTAGTGGAAGATCGCACTGACCACGAAATACAGCTGCGGCGGCGGCGCGAACTCTGGTTTCGCAGGGGTGGAAAGCTGCCCGTTCATGGCCTCCCATTTTCCATGGAGTTGGCGCATGATCCATGCGTAATCCAAGGTAAATACTTCCAGTTTTTTCATTTTTACAGGTGTCAAGAGCGATATGCCTCAGATTTCCAGCCTCGTCTCCGACCCGCGCAATGTCGAATTGCTGAGGGCACTGCAGGAAGACCCGCGCCAGCCGGTCAGCAAGCTCGCCAGCCGCATCGGCATGTCCGCGCCAGCGGTGAAGGAGCGCCTCACCCGCCTGGAGGAAACCGGCGTGATCCGCGGCTACCGGATCGATCTCGACCCGAAGGCACTGGGCTGGCCGATCACCGCGTACGTACGCGTGCGCCCGGCGCCCGGGCAGTTGTCGAAGATCGCCGAGCTCGCGCAGAAGATGCCGCAGGTCGTCGAATGCCACCGCGTCACCGGCGAGGACTGCTTCATCATCAAGGTGTACCTGGATGCACTGGAAAATCTCGACCTGATCCTCGACCGCTTCCTGCGCTACGGCCAGACCACCACGTCGATCGTGCAGTCCACTCCGGTGCCGCTGCGCGCGCCGCCACTGCCGGACAACGGCGGCAGCCCGTAGGCGCGCTACAAGAGCCTGCCGCTTTCTGGCACCATCGACCGGTTATCCGCGCCGCGCGCGCCACTTTCCAAGATCCAATCCATGAACCTGCAAGCCAATTACGAACAGATCCCGCTGAAGGAATACGCCGAGCGGGCCTATCTCGATTACTCGATGTACGTGGTGCTGGACCGCGCGCTGCCGTTCGTGGGTGACGGCTTGAAGCCGGTGCAGCGGCGCATCATCTACGCGATGAGCGAGCTGGGCCTGAACGCCACGGCCAAGCCGAAGAAATCCGCGCGCACCATCGGTGACGTGATCGGCAAGTTCCACCCGCATGGCGACAGTTCCAGCTATGAAGCGATGGTGCTGATGGCGCAGCCGTTCTCGTACCGCTACCCGCTGGTCAACGGCCAAGGCAACTTCGGTTCGCCGGACGACCCGAAAAGCTTCGCCGCGATGCGCTACACCGAATCGAAGCTGAGCCCGATCGCCGAGGCCTTGCTGGGTGAACTGGGCCACGGCACGGTGGACTGGGTGCCGAACTTCGACGGCACGCTGGAAGAACCAAGCTGGCTGCCGGCGCGCGTGCCGCACGTGCTGCTGAACGGTTCGATGGGCATCGCGGTGGGCATGGCCACCGACATCCCGCCGCACAACCTGCGCGAACTGGCCACCGCGTGCATCCGCCTGCTGGATGAGCCGAACGCCACCGTCGCCGAACTGTGCGAACACGTGCCTGGCCCGGACTACCCGACCGAGGCGGAGATCATCACTCCGCGCGCCGACCTGCTGGCGATCTACCAGACCGGTGGCGGTTCGGTGCGCGCCCGCGCCGTGTATCGGCGCGAGGAGGGCAACATCGTGATCACCGCGCTGCCGCACCAGGTCAGCCCATCGAAGATCCTCGAACAGATCGCCGCGCAGATGCGCGCGAAGAAATTGCCGATGATCGAGGACTTGCGCGACGAATCCGATCACGAGAATCCGATCCGGCTGGTGATCGTGCCGCGCTCCAACCGCGTGGACGCGGACGAGACCATGCAGCACCTGTTCGCCACCACGGACATGGAGAAGAGCTTCCGCGTCAACCTCAACATGATCGGCCTCGACGGCCGGCCGCAGGTGAAGGACCTCAAGCGCATCCTCACCGAGTGGCTGAGCTTCCGCACCAGCACCGTCACCCGCCGACTGGAAAACCGGCTGGCCAAGGTCGACCGCCGCCTGCACCTGCTCGAAGGCCTGCACACCGCCTACCTCAACCTCGATGAAGTGATCCGCATCGTGCGCACCGAGGACGAGCCCAAACCGGTGCTGATGGCGCGCTTCCGGCTCAGCGAGGAGCAGACCGACTACATCCTCGAAACTCGCCTGCGCCAGCTGGCCCGCCTCGAGGAAATGAAGATCAACGCCGAGCGCGACCAGCTCGAAGAGGAGCGCGCGAAGATCAACGTGCTGCTGAAATCGCCGGCCAAGCTGAAGGGCCTGATCAAGGAAGAGCTGCGCGCCGACGCCGAGAAATTCGGCGACGCGCGCCGCTCGCCGCTGGTCGAGCGCGAAGTCGCCCAGGCGCTGGACGAAAGCGCGCTGGTGGCCAGCGAGCCGGTCACTGTGGTGCTCTCGCAGAAGGGCTGGGCGCGCGCGGCGAAGGGCCACGATGTGGACGCCGAAGGCCTGAACTACCGCGAAGGCGACGGCCTGCTCGCCGCGGTGAAGGCGCGCACCACGCAGCAGGTCGCCTTCATCGACTCCACCGGCCGCGCCTACTCCACGCCCGCGCACACGCTGCCCTCGGCGCGCGGCAACGGCGAGCCGCTGACCGGCCGCTTCAGCCCCGCCGGCGGCGCCAGCTTCGACGCGGTGATCGCCGGCGACAACGACACCCGGCTGATCCTCGCCACCGACTTCGGCTACGGCTTCGTCAACCGCTTCGAATCACTCACCGGCCGCAACAAGGCCGGCAAGCAGATCATCTCGCTCAGCGACGGCGCGAAAGTGCTGGCGCCGCAAATCAGCGCCGATCCGGCGCGCGACCGCATCGTGGTGGTCACCAGCGAAGGTCACTTGCTGATGTTCTCGGTGGCCGAATTGCCGGAACTCGACAAGGGCAAGGGCAACAAGCTGATCGAGATCCCGAAGAAGCAGCTGGCCGAGGGCGAGCGCGTGGCCGGCGTGGCCGTGGTCAGCGAGGGCAAGGGCGAAGTGACGATGTACGCCGGCGCGCGCAAGCTCACCCTGAAATGGGCCGATCTGGTCGAATACGGCGGCAACCGCGCCACTCGCGGCAACCTGCTGCCACGCGGCCTGCGCCGCGTCGAGCGGATCGAAACCACGGCTTGAGCGGAACCCCTGTAGGAGCGCACCCTGTGCGCGATGCCTTTCGTCACGCCCAACGAAGAGCATCGCGCACAGGGTGCGCTCCTACAGGTTCAGGTACCGTAGGGCGGGCACGGCCCGCCGGCTCTTCGACAAGATACGCGGCCAACGGCGGCGGGCAGTGCCCGCCCTACGTTCTCGGAACTTGTCGCCATTGCGCCTTTCCAACAGGGATGTACACCCCGACGCGACTTCGCGCGTTGGACAGGTGACAACCCCGGAGTCCGCATGAACGTCCCCCGCTTTCTTCCCGCCTTGCTGGCCACCCTGCTGGCCGCGCCGGCATGGGCGCAGAGCACGACCCAGCCGCTGAACCTGAAACTGCCACCCGGCGAGCTGCCGGCCGCCAGCAGCACGGCGGCGGTGCCTGCCCGCGACGCGACAGCAACCGCTGCCGGCGTCGCGCCCGCCGCAAGTTCGGCCAGAACAGGCGCTGCCACGAACCCGCGGCGCGATCCGCCGGGTGTCTATTACGGCGACACCAGCGGACGCATGGGCAACACCGAGGTCGCCCGCGACGCGCGGCCCGAGTGCGACGACTCCACTTACAACCAGCCGCAGGTGCACGGCAGCGTGGGCATGGGCGTGGTCGGCGGCAGCCGTTTCAGCGGCAACTACCAGACCGGCACGGTGAACGTCACCAAGGCCTTCGGCAGCTGCGACGATCCGGGTGGCGGCATGAGCATCTCGATCGGCGCGGGTACCGGTCGCTTTCACGGTCGCGGGCATTGAATCCGGCGTGGCGCTTCGACTTCGTTCGCTGGCGCGAACTACGCTCAGCGTGATCGGTTTGGAGCGGGCGCATTTTGACCCCGCTCACGCCACGGCATGCATCAATTGCAGGAGCGCACCCTGTCCACAAGGGACTTCCTTCGTCGTGCGGGTGCCCTCGCTTTTGCGAATCCCTAATCCCGAATCCCCAATCCCGGCAAAAGGACATCGCGCACAGGGTGCGCTCCTACACGTATGCGGAAGTCGGCGGGAGCCGGAATTTACCTGCCGCCACCCCACCCGTTCGGGCTGAGCGTAGCCGCGCAGCGGCGAAGTCGAAGCCCACGCGCGACCGCATCAATCCACGCTCGCCCTCACCTTCAGCCCCACCCGTTACCCCTGAGCGCAGGCCGCAAGGCCGGAGTCGAAGGGCGCCTCGCCTCAATCCACACTCGGCCCCCAGCAAAACTCGACCTTCAACCCGCCCAAGGTGGCCCGCGACATCGTGATCGTGCCGCCGGTGGCTTCAGTCAGTTCGCGAGCAATCGCCAAACCGAGCCCGCTGCCTTCGTTGGCCTCGTCCAGCCGGCCGCCGCGCGCCAAGGCATCGCGCGCATGTTCGGCGGCGATGCCGGGGCCGTCGTCCTCGATGCTCACCCGCGCCCACTGAGGCCCGGCACTTGCGCTAACGCGCACCTGGCGACGGGCGTAACGCACGGCGTTCTCCAGCACCGCGCCCAGGATTTCGGAGAGATCATCCGGCTGCAACGCCAGCTGCAGGCCGGCGGGGATGTCCAGGGTGAAGGCCAGCTCGCCGCCGCGGTCGGTCTGCTCCAGCACGGTGAGCAGGCGCTCGACGGTGTTGCGCACCGCGGCGTTGCCACCGGGCTGGCGGCGGATCACGGCAATGCGCGCCCGCGCCAGCTCGGCCTCGATCGCCCGGCGAATCGCCGCGATCGCGCGATCCATGCCTTCGGCGGCCTGCTGCGCGCCGGCTTCGCGCGCGCGGCGGGTCTGCGCCACCATTGCCGCCAGCGGGGTTTTCAGGCCGTGGGCCAGATCCGCCGCGCGTTGGCGAGCCACTGCCAGGTCGCGCTCGCGCGCATCGGCCAGCGCGTTGATCGAATCCACCAGCGGTTGCACTTCGCGCAGATGCGATTCCGGCAGCCGCGCGCTGGCGCTCTCGCGCAGTGCCGCCAGTTCGCGGCGCACGCGGCCGAGCGGGCGCAAGCCAAGTCTCACCTGCAGCCAGGCGGCGGCGGACAGCACCAGCCACAGCACCGCCAGGAACGCACCGAGCTCGCGGCCGAACTCGGCCCGGGCGGTGGCCAGCGGCGCGGCGTCCAGCGCCAGTTGCACCAGCGCCTGCGGCCCATCGGCCAGTTCCACCCGGCGTTCGAGGATCGACACCTGCTGCCCGTATGGCCCGGCCGCACGCTGCAGGCGCCAGTGATCGCTCGGCACATCGACCGGGCGACGCAGGTCCGCATCCCACAGCGAGCGCGAGCGCAGCGCACCGGACGCGGTCGACACTTCCCAGTAGTAGCCGCCGGCCGGCGTCTCCAGCCGCGAATCCACCGGCGGCCGCTCGATCTGCGGCGCGCCACCGGGCTCGATCACCAGCCCCGCCACCAGGCGCAACCCGTCGCGCGTCATCTCCGCTTCCAGCCGGCGTTCCAGGTGGCGTTCGAACAGCAGTGTCATGAACAGCCATGCCACCGCCAGCGCCAGCAGGATCGCCGCCATCGCGCCGACCAGCAGTCGCCAGTGCAGCGAGCGGGTGATCACGTGGTGGTTTCCAGCAGATAGCCGAAGCCGCGGCGGGTGGCGATGATGTCGGCGCCGAACTTGCGCCGCAGCCGCGCCACGATCGCCTCGATCGCATTGGTGTCGCCGTCTTCGGCGGCGCCGTAGAGATGGTCGGCCAGCTCGCCGGCGGAGACGGCGCGGCCATCCTGGTGCGAGAGGTAATCCAGCAGGCGGAATTCCAGCGGCGACAGCCGCGCTGGCGCGCCGTCGAACGAGGCACTCATGCGCGCGGTGTCCAGCCGCAGCCGGCCGATGGCGACCACGTTGGACAGCCGTCCCGCGCCGCGCCGGATCAGCCCGCGCACGCGCGCGATCAGCTCGCCCATCTCGAACGGCTTGGCCATGTAGTCGTCGGCGCCTGCCTCGATGCCCTCGACCTTCTCGGTCCAGTCGCCGCGCGCAGACACCACGATCACCGGAAACGCGCGGCCCGCCGCGCGCCAGCGGCGCAATACCGAAAGACCGTCGAGTTGCGGCAGGCCGAGGTCGAGCACGGCCGCGTCGTAGTCTTCCACGTCGCCGCGATACCAGGCGCTTTCGCCGTCGCCGCTGACGTCCACGGTGAACCCCGCCGCTTCCAGCGCGCGGGCAAGGTCGGCCTGGATATCGGGGTTGTCCTCGACGACGAGGCAGCGCATCAGTCGTCCTCGACCTTGCGCACCTCGCCGGTGCGCGCGTTGAGTTTCACCTCGCGCACGCGGCCCTGCGCGGTGAGCACCTTCACCTCGTACTCCCAGCCGTGGTGCTTGCCGTGCTCCAGCTCCACCTCCACCACATCGCCCGGCACGCGCTGCTGGACGACGGCGAGGATGCGGCTGAGCGGCAGGATCTCGCCCCGCTGCAGCAACGCGCGAGCCTCGACGTGGTCGTCGTGGTCGTGGCTGCCGGCCAGCGCGCTCGAGGACAGGCCCAGCGCGGATGCACCCAGCAACAACGCGGCGAGCGAGAAGGGAATGGCGATGCGGCGGATCAGATGCGTATTCATGGGATCGATCCTGCGACAACCGCGCTGACAACAAGCTGACATCGGGCGTGCCGCGGATGTCAGCGGCGCCGGCACAGACTGCGGGGAACTCCTGCGGATTGAAGTCTCCATGTCCATCGCTTCGCGTGCAAGCTGGTTCGCCCTGGTCACCATCGCCGGGCTGTCGATCGCCACCCGCGTCCAGGCGCAACAGCCGCCCACCGCACGCGGCGGCGACGTCACCATTTACTCGCCCGCCGACTTCGCCGACAACGCGCCGGCCAACGCGTGGGACATGCTCTCGCGCCTGCCCGGCTTCGTCACCGTGGATGCCGACGAGGACGTGCGCGGCTACGCCGGCGCCCGCGGCAACGTGCTGATCGACGGCGCGCGCCCCACCAGCAAGCACGAAGACACCAAGACCCTGCTCAAGCGCATCCCGGCCAGCGCGGTGGCACGCATCGAGCTGATCCGCGGCGGCGTGCCCGGCATCGACATGGCCGGCTACGCCCTGCTCGCCAACGTGGTGCGCCGGCACGAGGCCACCAGCCAGTCCGCCATCGAGGCCGGCATGATGGCCGCCACCGACGGCTGGCTCGCGCCGAAGGGCCAGTGGGAATACGGCCGCCGCTGGGACGGCCACACGCTGGACCTGGCCGTGAAGCTCGATCCCGAACTGGACGACGACACCGGCCGCGGCCACATCGACACCTTCGCACCCGACGGCACGCGGCAGCAGCGCGAGCGGCTGGACACGCGCACCATCAAGAACAAGGCCGAAGCCAGCGCCAGCTGGCGCCAGCCGCTGGCCGGCGGACAACTCACCCTCACCGGCGCAGCCCGCGGCGAACGCGCGCGCACCGACACCCGCATCGACGCGCTGGCCCCCGCCGAGGGCAGCGAGCGCGTGCACGAAAACGAGGACACCGACGAAGCCGAGGCCGGCGCGCGCTACGTGCGCGAGTTCGGCGAACGCACGCGGCTGGAACTGATGGCCACCCGCCACCAGGCCTGGCTGGACGATCGCGAGCGCTCGCACGAAGACTTTGATGACGAAACCTTCGATGAGCACACCCGCACCGCCGAAAGCATCGGCCGTATCGACCTCACCCACGCCTGGTCCGATGCGCTCACCCTCAACGGCTCGTTCGAAGGCGCGCGCAACACCCTGCGCAGCACCACCCGCCTGCAGCAGGACGGCATCGACGTCGCCTTGCCCGGCTCCGACGTGCAGATCGCCGAGCGCCGCAGCGAAGCCGCCGCCGGCGCCACCTGGAAACCCGCGCCCGGCTGGATGCTCGACGCCGACCTGAGGCTGGAACAATCCACCATCGCGCAAACCGGCGACTCGCCGCGCCAGCGCCACTTCACCTACCCCAAGCCGCGCCTGTCCGTGCAATGGGACGTGGACCCCAACGACCAGCTGCGGCTGGCGCTGTCGCGCGAAGTCGGCCAGCTCGACTTCGAAGACTTCGTCGCCTCCGCCTCGCTGGAAACCGACCGCATCAGCGCCGGCAACGCCGAACTCAAACCCGACCGCACCTGGCGCAGTGCCCTCACCTGGGAACACCAGCTCTGGCGCGACGCCGCCTTCACCCTGAGCTGGACCCACGAGCGCATCAGCGACGTCGTCGACCGCGTCCTGGTGATCACCGACGACGACATCTTCGACGCCCCCGGCAACATCGGCAGCGGCCGCCGCGACACCCTGTCGGTGGACGTATCGCTTCCGCTCGACGGCATCGGCTTCCACGGCGGCCGCCTCACCTCATCCATGCAATGGCGCCGCAGCCGCGTCACCGACCCCACCACCGGCCAGCCCCGCCCCATCTCCGAGGAAAAGCCCGTCGAAGGCAGCATCGAACTCACCCAGGACCTGCCGGCCCTGCGCACCCACTGGGGCATCGAACTCGAACACATCGCCGAACGCAAGACCGAATACCGCTACGACGAGATCAAGCGCGAGTCGGAAGGCATGGGCTGGACTCTGTTCGTCGAACGGGAACTGGGCACGCACTGGCGCGTGCGGGCCGAGGCAACCGACCTGTTCGGACGGTGGTTCAGCGAAACAAAGAAGAAGTACGATGGACCGCGGTCAGTTGAGCCGCTGGAGGAGATCGAGCGACGCCGGCGGCGCTCGCCGGGGTTCGTGAGTCTGACGTTTCGGCGGAGCGTGGGGGGTTAGGAGGAAGCTGGTTCTTCGCCTCCTTGCCCGTCATCCCGGCGAAGGCACAATGCTGTCCGGACAAGTCCACGCCGTACGTCCATGGTGCCCCATTCCCATACTTCCCCCGGCCGTCATTCCCGCGAAAGCGCACTGCTGTCCGGAATAAATTTGAGGGTCCGTGGTTCCGGGGTTTCGATAACCTTCCCCGTCGTCATTCCTGCGAAGGCCGGAATCGCACTTGAACGACGAAAGGCGGCGCCACGTCTGGATCGCCCGACCAACGACCTTGGCTGGCCCTATGCTTTGCCGCATGGTCGAAGTGCGATTCCTGCCTTCGCAGGAATGACGAGCGGGAACAAGTGGATTTTTCGAGTCGGGATGGCCGGTTGCGGGTCGCGCGGCCTTGCGCCGCAATGTCGCCAACGCCAAGTGCCGGTTTACTCCGGACAGCAGTGCGCGAAACGGGAATCCATGTTGCGGTGCTCCCGGCGAGCCACAATGGATTCCCGCTCTCGCGGGGATGATGAGCACAGGCTTGACCAGAACATCCTCATTGACTGTGTGAAAACCACAGTTTACACTCGGTCCATGTTCGAGCTGGTCAAATCCGCGACCTTCGACACCTGGTTTCGAGGCCTGCGCGACGTTCGGGCCAGGGCCCGCATCGCGGCGCGACTCGATCGCATGGCCGATGGAAACTTTGGTGATGTCAAACCGGTTGGCCATGGCATCAGTGAATTGCGGATCGACTACGGACCCGGGTATCGGGTGTATTTCATCCTGCGTGGTTCGATCCTTGTAGTCGTGCTGGCGGGTGGCGACAAGCGTACCCAGCACGCAGACATCCAGACCGCCCGACGCATGGCATCCGATTGGGAGCGTGAATCATGAAAGGTGTGCGAGAGAATTTTTCCCGTTACGACACAGCCGACTACCTGAAGACCGAGGCTGACATCGCGGCCTACCTTGAAGCTTGCGCCGAGGAAGCACCCAACGATGCGACCTTCATGCTCAAGGCCTTGGGCACGGTGGCACGTGCGCGGAACATGAGCCAGTTGGCCGAAGCCACCGGCATGACCCGCGCGGGTCTCTACAAGGCGTTGTCCGGCGAGGGCAACCCGAGTCTGGCCAACACGATGAAGGTGGCGAAGGCGTTGGGGTATCGGCTGGCTTTGGTGCCGGATCACGATTGAGGCCGGATGGCACTCGACCTCAAGACGTCCATTTTCGACCCGAAGGTCACTTGGAATGCACTCTGACCCAGGTATCGGGATTTCATCCAGTCCGGGTTTCCGTCAAGGTTGTCCCCGATACGGATGGAGACCTCCATGCAGTGATCGCCTATGACGATTTGCGTCATATAACGTTAAACGTTATAGTTCTCCCATGATCAGGAACTTTGCCGACAAGGAAGCGGAAAGAATCTGGCACGGCACGCCTTCGCGGCGTCTGCCCGCCGATATTCAATCCGTGGCACGTCGCAAACTGCGCATGCTCGGGAATGCCTCCGTGCTGGACGACCTGCGCGTTCCACCGGCTAATCGTCTCGAAGCCCTCAAGGGCAATCGAAAAGGCCAGTACAGCATCCGGATCAATGATCAATGGCGTATCTGCTTCCGATGGATCGACGGTGACGCCCACGACGTGGAAATCGTCGACTACCACTGAGACGAGCGGATTGACCATGAAAACCCTGCCCAACATCCATCCCGGTGAAGTGCTGCTTGAGGAGTTCCTGGTACCCATGGGCATCAGTCAGAACGCCTTGGCGCGTGCTGCCGGCGTGCCGCCGCGTCGCATCAACGAGATCGTGCTCGGCAAGCGCGGTGTCACGGCGGATACCGCGGTTCGGCTATCTGCCGCCCTGGGGACGAGCGAGCGATTCTGGCTCGGTCTGCAAGCGGACTTCGATCTGGAGGAAGCGCATCGCGTGCTTGGCAAGACGATCGAGCAGATCGAGCGCATTGCAGCGTAAAAGTCCGGGAACCAGGGAAGACAAAGGTCATTGGATCGAATGGCACTTACTTTAAGCCAAAACCTTCACTTCTCGTCATTCCCGCGAAAGCGGGAATCCAGTGCCTTTCAGGTTGCCAAGGGCGCTGGATCCCCGCTTTCGCGGGGATGACGAGCTTAAGTAAGTGCCATTCGTCATTGGATCCTAACCATTCCTCCGTCCCATTTGGGTCCGCTCTGACCCGGGCTTCTCGGCTGGAACCGGTTATTTTGCGGTCGCTTCCCGCTTGCCCAGATACCAGTCGAACTTCATCGTGTCGTCCCAGTTCCTTCCCATTTTCGCGAGGATGGCTTCGCGCTGGATCGGCAGCAGGAATCGCTTCGCGATCGCGTTGTCGATGGACGCGGCGGCGGCCTTCATGAAACCGTCGCGATTGCCGTAGCGTTCCTCGATCGACAGCCTGGGATCGTGTGCGGCCAGGCGTTCGGCACGCGTGTGGGCGAACGGGATGAAGGCACCGTAGAGGCTGGAAATGAAGCCGAAACGCGCGAGCTGCGGCGACGTCCAGTTCCAGGCGGTGTAGGTGCCGAGCGGCACCGAAGACATCGCGCCGCGCCAGCCGCCCAGCTCGTTGCCGTCGGCATCGACGGCCGGCACCAGCAGCGGATATCTCGCGCCCACGTGCACCGGCTCGGTGATGATGCCCTCACGCGCAAAGTCGGGCCCCATGCGGATCTGCCACAGCGGCGGCGGACGGTCCGGCACGCGGATGCCCGGAATCGCCGGGAACTTCAGCTCGTCCGCGGGGACGAGCGTGACGCCCGGCACCGGGGCCGTCGTCGGCGGCGGCGCGATATCGTCGACCACCCACTTGCGAAGGTTCTCGAGCTGGGCATTCATGCCGTCGGCCAGGTCGACGTTGGCATTGTAGGGATAAGCCGCCTCCCTGCCCTTTTCGGTGAACTGGCCCGGAAACCTCAGCGCATGCGCCACGCCGGCAAAGTAGTAAAGCTGGCTGTCCGCTCCCAGCGCGACCGGCTGCTTGCCGTCGGTGGTCGTCTGCAGCAGCGATGCGTTGCGTGCCCAGTATCCGGAGCTGCTGAGGATGTACATGATCTTCGGCACGGTGTGGTCCCGCGCCGCACGGTCCAGCAGACCGGCGTGGCCCTTGCCGTCGATATCCGGCGTCGGGACATCCGCGAAGGGATACAGGTCCACGGCGCGCAGGTTGCTCATCACCGAGTTGCCCGCCTCGCCAGGCAGCGCGTAACGGTGGTCGAAGGAGCCGCGACCCGAGCCGGCGGTGGTGATGAGCATGCCGTCGAACACGCGCTGGCCGTCCGGTCCGGTATTGAAGCCGTGGTAGACGAAGTCGCGCAGGAAGCGTCCGCCCTGCGAATAACCGAACGCGAAGACCGCAGTGGCGTCGCCGGGACGATCGTTGATGGCAGAGGGAATGTTCTTCGTCTTCAGATGCACCGCGAAATCACGAAAGGCCGCCTCGCCAAGGCCCATCACCGCCGCATCCTCACCCTCGTAGACGAGGCTGAAGTACGCATCCGCAGCCGCAGGTTTATCCAGCACGATGGCGCAGCGCGCGTCGTTCTTCTGTTCGACCGAAGCGGCCGCAAAATGCCACGACTTGCGTGGCACCACGGTGCCCGGATCGTCGAAGGTATTCAGCAAACGAAGCACGGCCCTGGGCTGCTTGGCGTCGTGCGCGCAGTAAAAGCCGTTGTGCGGCAGATCGAAGGTCCTGCGGTCCGGCATCATTTCGTCTGCGGCGAAGGTGGCGCGCGCGGCGCTGTGCACGTGCGCAACGGGAACCTGGAGGCCGAACTTGCCGGGCTCCATCCGGGCCTGCCAACCCACCCACGCCAGCGAATAGCCAAGCTTGAAGAAGGTCGGATCCGTCAGCTTCGTGACCTTGCCGGGCGACATCAGGTCAAGCCCGTCCTCGGTCTCGAAGAACATGCCGTCCATCTCCGTCCGCCCACGGTTCGCCACCTCGACCAACGTCGTGTGGTTGCCGCGAGCGGCATCGACGGGGCGAATGATCACGAACGGCCCGGAATACTCGACCAGGCCGCGCGCGTCGACCGGCGCAAAACGAATGTCGACGACATCGCGCGCCGAAGCGCTGCGCGGATCGATCGCGTAGTGGACGGTGCCACGCAGTACCTCATACGCGCCCGCCTTGCCAAAGGACTGCCCGCCCACCCAGGGCTGCCGGCTCGTGACCTCGACCGACGTGACCTCGGCGAGTGATGGCGAAGAGGCGAGAAAGCAGGCAAGCAGCAGAAAGTATTTGCGCATCGCGGCACCTTGAGTGGGAGACGAAGGAGGTGGGCGAGATTGCGGCTCGACCTGCGTCGACCCGCGACGGGCGACGTGCCTGGACTCAACCCCGCTGCACGAGGCTGGGCACCTGGGAGGGGTTGGTCAATCGGGATGCGACGAAGCGGGTGGAATAGCGGATCAAGCGGCGGATACGGCGATGAACGCGGGCACGACCTGGCGCTTCCGGTAATGACGTCCCCTGACGTGTCACACGGGGAAGGCTCAGACCATGCCCCCATTGGCGCGCAGCACCTGGCCGTTGATCCACGCACCATCGGGACCGGTGAGGAAGGCGACCGTCGCCGCAATGTCCTCGGGCGTGCCGAGACGTTCGAGCGGATTCATCTTCGACATGCGTTCGACCAGTTCCGGCGACTTGCCGTCCAGGAAAAGGGCGGTCGCGGTGGGCCCGGGCGCGACGGCATTGACGGTGATGTTGCGGCCCCGCAGTTCCTTGGCGAGGATGCCGGTCAGCGTCTCGACGGCAGCCTTCGTGGCGGCATAGACACCGTAGGTTTCGAGCTTGAGCCCGACGACGCTGGTCGAGAAGTTGACGATCCGGCCACCGTCGCGCAGACGCTTTGCGGCCTGGCGCAACGTGTTGACGGTACCCTTGAGGTTGACGGCGATCTGAGAGTCAATGAAGGCGTCATCGGCATCGGCCATCGGTGCCAGCCGCATGATGCCGGCGTTGTTGACCAGGACATCGATCCCGCCGAACGCGGCTTCCGTTTCGTCGAACAGCCGCGCCACCGCCGCTGCATCACTCACATCAGCCTGCGCGGCGAGGGCCGTGCCGCCGGCGGCCTTGATCTTGCCGACGATCTGTTCGGCCTCCCCGGCGCGCCCCGTGTAGTTCACGACCACCGCGAAGCCGTCCCTCGCCAGGCGCTGGGCGACTGCTGCGCCGATGCCGCGCGAGGCTCCGGTGACGATGGCAACCTTTCGGGAGATGTTGTTCATGGGGAAAACTCCTGTATTCGATCATGGGAACGGGATGGACGGGGGCATTGTCGTCATTCAAAGCGACTGGATAAATGCCTTGAATTGGTTTGCAAATTCAATATCCATCAATAATCATCCATTCCCATGGACCACCTCGATGCGCTCCACCTGTTTACGCGGATCGTCGAGCAACGCAGCTTCGGCCGTGCTGCCGATCAGCTGGACATTCCCCGCGCCACCGCCACCCACGCGATAAAGCAACTGGAAGCGCGGCTCGGCACCCGCTTGCTCGAACGCAGCACGCGCCACGTCCGCCCGACGCCGGATGGCGAGGCCTTCTACGAGCGGTGCGTGCATGTATTGAGCGAACTGGACGACGCCGAGGCCTCGCTGCGCCACGCCGCATCCAACCCGCGCGGCATCCTGCGCGTGGACATGCATGGCACCCATGCGACCGGGATCGTCTTGCCGCGTATCCGCGAGTTTCGCGAGCGCTACCCCAACATCGACATCGTGATCAGCAGCGAAGACCGCCTGGTCGATCTGGTGCGCGAAGGCATCGACTGCGCCATCCGCGGCGGCACCGTGCGCGACTCGAGCCTCGTCGCGCGGCGATTGGCCGTCATCCCCGAAGTCACCTGCGCCAGCCCCGACTACCTGGCACGCTTCGGCACGCCGCGACACCCGTCGGAACTTGCCTCGCATCAGGCCGTGCAGTTCTTCAACTCCAGCGGCGGCCGCGCCTACCCGTTCGAATTCACCATCGACGGCAAATTACGCGAGGTCGAGCTCAAGGGCTGGCTCACCGTCAATTACGCCGAGAGCTACGTGGTTGCCGCGCGAAACGGCTGCGGCCTGATCCAGCTCCCGCGATACCACGTCGAAGACGACCTCCGCAGCGGCCACCTGATCGAGGTACTTGCCGACTTCAGCGGACCAGGCTTTCCAATCACCGCGCTCTA
The DNA here is from genome assembly GCF_004799035.1 of Rhodanobacter lindaniclasticus. Taxonomy (GTDB): domain Bacteria; phylum Pseudomonadota; class Gammaproteobacteria; order Xanthomonadales; family Rhodanobacteraceae; genus Rhodanobacter; species Rhodanobacter lindaniclasticus. Next base: position 50,762 of record NZ_MWIO01000019.1, read on the forward strand.
CCCGCACCGCCGCCAGCTGTCACCACGCGTGCGCATCTTTCTTGATTGGGTCGGCCAGCTGTACGAAGAAGCCTTCGGACCAACGCAAGCGTCGACCTGATGTCGCGGCCTGAAGCAACGTCATCAACTGCGATTGACGGAGAAACGATGCGTCTTCCCTGGATGCAGGAAGTGCCATTCGCCAGAGGCCAGGCTTCTCCGAGAAGCTCCACCAACCGCGCCTCGCACGGCGAGAGATCATGCCCGCCGCTGTGAAATCGCGAAAAGGGCCAGCTCACTCCGACCCTTTGGCTATGTCCGCGTAACAGACAGCATGCGATGCAGGTTCTTGCTGGGCGCTTGGAGGCCGAGCCGGAACCGCGACATCCCGCGCCTGCCCCGAATCCGACGTCCCATTAATCCCGTCCCCATTAATCCGAAATGAGCATTTCTGTTGCTACGCCAGTTGCTCCAAGGCATCATCGAACAGCAATCGGCTTGGCTGTTGGACAGACGCTCAGGGGGGAGCGACCACATGCGCTTGGAAGCAGTCAGCATCACTAACTTCCGATGCTACGATGAAGAAGTTCGGATCGAACTGGGCGACCTGACCACCTTTGTCGGTCGCAACGACATCGGCAAATCGGCCATCCTAGAAACCTTGGAAATCTTCTTCAACGGGGACTTGGTCTCCATGGAGCAAGGGGACGCGAGCGTCCACAACGCCGACAAAACCGTCTCCATCACCTGCGAATTCTCGGAGCTCCCATCCACGCTGACACTGGATGCGGGAGCCGAAACTACGCTGGCCGACGAATATTTGTTGGCCCAGGACGGGCGGCTAAAGATCCGGAAGACCTTCGATTGCACGAGCAAGAAGCCGTCCGCAGAAGTCTTGGTCATCGCCAATCATCCCACTGCGGACGACTGCGCCAACCTGTTGGAGCTCAAGGAGAAAGACCTTCAGAAGCGCGTGAAAGATCTCGGGCTGGACGTCGCCCTGAAGGGCAACCCCGGGATGCGACGGGCGATCTGGGCGGCCGCCGGCGACCTGCGACTCCGAGAGGTCGCTATTCCCGTGGGTAAGCCCAAGGAAGATGTGAAGCGGATATGGGAGCAGATCGAGCCGCACCTACCCATGTTCGCGCTGTTCCAAAGTGATCGGAGTAGCAGGGATTCCGATGACGAGGTGCAAAGCCCCATGAAGGCCGCCGTAGCTGCGGCGATCGCGGAGGTTCAGGAGGACATTGCACGCATCCAAGCCAAGGTGCGTGAGAAGGCGGAGGAGATTGCGCAGAATACGCACGCCGCGCTGGCCACGATCGACCCGAACCTTGCCAGTGAACTGACGCCCGAGTTCAGCCCGCCCACCGCGGCCAAATGGCAGGGCCTGTTCTCCCTTGGCTTGAACACCGATGACGGTATCCCCCTGAATAAGCGGGGTAGTGGCGTGCGGCGACTGGTCTTGGTGAGTTTCTTCAAGGCCGAGGCGGAGCGTCGCCTCAAGACCAGCGCCAAGCGCAGCATCATCTACGCCATCGAGGAACCGGAAACTGCGCAGCATCCGAACAACCAACGCATCCTCATCGACTCGTTCAAGGCGTTGTCAGATGACCCAGGATGCCAAGTGATCCTGACCACCCATAGCCCTGGTTTCGCCTCCTCGCTGCCCCAGGACAGCATCCGCTACATTTCGCGCCATGCCGAAACCAGAAAACCCCACATCCAATCTGGGGTCGATGTGTTTGGCCAAGTTGCAGAGGCGCTCGGTGTGACTCCGGACAGCCGCGTTCAAGTCTTGGTGTGCGTTGAGGGACCTACCGACGTTTTGGCGTTGAAGGCCCTAGCCAGTGCACTGCACCAAGCTGACGCAACGCTGCCGAATATCGCAGCTGACGAGCGCGTGGCTTTCATAGTTCTCGGCGGTGGAACGCTAGAGCATTGGGTCAATCAGCATTACTTGCGAGGCCTCAACAAACGTGAGGTGCACATTTATGACCGTGACGTACCTGGTTATGCGGAGTCTGCAAGGCGGGTCAATGAGCGGCAAGATGGCTCTTGGGCGGTTATCACCGCCAAACACGAGATTGAGAGTTACCTGCACAAGGACGCGATTTCGATGGCGTTTGGCTTTGATATTGAGGTCACCGACCACCCAGTGGAGGGCAAAGCAACACCCAAGATCTTTGGCGAAGCGTTCGCAGCCCACACCGGCCATGGCAAGCCTCTCAAAGACTCCAATGCGAAAAGAAAGCTTGCTCAGCAAGCCTTCCCTTGCATGACAGCGGAAATGCTGGCTGAGCGCGATCCGGACGGAGAGGTTCGCGGCTGGCTCCGCCGCTTAGGCGAAATGCTGAACTGAACTAAAGGGGACGTGACCAATATGCATGACCCCAGGCACTCAGCCCACGGAGGACATGTAAGCGTTCCCCTGCGGACGTTCGCCCATGCGCGACAACCACACAGACAACTACGCTTCGCTCGAAGCTAGCCCTTCCCGAGCAGCTCCACCAACCGCCCCTCGCACGCCGACAGATCATGCCCCCGCCGCTGTGAAACCACGAACGTCAGCGAGCGAATGTGCCACGCACGCCGCTCAAGCTCGACAAGCTGCCCACCGGCCAGATCCTCGACCACGAGATGCCGCGGCAAGTGCCCCCACCCCAGCCCGGCTTTCAGCAGATCGCGTTTCGCACCGAGATCATTGACCAGCCACTGGCGCTTGCCGGCGACGCCCTGCTGGGTCTTTTCCGCGCCGGGCTGGTTGTCGGTGACGACGATCTGGGGGTGGCGGCCGAACTCGTCCGCGGGGATGGGCTTGGGGGTCGAGGCGAGCGGATGGTTCGGCGCGCAGGCGGTCACCATCTCCTCCTCGCGCAGCCAGTGGCGTTCGATCGCCTGCGGGTTCACTTCCGGCACGTCGTTGATGGTGACGGCCAGCGCGCACACTTTTTCCAGCACCAGCTTTTCGCCGCCCTGCATGGTGGTGATGCGCAGGTTGATCGCGGCGGTGGGGCATTCTTCCTGCAGCGTGCGCAGGCAGTCGATCAGGTGGGCGCGCGGAAAATAGGCATCGACCGCCACCGACACCTGCGGCACGCCGGCCTTGGCGATCGCGCCGGCGCGGTTCTTCATTTCCTCCGTACGCGAGATCACCGCCCGTGCGTCGGGCAAGAGGCTGCGCCCCGCCGCGGTGAGCTGCGCCTTGCGCGTGTTGCGCTCGAACAGCTCGACGTCGAACGCGCTTTCCAGCGCCTTGATCGCGTGGCTGATGGCCGACTGCGCCCGTGCGAGCTTGCGCGCCGCGCCCGAGAAGCTGCCCTGGTCGCACACCGCCACGAACGCCCGCAGCTGGTTGATGGTGACGTTGTCGAGCATCAGTTATCCAGAAAATAGATCGTATCAAGCGATGTTTCGTCAATTGGATTGATGCGTCAAGCGACCCAGATTGGTTGGGCACCGGCTCGAACGGGCCGGATCACTCCACTCAAGAAGGATCATCCCCATGAGCTACGCCATCATCGGTTTCGGTTCCATCGGCCAGGCCCTCGCCCGCGCTTTCGCCCGCAACAACATCGAAGTCACGGTCGCCAGTCGGCGGCCGCCCGAGGCCCTGTTGCCGCAGGCGCAGGCGATCGGCCCCAGGGTCATCCCCGGGACATTGCAGGAAGCGGTCCAGGCGGACGTGATCATCCTGGCGGTGCTGTTCGAGGGGCACCGTGACATCGGCAAGCTGCTTGCGGACTGGAAGGGCAAGACGATCATCGACGCGATGAACACGAATGACCCGGTCGAAACGCTCGACAACCTCCCTTCCTCCGCCTTCGCCGCCAGGTCGTTCCCGGGCGCCAGGTTCGTGAAGGGCTTCAATCACCTGCTGGCGCGCACGCTGGCCTCCGACCCCAGGGTCCAGGGCGGCCACCGGGTCGTGTTCCTGTCCAGCGACGACGAAGCGGCCACGGCGCAAGTGGCGGACCTTGCGAAGCGACTCGGCTTCGCCCCCGTCAACCTCGGCAAGTTCGACGAGGGCGGCAGCCTGGTGCAGGCACGCGGCCGCGCGTGGGGCCCGCTGATTTTCCAGGACCTGTTCAAGTAGCAGCCGTGAGCGCGTACGGCCATCACGACAAGGACCGCGATCGGCGCGCCATCCACATCACTGCTTCGGCAGTTGCAACCCCTCCAATCCAGGATTCATGACATGAGCAAGTTGAATGGAAAGACCGCCGTCATCACCGGCGGCGCCACCGGCATCGGCCTCGCAGCGGCAGAGCGCTTCATCGAGGAAGGCGCCTTCGTCTTCATCTACGGCCGTCGGCAGGAAGCGCTCGACGCCGCGCTGGCAAAGCTCGGCCCCAACGCCCGCGCGGTACAGGGCTCGGTCTCCGACCCGGCCGACCTCGACCGGCTCTACGCGGCGGTGAAGGCCGAACGCGGAACCCTCGACATCGTGTTCGCCAACGCCGGGACGGGCGGCCTGCTTCCGCTCGGCCAGATCACCGCCGAGCACATCGACGAAACCTTCGATACCAACGTGAAGGGCGCGATCTTCACGGTGCAGAAGGCGCTGCCGCTGATGGGCCCGGGTGGCTCGATCATCCTGACCGGATCGAGCGCGGGCACCACCGGCGCCCCGGCCTTCGGCGTCTACAGCGCGAGCAAGGCCGCCGTGCGCAACCTCGCCAAGACCTTTGCGGAGGACCTGAAGGGCACCGGCATCCGGGTCAACGTGCTGTCGCCGGGACCGACCGCGACCGAACTGGCGAAGGCCGCGGTGGGCGAGGAAGGCCTGAAGGCGTTCGCCTCGATGAACCCGCTGCAGCGCATGGCCGAGCCGGCGGAGATCGGGGCGGCGGCAGCCTTTCTGGCGTCACCGGACAGCAGCTTCATGACCGCCAGCGAGCTTGCCGTCGATGGTGGGCTGGCGCAGATCTGACGCGCGGCGTATGGCGCTCCGTTTTGATGGGGCGCCGCGCTGGTTGTTTAGCGTGTGCAGGTCGGACCCGCCACGACTCACGAAGTCGGTGCTTCCAGCGCCCGACTGAGCTGCTCCATCAGCGCCCCCTGGATGTGCCCGTTGGACACGCAGACGTTGCCGCCGTGGATATCGAGCAGGCCGCCGGTGACCGAGCTGGCCACGCCGCCGGCTTCGCGTACCAGGATCACGCCGGGCGCCATGTCCCAGGCGTTGAGGGCGCGTTCCCAGTAGGCGTCCCAGCGGCCGGCAGCGACGTAGGCCATGTCCACCGAACAGGCGCCGGTGCGGCGGATGCCGGCGGTCCTTTCGCTCAGCAGGGCCATTTCGCGGGCGAATACCGGGTGGTCTGGCTTGCCGGCGAACGGGATGCCGCACGAGATCACGCTGTCGACCAGGCGATGGCGGGCGGAGACGTGGATGGCTTCGCTGTTCAACCACGCGCCGCCGCCCTGCTCGGCCACGAACATTTCGCGCAGCGCCGGCAGCCAGGTGACACCGGCGACCACTTCGCCCTCGCGCGCAAGCGCCACGTTGATGCCCCACAGCGGCGTGCCGAACAGGAAGTTGGTGGTGCCGTCGAGCGGATCGACGATCCAGTCCTGGGCGTCGTCGCTGCCGCGGCTGGTGCCGCCTTCCTCGCCGACGAAACCGAAGGATGGCCGCGCCTTGCCGAGGATCTCGCGCACCGTGCGTTCGGCTTCCTCATCGGCGATCGAGACCAGGTCGGCCGGGCCGGTCTTGGTGCGCACGCCCAGCTCGCCGAGCTGGCCGAAACGTCGCAACAAGCCCTGCCCTGCGGCCTGCGCGGCCTGGATCATCACCTTGAGTTCGGAGGAAGCGTGCTGCATGGAATCAGTCCCTGCGCCGGGTACGCCACAGGCTCAGTGCCAGCAGCATGGAAAGTACGGACGAGCCGATCCAGAAACTGATCGCCGCGCCGAAGTTGTAGTGGCGCACGCCATCGACCATGGTCATGCCGTGCTGGATCAGCGTGCCGGAAACCTGTTCCTGCACGCCCGCGCCGATGTAGCTGCAGATGCCGATCACGCCCATCGCCGCGCCGGCCACGCGCTTGGGCGCGATATCGACGGCAAACAGGCCGCCCAGCGAGGTGACCAGGCCGGTCAAGCCCATGCCGAACAATACCATCGCGGTGATCAGCGACCAGAGATGGTTCGGCCCGTAGAAAAACAGGAACAGGCCTGCGAGTTCCAGCAAGGCGAACAGCAGGTTCACCGGCGGACGGTGCGCGTCGAACAGCTTGTCGGAAATGAAACCGAACGCGACCGCGCCGGCCATGCCGGCCAGCGTGCTGATCATCAACAACGTGCCGGCCATGGTCAGCGAGTAGCCGTGCACCTCCTGCAGGTACAGCACGCCCCAGGAGTTGATCGCGTAGCGCGTCACGTAGGTGGTGGCCGAGGCCAGGCACAGGATCCAGATCGCCGGCATCTTCAGGATCGACAGTTGCAGCTTCAGCACCGAGGCGATCTTCGGCTTGGCCGCCTCGCCGAAGTTGTCGTTCTTCCAGTCGTTGACCGCGGGCAGGCCCAGCGTGGGCGGGCGGTCCTGCAGCAACAGGTAGGCACCGATGGCCGTGGCCACGCCGATCATGCCCGGCCCCCAGAACCCGAAGCGCCAGCCGAACGCGGCCACGGTGGCGCCCACCACGAGAAAGGTCAGGCCCTCGCCGATCGAGTGCGCCGTGCTCCAGATGCCGTAGGTGCGCCCGCGTTCGCGATTGGAGAACCACGCCGTCATCGCCACCACACCGCCGGGCGCACCGAAGCTCTGGAACCAGCCGTTGAGCCCCCACAGGATCACGGCAAGCCATACCGTGGTGACGAAGCCCATCGCCAGGTTGCACAGTGCGGTGGTGAGAAAGGCGAACGCCAGGAAGCGTTTCATGTTCGCGTGATCGGCGAGGAAGCCGTTGGTCAGCTTGCCGATCGCGTAGGTGTAAAAAAGAGCCGAACCAATCAGGCCCAGCTCCACAGGAGTAAAGATGCCGGCGTCGATGATCGGTTTCTTGACCACGCCGAGCGCCAGTCGGCAGGTGTAGATCAGGCCGTAACCCAGCGTGATCGCCAGCATCACGCGCAAGCGATGCTTGCGGTACTGCCGGTCGATCTCGCTGCGGTCGGCGATCTCGGGCTGGTCAGCTCCGGTTGCGAAAAATGCCAGCCATCCACGCGCCATGCGGATCCCCCTCGGTCGGCCGGCGCGGGCGGCGGCGGCCTCGTTTCAGCAATCCTATTTCATTTAGACATATATTGGAAGAATTATTCCAATTTATGCTCGATGGGCTACGTCCAGCGGGATCGGCTTGGGCAGATGAAGGGACCCCAACCCGTCATCCTGAGCGTAGCGCTGAAGCGCGGAATCGAAGAGCTCGGACCTTCCGCATCACCAAATGATCCGCGCCCGCTACGCGGGCTACGCCCGGCGGGAACGGATTGGAAAAGCGGCGTCACAGGGTCGGGATCACGAAGCTTTGCTCCACCGCCTCGCCGCCCTTGGGCCAACGCTGGGTGACCGTCTTGGTGCGGGTGTAGAAGCGCACGCCATCCATGCCGTACTGGTTGAGGTCGGCGAAGCCCGAGCGCTTCCAGCCGCCGAAGCTGTGGTAAGCCACCGGCACCGGGATCGGCACGTTGATGCCGACCATGCCCACCTCGACGCGGTCGGCGAACTCGCGCGCGGCGTCGCCGCTGCGGGTGAAGATGCTCACGCCGTTGCCGTACTGATGCCGCGACGGCAGTTGCAGCGCCTCCTCGAAACTGTGCGCGCGCACGATCTGCAGCACCGGGCCGAAGATTTCGTCCTGGTAGGTCTTCATGGTGGGCTTCACGTGGTCGAACAGCGTGGGCGCGAGGAAGAAGCCGCCCTCGTGGCCGGGCACCTTGAGGCCGCGGCCGTCGACCACCAGCTCCGCGCCCTCGTCCACGCCGAGCTGGATGTAGCCCTCGATGCGCGCCTTGTGCGCCGCCGACACCACCGGACCGTAATGCGCGTCCGGATTGCTGGACACGCCCACCTGCAGCGCGGCGATCGCCGGCAGCAGTTTCGCGCGCAGCGCGTCGGCGGTGGCCTCGCCCACCGGCACCACCACCGGCAGCGCCATGCAGCGCTCGCCGGCCGAGCCGTAGGCCGCGCCCATCAGGTCGGCGACAACCTGGTCGAGATCGGCGTCCGGCAGCACGATGCCGTGGTTCTTGGCGCCGCCCATGCACTGCACGCGCTTGCCGTGCGCCGCACCGGCGGCGTACACCGATTGCGCCACGTCGGACGAGCCGACGAAGCTCACTGCCTTGATCGTCGGATGCGCCACGATCGCGTCGACGATCTCCTTGTCACCGTGCACCACGTTGAGGATGCCCGGCGGCAGGCCGGCCTCGATCATCAGCTCGGCCAGCCGTACCGGCACCGACGGATCGCGCTCGGACGGCTTGAGGATGAACGCGTTGCCGGTGGCAATCGCCGGGCCGAACATCCACATCGGGATCATCGCCGGGAAGTTGAACGGGGTGACGCCAGCCACCACGCCGAGCGGCTGGTGCGCGGAATAGACGTCTATCCGCGGACCGGCGCCCTGGGTGTACTCGCCTTTCTGCAGGTGCGGGATGCCGCAGGCGAACTCGATCACCTCCAGCCCGCGCAGCACGTCGCCGTGCGCATCGGACACCACCTTGCCGTGCTCGCTGGCCAGCAGCTCGGCCAGCTCCTGCTTGTGCGCATTGAGCAGGCGCACGAACTCGAACATCACCCGCGCACGGCGCTGCGGGTTCACCGCGGCCCACGCCGGCTGCGCCTCGGCGGCGTTGCGCACCGCGCGGTCCAGCTCCGCGGCGTTGGCCAGCGACACCTTCGCCTGCACCTTGCCGCTGTTCGGATCGAAGACGTCGCTGTGGCGGCCTGAGGTACCGACGACGGTCTGACCGCCGATGAAATGTTCGATGTTGCGCATGACTCACTCCTGGATGATGTTTTCTGGTGGTGCCGAATCTCCGGCTCAAAACCCCGCCCCCATGAGACCGTGAAATCTTTTGCTTCCCCCGCGTGCAGCGGGGGAAGCTGCCCGGAGGGCTGATGGGGGCGCTTTTGCGTGAGAGCAGATCAAGAGCGCACCCCCATCCGCCTTCGGCACCTTCCCCCGCATGGCGGGGGAAGGAAGATCCGGGTCGTGCGGGTCAGCCAGGGGGGCGCCGCGCGATCCAGTCGTGGGCCGGGTCGTTGCGGAAAATCCACTGGCGGTGCGGGCCCGCCATCACGTTGAGGTAGTACAGGTCGTAGCCGTGCGGCGTGCCGACCGGGTGGTAGCCGCGCGGCACCATCACCACGTCGCCGTCTTCCACGCAGACGGTTTCGTCGAGCGAGCGGTCGTCGGTGTAGACGCGCTGGAAGGCGAAACCCTGCGGCGGATTGAGCCGGTGATAGTAGGTTTCCTCCAGCGCGGTTTCCGCGCCCGCCGCGGCGGTGTCGTGCTTGTGCGGCGGATAGCTGGACCAGTGCCCGCCGGGCGTGATCACCTCCACCACCAGCAGGCCGTCGGCCGGCTCGGTCTGCGGCAGGATGTTGCGCACGTAGCGCGTGTTGGTGCCTTCGCCGCGCACCTCGCGGCTCATCATCGATTCGGCGATCAACCGCGGTTCGCCCTGCCCCGTGCCGGGCGCCGTGCACACGGCAAGCTCCACCGGCCCGCTGGCGATCACCTCCCAGGCAATCCCCGCCGGCACGTAGACCGCGCCGGGTGCGCGATCCTCGAACGGACTGCTGCGGCCGCCGACATGCATGAAGCGGCGCCCGCCGGCATCGACATCCGCCAGCCCTGAGATGATCACCAGGCAGGCCTCGCGCCCCGCCTCGCCGCCGGCGTGACGCTGGCCGGCGGCGAGTTTCACGAGCTTGAAACCGACGTGCTCCCAGCCGGCGCTGGCGGGAGTGACCTCGAGCACGGTGCCGTCGGCGCCGGCCGCGTGCGGGCGAACGCGCAGGCCGGCCATCAGCGGGTACCTCGGATTTTTTTTGTCACCCCAGCGAAAGCTGGGGTCCAGTGACTTGAGCCGCGAAGGCGCTGGGTCCCGGCTTTCGCTGGGACGACGGCGGAGAGCGTCATCAGCACGTCCATCACTGCAACCCCGCAGCCGCGGCGCGCTCCCTGAGCGTGCCGAGGCCCAACTGCGCATAGGTGCGCGGATCGGCCAGGGCCGGGTCCTGCTCGGCCTCGATCACGATCCAGCCGCTGTAGTGGATCTTCGCCAACGCGGCCATCAGCTGCCTGTAATCCAGCCCGCCGTCGCCCGGCACGGTGAACATGCCGGCGAGCACGCCGTCGAGGAAGCTCGCGCCGGATGCGCGCAGTTTGTCGAACACCTCGCGGCGCACGTCCTTGCAATGCACGTGGGCGATGCGCGCGGGGTGCTCGGCGATCAGCGCCAGCGCGTCGATGCCGCCCAGCGCGGCATGGCCGGTATCCAGGGTCAGCCCGACCGATGCGCCGGTATGGTGCAGGAAGGCCTGCAGATCCGACGCGCGCTCGACCACCGTGCCGAGATGATGGTGGTAGGCGAAGCGGATGCCTTGCGCCTGGATGTAGTCGGCTACTTCGGTCAGGCGCTGGCCGAACACCGGCCATTCGTCCGTACCCAGTTGCGGCGTGTCGCGCATGGCGGTGCCGCGCTGGCCGTGGATTGCATTGCTGGTCTCGGCAAACACGAACACCGTGCTGCCCATCGCCTTGAGCAGCTCCAGATGCGGCTGCAGCGCCACGATCTCGTCGTGCGCGGACTGCGCCAGCAGCGAACCGCTGTACCAGCCGCCGATCAGGTCCAGTCGGTACTTCGCCAGCAGCGGCTTCAGCGCGGCCGCGGCACGCGGAAACTTGCCGCCCAGCTCGACGCCTTCGAAGCCCAGTTCCTGGATGTCGTGCAGGATGCTTTCCAGCGGCGTGTCACCGCCCAGCTCGGGCATGTCATCGTTGGCCCAGGCGATCGGGCTGACGCCGAAACGGATGCTCATGACAAATCCTTCTTCTGTCGGATGCCCTGCTCGTAGGCGCGTCGCGCGGCCTCGACCTCGGGGCGTTCGGAAACCTCCGGCACCGCCACGTCCCACCACCAGCCGCCGGCTTCGGTGGCCTTCAGCGGATCGGTGTCGATCACCACCACGTAGCTGCGTTCGGCGGCGCGGGCGCGCCCCATCGCGGATTCCAGCTCGGCGATCGTGCCGACGTGCTCGGACAAGGCGCCGAGGCTGGCCGCGTGCGCGGCGAAGTCGATCGACGGCAGCACCGCGTGCGCGGCATCGACCAGCAGGTTGTTGAAGCCGGCGCCGCCGGTGGCGTGCTGCAGGCGGTTGATGCAGCCGTAGCCGCGGTTGTCCAGCAGCACCACGATCAATTTCCGGCCCAGCATCACCGAACTGGCCAGCTCGGAGTTCAGCATCAGGTAGCTGCCGTCGCCCACCATCACCACCACGTCGCGATCAGGCGCAGCCATCTTCACGCCGATGCCGCCGGCGATCTCGTAGCCCATGCACGAATAGCCGTACTCGACGTGGTAGCCGTCGCTACGCGATGTACGCCACAGCTTGTGCAACTCGCCCGGCAGGCCGCCGGCCGCGCACACTACGATGGCGTCCTCGCCCACGCTGCGCTGCACCGCGCCGATGACCTGGGCATCGCTGGGCAGATTCTGCTTGGCCGGTGCCGCGGTGACGGCGTCCACCGCCGCGTTCCAAGCCTTCATTTCATCGGCGGCGATCGCCGGCGCGCGCCAGCCGGCCAGTGCGGCGCTCAACGCCTGCAGCACTGTGCGCGCATCGCCGACCACGGCCAGCGCATCGTGCTTGTGCGCGTCGAACGGCTGCACGTTGATCTGGAACTTCTGTGCCTGCTCGAACAGGCTGCGCGAGCCGGTGGTGAAATCCGCCAGCCGCGTGCCGATGCCGACGACGAGATCCGCGCGGGCGGCGGCGTGCTCTACAGCGAGGCGGAAGACGCGCTGAAGGCGCTGTCCGAAGCCACCGGCCTCGCCGTGGCCGAGACGCAGGCCGGCAAGGGGGCGCTGGCCTGGAA
>NZ_MWIO01000002.1 GCF_004799035.1 Rhodanobacter lindaniclasticus
GCCTCCCCCTGCATGCAGGGGGGGGCTGGGAGGGGGTGAGGCTTTTGATCTTGAGGCAAAGAGCGACCCCACCCCAACCCTCCCCTGCGGAGCAGGGGAGGGTGCAGGAAGCGTCAGCCCACGACGCCGTCGGCGTCCAGGTGATAGCGCGTGGCCAGCTCCACTTCTTCCTTCGAGCCGAGGAACACCGGCACGCGCTGGTGCAGGCCGGTGGGCTGGATCTCCATGATGCGCTGGCGACCGGTGGTCGCCGCGCCGCCGGCCTGCTCGATGATGAAGGCCATCGGGTTGGCCTCGTACATGATGCGCAGCTTGCCGCCCTGCTTCTCGATCTTCGCGTCCAGCGGGTAATAGAACACGCCGCCGCGGGTCACGATGCGGTGCACGTCGGCGACCATCGAGGCGACCCAGCGCATGTTGAAATCCTTGCCGCGCGGGCCGGTCTTGCCGGCCAGCAGTTCGCCGATGTAGCGCTGCATCGGCGCCTGCCAGTGACGCTGGTTGGACATGTTGATGGCGAACTCGGTGGCCTGCTCGGGAATGCGGATACTGCGACGACTGAGCACGAAGCTGCCCACCTCGCGGTCCAGCGTGAACTCGTGGGTGCCGTGGCCGAAGGTCAGCACCAGCACGGTGGCCGGGCCGTACACCACGTAGCCGGCGGCGAGCTGGGTGGTGCCCGGCTGCAGGAAGTGTGCGGCCTTCGGCTCGGTCACGCCGTCCGGGCAGCGCAGCACCGAGAAGATCGTGCCGACGGAGATGTTCACGTCGATGTTGGAGCTGCCGTCCAGCGGATCGAACAGCAGCAGGTGCTGGCCCTTCGGATAGCCGTCCGGAATCTGCTGCGGGTCTTCCATCTCCTCCGAGGCGCAGGCGGCGAGGTGGCCGCCCCAGGCATTCGCCTCCAGCAGGATCTCGTTGGAGATCACGTCCAGCTTCTTCTGCGCCTCGCCCTGGATGTTGCCCGTGCCGGCCTCGCCCAGCACGCCGCCCAGCGCGCCCTTGCCGGTCGCCACCGCGATGCGCTTGCAGGCGCGCGCGACCACCTCGATCAGCAGCGAGAGTTCGGCATTGATGTGGCCGGCGCGGCGTTCCTCGATCAGGAACTGGATCAGCGAGACGGGTTTCATGTCGGGTCCGTGGCGTAGGAAACGCAGATTGTCGCATTTGTCGGCAAGCGGGGCGTGGGGCCAGCCCCTGCTGACAACACGTTGGCAGCAGGGGGTCGCCAAGCTGTACCTCCAAGACGGAGGGATACGACATGCGCGACACGGTCTATTTCGTGGTGTTCGACGGTTTTGCCGACTGGCAGGCCGCACTGGCACTGTGCGAGATCCGCCGCCCCGGCGACTGGGAGGTGCGCACCGCGGGTTTCTCGCGGGCCATGGTGACCTCGATGGGCGGCCTGGCGGTGAAGCCGGACCTCGCCCTGGAAGAGGTCGAGCTGGCGCGGGCGGCCTTGCTGATCGTGCCCGGCGGCCACTTGTGGTTGCGCGATGAGGGGCATGCGGCGGTGGAACTGATCGCCCGCGTGCACGCCGCCGGCGCGCCGGTGGCCGGCATCGACAGCGGCGTGCTGGCGCTGGCCCGCAGCGGATTGCTCGACCATCGCCGGCACACCGGCAACTGGGCCGGCCAGCTGGCGGCACAGGTGCCCGGCTACCGCGGCGCCGAGCAGTTCGACGCCGAGGTGCTGGCGGTCAGCGACGACGGCGTGATCAGCGCCAGCCACCTGGGCAGCATCGAGTTCGCGCGCGAGGTGATCCACACGCTGGATCTCTACGGCGATGCCGACCGCGAGGACTGGTACCGCCTGTTCAAGCACGCACAGCTGCCGCCCTGGTGCGTCGGCGAAGCGATGGCAGCCTGAGGGGCGCGATGAACAAGCTCCTGCAACGCACCGTGGCCGCCTATCGCCCGCTGTACCTGCACGGCCTGCTGCTCGACGGCCAGTACCGGCTGCCGAAGGCGGCTTCGCCGGGCGCCGCCGGCGTGGCCCGGGCCCGCCGACGCACCCTGCTGGCCGCGCTGACCCACATCGTCTTCCACCATCGGAGCAAGTGATGATCCGCACCTATCACGGCAGCTGCCATTGCGGCGCAGTGCGCTACGAGGCCGACCTCGACCTCGCCGCGGGCACCGGCCGCTGCAACTGCTCGATCTGTACCAAGACGCGCGACTGGGGCGCAGTGATCAAGCCCGATGCCTTCCGCCTGCTGACAGGCGAGGATGCGCTGTCCGACTACCAGTTCAACACCCGCAGTACACACCACCTGTTCTGCCGGCACTGCGGCGTGCGGTCGTTCGGCCGCGGTTACGTCGAGCAGATCGGCGGCGACTACGTGTCGATCAGCCTGGCCTGCCTCGACGACGTCGACCCTCGGGAACTGATCGACGCGCCGCTGCGCTTCTCCGACGGCCGCCACGACAACTGGATGTCGGCTCCAGCCGAGACGCGGCATCTCTGAAACTTTCCACCCGATCGTCAGGAGGGCCATGATGAGCAAGCCACGCGTCACCTTCTTCCACGCCCCGCAGAGCCGTTCCGCCGGCACCCGCGCCCTGCTCGAGGAGCTCGGCGCCGACTACGACCTGCATGCGCTCAACCTGAAGACCGGCGACACGCGCAAGCCGGAGTACCTGGCGATCAACCCGATGGGCAAGGTGCCGGCAATCCGCCACGGCGAGGCGCTGATCACCGAGCAGCCGGCGGTGTTCCTGTACCTGGCCGATCTCTACCCCGAAGCCGGGCTGGCGCCGCCGCTCGGCGATCCGCTGCGCGGGCCGTATCTGCGCTGGCTGGTCTACTACGGTTCGTGCTTCGAGCCGGCGGTGATCGACAAGTCGATGCAGCGCGAACCCGCGCCGCCGTCAACCTGTGCCTACGGCGATTACGACACCATGCTGAAGACGCTGACGGACCAGCTCGAGCGCGGGCCGTACCTGCTGGGCGAGACCTTCAGTGCCGCCGACGTGTTGTGGGGCACGGCGCTGAACTGGACGGTGATGTTCAAGCTGGTGCCCGAGCTGCCGGTGATCCGTGCCTACATCGACCGCGTGCTGGCGCGCCCGGCGATGCAGCGTGCGGCCGCGGCCGATGCCGCGCTGGTGGCGGCGCAGTCGGCGTGAGCCATGGGCAGGGTCGCGCATTGCGTCCGCGTTCGTCGCGGCCATGACCTTCGACGCTGGCAGGCGCGCGCCGCCTCGGTAATCATGCGCGGATGCGTCGCGCCGATCGCCTGTTCCTCATCATCCACGCGCTGCGCGGTCGGCGTACCGCGCTGCAGGCGCGTGCGCTGGCGCAGACCCTGGGCGTGTCGCTGCGCACGGTGTACCGGGACGTGGCCGACCTGCAATTGTCCGGCGTGCCGATCGAGGGCGAGGCCGGCGTCGGCTACATGCTGCGCAAGGGTTCGGACATCCCGCCGCTGATGTTCAACGCCGACGAGCTCGAGGCCCTGGTGGTCGGTTCGCGCTTCGTGCAGGCCTTCGCCGGCGTGCGCCTGGCCGAGAGCGCGCGGGCGGCGCTGTTGAAGATCGAGGCAGTATTGCCGCCGGACCTGCGCGAGCGCGCCGGCAGCACGCGCATCTTCGCCCCGGTCTGGCGCGACCAGTACCGCGAGGATTTCGCCGCGCTGATCGACCAGTTGCACGCGGCCATCGTCGGCAACCAGGTGCTGCGGCTGGACTATCGCGACGAGGCCGGGCAATCCAGCGTGCGCGAGGTCGAGCCGCTGTGCCTGTCGTTCTGGGGCGGCAAGTGGACGCTGGGCGCGTGGTGCCGGTTGCGCGGGGATTTCCGCAATTTCCGCCCCGACCGCATCGGCACCGGCACGCCCACCGGCGAAGTGTTCGCCGACGTCGCCGAGCGCGGCCTGGCCGCCTACCTGCGTGCGGTGGGCGTGGACCAGCTCGCGCTGCGCTGAACGCGGTTCGCCGTGTTCAAGCCGCGGCCAGCGCGTTAGGCTTGACGGGTTCGCCGGATCGCGCTGCGTTCCGCCCGCCGATTGCCCGCCAAGGAGCCCGTGTTGAAGATGACTTCCAGGATCACCCGCCTCGCCGCGCTGGCACTGGCGTTCGGCGTGTTCGCCGTGGCTTCGGCGACGGCGGTGCCGGCCGCCGCCGCGAGCAGTGCGGATGCGCAGTTCAAGCGCATCTACACCACCGAATGGGCGTGGCGCAGCGGCCACCCCGGCAGTACGGACGCCAGTGCCGACAGCGGCCGGCTCGATGACGTCGACGCGGCCAGCCAGCAGCGGCGGCTGGATTACTGGCAGCGCGTGATGAAGCAGCTCGACGCCATCGACGTGGCGCAGCTGTCGCCGGGCAATCGGGTCAACTTCGAGGTCTACCACGCGCAGATCGGCAATCTGCTGGCCGACCAGAAGTTCAAGACCTGGCAGATGCCGTTCAACAGCGACTCGGCGTTCTGGTCGGACATCGGCTACGAGCTCGGCGGCGGCCGCCTGCGCAGTGTCGACGACTACCACAAGTACCTCGACCGGCTGGACCAGATCCCGGCCTATTTCGACCAGCAGATCGCCAACATGCGGCTGGGCCTGAAACGCGGCTTCAGCGTGCCGCGCGAAGTGCTCAAGGGCCGCGACGTTTCCATCGCCGCGGTGGCGGATCTGAAAGACCCCACCCAGAGCAGCTTCTACAAGCCGTTCAAACAGCTGCCCGCCACGATCCCCGCCGACCAGGCGCAGGCGCTGCAGGGCCAGGCGCTGCAGCGCATCCGCGACGAGGTGATCCCGGCCTACGCCAAGCTGCTGGCGTTCTTCCGCGACGAATACGTGCCGCAGGCGCGCACCACGCTGGCGGCCGAGGCGCTGCCCGACGGCAAGGCGTTCTACCGCCAGCAGATCCGCGAGTACACCACGCTCGACCTCAGCCCCGATGCGATCCACAAGATCGGCCTGGAGCAGGTGGCGAAGATCCACGCGCAGATGCTGGAGGTGATGAAGGACACCGGCTTCAAGGGCGACTTCCCGGCCTTCCTGGCCTTCCTGCGCAGCGATCCGCAGTTCTACGCCAAAACCCCGCAGGAGCTGCTCGACAAGAGCGCGTGGGTGGCCAAGGAAGTGGACGGCCAGATGGCCAAATTCTTCGGCCACCTGCCGCGTTCGCGCTTCGCCATCGTGCCGGTACCGGCCGACATCGCGCCGTACTACACCTCCGGCCGCGGCGGCGCCAATGCCTACCTGGTCAACACCTACGATCTGCCCTCGCGGCCGCTGTACAACATGCCGGCGCTGACCCTGCACGAGTCGTATCCGGGCCACGCGCTGCAACTCGAGTTGGCCGAGGAACGGCATGACCAGCCGGCGTTCCGCCGCAACGGCTACATCTCCGCCTATGGCGAGGGCTGGGGCCTGTACTCGGAATACCTCGGCAACGAGATGGGCATCTACAAGACGCCCTACGAGAAGTTCGGCTTCCTCACCTACCAGATGTGGCGCGCGTGCCGGCTGGTGGTCGACACCGGCGTGCACCACCTGGGCTGGACCCGCCAGCAGGCGATCGACTACCTGACCGGCAACACCGCGCTGTCCGACCGCGAGATCGCCAACGAGGTCGACCGCTACATCAGCTGGCCCGGCCAGGCGCTGTCCTACGAGCTGGGCTACCTCAAGATCCGCGAGCTGCGCGAGAAGGCGGAGCAGGCGCTGGGCGCGAAGTTCGACATCCGCCACTTCCACGACACCGTGCTGTCCACCGGCTCGGTGCCGCTGCCGGTGCTGGAGAAGCGCATCGACCACTTCATCGCCGACGGCGGCCCGGAGCCGGATTTCGGCTGTGACTGCGCCAAGGCGCAAGGCACCGGCGACGGCGCCTGAGCGCCACCCGGGCGGGCTGGACAGGTGACTTCACGGATGTAGTAATATCAAGGCGTACTTCACAGGGAGAGTCGCCACCATGACCGCCCGCCTCGCCGAAGCCTCGCCGCGTCACGCGCCGCCCGCCGATACCCTCGGACCACCCGCCTTGCGCGGTTTCTTCCGCCTTGCCGAGGCATGGCAGTTGCGCACGGCCGAGCAGCGCCGCCTGCTCGGCGACCCGCCCGAATCCACCTTCTACAAGTGGAAGCGCGAGCAGGGCGGCAGCCCGGGCCGCGACACGCTCGAGCGCATCAGCTACCTGCTCGGCATCTGGAAGTCGCTGCAGATCCTGTTCCCCGACCCGGCCCAGGCCGACGCCTGGCTGCACAAGCCGAACGCGGCGTCGCTGTTCGGCGGCCACTCCGCGCTCGAGCGCATGCTGTCGGGCAACGTTGCCGACCTGTACGTGGTGCGCCAGTACCTGGACGCGCAGCGCGGCTGATCGCAGCCCGCGATACATCCATCCGCGACGCTGCGATACCCCCGTAGGAGCGCACTTGTGCGCGATGCTTTTGTTTCAGGCCCAACGCGAAGGGCATCGCGCACAAGTGCGCTCCCACGAGGCTGATGCCTGTCCACGGAAAACCGATGTCGCCCTCCTTGCCACCCGTCAAACGCATCCGCTGGAGCCATGCCTGGCGCATCGTGCCCAGCCGCTTTCCGCCGATCGGCGTGTACGACCGCATCGCCGCTCCGGCCGACATCGATGCGCTGTTCGCGGTCGAGGCGCTGACCAACCCGCGCCTGCGCGAGGAGGCCGACGCGCTGAAGCTGGTGCCGAAGGAGCACCGCATCAGCGGGCCCGGCTCCACCCCGGTGATGGCCGCGTTCACCCATCTCAACCCGGAAGGCAGCCGTTTCTCCGACGGCACCTGGGGCGTGTTCTACGCCGCGCACAGCGTGGCCACCGCGGTGGAGGAAACCGTGTACCACCGCGAGCGCTTCCTCGCCGCCACTGCCGAGCCGGCCTGCAGCATCCAGATGCGCTGCTACCGCACCAGCGTGGACAGCCGCCTGCACGACATCCGCGGCGGCTGGAAGGCCGAGCACGATCCGGACGTCTATACGGCCAGCGTGAAACTGGCGCGGGTGTTGCGCGAGGCGGGTTCCAACGGCATCGTCTACGACAGTGCCCGCCACCCGGGCGGCGAATGCCTGGCCGCGTTCCAGCCCGACGTGGTCGCGCCCTGCGTGCAGTCGCAGCACCTGGTCTATCGCTGGGACGGCTCGCGCATCGCGCAGGTGCTGGAAGTCTCGGAGCTGAGCCGGCCGCAGGCGGTCGGCACGGCAAGGTCGAACCCCACTGACGGCAGTGCACCATGAACAGGATCGCCGCGATATTGCTGTTGTGCCTGTGCGCCGCGCCCGCGCTGGCGCGCGACAACCACGCCAACGACCACGCGCATTGGCAGGCGGACATCGCCGCATTCCAGGCCGCGGACCGCGCCACGCCGCCGCCGCGCGGCGCCGTGCTGTTCATCGGCAGCTCGTCGATCCGCTTGTGGAAGACGCTGGCGGCGGACTTCCCCGGCGTGACGACGATCAACCGCGGCTTCGGCGGCTCGGAGATCGACGACGCCACCTTCTTCGCCGACCGCATCGTGGCGCCGTACCATCCGCGCGCGATCGTGCTGTATGCCGGCGACAACGACCTGGCCGACGGCGACAGCCCGGCGCAGGTGCGCGCCGACCTTGCCGCCTTCGTGCACCGCGTGCGCTCGTTCGATCCCGGCGTGCCGATCGCCTTCATCGCGATCAAGCCCAGCGTGGCGCGCCGTGCACTGCTGCCGCAGATTCGCGCGGCGAACGCGCTGGTGCGCGAATACGCGGCGGCGCAGACGGGCGTGGCCTATGTCGACGTGTTCACGCCGATGCTGGGCGAGAACGGCCAGCCGCAGTCGCGATGGTTCGGGCCGGATGGCCTGCACATGAACCGGCGCGGCTACGCGCTGTGGGTCGAGCGGCTCAAGCCGTGGATGGACGCGCACGGCAAGCCTGCCGCGCGCGATTGACGCGCGCGCTCAGGTATCCGCGTTGGTCGCCCAGCCCTGGCGGTCGCCGCGGGTGAACACGCGGTCCGTGTCCAGCACGTCGCCCGCCGCGTGCGCCGGCTGGTCGTGCAGGCGTGCGTAGATCGGCGTGAAGTCCGGCCGCGTCGCCTCGAACAGCTGCGCGAAGTCGTCGATCACGAAATAGGTCTGCTGGTAGGTGTCGATGCGGTAGCGCGTGCTCATCACGCGTTCCAGGCCGAAGCCGATGCGGTTGGGCGAGGGCGAATCGAGGCAGTAGATCGACTCGCCCTTGGAGCTGACGATGCCGGCACCGTAGATGCGCATGCCCTCGGGCGTGTTCATCAGGCCGAACTCCACCGTGTACCAGTACAGCCGGGTGAGGTTCATCAGTGCGTCGGGGCCGATCGCGAACGCCTTCATGCCGCCGCGGCCGTAGGCCTGCATGTAGTCGGCGAACACCGGGTTGAGCAGCAGCGGCACGTGGCCGAACAGGTCGTGGAACAGGTCCGGTTCGCTGAGGTAGTCGAGCTGGTCGGGCTTGCGAATCCACCAGCTGACCGGGAAGCGCCGGTTGGCCAGGTGGTCGAAGAACACCTCGTCCGGCAGCAGGCCTTCCACCGCCACCAGCTGCCAGCCGGTGGCGGCGCCGAGCACCTGGTTGACCTCGCTGAACTTCGGGATGCCGCCGTCGCCCAGGCCGAAGCGCTCCACGCCTTCCATGAACTCGCGGCAGGCGCGCCCGGGCAGCAGCTCGCGCTGCCGCTTGAACAAGGTGTCCCACACCTCGTGGTCGGTCTTGCTGTAGCTCGTCCACGGCTGCTCGACCACGCCGGTGGCGTAGACCGGCACGTAGCCGCGATCGGTCTGCTGGTGTTCGATCTTGCGCGGCGCGGGGGTTTCCATGGCGGTCTCCGGAGACAGCGGGTTCGAAGCGCCAGCTTAGGCCCAATCGCGGGCATGAAGCTTGTTTTGTTGCCGGATACCGGGCGCAGCTTGCACTATTCTTGCTCGCATCACGCCAAACACCGGAGAATCTTGCCATGGCCACGCTGGACCGCACCGACCTGCGCATCCTCGCCGTGCTGCAGGGCGAAGGCCGCATCAGCAATGCCGAGCTGGCCGAACGGGTCAACCTGTCGCCCTCGGCCTGCCTGCGCCGGCTGCAGCGGCTGGAATCGGCGCAGATCATCACCGGCTACGCCGCCCAGGTCGATCCGCAGGCGGTGGGCCTGGGCCTGCAGGCCTTCGTGCGGGTGCAGCTGGCCAAGCACGAGCACGCCGCGGTGGAGCGCTTCGTGGAACGGGTCAACGGCTGGCACGAGGTCGTCGCCTGCCACGCGCTGACCGGCGACATGGACTACCTGCTGCACGTCTACGTCGCCGACCTCAAGGACTTCTCGCGCTTCCTGCTCGATCATCTGCTGAATGCCAGCGGCGTGGCCGACGTCAATTCCAGCTTCGTGCTGCGCACGGTGAAGCGCTCGCCCTCGCTGCCGCTGCAGCATCTGCAGCGGTGAGGCATGGCCGGGTCCGTTCAGCGCCGGCATGGCCGCACGGCCGCCGACTAACGCTAAACTAACTCGTTGATGAGCCTCGACGCCGCCACTACTGCCGATCGCGACCTGCTGCGCCCGCTGCGTTACCTGTGGCGAGTGCCGCTGCTGCTGCTCCATGCCGTGCTGGCGATCCTGCTGGCCGGGCTGGTGATGAGCTGGAACCGCAATCGCGTGATGCGCGACGGCCACGAGCCGTTCCCGCACCGGCTGGTGCGCTGGTGGTCGCTCGGCCTGATGCGCATCTTCGGCTTGCGCGCGGTGCGCGTGGGCCAGCCGCTGGCCGATCCGGTGCTGTTCGTGGCCAACCACACCTCGTGGATCGACATCGAGCTGGTGCACAGCCAGCGCGCCGCGTGTTTCGTGGCCAAGGCGGAGATCGCCGGCTGGCCGCTGGTCGGCTGGCTGGCCGCCAACGGCGGCACCATCTTCCACCGCCGCGGCAGCAACCATTCGCTGGCCGCAGTGATGGCGGTGATGGTCGAGCGCCTGCGTGCGGGGCGCTCGGTGGCGGTGTTCCCCGAAGGCGGCAGCGGCTACAACGGCGTGCTCAAGGTGTTCCACGCGCGCATCTTCCAGGCTGCGCTCGAGGCCCAGGTGCCGGTGCAGCCGGTGGCGCTGCGCTTCGCCCGCGACGGCCGCCGCGTGATCGACGCCGGTTTCCGCGAACACGAGAGTTTCCTGGCCAACTTCGTGCGCCTGCTGGGCGAGCCGCCGATGGATGCCGAGGTGCATTTCCTGGCGGTCGTGCCGGCCAGCGCGGAGGGCCGCCGGCGCATGGCCGAGCAGTCGCGCGAACGCATCGCCGCCGCGCTGGCGGACCGCCCTGCATGACGTTGCCGCGGGGCAAGGATTTTCGCCCGCCCTGGCCCCTGCGCAGCGGCCATATCCAGACCATGCTGTCCTCCAGCGGCGTGCGCCGCCTGCTGCTGCCGCGTGCGGCGAAGACCGTGCTGCAGGGTGCCGAGCCGGTGGTGCTCGACGGCGGCGGCGGCGTGCGCCTGAGCGGCGCCTATACCGCGCAGAAGACCCGTCCGCAGTCGCGCGGCCTGGCCGTGCTGTTCCACGGCTGGGAAGGCAGCGTCGATTCCACCTACGTGCTGCAGACCGGCAGCCGCCTGCTCGCCGACGGCTGGGACATCTTCCGGCTCAACTTCCGCGACCACGGTGACAGCCACGGGCTCAACGAGGCGCTGTTCCACTCCTGCCGGCTCGACGAGGTGGTGCACGCGCTGGGCGAGATCGCCACGCGCTGGAGCGCGCGGCCGATGGCGGTGGCCGGCTTCTCGCTGGGCGGCAACTTCGCCCTGCGCGCGGCGATGCAGACCTCGCGCGTGGGCATTCCGCTCAGCTACGCCTTGGCGGTGTGCCCGATCATCGATCCGGCGGTGGGCCTGTTCTCGCTGGAGGAAACCGCGCCGTGGTTCTACCAGGCGTACTTCATGCGCAAGTGGCGCCATTCGCTGCTGCTCAAGCAGAAGGCGTTCCCGCAGCACCAGTATTTCGAGATGTCGGAGCTGAAGAAGCACCTGCGCGGGCTGACCGAAGCGCTGGTGCTGCGGCACACCGACTTCAAGTCGCTGCAGCAGTATCTGGACGGCTACTCGGTGGCCGGCGACGCGATGCTGGCGATGCAGATTCCCGCCACCATCCTCACCGCGAAAGACGACCCGGTGATCCCGGTCGGCAGCTTCGAGCAGCTGCGCCTGCCGCCCAACGTCGAGCTGGACATCGCCGAGTTCGGCGGCCATTGCGGCTTCATCCGCGGCGGCGACATGGTCAGCTACACTGACGATTACATCGCGGCGCGCTTCAACGCGCTGGCCGACGGCACGTCGCCGATCGGTTGAGAACCTGGCGGTGCAAGGGGGCGAGATGAGGCGAGCAAGCGACACGATCCGCCGGCATGCGACGCGCGGCCTGCGCCTCGCCCTGTGGCTGGCCTGCCTGCCGGGTGGACTGGCGCTGGCGGCGACGCCCGCGGCCACGACCTTCCTGCGCTCGTTCGAACCGGCCGAACCGGCACCCCTGGCGAGTGCGCCCGACCCGCGCTTCAACGTCGCCGTCGCCGGCGGCCCCGACGAGGCGGCGGCGCTCACTGCCAAGCCCGGCGTCGGTTTCAGCGGCCTGCATTCGCTGCGCTACCGCGGTGACGCCGGCGGCCGCCAGCAGGTCGCGCTGTACGTGGTGAACCTGCCGGTGCGCGCGGACACGCAGCTGTCGTACCTGATCTTTCCCGTCTCCAACGCGGGCGACCTGCGCAACCCGGCCAACTACGTGGCGGTGGACCTGCTGTTCGACGACGGCAGCCGGCTGTCCAGCCGCGGCGCGCGCGACCAGCACCGCATCGGCGCGTCGGCGCGTGCGCAGGGCGAAGGCCGCACCTTGTATCCGGATCAGTGGAACTACCTGTCGATCGACGTGGGTGCGGTGGCCGCCGGGCGCACGATCACGCGCATCGTGCTGAGCCACGACGGTCCGGCGGCCCGCTTCGAGGGCTACCTGGACGACCTGCGCATCGGCGCCGCGCCGGCCGACACGCGCCGGCGCCCCAGCGATTTCGTCGACACCCGCCGCGGCAGCAACTCCAACGGCCGCTTCTCGCGCGGCAACAACTTCCCCGCGGTGGCGGTGCCGCACGGCTTCAACTTCTGGACGCCGGTGACCGACGCCGGCTCGAACTGGATGTACCAGTACCAGCAGCGCAACGGCGCCGACAACC
Organism: Rhodanobacter lindaniclasticus; assembly: GCF_004799035.1. GTDB lineage: Bacteria > Pseudomonadota > Gammaproteobacteria > Xanthomonadales > Rhodanobacteraceae > Rhodanobacter > Rhodanobacter lindaniclasticus. Next base: position 12,170 of record NZ_MWIO01000002.1, read on the forward strand.
GCCCGCGGCTGGAGGCATTCGCGCTGTCGCACGAGCCCAGCCCGTGGATGGGCGACCGGCAGACCTTCCAGCTGATGCCGGCAGCCGTGGCCAGCGGCGCACCCAGCGCCAACCGCGCGGCGCGGGCGCTGAGCTTCAGTCACGCGAACGAGACCGCGCACGCGCACACCTACCGCGTCGCCTTCGACGACGGCATCGTCGCCGAGATCGCGCCGACCGACCATGCCGCGATGTTTCGCTTCACCTTTACCGGCGACCGTTCGCAGCTGCTGTTCGACAACCGCGACGACCATGGCGGCATCACCCTCGATCCGGACGGGCGCAGCTTCAGCGGCTGGTCCGAGGTGAGGAGCCGGCTCTCCGCCGGCGCCACGCGGCTGTTCTTCTACGGCACGGTCGACCAGCCGGTCCGCGAGAGCGGTCGATTGACCGGCGAGGGCCGCGACCACGTCGCCGCGTGGTTCGGCTTCGACACCTCGAAAACGAAAGTGGTGAATCTGCGCATCGCCACCTCGCTGATCGGCGTGGCGCAGGCGCGGCACAACCTGGCACTGGAGATCGCGCCGGGCGACCGTTTCGACGACGTGCGCGAGCGTGCGCAGCGGCAATGGGACCGGCAGCTCGGCATCATCCAGGTGAAAGGCGCCAGCGCCGACGAGCTGACCACGCTGTATTCCAACCTCTACCGCCTGTTCCTGTACCCGAACGCGGCGTACGAGAACACCGCCAGCGCCGCGCAGCCGCACTGGCAATACGCCAGCCCGTTCTCCGCGTCCACCGGCCAGGACACGGCCACGCACACCGGCGCGCGCATCGTCGACGGCAAGCCGTACGTCAACAATGGCTTCTGGGACACCTACCGCACCGCCTGGCCGGCCTACGTGCTGCTCGCGCCGACGAAGGCCGGCGAGATGATCGACGGCTTCGTGCAGCAGTACCGCGACGGCGGCTGGATCGCGCGCTGGTCGTCGCCCGGCTACGCCGACCTGATGGTGGGCACCAGCGCCGACGTGGCATTCGCCGATGCCTGGCTGAAGGGCGTGCGCCACTTCGACGTGCGCGCGTTCTACCAGTCCGCGCTGAAGGATGCGACCGTGGTCAGCCCGCTCGCGGGCACCGGCCGCAAGGGGCTGGAACGCTCGATCTTCAACGGCTACACCGACACCGCCGTCGACGAAGGGCTGTCGTGGTCGATGGACGGCTATATCAACGATTTCGCGATCGGCAATCTCGCCGCCGCGCTGGCCGTCGCGCCGGCCGCGAACGACCCGTACGCCGCGCACTACGCCGACGACGCGGCGTATTTCCACCAGCGGGCGCTGGGCTACGTCAACCTGTTCGATCCCGCCGTCGGCTTCTTCGTCGGCCGCGATGCGAACGGCAAGTGGCGCTACGACGCCAAGGATTTCGACCCGCTGCGCTGGGGCGGCGACTACACCGAAACCAATGCCTGGAACATGGCCTTCCACGCGCCGCAGGACGGCGCCGGCCTGGCCGCGCTGTACGGCGGCCGCGCCGGACTCGCGGCCAAGCTCGATGCGTTCTTCGCCACGCCGGGCAACTTCCACGTCGGCAGCTACGGCGAGCCGATCCACGAGATGCTGGAGGCGCGCGACGTACGCATGGGCCAGTACGGCCACAGCAACCAGCCCTCGCACCACATCATCTACATGTACGACCTCGCCGGCCAGCCGTGGAAGACCCAGGACAAGCTGCGCGACGTGCTCAGCCGCCTCTACGTCGGCAGCGAGATCGGCCAGGGCTATCCGGGCGACGAGGACAACGGCGAGATGTCCGCCTGGTACCTGTTCAGCGCCGCCGGCTTCTATCCGCTGCGCATGGGCACGCCGGCATACGTGATCGGCGCGCCGTACTTCCCGCACATGGACATCGCGCTGGAGAACGGCAAACACATCGTGATCGACGCGCCGGCGGTGAGCGACACCAATCGCTACGTGCAGGGCCTGCGCGTCAACGGCCAGCCGTGGAACCGCCTGACCCTGCCGCACGCGCTGCTGGCGCAGGGCGCCACGCTCGAATTCCTCATGGGGCCGACGCCCTCACGCTGGGCCAGCGACGAGGCCGCGCTGCCGCTGTCACTGACCACCCACGGCCGGCCGCAGCCGTTGCGCGATCCCGCTGCCGCCACCAGCAGCACGCCGGCCATCGCGGGCCTGCCCGCGTTGTTCGACAACGACTCCACCAGCGAAGCCGTGTTGCCCGCAACGTCGACCACGATCGCCTGGCACTATGCCGCGCCGCGCCGGGTCTCCATGCTCACCCTGACCTCGGCGACCGGGGTCGCCGCGCCGTCGGGTTGGCAGCTGCAGGCTTCCGTCGACGGCCACCACTGGCGCACGCTGGATACCCGCCAACAGCAACGCTTCGCCTGGCCCCGGCAGACCCGGGCATTCGCCGTGCCGGCGCCGGGCGAGTACGCGCACTACCGACTGCACTTCGACGCGGCACCGGACGCATCGCCTCGCGCCCTCGCCGAAATCGAACTGCTCGGACCCGCCCCGTAGGGCGGGCACTGCCCGCCAGCCTTTGCGTCCCACGTTCGCGACGAAAGGTGGCGGGCACTGCCCGCCCCACGGAACCGCACACCGCCCGCCCGTAGGAGCCCGCTCGCGGGCGATGCTCTTGCCAATCCCGGCTTCAACAGACGACGGTCTGGTCATCCCGAAGAGCATCGCCCGCGAGCGGGCTCCTACGGGTTGGTGGCGGCAAGGCTGCGCTGGCGCATCCAGCACGCAATGCTCATGCGGTCGCGGCGGGCCGGCAGCACCTCGTGCTCGAACCGCGCCGACAGGAACAGCAGCAGCTTGCCCGCCTGCGGAAGGATGTCGCGCGAGGAACCATCGGCCAGGTACAGCCGCAGTGCCCCGCCGTCGACCTCCCGCCAATCCTCGTTGAGATAGAACACCGCCGACACCACCCGCGCGTCGCTGTGGCGCAGGCGGTCGCGATGACGCGCATAGCGCGCGCCCGGCCGATATACCGCGTAGTGCGCTTCGTACTCGACCAGGCCCAGCATCAGCTCGCGGTTGAGCACGCCGCGCAACACGTCGATGCGATCGGCGAAGGCCTGCTGCGGCACGCTCATCGCGCCTTCGGCGAACCAGCGCGTGCGGTCGCCGCGCCGCGTCGCATCGAGCTGCCCGATGCCGGTGCCTGCAGGCTGCAGCTGTCCGGCGTCATGCAACGCCGCGCACTCGGCCGCCAGCGCGCGGATCTGCGCCGGCTCCAGCAGGTCGTGCACGACGCACCAGCCGTCGCTCGCCAGCGCGTCCGCCGCGGCGTGGAATGAGGAGTTGCCGGAATTCATCGAGCGCCTCGGGATGCACGACGTTGCCGATCCGGTGCAGGCCCGTCGTGGCCGGCGCGGAAAGGTTGCCGCGGAGATGCCGGTGGGTCGGTCCCGTCAGCCGTGCGGCGCCGGCAGCATAAGTCGAAACGTCCTCAGCGCGGCGGCCGTCGCAACGGATCGAGCGGACCCGCCAGGCCGTTGTGGTCGATCTCCAGCGCCAGCGCAAGCGACCGCCCCCATTGCCTCGGCGGAAACCCCTCGCGCGCGAACCAGGCCGGCAGGTCGGCGAGCAGCCGGCCCGCGCCCCGTGTCGTCACCCTCGACAGGGAGACAGCTGCCGTGGCCGGCTGTTGCGCGCTCTCTGCAAGGGCGATTTGCTGCCCGTGTTCAGTCCGCCGCCACGCAGCGCCCCTGCGCCCACGCGCGCAGCGTGTCCACCTGTTCGCGCATCAGCACCGACAGCGGGCGGGTCTGTTGCAGGGCGTGGAGCAGGGCGGCCTGGTCCGGGCCATTGCCTTGGCCGGCGGTGTCGTACAGCGCGCTGACGATGGACTGCTCGATCTCGGCGCCGGAGAAACCCTCGCTGGCGGCGGCCAGCGCGGGCAGCTCGAAGTTCGCCGGGTCGAGCTGGCGGCGCTTGAGGTGCAGGGCGAAGATTTCCGCGCGAACGGATTCGCTCGGCAGGTCGACGAAGAAGATCTCGTCGAAGCGGCCCTTGCGCAGCAGCTCGGCGGGCAACTCCTGCACCGCGTTGGCCGTGGCCACGGTGAACACCTTGGCCTTGCGTTCGGCCATCCAGGTCAGCAGGTAGCCGAGCACGCGGCGCGACACGCCGCCATCGTCGCCGCCGCTGGCCAGGCCCTTCTCGATCTCGTCGATCCACAGCACGCAGGGGCTCAGCAGCTCGGTGCTGGTCAGCGCCTCGCGCAGGTTCTTCTCGGTCTCGCCCTGGTACTTGTTGTACAGCGTGCCGAAATCCAGCCGCACCAGCGGCACGCCGAAGCCGCCGGCGATTGCCTTCGCCGCGAGGCTCTTGCCGCAACCCTGCACGCCCAGCAGCAGCACGCCCTTGGGCGGGTCCAGTCGCGGCACGGCTTCGGGCGAGAGGAACACCGGGCGGCGGCGCTGCACCCATTCGCGCACGCGCGCGACGCCGGCGATGTCGGCGAAGCTGGCGGTGGCGTATTCGTAATGCAGCAGGCCGGAGCGGTTGAGCAGGTTGAACTTGGACTGCATCAGCACCGGCAGGTCGTTCGGGCCGAGCGCGCCGTCGGCGTAGATCAGCTTGCGCACGATGCGCCGCGCGTCCGGCGCGGTCAGGCCGAGCAGGTTGCGCACGATGGTGCGCGCGGCGTCGTTGTCCACCTCGATCTTGCGGCCCTGTTCGCGCTGCCAGCCGGCAGCCTCGCCGCGCAGGATGCCGGCGAGCTCCTTGATGTCCGGCAGCGACAGCGGCACGCGCAGGGCCAGCGCCTCCAGCCCCGCGGGCAGCTCGATCTTCGCGCCCACCAGCACGATGGTGTGCGCCGCCGAGCGCTGGCGCTGCACGATCTCGCGCAGCTGGCGCAGGCTGCGCGCGTAGTCCAGCAGCGAATGGAAGTCGAACAGCAGGTAGATGCCCGCCTCGGTTTGCCCGCGGATCGCGTCCAGCGTGGCGGTGGCGTCCGGCGGCACCGAGCCCTCGCCTTGCGCGAAATCGAGGCGGTTCAGGCCGTCGGTCAGCGTCCAGCGCCACAGCGGGCGCAGCGCCTGTGCGATCACGTGGCGGAAGCAGTCGATCACCCGCTGCTCGTCCACGGTTTCGATGACCAGCAGCGGCGTTGCCGCGCGCACCAGCGTGGTGAGGTCGTCCAGTTCGCTCATGCAGTCCCCTCGTGAGTAGCGCCAGTTTAACGGGCGCCGCCGCCTCTGGCTTTACGCCGCGGTATACAGTGGCCGCCACCTGCAACCCGGCGGAGACATTCCATGCAACTGCGCAGCGACAACTTTGGCGATGGCCAGCGCATTCCCGCGCGCTTCGCGTTCGGCAAGCCGGGCGACCCGTTCGCGCTGTCGGACAACCACAGCCCGCACCTGGCCTGGCGCGACGCACCGCCGGCCACGCGCTCGTTCGTGCTCACCTGCATCGACACCGACGTGCCCAGTCGCGGCGACGACGTGAACCAGGCCGGCCGCACGGTGCCGGCTGACCTGCCGCGGGTGGAGTTCGTGCACTGGCTGATGGCGAACATCCCGGCCGAGTGCGGCGAACTGTCCGCCGGTGCGTGCAGCGACGAGATCACGCCGCGCGGCAAGCGCGAGCCGATCGGCCCGCCAGGCAGTGTGCAGGGCGTGAACGACTACACCGGCTGGTTCGCCGGCGACGCCGGGATGGGCGGCGAATACCTGGGCTACGACGGGCCGTGCCCGCCGTGGAACGACACGCTGCTGCACCACTACCACTTCACCATCCACGCGATCGACGTCGCCGCGTTGCCCCTGGTCAAGGGCTTTTCGCGCGAACAGCTGCGCGCGGCCATGGCCGGCCACGTGCTGGATCAGGTCACGCTGGTCGGCACCTACAGCATGAATCCCGCCGTGGCTGGCTGAACCCGGCACGGCCCGCAGGGGCGCCGCAGGCCGGCCGGCGGCGCCTCCTTCACGTCCGCGTGGCGCGTGCTGTGGGTGAATGACGACCACCCACCACGAGGGATCTCCCCATGTTGCACTACGCACTGGTTTTCCTGGTCATTGCGATCATCGCCGCGATTCTCGGCTTCGGCGGCATCGCGGGCGCAGCGGCAGGCATCGCGAAGATCCTGTTCGTCATCTTTCTGATCCTGGCGGTCATCGCGTTCTTCCGCCGCGCCAGATAGTCTGTCCTTCCCCCAGGAGACCGCCATGCCGGACAAAGCCGTGAACCCGCAAGACACCCCCCTCAAACCCTCCGTCGATGAACGCATCGACGAGCGCGCGGAGCGCGTCAAGCAAGCCACCTCGCAGGCGGTATCCAGCGCCAAGGAAAAGGTCGGGCATGCGGCCGACCGCGTGGAGCAGGGTTTGCACCACGCCACCGACAAGACGGCGTCGGCCGCCCATCGCACCGTCGACAAGGCGGCCGAGGTGGGCGAGCAGGGCCGCGTCGCCTACGAGCGCAGCCGCGATCGCGCCGACGAGCTCCTTGAACAGGCGCGCGAGTACGTGCGCGAGAAGCCGATGCAGTCGGTGGCCATCGCGCTCGGCGCCGGCTGGTTGCTTGGCCGCATCCTGCGACGTTGAAGTACTGATGCACGAGCAGGGTGACAGCACCCGCGAGACGGCGCCGGATCCGGCGCCGTCGTCGTCTGGCCTGTTCGACGAAATCGCCCGGCTGGGCGCGGCGCTGAAGCGTCTGTTCGGCGCGCAGATGGAGCTGCTCGCCGCCGAACTGGGGCTGGCGCGCAGCGCCGTGTCGTGGCTGTTGCTGGCCGGTCTGGCCGCCACCGTGGCCGGGGTCGGCTTCGGCCTCTCCGTGCTCGGCCTGCTCGGCGTGCTGCTGGCGAAGTGGCTGGACTCGTGGGTGTGGGCCCTGCTGGTGCTGGCCTTGTTGCAGTTGCTGTTCCTGTTCGGCGCGGTGCTGCTGTTCCGCCGCTGCATGCACTGGATGAGCCTGCCCGCCACGCGCGGCCAGTGGGGTGCGATGATGCGCGATAGTGCACGCAAGGTCGGGGCGGGACTCGCCGATGGCCAGGCCACGCCGCCGTCGCGTACCGCGACGGACGAGGAGGGTCGATGAAGATCGTCAGACAGATGGCCCGGGTGCGCGCCGCGCAGGAGCGCATGACGCAGGCGCGCCAGGAGGTGGGCGAGCCTGCCTCGGCCCTGCTGGCGCGCGGGCGCGAATATCCGCTGACCACCGTGGGCCTGGCCGCCGGCGCCGGCTTTGCGCTGGGCAGTTTCGACGTGCATCCGCTGCGGGTGCCGGGGCTGGCCTCGCTGGTCGGTGGCGGCCTGGCCGAGGTGCTGGCGCAAGGCACCCATCTGCTCGCCGGGATGGCCGCCGCGGGTCTGGCCGCGCACGCCGCCGATGATGCCGCCGGCGACGCCGCCACCACCGCGGCTTCGGACGGAGGCGCGCCGACCGCATGAGCGCCGAACCGGGGCAGCCACCACCGAACGCGGACGAAGCCGCGCACGAGGCGACCTCGGCGGCGATGCTCTCGCACATGCCGGCCGACCCGCTGCTGGTCGGCGACCTGCCTCGGCCACTGGCGCGGCGGCTGCACAGCGCGCGCGGCACGCGGCGCCACCTGCGCGCCATCCGCATCCTGCTCAACGCGATGCTGCTGCTGGCCTTGCTGTACACCGTCACCCTGACCCGCGCGCTGCTGATCCCGCTGGTGCTGGCCGCCTTCATCGGGCTGGCGCTCAACCCGGTGGTGGCCACCGGCGCACGCCTGCACCTGCCGCGCTGGCTCACCGCCCTGGTGCTGGTGACCGGGCTGGTGGCCGGCATCGGCAGCGGGGTCGGCCTGCTGGCGCAGCCGGCGCTGGGCTGGTTCCACGGCGCGCCCTCGGCGATCCGCAGCTTCGTGCCCAAGTTCCGCAGCCTGACCAAGCCGCTGGAGGCGGCCAATCGCGCCACCCAGACCCTGGTCACCGGCACCTCGCGCAGTGTCGCGCCGCCGCCGGCGCCGCTGTCGATCAGCGCCTGGGATGTCGTCTCCACCGCACCCAAGGTGCTTGCCGCGGTGCTCAGCGTGATGCTGCTGGTGTTCTTCTTCCTGGTCTACGGCGACACCATGCTGCGACGACTGGTGGAGCTGACGCCGAGCTTCTCCTACAAGCGCCACGCGGTCAGCATCGTGCGCAGTTTCCAGAGCGAGGTCTCGCGCTACCTGCTCACCGCGCTGTCGATCAACACCTGCCTGGGCGCGATCACCGCCGGCATGCTGTGGCTGTACGGCGTGCCCGACGCCCTGCTGTGGGGCGCGGTGGCGATGTTCGCCAACTTCATCCCGTACGTGGGGGCGATCTTCACCACCCTGGTGCTGGCCTTCGTGTCGATGCTGTACGCGAAGACCGCCGAGCTGGACGTGTTCCTGCCGGCGCTCACCTTCGCCGCCATCACCATCGTGGAGGGCAACCTGATCACCCCGCTGATCCAGGGCCGCAGCATGCGCCTGTCGCCGATCGCGATCCTGCTGTGGCTGCTGATCTGGGGCTGGCTGTGGGGCATCCCCGGCGCGCTGCTGGCGGTGCCGATGCTGACCTGCGCCAAGCTGATCTGCGAGCGCGTTCGCGGCTGGGAGTGGTTCGCGCTGATCGTGTCGCGCTGATGGCGGCGGTCACGATCGCCGTGGCCGGATCGTCCTGGGAGTGGCCGCAAACGGCGGCAGCCCCGAGGAAGCGACGATGAACAAGCAGGCAAGTCTGGTGACACTCAAGGCCAAGCCCGGCCAGCGCGACGAGGTCCGGCGGGTGTGGGAGAAATACGCCCGCGACTATGTCGCCGGCAGCACGCTCGGCTTCCACTACTGCTACGACGACGCCGATCCGGACCGGATCTTCGTGTTCGGGCTGGGCGACCCGGCCAGCATCCTGGAGTTTGCGCAGCAGCCGTGGTTCGTCGACTACCAGCACGACACGCACGCCCTGCTGGCCGAACCGGGCGAGGTCCGCCGCCTGACGCCGCAATACACGAAGAACGACACCACCCGGGATGCGCCATGACTGACCACGCGATCAACCTGCGCGACAAGCTGGCCCGGTTCACCGAGCACTGGTCTCCGCGCGTCATCGCCGAGATGAACGACTACCAGTTCAAGCTGGTCAAGCTGCAGGGCGAGTTCGTCTGGCACGCGCATGCGGATACCGACGAGGTGTTCATCGTGCTCGAGGGCGCGCTGACGCTGCAGTTCCGCGACAAGGCCGTGCCGCTGGCCGCCGGCGAGATGTACGTGGTGCCCAAAGGCGTGGAGCACCGCCCGGTGGCCGGGCAGGAATGCAGCGTGATGCTGGTCGAGCCGCGCGGCGTGGTGAACACGGGCGATGCCGGTGGGGCCTATACCGCGCAGAACGACGTGTGGGTGTAGCGCGCCGTCAGTCCGCGGCGTTCCTCAAGGTGATGTCGCGCCGGCCGCCGCCGGTGCGACGCCGTGCGCGCGCAGCACGGCGGAGATGTCGAAGCGCCAGAGGTTGCGCGAGCCGTTCAACGGCGACTGCAGGCGTCGTTGCAGGGTGGCGGCGTCGTCGCGCGGTTTGGGAAAGCTCACCTCGTCGCGGCGGTTGCTCGACACGAACAGCTCGCCGAACGCCGGCCCCAGCGAGGGCGCGTTCTCCAGTGCGCGGCTGTTGACCTCGCCGCCCAGGTGCTCGGGCCTGCCCCAGCTGCCGTCGGGCCGGCGGAACACGATGTAGATGTCGGCGCGGCCCAGCGCATCGCCCTCGTCGCCGGCGTAGAGCAGGAAGCGCCCGGCGGGATCGATGGCCGGATCCATGCGGTTGTGCGCCAGCTCGCCCAACGGCAGACGTTCGGGCGCGGCGTGGCCGTGATCGCGTGCCACGTAGATCTGGTACGCCTTGCCCGAATCCGCGCGATGCGCGGAAAAGTAGATGTCGCCGTTGGCCGCCACCGACGGGTTGTAGATCATCGCGCCATCGTTGAGCGCCCCGTCGACGTGCACCGGTGCGCCCCATCCGCCGTGCGCCTGCCGCTCGACGTACCAGAGGTTGGTGCCGGCAAAGGAGCGCCCGTTCATCGTCGCGCTCACCGCCGCGGCGCCCGGTCGCGGCGGCCGGTTGGAGACGAAGTACAGGCGCCGGCCATCGGGCGACAGTGTCGGCTCGGAGTCGTGCCACTGACCGGAGAACGCGGCCACGCGTGGCCGCGACCAGCGACCGTCCGCGCGATGCGAGACCATGATGGTGTCGTCGGCCTCGGCGACATCCGAGCGCATGAAGTACAGCGTGTTCCCGTCCCGCGTCAGCGCGACCGAGGTTTCCTGCACGCCGGTGGAGATGGTGCCGGGCCCGAGCAGTTCGCCGCTGCCCGCCGCGCGGGCGGCAGGCAGTGCGACGAGCGCGGCCGCGAGGCAGGCGGCCAGGGTGAGTTTGCCTGCGGACATGGTGGTTCCTGCGATGAATGGACTTAGCGGTCGCGATGCGCGTCGAGCCACGGCGCCAGCGACAGCTTCCAGATGTGGTTGTTGCCGTTGTCCCATGCACGCATGCGCGCCAGGTCCGCCCGCGCCTGCGCGCTCGTGCGCGGGTAGCTCACCTTCGCGGTGTAGTTGCTAGTGAAGTACAGCGTGCGGCCGTCCGGCCCCAGGTGCGAACCCCAGGGCTCGTAGCGGTTCACCGCGTCGCCGAGGTCGATCGGCTTGCTCCAGCCGTCGCCGTCGCGGAAGGCGAGGTACAGCCGGTCGGGCTGGTCCTTGCCGGCGTAGTTGGCGTCGAACACGATGAACGACTGGTCCGGCGCGATCGCCGGGTCGAGTTCGTGCCCCGCCGGATCGCCCAGCGCGAGGCGTTGCGGCGGCTGGTAGCGGCCGTCATGCCAGGCGGCGCGGTAGAGGTGGAACTCGTGCGTGGCGTCGTCGCGGCGCTGGTAGTACACGTCGCCGTTGGCCGCCACGCTGGGCGCATAGACGCTGGTGCCCACGTTCACCGCATCGGGCAGCCGCACCGGCTCGCCCCAGCCGTCGCCATGGCGATCGACGCGCCACAACTGGCCGCCGTGCAGCGCCGGACCACCGGCGGTGGCGGCGCGGTTGCTCGTGTACACCAGGAACGACCCGTCCGGCGCCATCGCCGGATCATGGTCCTGCCACTGCCCGGAGAACGACGCGATCCGCGGCGCCGACCAGCCGTCGCCGACGCGATGCGCTTCCATGATGAAACCGTTCCAGTGCGCCTGCTGATCGAAGTAGACGGTGTTGCCGTCCGGCGCGAAGGTCAGGCAATCCACCCCGGCCGGCCCGGAGATCGCGCCCGGTGCGAAGACTTCCGGCGTGGGGGATGCGTCCGCCGCGTGGAGGCGGACGCACAGGCCCAGCGCGGCAAGGGTGCAGGCGAACACGGTGAGTGGGCGACGGCTCATGCAGGTTCCTCGGCAAGGCGGTGCGCCCAGCCTGCCGTCTCGCCGCCGCGCCGTGCGACCGTTTTGTGACAAGCGGAAATCCGCGGTGACCAGTGGTTGCCCACACGGGACGATCGGCGCGACCGGGCCGCGCCAGCCGGGGCCATGTCGGGTTTGTCGCCTGGCTAGAAGCGATACGACCAGCCCAGCTCCAGCACCGGATAGACCGTCCGGTCCCGTACATGGCGAGGCCCCTCGTCCACGCCGGTCGCGGCCGCCGCGACGCCGGCTTGCGCGTAAAAGCCGGTGTCCGTCGCGCGGTAGCCGATACCCAGGTAGGCAGCCAGCTGGCGGCGCGACGGCATGCGCGCCTGATCCCACGCCTCGTCGAACGTCGCCGCGCCGCGCGTGTGCGGGCGGGCCATGGCGGCCACGCGGATATCGTCGATCACCGCCCCGACCGACAGCAGCAAGCCGTCATGCCGCTGATGCCAGTCGAACTTGGCGATGGCCGCATCGAACACGCCGGCAGTCGCCGCTCGCGCGCCGTCCTGACCGGCCGCGCGCATCGTGCCCGACCCCTCCGCCGCACGTGCCGTGCCGCACGGCAACGCAAGCGCGGCGAGTGTCAGTGCGACCAGGGCGATCTTGTTCATGGCGGCCCCCAACGAGCAGACGCGGCCGCCCCCGCGGCCGCCGTCCGAACCCTTATCGCGCGATTCGCGCCGCCGTGCAGCCCGCGATGCCCGAACTGCTAGCGCCGTCAAGCCGCGAATGCGAACGGTTTGGCAAACGGCCGGCGGATTCAGGCAAGCGCGCCGCTTTGCGAAACGGAAACCTGCCGTAACCGGCAGTCGCCAACGCGAGGCGATCGTTTCCCTCGTCGGCAAATCGGCCCACCGGAGGCCCACTCAACCATTAGGAGCGTGCTTGCGCGCGATGAAAGAGCATCGCGCGCAAGCGCGCTCCTACAAGTGCGGGCGATCGACTGCTTTTCGCTCTGAATGCAACAGGAGCAAGAGCATCGCGCACAGGGTGCGCTCCTACCTGGCTGGATGCCTGTCTGGCGAGGCCGCGTCGATTAATGCGCGGCCCTCCGCAAATCCGCCCGCGGCTCAGCGCAACCCCAACACCGCCCGCGCCCCCGCCCGAAACCGCCGACTCAGATCCAGCCGCGTGCCGTCATGCAGCACCACTTCCGCACCCCCCTTGAACATCGGATGCACCTCGCGCACCCGCGCCAGGTTGACCACGGTGCCGCGGTGGATGCGCAGGAACTGCGCGGGATCGAGTTGGGCCAGCAGGTGGCGCAAGGTGTCGCGGTGCAGGTAGCGCACCGGACCGACGTGGATGTGCAGGTAGTTGCCGTCGGCGCGGATCCAGTCGATGTCGTCGACGGCGAGCACGCGGATGTGTTCGCCGTGGCGCACGCTGAGGCGTTGGGCGTAGCCGCCGGCGGCCGCACTTTCGAGCGCCGGGCCGGCGGTGGCGTGCAGGCCTTGCCAGTGCTGGTTCACCCGCGCCATCGCCTGGTCGAAACGGGATTGCTCGATCGGCTTGAGCACGTAATCCAGCGCCATCGCGTCGAATGCGCGCAGCGCGTGTTCGGCGAAGGCGGTGGCGAAGACCACCAGCGGCAGGCGGTCGGGGGCCAGTTCGTCGAGCAGTTCGAAGCCGTCCATGCCCGGCATCTGGATGTCGAGGAACAGCAGGTCGGGGCGCAGCACGCGCACGGCCTGCATCGCCTCGGCGGCGTTGCCGCATTCGCCGACGATGTCCACCTCGTCGTGCGTGGCCAGTGCCTGGCGCAGGGCGAGGCGGGCCAGCACCTCGTCGTCGATCAGCACGGTGCGCAGGCGCGGCACGCTCATGCGGCGTGCTCGATGTAGGGCAGGCGGACTTCGGCGCGGGTGCCGCCGCCGGGGATGGCGCTGAGCACGAGTTGCGCCGCGTCGCCGAACAGCATGTGCAGGCGCGAGCGCGTGTTGCCCAGGCCGATGCCTTCGGCGGTGCCGGCCGGCGGCAGGCCGAGGCCGTCGTCGTCGACGCGCAATTGCAGCTGGTCGCCGTCGCGCTGGGTGGAAATGCGCAGGGTGCCGGCGCCGGGCTTGTCCTGCAGGCCGTGGCGCAGCGCGTTTTCCACCAGCGGCTGCAGGATCAGGTTCGGCACTGCGGCGGCCAGCGTGTCGTCGGCCACGTCGAGCTCGGTGCTCAGTCGATCCTGGAAGCGCACCTGCTGGATGCCCAGGTAGCAGGCGAGGAATTCCAGCTCGCGCGACAGCGGCACCTGCGGCGCGTGGCGCTCCTCCAGGGTGAGCCGCAGGAAGTCGCTGAGCCGCGCGATCATCAGCCGCGCCTGCAGCGGGTCGGCCAGCGCCAGCGCAGAGATCGCGTTGAGCGTGTTGAACAGGAAGTGCGGCTGCAATTGCATGCGCAGCGCCTGCAGTTGCGCCTGCGCCAATTGCGTCTCCAGTTGCGTGCGGCGCAGCCGCTCGTCGCGCAGGTGGCGGCGCGATTCCATTCCGCGCAGCACCACCAGGATCACCCAGCAGGTGAGCACGGCCAGGTGGAAGCTGTAGGCGAACTCCATGCGGATGTATGCGCCCAGCGTGTGCACCTCCATCCGCCCCGGGCCGCTCACGTTCCAGAACAGCACCAGGTGGGCGAGCAGTTGCAGCAGTGCCACGCCCAGGCTGGCCGGCACCTGCACGGCGAGGAAGCGGCGCCAGCCGTGCCCGGCGGTGTGCCGGCCCAGCCAGCCGACCAGCGGCACCAGCGCCATCCACAACCAGAAGTTGGAAAGGTTCCAGCTCAGCGCGCGCAGCCAGTTCGGCGGATAGCCCTCGCTGATCGAGGACAGTCCGCTGCTCAGCGCATAGGAGAGCGCCAGCAGCGTCCAGAAGGCGAACGCCAGGCCCCACTTCCGCAGGCGATTCGGTTCGACAGGTTCAGACACGGTAGGTTTGCCGAGCACGCTTGCCGCTCTCAACTTGGGCCTGGCCGAGTGTGCCTTCAGCGGCGTCGGGCCGAACGTGCCGGAAGGCGCATTCCTGCCGGCAATTTGCACTCATTCGGACCACTTCGGGTGTCGCGCCAGCCACGGCCCAAGCGCAAATGACTGGATGTGATTGTCCGCCCCGCTGAAGTAGAGCGTCGAGAGATCCGGGTCGAGCCGGGATTCGGTGCCGGCCACGCCCAGGGCAACCGGCTTGCTCCAGCCGCCGGGCCTGGCGAAGGCGATGAAGATGTCGCTCGCGGTCGACGACGACGGTGGACGATCCGAAGTGAACACGACGAACGACTGGTCTGGCGCCACTGCGGGATCGTAGTCGTCCGTGACGCCGTCGCTGAACGACAACGGCGTCGCCGGCTGCAGCTGTCCATCGGCAAGATGGCTGACGTAGAGCCGGAAATGGCTGGTCTTCGGATCAGCCTGCATGAAGTAGACGCTGCCATCGGCCGCCAGCGCCGGCGCATAGACCGAGCTGCTGCGGTTGACGGTTTCGGGCAGGCGCACCGGCGTGCTCCAGCCGCCGGCACGGCGGTCCGTCCGCCACAGGTTGCCGCCACGGCGTGGCTGCGGCTTGCCGTCGTAGTAGCCGTCGAGCGCTGCACCGCCGGCGATTGCCGGCCGGTTCGAGGCGAACACCAGGTAGGAGCCGTCCGGCGCCATCGCCGGCTCCATGTCCATCCACGCGCCGGCGAACGGCGCCGGCCGGGGCGGGGACCACGTGTCGCCATCCCGATCGGCGAGCAGGATGCGGCGCGACTCGCCGTGGCCGCGGGCGAAGAACACGGTGTCGCCATCGGGCGCGAAGGCCGGCGAGGCATCGTGCTCCGCCTGCCAGGGCAGCTGCGCAGTCGCCGTGGCGCCGGCGGTTTGCGCCGCATCCAGCCATGGCGCCAGCGAGACCTGCCAGATGTGGTCGTTGCCGTTGTTCCACGCGGCGCCACGGTCCGGGTCGGTCGGCGGCAGGCGGCGATCGCTGTAGAAATACAGCGTGCGATGGTCGGGCCCAAGCTGGGCGCCCATGCTGTGCTTGCCGCCGTTGACGGTGTCGCCGAGATCCTGCAATGCGCTCCAACCCTCGCGCGTGTGGAAGGCGATGGCGAGGCGATACGGCTGCTGCGCCGTGCGCTTCGTCGCCACCACGATGAACGAGCGATCGGGGGCGATCGCCGGATCGCGGATCAGAGCATCCGCCGTGCCGAGCTTCACCACGTACGGCGCCTGGTAGTGGCCATCGCGCCAGATCGAGCGCAGCAGATGCAGGCCCTCATCCGCGCCGACGCAGCCGATGAAGTAGATGCTGCTGTCGGCGGCGACGCTGGGCGCGAAGCTCATCGAACAGGTGTTGACGACATCGGGCAGGCGCACCGGCTTGCCCCAGCCGTTGCCGCGGCGATCGACCCGCCACAGGTTCATGCCCTGGCCGGCGCGGCGCTGGCCCGCATGCACCGCATCGAGCGGCGCCGTGCCCGAGACCGGGCGGTTGGAAACAAACAGCAGGTAGGAGCCGTCCGGCGCCATCGCCGGGTCGAGGTCGCGCCAGCGCCCGGAGAACGGCGCGACGCGCGGCGTCGACCAGCGCCCGTCGACACGATGCGATTCCATCAAGGTGAAGCTGTCGGTGCCGCGCATGAAGTACACCGTGTTGCCGTCCGTGGTGAATGCGGCGGCGCCATCGTCGGCGGCGCCGGCAATGCCATCTGGCGCGAACACGGTGACGTCGCCACCTTTGCCTGCCTGGCCCCCCTGGGCCACGCCTGCACAAGCCAGCAGCACAGCCAGCCATGCGGTCGAAAGTTTCATGCGTCGGCTCTCCGGTCGGGTGGTGAGTGGTCGAGGCTGGTCGCATGCCGCGCAGCCCGCCACAACGGGGTGACCTGCGGCGCCATGGTGAGGATCCGCGGCGCTTCGGCGGGGACGAGCGGTCGGCTGGCCGGGTTGTTCATCGTCCGCCTTGCACCGCCGCGGACCGATCCGGAAACCTCACCACCGCGTTGCTGTCCGGCCATTCGTCGCGGCGGGTGGCGCCGTCGCCGATGGCACGCCACGGCTTCCCCAGCCGGGCGATGTCGTCGTAACCGCCCAGCCGGACGAACGCGCGGATTTCGAACGGCAGGCCTTCGCCACCTAGCGGAGAGCTTGCGTCGGCGACGTGAAAGTGCAGGTGCGGGCCGGTGGATTCGCCGGAGAAGCCCAGCGATGCGATGACCTGGCCTGTACGCACGCGCTCGCCCACGGCGACGCGGATGCTGCCCTTGCGCAGGTGCTCGTAGAACGCGTAGCGGCCGTCGGCAAGCTGCAGCACCACGTAGTTGCCGGCATCGTCTTCGGGAACGTGATGCGTGCGCTGCGAGATCCGCGCCGGTTCGTCCATGCCGTCACGCACCGCCGCCACGCGTGCATCCGCCACCGCCAGCACGTCGGCGCCGTGGCCGTACCACGTGCGCGCCAGATCGGTATCGCCGTCGGCGTAGCGACCGTGCGCGTCCAGCTTCACCCAGTCGATCGCGAAGCGGCCGGGCAGGCGGGTCTGGCCGTCGACGCGATAGAACACGCGCCGATGGCCGCGCGGCCAGTCCGCATCGTGGATCGCCAGCCACGGACCGCCGCGCAGTGGTGGTGCGAGCAGCGAGGGCCGGGTCCGTGGCAGCACCTGCGGCGCGCTGGTGACCTGCATGGCGGCGCGCGCGCCGTCCACGCGATAGCCGATGCGGTGACGAATCGTCTCGATGCGGGCGCGCGCCGGCAGCGCGACATCGATGAATACCACCGCCCGCTGGCCCGGTTCGAGCGGCGCCAGGGGCGCGGTCGACGGCGTGGACGCCCCTTCGCCCGACGGCACCGGCGCGGCATCGAGGATGACCGCATGCTGTTCCAGCGTCTTGCCGGAGAGCCGCGCGATTGGCCGCCCGTCGCGTCCGTCGAGCACGACGAATTCCTCCAGCGCCAGGCGACGGCCGGAGCGGTTGGTCAGCTGCACTTCGTAGTCGAGTTGCTGGTGGCCTTCCACGCGCACCGGCGTGGGCGGCACCGCAATCGTCATGTCCAGCTCGGCGCCGTGCGCGCGGGTGATGCTGGCCGCGATCAGCATCAGGCCCAGCCAGCAGGTTCGCATCACGGGAAGAAATGACATGGCGCGGCTCGCGGGGATGGTCCGTGCACGATGGCAGCGGCGCTCGCCGGTGTCGCCGGTGCCGTGACGACCGGTGCCGTGGCGGTGACCAGCGGCACGCGGGCCGGTACGGGCGGAACGCGTGCCTGCCGTCGCCGCCGAAGCTCGTATTGCGGCCGCTCGTCACCCGCGCTCTCGCGTTCGTCACCCATCCGATGCGCGGTGCACGCCGGCCGCGCAGCCTTGCCGGGCGGCATTTCGTCCGCGCAGGAGGAACGCAGCATGCGCAAGCAACGCAGATTCTCCCTCGGCATGGCGTGCGTCGCCGCGCTGGTGCTGGGGATGCAATGGACCGCCGCGGTCACCGTCGCCAACGCCACCGGCGTACACGACGAAAGCGCGCGCACCGAGGCCGCGGTGATCGCGGTCGACCAGCACTGGATGGATGCCGAACTCGACGGCGACAGCGCCTGGCTCGACACCATGCTGCTGCCCGAGTACCGCTCGATCAGCGCCGACGGCGCGGTGCACACGAAAGCCGCAATCCTCGCCCACGCGGCGAAGAACCGGGGCAACGACGCCGAGCGACGCAAGGTCGAGACATGGTTGAAGGCGCACCCGTCAGCCCAGTCGGTGGTGATCCGCGGCGACACCGCGATCCTCACCTTCTATGACCCGAAGCTGGGAGCGCGCAACGGCGTGCGCTCCTCCGACATCTTCGTCTACGAAAACGGCCGCTGGCATGCGCTCTACTCGCAGCACATCAAGGTGGGCGGGTAGTTCGCGCGATCAGTCCGCGGCCACGCGCACCACCAGCTTGCCGAGGTTGCGGCCCTGCAACAGTCCGATGAAGGCGGCTGGCGCGTTTTCCAGGCCCTCGACGCGATCCTCGCGCAGGATGATCCGGCCGGCGTCGAGCCAGGCCTGCATGTCCTCGCGGAACGCCGCGAAGCGGTCGGCGTAGTGGTCGAGGATGACGAAGCCCTGCATGCGGATGCGCTTCTGCAGCACGGCGGCCATCAGCTGCGGGCGGCGATCCGGCCCGGGCGGCGGCGCGTCGTCGTTGTAGTGCGCGACCAGGCCGCACACCGGCACCCGCGCATGATGGTTGAGCGACGGCAGCACGGCGTCGAGCACCGCGCCGCCCACGTTCTCGAAGTACACGTCGATGCCGTCCGGGCAGGCCGCGGCGAGCCGCCCGGCGAGATCCGGCGCGCGGTGGTCGAGGCAGGCATCGAAGCCCAGTTCCTCCACCGCGTGCCGGCACTTGTCGGGGCCGCCGGCGATGCCGACCACCCGCGCGCCCTTGAGCCGTGCGATCTGCCCGACCACGGCACCGACCGCGCCGGTCGCGGCGGCCACCACCACGGTCTCGCCCGGCTGCGGCTGGCCGATGTCGAGCAGGCCGACGTAGGCGGTGAAGCCGGTCATGCCCAGGCCGCCCAGTGCCAGCGAGGGTTGCGCCAGGTCGCCCAGCGTCGTCAGCGTGTCGCCGGCGGCCACGGCGTAGTCCTGCCAGCCGGCGCTGCCCAGCACCAGCTCGCCGGGCTGGAAGCCGGCATGCCGCGAGCTGACCACGCGGCTCACCGTGCCGCCCATCATCGGCTGGCCCAGCTCCAGGCCCGGCGCGTACTCGGTGCCGGCCTCGTCCATCAGGTTGCGCATGTACGGATCGAGCGAGAGATACAGCGTGCGCAGCAACACCTCACCCTCGCCGGGCGAGGGAAGCGGTGCATGGTCCAGGCGGAAATCCTGCGTGGTCGGCAACCCGTGCGGACGGGCGGCGAGCACGATGCGGCGATGGGTCGAGGTGTCTTGCGGCATGCGGAAAGCTCCAGCAGGGGAAGGGACGATCACCAGGCGATCTGCTTGCCATCGCGGAAGAAGCGACCGGTCGGCGCCGGGGCCGGCAGGCTGGCAGCCCACACCACGCCGGCGGCGCCGACACTGACCGGTCGACCGCCGGCACCGCCCAGGTCGGTGGCGACCCAGCCCGGGCACACCGCGTTGACCGTGATGCCGCTGCCTTCCAGCTCGGCCGCCAGCGTGCGCGTGTAGGCGTTGAGCGCGGACTTGGAGGTGCGATAGGCCACGCAGTGCCTGTCGTTCGACGCGCTGGCGGCGCAACCGCTGGACACGTTCACGATGCGGCCGTAGCCGTGCCGGCGCATCAGCGGCAGCATCGCGCTGGTCAGTCGCCAGCTGCCGTACAGGTGGGTCTGCATCGCGCCCAGTGCGCGGGTGAGGTCGCCGTCGCTGGCCAGCGCGTCGTGGTCATAGTAGCCGCCGGCGTTGTTGACCAGCACGTCGAGCCGGCCGTAGGTAACTTCGATCCAGCGCGCCAGCGTGTCGACCTGTTCCTGTCGGGTGACGTCGAGCTGTACCGCGATCACCTCGCCGGGCGCACTGGCCAGCTTGCGCGCCGCGTGCAGGCCCTTGTCCAGATCGCGTGCGCCCAGCAGCACGGTCATGCCGCGTTCGCTGAGCTGGCTCGCCACCTCGAAGCCGAGGCCGCGGTTGGCGCCGCTGACCAGGGCCACGCGATAGACCGGCGTGCTCGCCGGCACGCGGCGGGCGGGCCGGCTCATGGTGCGGCGCCGGTCTGCGCCACCGCGCTGCACTGCTCGTCACCGCAAGCCTGCCAGCCGCCGCCGAGCGACTTGTACAGGGCGACGGCGCGGGTGTTGATCGCCGCCTCGGCCTGGGCCAGATCGTCTTCGGCGGCGAGCTGGGTACGCTCGGCGTCGAGCAGTTCGAGGAAGCCGGTGGCGCCTTCCTGGTAGCGCACGCGGGCCAGGTCGGCGGCGCGCTTGCTCTGCGTGGCCTGCTCGATCAGGTGGTCGACGCGGATGCGTTGCTGGTTGAAGCCGGTGACCGCGTTGTCGATGTCCTCGATCGCCTCCAGCACGCTGCGCTGGTAATTCGCCTGCGCCGCATCGGCGCGCGCCTCGCTGGCGTGCAGGTTCGCGCGCACGCGCTGCACGTTGAGGCCGGCCCAGTGGATGCTCGGCATCAACGACCAGGCGCGCGTCGACGGACTGCCGAAGTCATTGCTGCGCCCGGACAGGAAGCCGAGGAAACCACCCAGCGTGATGTGCGGGAAGAAGTCCGCCTTGGCCACGCCGATCCGTGCGGTGGCGGCGGCGTATTCGCGTTCGGCCATCTGGACGTCCGGGCGGCGCGACAGCACGTCGCCCGCGTCGCCGATCGGCAAGGTGGTGGCGATCGGGGTGAAACTCTTCGGCGACACGTCGATGTCGAGCTCGCCCGGACGCTCGCCCAGCAGCACGGCGAGGCGGTATTCGCTGGCGCTGGCCTGGGTCTGCAATAGCGGCAGTTGCGCCTGCACCGCGCTGAGGCGGGCCTTGGCGCTGGCCACGTCCTGCTCCGAACCGGTGCCGACCTGCTGGCGCACTTCGGTGAGGTGCACGGTCTGGCGCTGGTTGTCGATGTCGCGGCGGGCGATGTCCAGCCGCAGCTGGCTGCCGCGCAGTTCGAAGTAGTTGCGCGCGACCTCGGCCAGCAGGCTGACCTGCACGTCATGCAAGGCGGCCTCGCGCGCGCCGAGATCGGCGCCGGCCGCTTCCACCGAGCGGCGCACGCCGCCGAACAGGTCCAGTTCCCATGACGCATCGAAGCCGGCCTGATAGGTCGTGGTGGTGCTGCGCTGGTCGCTGAAGCCCGGCTGCTGGCCGCGGCTGCGCGTGTAGCTCGCGCCGGTGTCGATGGTCGGAAAGCGGTCGGACTTCGCGCCACTGAGCAGCGCCCGCGCTTCGTGCAACCGCGCCACCGCGATGCGCAGGTCGAGGTTGTTCGCCGCCGCGCGCTGGATCAGGGCGTCCAGGGTCGGATCGTTGAACTGCCTCCACCACGCAGACTGGAACGACGCGTTGCTTTCCTGCACGGCGTCGAGGCCCTGCAGTTGCGGCGCGGCGATCTTCTCGGCGTGATAGTTCGGTCCCACGCTGGCACAGCCGGCCAGTGCCAGGGCCGCGCTGAGCGCGGCGATCTTCAGCATCTTCTTCATCAGTGGTTCTCCAGCGCCGGCTGCGCGTGCGCGGCGGCGCGTTCGGCCGCGCGCGCCTCGCGGCGCTCGACCAGGGCGCGAATGACGACGTAGAACAGCGGGGTGTAGATCAGCCCGAAGATGGTCACGCCGAGCATGCCGGCGAACACCGCCACGCCCATCGCGTGGCGCATCTCGGCGCCGGCGCCGCTGGAGGTGACCAGCGGCACCACGCCCATGATGAACGCGATCGAGGTCATCAGGATCGGGCGCAGCCGCAGCCTGGCGGCTTCCAGCACGGCCTCGTGGCGTGGCACGCCTTCCAGCTGCAGTTCGCGGGCGAACTCCACGATCAGGATCGCGTTCTTGCACGCCAGCCCCACCAGCACGATCAGGCCGATCTGGGTGAAGATGTTGTTGTCGCCGCCGCTGAGCCAGACACCGGCAATCGCGGACAGCAGCACCATCGGCACGATCAGGATCACCGCCAGCGGCAGCGACCAGCTCTCGTACAACGACGACAGCACCAGGAACACCAGCAGCACGCACAACGGGAACACCAGGATCGCGGTATTGCCGGCCAGGATCTGCTGGTAGGTCAGCTCGGTCCACTCGAAGCTGAAGCCGTTGGGCAGGTTGTCCCTGGCCAGTTTCTCCATCGCCGCTTGGGCCTGGCCGGAACTGAAGCCGGGCGCGGGGCCGCCGTTGATCTCGGCGGTGGCGTAGCCGTTGTAATGCTGCACGCGGTCCGGGCCGGCGCCCTGCTGCACGGTGACGAACGAACCCAGCGGCACCATCTGGCCCTGTGCGTTGCGCGTCTTCAGCTGCAGGATGTCCTCGGGCGTGTGGCGGAACGCGGGGTCGGCCGACACGTTCACCTGGTAGGTGCGGCCGAAACGGTTGAAGTCGTTGACGTAGAGCGAGCCCATGTAGGCCTGCATGGTCTGGTACACGTCGCCCAGGTTCACGCCTTCAGCCTTGGCCTTTTCGCGGTTCACGTCGGCGTCCACCTGGGGCACGCTGACCTGGAAGCTGGAGAACAGCCCGGCGAGTGCCGGATCTTTCCGGCTGGCCGCGATCAGGTTCTGCGTCTGCGCGTACAGCTCGTTGAAGCCGCGGTCGCCGCGGTCCTCGATCTGCATGCGGAAGCCGCCGATCGTGCCCAGGCCCATCACCGGCGGCGGCGGGAACACCGCGATGTACGCGTCCTGGATCGAGGCGAACTTCTGGTTCAGCGCGCCGGCGATCGCGCCGGCGGAAAGATCCGCGCTGCGGCGTTCCTCGAACGGCTTCAGCGTGACGAACACGATGCCGGAGTTGGTCGAGTTGGTGAAGCCATTGATCGACAGGCCGGGGAAGGCCA
The DNA here is from genome assembly GCF_004799035.1 of Rhodanobacter lindaniclasticus. Lineage (GTDB taxonomy): Bacteria > Pseudomonadota > Gammaproteobacteria > Xanthomonadales > Rhodanobacteraceae > Rhodanobacter > Rhodanobacter lindaniclasticus. The sequence continues at coordinate 35,009 of NZ_MWIO01000002.1, forward strand.
CGGCGTGCTCCACGCCCGGCTGCTTCAGCGCGATCGCGCCCATGCGCTGGATCACGTCCTCGGAACGGTCGAGCGAGGCCGCGTCGGGCAGCTGCGCGAATGCCACCAGGTACTGCTTGTCCTGGCCGGGCACGAAGCCGGTCGGCACGTGCGAGAAGCCGAACCAGGTCAGCGCGATCAGGCCGGCATACACCACCAGCGCCAGCTTGCCCTTGCCGACGATGCGCTTGACGCCGCCCACGTAGCGCTCCGAACCGCGATGGAAGACGCGGTTGAACGGACGGAACAGCCAGCCGAACGCGCGGTCGATGCCGCGGGTGAGGCGGTCCTTCGGCGCGTCGTGCGGCTTCAGCAGCACGGCGGCCAGCGCCGGGCTCAGGGTCAGCGAATTGAACGCGGAGATCACCGTGGAGATCGCGATGGTCAACGCGAACTGGCGATAGAACTGGCCGGTGAGGCCGCTGACGAAGGCGGTCGGGATGAACACCGCGCACAGCACCAGCGCGGTGGCCACGATCGGGCCGGTGACCTCGCGCATCGCCTGGCGCGTGGCCTCCTTCGGCGACTGGCCCAGCTCGATGTGCCGCTCGACGTTTTCCACCACCACGATCGCGTCATCGACCACGATGCCGATCGCCAGCACCAGGCCGAACAGCGACAGCGCGTTGAGCGAGAACCCGGCCAGGTACATGATCGCGAACGTGCCGATCAGCGACACCGGCACCGCCACCAGCGGGATGATCGAGGCGCGCCAGGTCTGCAGGAACAGGATCACCACCAGCACCACCAGCAGGATCGCTTCCAGCAGCGTGTGCGCCACCGCCTCGATCGAGCCGCGCACGAACACGGTCGGGTCGTAGACGATGGAGTAATCCACCCCTTGCGGGAAATCCTGCTTCAGCTGCGCCATGGTGGCGCGCACTTCGTCGGAGATCTGGATCGCGTTGGACCCCGGCCGCGCGAAGATCGGCAAGGCCACCGCCGGCTTGTTGTCCAGCAGGCTGCGCAGCGCGTAGTTGTTCGAGCCCAGGTCGACCTTGGCCACGTCACTCAGGTGGGTGACGCCACCGTTGGCGTCGGTGCGCACGATGATGTGGCGGAAGTCGTCCTCGCTGACCAGCCGGCCGCGCGTGTTGATGTTGAGCTGGAACGCGGAGTTGGACGGGCCGGGCGGCGCGTTCAGCGCACCGGCGGCGACCTGCACGTTCTGCTCGCGGATCGCGGCGATCACGTCGCCGGTGGTGAGCGAGCGCTGCGCCAGCTTCTGCGGGTCCAGCCACACGCGCATCGAGTATTCGCCGGCGCCGAAGATCTGCACGTCGCCGACGCCGTCGAGCCGGCCCAGCACGTCCTTCACGTGCAGCCGCGCGTAGTTCGACAGGTACAGCATGTCGTAGCGCTGGTCGGGCGAGGTGAGGTGCACCACCATGGTCAGGTCGGGCGAGCTCTTCTGCGTGGTCACGCCGAGCCGCTGCACTTCCTCGGGCAGCTTCGGCAGGGCTTGCGCCACGCGGTTCTGCACGTCGACCTGGGCGTTGTCGAGATCGGTGCCCAGCGCGAACGTCACGGTCAGGGTGAGCGCGCCATCGCTGGTCGCCTGCGAGGAGGTGTACAGCATGCCTTCGGCGCCGTTGATCTGTTCCTCCAGCGGCGTGGCGACGGTCTGCGCGATCACCTTGGGGTTGGCGCCGGGATAGCTGGCACGCACCACCACGGTGGGCGGCACCACTTCGGGGTACTCGCTGATCGGCAGCTGGAACACCGCGATGGCGCCGGTGATCACGAACAGCAGCGACAGCACGGCGGCCATGATCGGCCGGTCGACGAAGAATTGGGCAATGTTTTTCATGCAAAAGATCCTCGACGAAGCTGGTTGACGGCTTCGGTCTTTCTTTGCTCCTCCCCCTGCGCAGCAGGGGGAGGTTGGGAGGGGGTAACGCTCTTGCCGGTGGCTTCTTGGCTGACTGGAGGGACTTCACCCCTCCCCAACCCTCCCCTGCTGCACGTCCCGCAAGGGGACTTCCTTCGGTCGCAGGGGAGGGAGCTCAACCTTGCGGGCGACCCGATGCTGCGGTTGTCCTGGTCTGTGCAGTGCGAGAGTCATTGGTCGATGGCGCCTCGCCACGCTCCACCAGCGCCTTGTCCGCCGCATCCAGCCGGTAGCTCATCGCCACCTTCTGCGGATTCACCTCGACGCCGGGGCGCACGCGCTGCAGGCCGTTGACCACCACCAGGTCACTCGGCTGCACGCCGCGGTCGATCACGCGCAGGCCGTGGAACAGCGCACCGGTGTCGACCTTGCGGTATTGCACCTTGTGATCCTTGTCGACCACGTAGACGAACTGGTTGCCGAGGTCGGTGCCGATCGCGCGGTCGTCCACCAGCACGCGCGACTTCGCCTGCCCGCTCTGCAGTTGCACGCGGGCATACAGGCCGGGCGTGTACAGGCCGTCGGCGTTGTCGAATACCGCGCGCAGGCGCATGGTGCCGGAGCCGGTGTGCAACTGGTTGTCGACGAAGTCCAGGCGGCCTTCATGCGGGTAACCGGCTTCGTCGGCCAGGCCCATCGCCGCCTCGATCCGCGCGCTGCGGCCGGCCCGCTTCGCGCCGGCACGCAGGTGGTCGAGCTTGAGCCAGGTCTGCTCGTCCACGTCGAAGTAGACGTAGACCGGGTTCACCGATACCACGCTGGTCAGCACGTCGCTGCTGGTGACCAGGTTGCCGGCGGTGACGCGGGCGTTGCTGACGCGGCCGTCGATCGGCGCGCGCACCGTGGTGAAGTCCAGCTTCAGCCGCGCGGCGGCCAGCGCCGCGGTGGCGGCGCCGAGCTGGGCCCGGGCACTCTGCGCGGTGGTCTCCAGGCGATCGGCTTCCTGCTGCGCGATCGCGTGCTGGGCCAGCAGCATCTCGCCGCGGCGCTGGTTGGTCTGGGCCAGGTTCAGCTCGGCCTTCGCCTGCGCCTGGTTGGCGACCAGCCGGTCGACCTCGGCCCGGTACGGACGGGCGTCGAGCTGAAACAGCACGTCGCCCTTGTGCACCAGCGCGCCTTCGCGAAAATGCACCGACTCGACGAAACCGTCGACGCGCGGCTGCACCTGCACGGTGTTGACCGCTTCCAGCCGGCCGGTGAACTGGGCGCTGTCGCTGACCTGGCGGGTCAGCGCCTGCGCCACCGTCACTTCCGGCGGCGCGCCGGCGGCGGGTCCCTGGGCACGGCTGTCATCGCCGTGCAGCAGCAGCCAGCTGCCCAGCGCACCGGCGGCGACCAGGGGTATCAGCATCCATTGTTTCTTCATGACGCACTCCCGATATCTCGTGGGCCGGGCGGGGGAAGCCTGGCGAGGGCCGAGAGAATAGGTGTACTCTCCGGTATAGAAAACCCGGTTCTTGCGCATTACACTCGTGCGCCACAGTCACGAATCGACGAGGAACTGAAGCAATGGAAGACTTTTCCGCCATATCAACCTTCGTCCGCGTGGTCGAGGCCAAGAGTTTCGCCGCCGCTGCCGGCCAGTTGGGCATGACCCCGTCCGGGGTCAGTCGGGCCGTGACCCGGCTGGAGACCCAGCTCGGTGCGCGGCTCCTGTTCCGCTCCACGCGGTCACTGCGTTTGACCGACGATGGGGCCGCATTCCACGCCCGTTGCAAGGAGATCCTCGCCGATCTGGCCGAGGCCACCGAGGCGCTCAACTACGCCAACAGCAAGCCCACCGGCAAGTTGCGGGTGGGCATTTCGCTGTCGGTGGGGCGCGCCGCGGTGATCCCGCGGCTGACCGAATTCGAGCAGCGCTACCCGGACATCCGGCTGGAGCTGTCGATGAGCGATTCGCCGAAGGACCTCAACGGCGAGGGCCTGGATTGCGCGATCCTGGTGGGCCAGCTGGAGGATTCCAGCCTGATCGCACGCAAGATCGGCTACCTGCGCAACGTCGTGTGCGCCTCGCCCGAGTACCTGCGCAAGTACGGCGCACCGCGCAGCATCGAAGACCTGAAGGATCACCGCTGCATCAACTACGTGTACCCGAATGGCCGGCCGCGGCAGTGGCAGTTCGACACGCCCGGCGGTCCGCTGGAGGTCGACATCGACGCGCACATGCTGATCAACGACGGCGAATCGGTGCTGCAGGCGGTGGCCGCCGGGCTGGGCATCACCCAGGTGCCGCGCATGCTGGCCGCGTGCATGCTGGACAAGGGCATGCTCGAACTGGTGATGACCGACACTGCCTCCACCGGCAAGCCGGTGTGGATCGTCTACCCGCAGAAGAAGCACCTGTCCGCCCGCGTGCAGGCCTTCATCGAGTGGGTGCGCGAGCTGTTCGACCGCACCAACCAGTGCACGGTGGACACGCCCCGCGCGTCCAGGGCCCCGATGGCACAGCACGCCGAGGAACTCGCGGCCTGAGCCGGCTCAGCCGCGCGGACGGAACAGCGTGACGCGGTCGGCCCGTGGCGGCGTGTCGGCCGCCAGCCAGGGCTGCGTGGCCAGCGCTCCCACGCAGGGGCCGTGGGCGGCAATGCGCAGCGCGCGTCGCTCCGCCTCGCGGCGCAGGGCGCCCAGCACCGTGTCGAGCACCGCGCCGCGGAACGGGGTGTACAGGTAGAACAGCGTGCCTTCGGCGAAATCCGCGGCGCGCGCATCCATGCACAGGAAGCGCGCCCGCGACAGCCGCAACGCGGCGGCCCCGGCTTGCGCGCACGCCACGTAGGAGGGCTCGCGTTCGATGCCGACCGAGGCGGCCCGGCTGCAGATCGCGGCCAGCAGCGGCACGTGGCCCAGGCCGGCACCGAGGTCGACCAGCACGTCGTGTGCACCCAGTCGCGCCTGCGCCAGCAGGTCGAAGATGTGCCGCGCCGGCGTGGGCTGGTAGGCCACCATGTCCGCCGGCAGCGGGGACGCGGCCGCCGATGGCGGGCGCAGTTGCAGCACGCCTTCGACCAGTTCGTCGCGCCAGTCGTAGCCGTCGCCGTCGGCATGGCACGGCTCGTCGAGGCATTGCTGCAGCAGCGCCGGCACGGCGCCGCGCCGGATCGCCTCGCGCGCGTGCGCGAAGCTGGCGGCATTCATGGCCTCGAAATCCTCGCGCAGCGCGGCGATGCGCAGCGCGGACGCACCCGGCCCGGGCGCGCCGCCAAGTTGCAGCAGCTCGATCCGGTCCAGCGCATCGAGTCGCTCGCGCAAGGCGTCGGCTTTGCGCAGCGCCGCGTCGTGCTCCAGCGCATCGAGCAGGGTGTGCAGCGACGGGGCATGCATCGGCAGAACGATCAGCCGCCGGCCGGCACCAGCAGCAACAGCGCCACGCCGAACGCGATGCGGTAGATCGCGAACGGCGTGAACGCGTGCGCGCGGATGTAGCCGAGCAGCCACTTCACCGCCACGAACGCCATGATCGCCGAGACCACGAAGCCGACCGCCAGCGCGGTCCAGTCCTCATGCGCCGCGCCGCCGCCCTTGACCACCTTCAGCAGCTCGTAACCGGTCGCCGCATACATGGTGGGAATGCCGACCAGGAAGGCGAACTCGGTGGCCGCGGCGCGGTTGCTGGTGCCGAACAGCATCGCCGCGAAGATGGTCGCGGCCGAACGCGACGTGCCGGGGAAGATGCCGGCGATCATCTGCGCGATGCCGACCAGGATCGCCACCCGCCAGGTGACTTCGCTGCGTTCGGGCTGGCGCGCGGCCAGTCGTTCGGCGGCGATCATCCACAGGCCGCCGATCACCAGCGCCCACGCCACCGGCGTCACCGTCTCCGGCAGCTTGAAGCCGAGCTTCACCGCGACCAAACCGAGCACGGCGGTGATCAGGAAGGCCACGGTCAGCTTCAGCAGGTAATCGCGGTTGCCCGGCTCGCGCCACTGCGTCAGCAGCAGCCAGATGCGCCGGCGGTAGATCAGCGTCACCGCCAGGATCGCGCCGGCCTGGATGCCGATGTTGAACAGGTCCGAGCGCGCGCCCAGCCCGAATTTCTCGGCGATCAGCAGGTGCCCGGTCGAGGAGATCGGCAGGAATTCGGTGATGCCTTCGATGATGCCGAGCAGGATGACGTGGAACAGATCGATCACGGGGAGGTCCGGTGCGGTAGGCAGCGGCATAGCTTACGGGGTTGGCCCGACGCTGGCACGGCGAGGTGAAAGCACGCCCGTGGTGCGATAGTGGCCGTCCGTCGACCCGCCCGCCTGCCCGGAGGTACGCCATGATCGAGCTCGTCATTCCCCAGCGCCGCCGCGACCTCGGCAGTTTCGAGGTTGGCCGCGTGCTGCCGTTCGCCCAGCGCCGCATGGTCGGGCCGTACATCTTTTTCGACCGCATGGGCCCGAAGCAGCTGGCGCCGGGCCTGCCGCGCGAGGCGGACGTGCGCCCGCACCCGCACATCGGCCTGTCGACCATCACCTATTTGTTCGACGGCGAGATCACGCACCGCGACAGCCTCGGTTCGGAGCAGGCGATCCGCCCGGGCGAGGTCAACTGGATGACCGCCGGCCGCGGCATCACCCACTCCGAACGCTTCGAGCGCCTGCGCCGCGAAGGCGGGCCGCTCGACGGCGTGCAGCTATGGGCGGCGCTGCCCGACGAACGCGAGGAAATGGAACCGGGCTTCTGGCACTACGCCAGCGAGGCGCTGCCGCTGTTCGGCGAGGGTGGCGTCAGCGGGCGGATGATCGCCGGGCGGCTGGCCGGCGTGGCATCGCCGGTAAAGGTGGATTCGCCGCAGTTCTACGTGCACTGGACGTTGCGCGCCGGTTCGCGCGTCTCGCTGCCGGCGGAATACAGCGAGCGCGCGGTCTATGTCGCCAGCGGCGACGTCGAGGTGGAGGGTCAGCGCGTGGAGGTCGGCAGCATGGCCGTGCTGACGCCCGGCAAGTCCGCCACCATCGCCGCGCCGGGCGACGCGGTGGTGATGGCGCTGGGCGGCGAGCCGGTGGGACCGCGCTACATCGACTGGAATTTCGTCTCCTCCTCGCCGGAGCGGCTCGACCAGGCCCGCGCCGACTGGGCCGCCGGGCGGATGAAGCTGCCGGACCTGGACCACGACGAGTTCATCCCGCTGCCGCCGAAGCTGGGAGCGAAGCCGGAGCCGATGTCCTGAGGCGGATCGGCTTGAACCGCTCGCCGGCATGATGCCGCGCACTGGAACAGTGCAAAGCGGTCGCTTCGACGGGTGCGGATGGTGCGAATGCCGGGGCATCCGCCGCGCGGCGGTGATGTCGATGCCGTCGCGGCAACGGTTTCCACTCATGGCATGGGGCTTGCTGAGGGGCAGGTGAGGCCGCGCGGTCGCGCGGCCATGCTGTCGGTGCATGGACGTCTGGACGTCTGGACGGCCATCGCCACGGCGCCACCTGTTCGAGGGCGGGCTCATGAGGCGAAGCGGGATATCTGTGGCCGTGGTCGTGCTGTGCGGTGCCATTACCCTGCCGCTGCGGGCGGGCGAGGCACCGGCCAGTCAGTGGATCGGCAGTGCCGGCGCGGTCAGCGACTACCTGTTCCGCGGCATCTCGCAGACCGACCGCAAGCCTGCCGTGCAGGCCGGCATCGAGTTCGATCATGCCGGCGGCTGGTACGTCGGCGGCTGGGGCAGCAACGTGAGCTGGCTGTCCGATGCATCGACTCCAGCCGCGCCGGTTTCCAGCAGCGTGGAGCTGGACATCTACGGCGGCTGGCGCGGCAGCTTCGGTGGCGACTGGAGCGTCGACCTCGGCGCGTATCGCTACCAGTACCCGGGCCGCTACCCGGCAGGCACCACCTTGCCGAACACCAGCGAGATCTACGCCGCGCTGGGCTGGAAGAGCCTGTCGCTGAAGTACGCGTACGCACTCTCCACCTTGTTCGGCTATGCCGGCAGCGAGCACAGCGGCTACCTGGATCTGTCCTGGAACCAGCCGCTGGCGCCGGGCTGGCAGCTCAACGCGCACGTCGGCCACCAGCAGGTGGCGAAGGTGTCCGGTGCGTCGTACAGCGACTGGAAGCTGGGCGTGACGCGCAGCTTCGCCGGCAACTGGTCGCTGGCGCTGGGCTACTGCGACACCAATGCGCGCCGTGCCGTCTACAGCAATGCGCGCGGCCATTACCTGGGCCGCGCCACGGCCGTGCTGAGCCTGGCCCGCTCGTTCTGACCGATCTTCCACCGGAGCCGTCCCATGAAAATGATCACCAGCGTGATCCGTCCGCACAAGCTCGACGAGGTCCGCGAGGCGCTGGAAGGCGTCGGCGTGTCGGGGATGACCGTGACCGAAGTGCGCGGCTTCGGCCGCCAGAAGGGTCACACCGAGCTGTATCGCGGCGCCGAGTACGTGGTCGACTTCCTGCCCAAGCTCAAGGTCGAGGCGGTGGTGCCCGACGCGCTGCTCGACACGGTGCTGGACGAGCTCCAGCGCGCCGCGCGCACCGGCAACGTCGGCGACGGCAAGGTCTTCGTCACCGACGTCGAGCAGGTAATCCGCATCCGCACCGGCGAGCTCGACGCCGATGCGCTCTGACCCGCCTACCGTGAGGTGCTCCATGAAATCGATCAAGTTCCATCGCGGCATCGGTGCGGGCCTGCTGCTGCTCCTCGCCGCGCCGCTGCTGCACGCCGCCACGCCCGCACCGGTGGTCGACAAGGGCGACGTGGCGTGGATGCTCACCTCCACCCTGCTGGTGCTGCTGATGACGGTGCCGGGGCTGGCGCTGTTCTACGGCGGCCTGGTGCGGGCGAAGAACGTGCTGTCGGTACTGATGCAGGTGCTGACGGTGTTCTCGCTGCTGCTGCTGCTGTGGGTGGCCTACGGCTACAGCCTCGCCTTCGGCGGCGACGGCGCGGTGATCGGCGGCTTCGGCAAGCTGTTCCTGCGCGGTGTCACCAAGGACACGCTGTCCGCCACCTTCAGCGCCGGCGTGGCGTTGCCGGAGTATGTGTTCGTGGCGTTCCAGGCCACCTTCGCCGGCATCACCGGCGCGCTGATCGTGGGCGCGCTGGCCGAGCGCATGCGCTTCCGCGCCGTGCTGCTGTTCGCCGCGCTGTGGTTCAGCTTCGCCTATCTGCCGATCGCGCACATGGTCTGGTACGGACCGGACGGCTATCTGTTTGCGAAGGGCGCGCTGGATTTTGCCGGCGGCACCGTGGTGCACATCAACGCCGGCGTGGCCGGCCTGGTCGGCGCCTGGCTGGTCGGGCCGCGGCTGGGTTTCGGGCGCGAACCGATGAAGCCGCACAACGTGACCTTCACCATGATCGGCGCGGCGCTGCTGTGGGTGGGCTGGTTCGGCTTCAATGCCGGCTCCAACCTGGAGGCGAACGCCGGCGCGGCGCTGGCCTTCCTCAACACCTTGCTGGCCACCGCGGCGGCGGTGCTGGCGTGGCTGGCGGTCGAGGCGGCCCTGCGCGGCCACGCCTCGATGGTTGGCGGCGCCTCCGGCGCGGTGGCCGGCTTGGTCGGCATCACCCCGGCCTGCGGCACGGTGGGTCCGCTGGGCGCGATCGTGATCGGCGCGGTGGCCAGCCTGTGCTGCGTGTGGGGCGTGACCGGGCTGAAGAAGCTGCTGCGCGCGGATGATGCGCTGGACGTGTTCGGCGTGCACGGCATCGGCGGCATCGTCGGCGCGCTGCTGACCGGCGTGTTCACCGCGCCCGCGCTGGGCGGCACCGGCGCGGCGGGTTTCTCGATCCTCCGTCAGCTCGGCGTGCAGGCGCTGGGCGTGGGCATCACCGTGTTGTGGAGTGGCGTGGTTTCCGTGCTGGCCTTGCTGCTCGTCAAGCTGGCGTTCGGCCTGCGCGTGCCGCATGAAGCGGAGCGCGAGGGGCTGGACATTACCTCGCACGGGGAAAGCGCTTACGATGGGTGAAGCGGCTGGCCCGGTCCTCACGGATTGACCCTGGTTGGTGCAATTGCATGAGCGATTGCACCAGCCTGAAACGCTCCGGCCCGCCCCGGAAACGCGCAAGCCGTTGCCGCGCAACGCTTCCACCCGCTGGCACACGACTTGCTCAACCCGTTCATCCATCCCCATCGAGGCTGCTCCATGACCGCCCAGAAAGTGCTCGACCTGATCCAGGAACACGAGGTCGAATTCGTCGACCTGCGTTTCGCCGACATGCTCGGCGTGCACCACCACGTCACCTTCCCGGCGCACGCGATCGACGAGTCGACGTTCGAGGACGGCAAGATGTTCGACGGCTCCTCGATCACCGGCTGGAAGGGCATCAACGAGTCGGACATGATCCTGCTGCCCGACCCGGACACCGCCCACCTCGACCCGTTCAGCGCGCACGTGCAGCTGATCCTGCACTGCGACGTGCTGGAGCCGTCGACCATGCAGGCCTACGGCCGCGACCCGCGCTCGATCGCCAAGCGCGGCGAGGCGTACCTCAAATCCACCGGCATCGCCGACACCGCGTTCTTCGGCCCGGAGCCGGAGTTCTTCATCTTCGACTCGGTGCGCTGGCAGAACGACCCGGGCCGCGTGTTCTACGAAATCGGTTCGGAGGAAGCGGCGTGGTCGTCGCGTTACAAGTACGACGGCGAGAACCACGGCCACCGCCCGGGCGTGAAGGGCGGCTATTTCCCGGTCAGTCCGGTCGACTCGCTCGGCGACCTGCGCGCGGACATGTGCAAGGTGCTGGAGTCGCTGGGCCAGAAGGTCGAGGTGCACCACCACGAGGTGGCCAACGCCGGCCAGTGCGAGATCGGCGTGAAGTTCAACACGCTGGTGAAGAAGGCCGACGAGCTGCTGACGATGAAGTACGTCATCAAGAACGTGGCGCACCAGAACGGCAAGACCGTCACCTTCATGCCCAAGCCGCTGGTCGGCGACAATGGCAGCGGCATGCACGTGCACCAGTCGCTGGCCAAGAACGGCGAGAACCTGTTCGCCGGCGACCTCTACGGCGGCCTGAGCCAGACCGCGCTGTGGTACATCGGCGGCATCTTCAAGCACGCCCGCGCGATCAACGCGTTCGCCAACTCCACCACCAACAGCTACAAGCGCCTGGTGCCGGGCTTCGAGGCGCCGGTGATGCTGGCCTACTCGGCGCGCAACCGCTCGGCGAGCTGCCGCATCCCGTACGTGGCCAGCCCGAAGGGCCGCCGCATCGAGGTGCGCTTCCCCGACCCGATGAACTCCGGCTACCTGGTGTTCACCGCGCTGATGATGGCCGGCCTGGACGGCATCCTGAACAAGATCGACCCGGGCGCGCCGGCCGACAAGGACCTGTACGACCTGCCGCCGGAAGAGGAGAAGAACATCCCGCAGGTGTGCTCCAGCCTCGACGCCGCGCTGGAAGCGCTGGACAAGGACCGCGAGTTCCTGAAAGCCGGCGGCGTGTTCACCGACGACTTCATCGATGCCTACATCGAGGTGAAGATGAAGGAAGTGACCAAGTACCGCGCCAGCACGCACCCGCTGGAATTCCAGATGTACTACTCGCTCTGAGCGAGGCGGCCAGGCGGTGAAAGCAACGGGCGCCGCGGCGCCCGTTGTCGTGTCGGCGTCAGTTTGCGCGCGGATGCACGGTCAACACGCGCTCGATGTGCAGGTGCAGTTCCTTCATGTAGTTGCCCAGGAACTCGGCGGTGGATTCGTTGGTGACCGTGCCATCCTCGGCGATCAATCCCGGCTTGAACTGGATATAAGCCTCCAGCGTGTTCATCAGCGGCGAGTTGCAGAAGCACAGCATGCCGCGCAACTGCGCCTGCACCACGGCGGTGCCGATCGCGCCGGGCGAGGTGCCGATGATGCCCGACGGCTTGCGCGCGAAGGAGTTCTTGCCCCACGGCCGACTGGCCCAGTCGATCGCGTTCTTCAGCGCGCCGGGGATCGAGCGGTTGTACTCCGGAGTGACGAACAGCACTCCGTCGACCCCGGCGATCGCCTGCTTGAACGCGCGTGCCACCGCCGGGTAGTCGGCGTCGTAGTCGTAGCTGTACAGCGGCAAATCCTTGATCGGGATCTCCACCAGTTCCAGTTGCGGCGGCGCCAGCCTGGCCAGCGCATGGGCCAGCTGGCGGTTGATCGAGCCCTTGGCGAGGCTGCCGACGATGTAGCCGACGTTGAACGTGGTCATGTGAATTTCCTCGAAGGTGAGGTGGCGTGGTGGCCGCAGGAACCGCCGCGGCGGTAGTGGCTCGGGCAACGGGCGCCGCTCAGTAACCCACCGTGAAGCGTTGCCGCGAATGCTTCGGCGCTTCCAGTTCGTCGACGAAGGCGATCGCGTAGTCCTCCATCGAAATCCGGCTCTTGCCGTTCGCATCGACGAGCAACTGGTCGGTGCCGAGGCGGAAGGTGCCGGTGCGCTCGCCTGGTTCGAACTCGGCGGGCGGCGACAGGAAGGTCCAGTCCAGCTCGCGCTCGCCGCGCAGGAGGTCGAGGAAGCGGCGGCCGCCCTCGGCTTCGGGTCGATACGCCGCGGGAAAGCCCGGTGCGTCGAGTAGGATCCGGCCCGGCGCCACTTCCAGCGTGGCGGCGCCACCGACCACCAGCAGCCGCCTGACCCCGGCCTGTTTCACCGCGGCGATCAGCGCGGCGGCGTCGGTGCTGGCGAACTTCAGCGCGCTGAGCACCGCGTCGTGGCCGGTCAGCAGCGGAGCCAGTTGCGCAGGCCGGTCGGCGTCGGCGTTCTTCAGCACCAGGCCCGGCTGGCCGGCCAGCTTGCCGGTGTCGCGGGCGATGCCGGTGACGTGGTGGCCACGCCGCCGCAGTTCGGCCAGCAGGCGGGAGCCGACGCGGCCGGTGACGCCGATCAAGGCGATCTTCATGGTTGTCTTCCTGCGCCGCATCGCGCGGGCTGCCGATGGTGCCGCGTCGACGATCACGCCAGACTAACGCCGCAAATGTAAGCAATGCGTGGATACCAATCGTCACGGCGGGAGTACCCCGATGCCTGAGCGAAACACCTCGACGCGCATGCCGACGATCTTCTTCGGCCATGGCAATCCGATGAATGCTCTGCAGGACAACGACTGGAGTCGCGGCTGGGCCGCGATCGGCCAGCGCCTGCCGCGCCCGCGCGCAGTGCTGGCGGTGTCGGCGCACTGGTACCTGCCAACCACGGCGGTCACCGCGATGGCGAAGCCGCGCACGATCCACGACTTCGGCGGCTTTCCCCGCGAACTGTTCGAGGTGCAGTACCCGGCCCCGGGCGATCCCGACCTGGTCCGCCGCGTGCGCGACCTGCTGCAGCCGCTGGACGTGGGCGAGGACCGTTCGTGGGGGCTGGACCACGGCACCTGGTCGGTGCTGCGCCATGTCTATCCCGAGGCCGACGTGCCGGTGGTGCAGTTGTCCATAGACGAGTCGCAGCCGCCGGGGTTCCACCATGGCCTGGGCCGGCTGCTGCGGCCGTTGCGCGACGAGGGCGTGCTGCTGCTCGGCAGCGGCGACGTGGTGCACAACCTGCACGCCTACGCCTGGGGCCGGCATCCGGCCGAACCGTTCGACTGGGCGCTGCGCTTCGAGGCGAAGGCGCGCGAGCTGATGCTGCGCGGCGATCACCAGGCGCTGGTGGATTACGAGGCGCTGGGCCGCGACGCGGAACTGTCGATCCCCACGCCCGACCACTACCTCCCGCTGCTGTACGTGCTCGGCGCCAGCGACGAAAGCGATGCGGTGACGTTCCCGGTCGAAGGCATGGACGGCGGCTCGATCTCGATGCTGAGCGTGCAGTTCGGCTGAGCAGGGGTCGCTTTCGGTGGCCTGTCCGTGCGCAGCGAGACGCGACGCCCTCACTGCCTCGAGAGCTTCCCCTTCGGCACGGTCAGCACGATGGAAATGATCGCTGCCACCACCACCAGGAGATTCACGCCGAGCGCGAACCACGCTGCTTCGCGCACGGCAAGATTGTCCTGTCGCCCGAGAAAGGTGATGACGCCTTCGATCCAGCCTGGCGCTGCGCCAGCGGCACTCAGCGTCGTGAAGACCGCCGCCGAGACCGCCACGCCAAAGGAGGCGCCAAGCGACGAGGCCATCTTGTAGATGCCCGCGCCGGAGCCGGTCTGGTCGGCAGGCAGGCTGGCAAGCGCGGCATCCGTCGAGGGCGTGGCGTAGAAGGCGAGCCCGAGGCCGAACAAGGTGTACGCCACGACGGCGAGGATCTCGTAGGTGCCGAGCATGACCTGGGTCTGCATCAACAGCAGGATCGACATGCCAACGATCAGCGAGCCCCAGATCATCGGCTTGCGCGGCCCGAAATGCTGCAACAGCTTCTCGCCGACCCGGATGAAAACGACGATGGAGATGGCGTATCCCAGCGTCAGCATGCCGGCCTGTTGTGCGGTCATGTTTCCGCCACGTTGCACCAGCGTCATCGACACGATGAGGATGCCGGCGACTCCGTTCAGCAGCAGGTTGGAGAGCGTGGCTCCGGTGTAGACCATGTTCCCGAAAAGCTTGAAGTCGACAAAGGCATCGGGGTTGCCCGATTCCGCACGCAGGAACACCACCCCGAAAACGACGGTGATCGCCAAGAGACCCAGCGTGGCGGGACTGCTCCAGCCAAAGGTCGAGCCCTGCGTCGCGAGGACCTGAAGCGCCACCATCGCGACCATGAAGGTCAGGATGCCTTTGGTGTCGAAGTGGTAGTGGCCCTTGCCCCTGGCTCGGCTCTCCGGGGTGCCCCGCACCATCAGCATCCCGATCAGTGACAAGCCCGCGGACCCGAAGAATATCCAGCGCCAGCCCACGTTCTGCGCCATCAGTCCACCGAACAGCGCCGCGAAACCCGACCCGCCCCATGAGCCGATGGACCACAGGCTGATCGCGCGCTGGCGTCCGGCGCCATCCCAATAGGCGGTCACCAGCGCCAGGCTCGCCGGCATGATGAAGGCTCCCGACAAGCCCTGGCAGATGCGTCCCGGCATCAGGAACGTCGACGCCAGCGCACCTGTCGGCGCCAGGCCGACCAGCAGCGAGCCTGCGATATTCAGGGCGAAGCCCCACTGCACGACCTTCACCCGGCCCACGCGATCGGCGAGGCCACCGATGACGACGATGAAAATGCCCGAGAACAGTGCCGTGATCGATATGGCAATGTTCATCACGCTGGTTTCGATCTTCAGATCCGACGCCATGGTCGGCCCGATGTTCAGCGTCGTCTGGGCGAACAGCCAGAACGCGAGCACGCCGAGAATGATTCCGTAGAGGAGCCGATCCGTTCCCCGGTAACCGGCCGCCGTTTGTGTCTCGAGCGTCATGGTCATGTCCCGCAAGGCTGCGTGGCTTCATCCACCCACGACGTCAGCTGGCACGCAGCCACGCCCGCGCGGCCACCATCAGCGTCTCCACGCCGGTTTCCAGGGTCGGGTGCAGCACCGGCAGGAAGCGCGGGTTGTGGTTGGTCGGGATCTCGTTGAGCCGGTTTTCGGCCTTGGCTTTCGCGTAGGTGTCCGGGTCGGTGCCGCCGACGAACCAGAACACCGAGGGCACGCCCCACTCGGCGCCGAACGAGCCGAAGTCCTCGCTGGCCGAGGTCGGCCCGGTCTGCCGGATGCGCTCGGCCGGAAAGTGCTGGCGGAAGGCCTCGACCACCCGGGTGGTTGCCGCCTCGTCGTTGGTGACCAGCGAGTAGTTGTCCAGCGGCGTGATCTCCGGTGGCTTCGGCGCACCCGAGGCCGCCGCCTCGGCGTTGACGATGCGGGTGATCGCGGCGAGCACGCGCGCACGCACGCCTTCGTCGAAGGTGCGCACGTTGAGCTTGATCACCGCCTCGTCGGGGATCACGTTTTCCTTGGTACCGGCCTGCAGCGAGCCGATCGTGAGCACCGCCGCCTCGGTGGGCGCCAGCTCGCGCGCGACGATGGTCTGCAGCCGCAGCACCGTCGCGGCGGCCATCACCACCGGGTCGATGCTGGCCTGCGGCATCGAGCCGTGCGCGCCGCGCCCGAACAGGCGGATCTGCAGGCTGTCGGCCGCCGAGGTGATCACGCCCTTGCGCCCGCCGATGGCACCGGCTGGGCCGACCATCACGTGCTGGCCGAGCACCACGTCGGGTTTGGGGAAACGCTGGAACAGGCCGTCGTCGATCATCGCCTGCGCGCCTTGGGCCGTTTCCTCCGCCGGCTGGAACACCGTCATCAGCGTGCCCTTCCAGCTGTCGCGGTTCTGCGCCATCAAGGTGGCGGCACCGACCAGCCAGGTGACGTGCATGTCGTGGCCGCAGGCGTGCATCACCGGCACGGTGTTGCCCTCGTGGTCTACCGCGGTGAGCTTGCTCGCATAAGCCACGCCGGTGGCTTCCGCGACGGGGAGCGCGTCCATGTCGGCGCGCAGCATCACGGTGGGGCCGTCGCCGTTGCGCAGCAGGCCGACGACGCCGGTCTTGCCCACGCCGGTGGTCACTTCGTAGCCCGCCGCGCGCAGGTGTTCGGCGGCCAGGCCGGCGGTGCGGGTTTCCTGCATGGAGAGTTCCGGGTGCGCGTGGATGTCGGTGTACAGCGCTTCGAGTGACGGCAGCAGTTCCTGCAGGCCGTGGGGCAACGCACCGGAGCTTGGCGTCGAGTGATCGGTCATGGTCGTGGTGATCCCTGTGTCGAATGATGCAGGCGCATAGGTCGGTGCGGGTCGCGGGAGGCGGCGTCCGCGCCGCCCATGATGTGCCCGCCGACTGTTCCGAATCGGTGAAAAGGTGCAGCGGGCCGTTGCCGGCATTTGCACCAAATGCAGACATTGCCCATGATGGTGCAATGAGCGATCCGGCGTGGCAGGCATGGGCACAGCAGCTGGCGACCGGCATCGTGCTGGTCGACGCCCGGCTGCGTCTGCGCTGGCTCAATCCGGCATTGGTGGAAGAGCTGGAACTGGGCGTGCGCCACCCGCTGGGGCAGCCGCTGACCTTGCTGTTTGCCGACGGCGACGAGGCTGCGGCGCGGGCGGCGCGGGTACTGGCCGCGCAGCGGCCGGCGCAGTGGCGGGCGGTGTCGCTGGCCGCGGCGAGCGGCCGCGAGATCCGCGCGGACATCGCGCTGCAGCCGTTCGACGGCGGCCTGTTGCTGGAGGTGCACGTGCTGGCCGAGCCGCTGGCGGCCAGCTCGCCGCTGTCGGCCACCCTGCGCGGTTTCGCGCACGAGGTGAAGAACCCGCTGGCCGGCCTGCGCGGCGCCGCGCAACTGCTGCAGCGACGGGTCGACAACGACGACCTGCAGGCGCTGGCCGGCATGATCATCGACGAAGCCGACCGGCTCGGCGCGCTGGCCAACCGCCTGCTGCACCACGACGGCGCCGCGCGACTCGGTCCGGTCAACATCCATCAATTGCTGGAGCGCCTCGCCGACCTGTTGCAGGCCGAATCCGCGCCGCCGCAATGGCGCCACGACTACGACCCCAGCGTGCCGGACCTGCGCGGCGATGCCGACCGCCTGCACCAGCTGCTGCTCAACCTGGCGCGCAACGCGCTGGAAGCCGGCGCGCGCACGCTCACCCTGCGCACCCGCGTCGAGCACGGCGTGCGTCTGGGCGAGCGGATGTTGCGCACGGCGCTGCGGCTGGAGCTGATCGACGACGGCGCCGGCATTCCGGCCGGCCTGCGCGACAGCTTGTTCGAACCGCTGGTCTCCGGTCGCGCCGACGGCACCGGCCTGGGCCTGGCGCTGTCGCGCGAAATCGCCCGCGAACACGGCGGCGAACTGCGCGGCGCCAGCCGCCCCGGCGAAACCGTGTTCACCCTGTACCTGCCGCTCGAGCGCATGCATGAGCATTGAAGAAATCTGGATCGTCGACGACGACCGCGGCGTGCGCTTCGTGCTGGCCGAGGCGCTGCGCGACGCGGGCCTGGCGGTGCGCGAATTCGGCGACAGCGAGGCGGTGCGCGCGGCGCTGCACGACGCCCGCCCCGCGCTGCTGCTGGCCGACGTGCGCATGCCCGGCGAGGACGGGCTCAGCCTGCTGCGCGACCTGCAGCAACGCGCGATCGGTCCGGTGATCGTGATGAGCGCCTACACCGACGTCGCCACCACCGCGGCGGCCTATCGCGCGGGCGCGGTGGATTACCTGGCCAAGCCGTTCGACCTCGATCATGCCGTGGCCGTGGTGCAGCGCGTGCTGGCCGGCGCGGCGAACGTGGCCGCCCCGGCTGCCGCCGCGCCGGTCGCCCGCCATGCCCTGCTCGGCGACAGCGCGCCGATGCGCGAGGTGTTCCGGCTGATCGGTCGCGTCGCCGCCAGCGACCTCAACGTGCTGGTCACCGGCGAAACCGGCACCGGCAAGGAGCTGGTGGCGCGCGCGCTGCACGAGGAGAGCGCCCGCCGCGAGCGACCCTTCATCGCGCTGAACACCGCCGCGATCCCCAGCGAGCTGCTGGAGAGCGAGCTGTTCGGCCACGAGGCCGGCGCGTTCACCGGCGCCACCCGTCGCGTCGCCGGCCGCTTCGAGCAGGCCGAGGGCGGCACGCTGTTCCTCGACGAGATCGGCGACATGCCGCTGATCCTGCAGACGCGGTTGCTGCGCGTGCTGGCCGGCGGCGAGTTCTACCGCGTGGGCGGGCGCGAGCTGATCCGCTGCAACGTGCGCATCGTCGCCGCCACCCACCAGGACCTCGCCGCCCGCGTGGCCGCCGGCGCGTTCCGCGCCGACCTGATGCACCGGCTCGACGTGGTGCGCATCGAGCTGCCGCCGCTGCGCGCGCGGCGCGGCGACATCCCGGCGCTGGCGCAGCACTTCCTCGCCGCCACCGCGCAGGAACTCAAGCTGCCGCCGAAACGCTTCTCCAAGGCCGCGCTGAAACAGGTCGCGCAGCGCGACTACCCCGGCAACGTGCGCGAGCTGGAAAACCTGTGCCGGCGGCTGGCGGTGATCGCGCCGGGCCGCGAGATCCTGCCCGGCGACCTGGGTGGCGGCGCGGATGCGGCGCGTGGCGGCGAATGGACCGACGCGCTGCGCGACTGGGCCACCCAGGCGCTGGCCGACGGCGAGGCGGACATCCACGCCCGCGCCCGCGAAGCACTCGACCGGACCCTGCTGCAAGCCGCGCTGCAGGCGCACGAAGGGCATCGGCAGAACGCCGCGCAGGCGCTCGGCGTGGGCCGCAACACGCTGACCCGCAAGCTGGGCGCCTCGCGCACGCGACGACGTTGAGTTGGCCGAGAGCCGGCGGGTGCCGCCCTGCGCGCGGAGCGCTCCCGCAACCCCCAACGTTCACCCTGAGCGTAGCCGCGCAGCGGCGAAGTCGAAGGGCGGGTCAGCGCGTGGCTTCGACTTCCTCGCTCCCCAGAACCGCGATCATCCTTGGTCGCTCCCCGCGTGCGTGCCGGCGGCGTTACGCTCAGCCCGAACGGCTTCGGGGAGCGGCGTAGGGCGGGCACCGCCCGCCGTGATCGCTTGCCCCGAATCCCGCACAGAAGGCATCGCCCGCAGGCAGGCTCCTAGGGCGAATGGCCCAGGGTGATGCGCAGGCGGTGCGTCGCCCCATCGGTGGCGAGGGTGACGGGTTCGGCGGGGTCCAGCGTCTGGCCGTCCATTTCCACGCGCAACACGCCGCGACAGACGTGGTCGGGGTTCTGCACGCCGATCTCGTGAAGTGTGCCGTGGTGGCGGTAGCTGATGCGAAAGCCGGGCCATGCCTTCGGAATGCACGGCTCCACGCGCAGCCGCTCGCCTTGCAGGTGGAAGCCGAGCAACGCCTCCAGTCCGGCGCGGTACAGCCAGGCGGCGGAGCCGGTGTACCAGGTCCAGCCGCCGCGGCCGAGGTACGGTGCCACCGAATACACGTCCGCGCAGACCACGTACGGCTCGACCTTGTAGCGCGCCACCGCCTCGGCGCTGTCGCTGTGATGGATCGGGTTGAGCAGCTGGAACAGGCCGCCGGCACGATCGCCGTCGCCGAGCCCGGCCCAGGCGAAGATCGACCAGATCGCGCCGTGGGTGTACTGGCCGCCGTTCTCGCGCACGCCGGGCGGGTAGCCCTTGATGTAGCCCGGGTCCTTCCTGCCGTCCTGGTCGAACGGCGGGGTGAACAGCCGCGCGATCTGGTGCTCGTCGTCGATCAGCAAACGGTCGACCGAGTCCATCGCCTGCACCGTGTGTTCGCGGTCGGTCGCCGCGCCCAGCACGCTCCACGATTGCGCGATGGTGTCGATGCGGCACTGCTCGCTGTCCTTCGAACCCAGCGGGGTGCCGTCGTCGTAGTAGCCGCGGCGGTACCACGCGCCGTCCCAGGCTTCTTCCAGCGCCGCGCGCAGCGCCTTGGCGTGGTCGCGCCACGTCGCCGCACGGGTATCGCCGCGCGCATCCGCTTCCGGCGCCAGCGCGTCGATGGTGGCGAGCAGGAACCAGCCCAGCCAGCTGCTCTCGCCACGGCCCTCGGCACCCACCGCGTTCATGCCGTCGTTCCAGTCGCCGGTGCCGATCAGCGGCAGGCCGTGCGCGCCGCGGGTGAGGCTGGTGTCGATCGCCAGCGCGCAATGCTCGTACAGCGTCGCCTGCCGGTCGGACACCTCGGGCTGGAATAACGCATCGGTGGCGCCGTCGGGGATCGCCTGGCCCTGCAGGAATGGCAGCTTCTCGTCCAGCACCGCGCGGTCGCCGCTGACCTCGACGTAATGCATCGCCACGTAGGCCAGCCACACGCGATCGTCGCGGATCTTCGTGCGCACCCCCTGGCCGCGCGGCGGCAGCCACCAGTGCTGCACGTCGCCTTCGGCGAACTGGCGTCCGCCGGCGCGCAGCAGGTGTTCGCGCGCCAGCTCGGGGCGGCTCACGCACAGCGCCATCACGTCCTGCAACTGGTCGCGGAAGCCGTACGCGCCGCTGGCCTGGTAGTACGCGGTGCGCGCCCACAGCCGGCAGGCGGTGACCTGGTACAGCAGCCAGTCGTTGAGCAGGATGTCGAGCGCGCGGTCCGGCGTGCCGACCTGCACGGTGTCGAGCAGGTCGTTCCATTGCGCCGCGATGCGGGCGAGCAGCTCGTCGACATCGGCGTGGCGGTACTTCGTCACCAGCGCGCGGGCGGCGTCTTCGTCGTCGCCTTCGCCAAGCAGGAAGATCAGGTCGAGTTGCGTGCCCGGCGGCAGTTCCACCCGCGTCTGCAGCGCGCCGCAGGGGTCGAGTCCGGCGCCGAGGCGGCCGTCCAGCGGCTGGTCGTGATGCAGGGCCGCCGGCTGCGCGGTGCTGCCCAGGGCGCCGAGGAAACTCGCGCGGTCGCCGCTGAGCGACTGCTGTGCACCGGCCAGGTCGAAGAACGCCACGCGCTCGCCGAAATCGGCGCGCCAGCGGTTGCGCGCGAACAGCGCGCCGCTGGCCGCGTCGTGCGCGGTGACCACGAACGGCGCCGGCGTGCTGCCGTTGGCGCCCAGCGCCCATGCCACGTAACCGGTGACCGACAGCCGCCGCGTGCGGTGCGAGCGGTTGACCAGGCGCAGCCGCGACAGCTTGACCGGATCGTCCGGCGCCACGCACACGGTCAGCGCCAGCGCGATGCCGTGGGCGTCGTTGCACAGTTGCGTCCAGCCCTTGCCGTGGGTGGCGACGCAGTGTGCGCCGGGTACGCGGATCGGCAGCGCGCCGGCGCTCCACAGCTCGCCGTTGTCGGCATCGCGCAGGTAGATGATGTCGTGCGGCGGGTCGCTGACCGGGTCGTTCGGCCACGGCGTCAGCGCGTTCTGCTGGCTGTTGGTCGACCAGCTGTAGCCGCCGCCCTCGGCGGTGACGATGCAGCCGAAATGCGGGTTGGCCAGCACGTTGGTCCATGGCGCCGGCGTGGCTGCGGCGTCCAGCGCGATGCGGTAGCTGCGGCCGTGTTCGATGAAGCCGCCGTGGCCGTTGGGAAACTCCTGCGTCGGCTCGTCCGGCATGGCCGCCGCCGGCGTTGTGGCGCGGATCGGCGCGGCATCGGCCGGTGCCACGGCGGCGGACGCGACGGTAGCCCCGGCATCGGCGTCGACCAGCACGCGCACGGCGGTGAGCAGGGCGTCGCGCTGGTCGGCGCCGATGGCGTCCTCGCGCGGGCAGAACAGCTGCGCCTTCGGCAAGCCTTCGCAATCCTTCAGTTGCGCCTGCTGCGCGTCGATGCGCTGCGCCAGCGCGTCGCGCGTGCCGTCGTCGTCGCCGAGCCGGTCCAGCACCACCACGTCCACTGCCAGTTGCTGCGCGCGCCACCAGCGCTGCGCCAGCAGCAACGCATCCAGGCGCTCGAGCGCCGCGGCACCGTCCACTCGCAGCAGCGCGATCGGTCGATCACCGGAGATGCTCAGCCCCCACAGCGCGGGCGCGCCGCCGTGGCCGCGGGCGCGATCTTCCGGCGCGGCGCGCTGGCGTGGATCGCTGACCAGCAGCGCATCCTGCCAGCGGGCGAAGCGCGCGGCCTGCGCGTCGTCGATGCCGAACTGCTGGTGCTGTCCGCGCGCCCGCGCGGCGGCGTCGGCGAACAGGCGCTCGGCGGCCTGCGCGTCCTGGATGCGCGCGTGCAGGGCCAGCGCGCCCTCGCGCGAATCGGCCACTTGCGTCCACAACAGCAGCACGACGCGCGCGCGAGGCGCCAGGCTGAAGCCGCGGCGCAGCGCCCACACCGGATCGAGCACGCAGCCGGTACTTCCCGACAGCGCCGCTCCGGGTCGCATCGCCAGCGCGTCGCGCAACGTGCGGCCGCGGCCGAGGAAGCGCGCGCGGTCGGTTTCGCGTTCGGGCGCGCCATCGACCACGCCGACCAGTTGCAGGGCCTGCGCCGCCCACACCGTGGCCTGGCTGTCGCTGCGCTTGCGCCGGGTGGCCAGCAGCAACTGGCGGGCCTCGTCCCAGTCGGTCTGCACGAACATCTTGGCGTAGGCCGGATGGCTGTCATCGTCGCCGCGCGGGCCCAGCACCAGTTCCGCGTAGCTGGTCAGCGACACGTGGCGATGGCGATCGCCGTGGTTGCTCAGCACCAGTCGGCGCAATTCGATGTCGGCATCGGCTGCCACCGCCACGTCGAGTTCGTGGTGCAGCGACTGGTGGCGGCCGGCGTAATGCGCCAGCCCGGGCGAGAAGCGCGCGGCATCGTCCGGCCGCGACACGCCCAGCGGCTGCGTGGTGACCGACCACACCTCGCCGTCATCCTCGTCGCGCAACAGCAGGAAGCTGCCCCAGGGATCGGTGACCGGGTCCTCGCGCCAGCGCGTCACCGCCAGCTCGCGCCAGCGCAGGAAGCCGGCGCCGTTGGCGCCCAGCATGGTGCTGAGCCGACCATTGCCGAGCAGGTGGCGGGGCGGCGGGGTTGCATCGGGGGACATGCGGACGGCTCCTGCGGCTGCGGCGCAGTCGGATCGGACGAGGTGGCGAATGGCATGCACGCGAGCGCAAGACCCTGCGCTGTCGTCGCTCCCGCAGCAAGCGGGAGCGAGCCCGGGCCATTCGGCGAAACCGTTCCAGCCTGCGGCGTGCGCCGGCAATGCAACGTGAAAGTGTCGTCCTACACGCCGCGCACGCACTTGCCGCTGCACACTGGCGGCAATGTGTCGTTCCATCCATCGCTGCCGGGATGCTGTCGATGTCCACGCTGTGCCTGCTCTCCGATGACGCCATGCTCGACCGCCTGCAACGCGCGGCGTTCGGCTATTTCATGGAGACGATGAACCCGCGCAACGGGCTGATCCCGGATACCTCGCGCGCCAACTCGCCGGTGAGCATCGCGGTGGTGGGCTTCGCGCTGTCGTGCTATCCGGCGGCGGTCGCGCGCGGCTGGATCGAGCGCGCGGAGGCGGTGCGCCGCAGCCTGCTGGCGCTGCGCTTCTTCCGCGACAGCGACCAGAGCGGCAGCCCCGCGGCTACCGGCTACAAGGGCTTCTACTACCACTTCCTCGACATCGACAGCGGCACGCGGGTGTGGCAATCGGAGTTGTCGATGATCGACAGCGCGCTGCTGATCGCCGGGATGCTCACCGTGGCCACCGCGTTCGACGGCGCCGATGCCGAGGAAACCGAGTTGCGCGAGTTGGCGCAAGCGCTGTACCGGCGCGTCGACTGGCGCTGGTCGCAGGACGACGCGCGCACCATCTACCAGGGCTGGAAACCGGAGAGCGGCTACCTGCATTACGGCTGGGAGGGCTACAGCGAGGCGATCGTCCTGTACGCGCTGGCGCTGGGTTCGCCCACCCACCCGATCTCGGCCGACTGCTATGCCGGCTGGACCTCCACCTATCAGTGGGAGAACCTCTACGACCAGGATTTCCTCTACGCCGGCCCGCTGTTCGTGCACCACTACTCGCAGGCGTGGCTGGACCTGCGCGACGTGCGCGACCCGTTCATGCGCGAGAAGCAATCGGACTATTTCGAGAACAGCCGCCGCGCGGTGCGGGTGCAGCGCCGCTACGCGGAACTCAACCCGCACCAGTTCGTCGGCTACGACCGCAACTGCTGGGGCCTGTCCGCCTGCGACGGCCCTACCGACGAGGTGCAGGGGGTGGCCAACGAGCAGCGCCATCTGTTCGGTTACGCCGCGCGTGGCGTGCCGTATGGGCCGGATGACGGCACGCTGTCGCCGCCGGCCGTGCTGGCCTCGCTGCCGTTCGCGCCGCAGCCGGCGCTGGCCGCACTGCGCACCATGCTGCTGCGCCATCCGCAGATCCTCAGCCAGGATCGCCTGGCCACCAGCTTCAACGCCAGCGTCGATGGCGGCGCTGGCCGGCCGTGGATCTCGGCGGGACACTACGGGCTGGACCAGGGCATCGTCTTCATGATGATCGAGAACCACCGCAGCGAGTCGATCTGGCGCCTGATGCGTGGCTGCCATCCGCTCGCCAGCGGGTTGCGCAAGGCCGGCTTCAGCGGTGGCTGGCTCGATGCGCCGGCCGGAGGAGTCCGCTGATGGCCACCCGCTACGACGCCAGCATCAGCACCCCGCAGGACGACGACGAGCGCGAGCGCCTCGCCGCGGTGGGCCCCGTCTCGTGGAGCAACCCGGTGCCCGAGGCGCCGTACCAGCTGGTGATCCTCGGTGGCGGTTCGGCGGGGCTGGCGGCGGCCGACGCGGCGGCGGCGCTGGGCGCACGCGTGGCGCTGGTCGAACGCCATCTGCTCGGCGGCACCTGCTTCAACACCGGCTGCGTACCGTCCAAGAGCCTGCTGCGCAGCGCCGCGGTGTACGCGCAGATGCGCGATGCCGCGCGCTACGGTGCGCAGCCGCCGGTCGCGGTCACGGTGGATTTCGCCGCCGCGATGGCGCGCCTGCGGCACATCCGCAGCCACTTGGCCGGCACCGTGTCGGTGCGCCAGCTGGCCGAGCGCGGCGTCGACGTGTACTTCGGCAACGCGCAGTTCACGGGTCCGGACAGCCTGGCCGTCAACGGCCAGCCGCTGCCGTTCCACCGCGCGCTGATCGCCACCGGCGCGCGGCCGCAGATCCCCGACCTCCCCGGCCTCAAGCAGGCCGGCTTCCTCACCAACGCCACCGTGTTCGATCTGACCGAACTGCCGCCGCGGCTGCTGGTGATCGGCGGCGGCCCGCTGGGCTGCGAGCTGGCGCAGGCGTTCGAGCGCTTCGGCGCCAAGGTCACCATCGTGCAGAACATGCCGCTGTTCCTGCCGCATGAGGAGCGCGACGCGGCGCAGACCCTGTCCGAGGCCTTCGCCCGCGATGGTATCGAGGTGCGCCTCAACACCGAAGTGGTCGCGATCCGCACCGAGGGCGCGGAGAAGGTGATCGACCTGGTTACCGACGACTACCACAGCAC
Organism: Rhodanobacter lindaniclasticus; assembly: GCF_004799035.1. GTDB lineage: Bacteria > Pseudomonadota > Gammaproteobacteria > Xanthomonadales > Rhodanobacteraceae > Rhodanobacter > Rhodanobacter lindaniclasticus. The sequence goes on from NZ_MWIO01000002.1 coordinate 60,611, forward strand.
GATCCGCGTCGACGCCATCCTGGCCGGCGTCGGGCGCCGGCCGAACGTGCACGGGCTGGCGCTGGAGGCGGCCGGCGTCGATTACGACGAGGCCACCGGCATCACCGTCGACGACCACCTGCGCACCAGCAACCGACGCATCTTCGCCGCCGGCGACGTCTGCCTGGAGGCCAGGTTCACCGACATCGCCGAGGAATCGGCGCGCATCGGCGTGCGCAACGCGCTGCTGCGCGGGCGCGAGCGGCTCAGCGAGCGGGTGGTGCCGTGGTGCACCTACACCGATCCGGAGATCGCCCACGTCGGCCTGTACGTGCGCGAGGCGAACGCGCGCGGCATCCCGATCAAGACCTACACCATCCCGATGCACCAGGTCGATCGCGCGATCACCGACAGCGAGCAGGACGGCTTCGTCAAGCTGCACGTCGGCGAGGGTAGCGACCGCATCCTGGGCGCCACCATCGTCTCGCGCGACGCCGGCGACATGATCAGCCAGGTCACCCTGGCGATGGTTGCCGGCGTGGGCCTGCGCACGCTGGCGAAAGTGATCCACGCCTACCCGACCAAGACCGAGGCCATCCGCCTCGCCGCGATGGCGTACAACCGCCGCCGGCTGAGCGGCCGCCTGCTGGCGCGCCTGCGCCGCTGCCTGCCGCACTGAGCGTGCATCTCACGCGCTCTTGCCGCCGGGGCGCCTAGAATTACCCCTTTCGACTTTCCACCTCACACCCAAGGAACTCCCATGCAACTTGGCATGATCGGTCTCGGCAAGATGGGCGCCAACATGGCGCAGCGGTTGCTCAACGGCGGCCACCAGGTCACCGGCTTCGATCCGAACGCGGAGGCGCGCAAGCAGCTGGAAGGCAAGGGCGGCGGCTCGGCCGCTTCACTGGATGCGCTGGTGCAGGCCTTGCCCGCGCCGCGCGTGCTGTGGCTGATGGTGCCCTCGGGCAAGATCACCGACGACACCGTCACCGCCTTGCTGGCCCTGCTGGACAAGGGCGACACGATCATCGACGGCGGCAATTCCAACTACAAGGATTCGCTCGGCCACGCCGCCAGGTGCGAGGACAAGGGCGTCAACTACGTCGACTGCGGCACCAGCGGCGGCGTGTGGGGACTGGCCGAGGGCTACAGCATGATGGTCGGCGGCGACGAAAAAGTCGTCGACACGCTGCGGCCGATCTTCGAGACGCTGGCGCCCGGCAAGGATCAGGGCTGGGGCCGCGTCGGCCCGGCCGGTTCCGGCCACTTCACCAAGATGGTCCACAACGGCATCGAGTACGGCCTGATGCAGGCCTACGCCGAAGGCTTCTCGATCCTCAAGCACAAGCAGGAGTTCGGCCTGGATCTGGCGCAGGTCGCCGAGATCTGGCGCTACGGCAGCGTGGTGCGATCCTGGCTGCTGGACCTGGCCGCCGACGCGCTCAAGAAGAACCCGCAGATGGACGGCGTCGCCCCCTACGTGGTCGACTCCGGCGAAGGCCGCTGGACCGTCGACGCCGCGATGGAGCTGAGCGTATCGGCCCCGGTCATCACCCTCTCGCTGATGGAACGCTATCGCTCCCGCGACGACGACTCCTTCGCCGACAAGCTGCTGTCGTCGCTGCGCAACGAGTTCGGCGGACACGCGATCAAGAAGGAGTGAGGCGGGCGCGTGGCGCCCTCTGCGGGCAGCCGCCCGCCCGTCATGCCTGCGAAAGCAGGCATCCAGCGACCTTGGGGGTACGGTCCGCTCCTGCAGGAGCGCACCCTGTGCGCGATGCTCTCGCTGCATCCAGAACGAAACGCGGTCGATCCCCGCACTTAATGTAGGAGCGCGCTTGCGCGCGATGCTCTAGTTCCTGTTGCATCAGAGGCAACAGCTTTCGTCTGCCTGCGGCAGCCGAGTTACTTTCTCTTTGCGTGGCCAAAGAGAAAGTAACCAAAGAGAAAGGCCACCCCGCTTGGCGCTTGTTGGGCATCCTGCCCAACAAGTCCGTGAGCCGGGGCCGGGCTTTTCGACAGCACATCCATGTGCTGGCGAAAAGGCATCGGCATCCCTGCCGATGCCCGCTGCGCGGCCTGTCGTCCCCGACTCACCGCCGCACAGGGGCCCCGGAAGAGCAGGCGCGCATCCTGCGCGCCAGAAGCATCACCCGGGTTGGCATACCTTCAGCGCTACACCATGCGCGGCTATTGTCCTTAGTACCTCTTTCATTGGCACCCTTTCCATTTCGACGTCGCGTGCGGCGACCTATTTAATGCATCGCGGTTTAGGACGCTTGCATGGCCAAGAGATTCTGTCGGATGCTTATCGGATACGGACACGGCCGTGCCGCGACCGGCTTCCATCGCGAAGGAAGCAGTCACGGCACCGCTATATCGGTGGAGGGGATAGGGGATGACCACGGGGGGACAAAGCGGCTCGCTTTTTGGCGCGGGGGATTCCGCGCTGGGTTATCTCTACCAGATTCGTCTCGCCTTACTGGCCTCCTTGCGCCGACTTGCCCGGGGACAGATCTTCTTCCTCTATCTCGAGACGCTCGACGATGTGACATTCGAGCCGTCGGGTAGCCCGCTCGAGTTGTTCCAGCTCAAGCACCACATTCGATCCACGGCCAATCTGACGGATGCCAGCCCGGACATCTGGAAGACGTTGCGCGTCTGGATCACCGGCCGCTCCGACGGAACGATCCCTCGGGACGCGCGCCTGTGTCTGGTCACCACCAGCCCGGTCACCGACCATGCCGTTGCGGCCAAACTCGGCCTGAAGGATCGCGACGAAACCGGCGCCGTTCGCGTGCTCAGCGAGGTGGCATCCACCTCCGCCAGCGCGGACAATGCTATCGCATATGGCTTGTTTCTTGGCCTCAGTGCAACGGAGAAGCTCGACCTCGTCAGCTCCATCACGATTGCGTCCAAAGCTGACAACATCGGCGAGATCGAGCAAGGCCTGAGTGAATACGCGCGCACCGCCGTCAGGCGCGATGTCGCCTCTTCATTTCTCACCCGCCTGGAAGGCTGGTGGATGGTGCAGTGCCAGAAGCATCTCATCGCCCAGTCGATGACACCGATCTCGAGCACAGCCCTGGAATCCGAGATCGATGAACTCCGCGACCAGTTCCTTATCGATGCACTTCCTGTCGACGATGACATTCTGGAGGCGGACGTCGGACTGGCCGCCTACGAGGATGCCATCTTCGTCCACCAGGCCAAGCTCGCGGCGATTGGCCCTCGACGTGTCTTGGCGGCTATTCGCGACTACTACCGCGCGTTCGAGCATCGATCGCGCTGGATGCGCGAGAACCTCCTGCTTGTCGGCGAACTCGACAAGTACGAACGCACACTCAAGGAGGAGTGGATGCTCGTCTTCGATCGCGCCGTGGACGAATTGGGCCAACCCGCCGCCGAAGCGGAGCTAACCAAGGCCGCACGCGCCATCTATCAATGGGTGGAGACCTCATGCTTCCCTATTCGGCCGCGCGTCGGCAACCCCAGCCTCTCGCGCGGCTCCCTGCATATGCTGGCGGACAAGGGCGCCGTGGGCTGGCACCCACAATTTCGTGAACGCCTTGAGGCGCTCTTGGCATCGAGGCCAACGGCATGACCAGCTCCCCTTGGCGCGAGCAGCCGTCTGAGCAAGCGCGGCTTTTCAATCCTGCCTTTCTTGGCGCGCTGGTGCTCTGTGCTGCCGCTGGCTATGAGCGCACCTCTCGGGAAAGACAACGCCTCCCCTATCTCTTGGCGTTTCTCGTACCCCCCATTGTGCTGCACAAGCTGACCCGGGAGGCGTTACCCGGGACAACGAGAACCTCCTTACCCGCATGGATCAGCGCCAATGCGCACACCCAAGTGGGCTTTCCGGAACGCGCGTCATCGCTGGTTTCATCGACAAAGGATTCCATTGCTGTCGCATGCCACGGCGGTCTCCTCGCAATCGAGGGATCTCGGCTTTGCGCCCGCACAAAGATGAGCACCATCGCCCGTTTCGCCAATGCGGTGAAGTCGCCAGAAGTCAGCGACTGCCTGAAGAAGGCGCAATTCGTCGGAAAGTGGTTTGCCGGCTCGGGCGATTACCAAACCATCATGGCACTGTGGGGAGTGCGCCCTTGAGTATTCAGATTCTCGATATCGTCCTCTACGCCAAAGACCGACATCCGCGCGTGCTGTCGCTTCAACCCGGACGGCTCAACATCATCACGGGCGATTCCAAGACGGGTAAATCGGCCCTTATCTCCATCGTCGACTACTGCCTCGGCAGCGGCTCCTACCAAGTGCCGCACGGCGTCATACGTGGCCACGTGGTCTGGTACGGTTTGCGTCTGACCGATGGCCAAACGCAGCACTTTGTCGCGCGCCGCGCTCCGGACGCGAACCGTCAGAGCACGACGGATGCCTACTATGCCACGGGCTCGAGCTTGGCCATCCCTTCGCTCGAGCAGCTGGACATCACTACCAACATCGACACCGTGGTGGAGCGCTTGGGCGTAGCGACCGGGATCGCACTTAACCGACACGATCCGCCGGAGCATCAGACGCGCGCCCCGCTGACCGCCACCTTGCGGCATGCACTGGCGTACGTGTTTCAGCCTCAGACGGAGATATCCCAACCCGGGTTCCTCTTCCATGGGCAGAACGACACCTGGTTCGCCCAGGCGATCAAGGACACGTTCCCGTACTTTCTGGGTGCCGTGGAAGAGGATTATGTCGCCAAGGCAGCGCAACTGAAGGAACTGCGTCGTGAGCTGCGCGCGCAAGAGCAAGCGCTGACCCGTATCGAGACGTTGACGAGCGACAACAGCATCGCCTCCCTGGTATCCGAGGCGAGGGATGTCGGCCTCCTCGCAGCGGACTATGTGTCCGAGCTGCCTTCCGAAGACATGGCCACGCTCCAGACGATCATGGCGCGTCCGCTCGCCGAACAAGTCGACGATACCTCGACGGCGATCGATCAGGCCGAGTTGACGCGTTTGAATGACCGGCGCACGGAGCTGCGCAGGGATCTGCATCGCTTGGACGATGAACTCAAGGCGATGATCGAGCTGCGCAACGAGGAGAACGCTTATACACATGAAACCAGCGAGCAAGTCTCACGCCTGGAAAGCATTGGTTTGCTGAAACCTTCGGACGAAAATCACTGCCCGCTCTGCCAACAACCCAGCGACCGTTTTCCGCTCTATGCCGAACTAGGTGCGGAGCTTCGAGCTGCTTCCGCGCAGCTTGCTGCGGTACGGCGAAGCACACCGGGGCTGGATGCCTTGGTCGTCGAGAAGACGCGCGAGCTGGAGCAGGTTCGCGTGGCCCTGCAGGAGAACTGGGATACGCTTGAGGCCGTTCGCCGCTCGGATCAGCGCCTGTCGGCGCTGCGCGACTCCGCGACGCGGCGCGCGATGGTGTTTGGGCGCATCAGCGCGACACTCGATTCGTATCCTTCCCGTCAGGATTCCTCGGATCTGCGTGCCTACGTCGCGGATCTCGCCCAGCGGATAAAGCTGCTTGAAACCGAACTCAGCGACGAGACTGTCCGGGAGCGTGTTGACTCCTGCTTGTCACGCCTGAGCGAGCGTATGACGCGGTGGGCCACCTTCTTGGAGCTTGAGCACAGCGGCGTCCCGTTTCGCCTGGATCGCAGGAAACTCGAGGTGATCGCCGACGCAGAGAGCGGCCCCATCCCCATGAGTGCAATGGGAAGCGGCGCTAATTGGTTAGGATGCCATCTGATTGCGCACCTCGCGCTTCACGAGTGGTTCGTCCGCAGAGAACGTCCAGTCCCTCGCTTCCTGTTTCTCGATCAGCCGTCTCAGGTCTACTTCCCTGCGGAGACCCATGCCGGAACGGATGGCGAGCTGCCGCAGGATGAGGACCGCCTAGCCGTCGTCAGGATCTTCGAGTTGATCGACAACCTGGTCAAGGATCTCGCGCCGCATATGCAGATCATCATGACGGAGCATGCGGATCTCAACGAAACCTGGTTCCAGGATGCCGTGACGGAACGCTGGCGGAACGGCGCAGCGCTGATACCGTTGGATTGGCAGTAACCGAGCCGGACACCATGGGAGTCGGTCCCCGAAAGAAGGGGGTCAGGGACAAACAGCCACTAGCATCGCGACGCTTGGCTTCTGGCGCGCAGGATGCGCGCCTGCTCTTCCGGGGCCCCTGTGCGGCGGTGAATCGGGGACGACAGGCCGCATAGCGGGAGTCGACATGGATGTCGACTCCTTTTCGCCAGGGCAGGATGCCCTGTCGAAAAGCCCGGCCCCGACTCACGGACTTGCCGGGCAGGCGAGGGCATGGATGCCCGAGTTGAGGCAACGCAGGAGCAGTTGCCCGATGCCCGGCAAGCGCCAAGCGGGGTGGCCTTCTCTTTTGGTTACTTTTCTCTTGGCCACGCAAGAGAAAAGTGACTCGGTCGCCGAAGGCGATCGAACGCTCTTGCCTTTGAATGCAACCAGGGCAAGGGCGTCGCGCACAGGGGTGCGTTCCTACAGGATGTGCGCCCGACCTTGATGCTCACTGACCGGTCAGGTTCTCAAGCGGTGAGGTCATGCTCACTCCCGATCACCCGCAGCCGCGGTTGTGCCAGTACGCGGGTCACGAAGCTGTTGCCCGCGCCGAGGCGCTTGCGCAGCTCGGCGCGGGTGTAGAGCGTGGGATGGATCTCGCGGCCCAGGCGCTCGATCAGCGGGTGCAACGCTGCCATGAGGTCCGCATAAGCCAGCGTATCGGACACCAGCATCAGGTCGATGTCGCTGGCCGCGGTGTCGGTACCCTTGGCCACCGAGCCGTACACGAAGGCGGTCGAGATGTGGGGAGACAGCTTCGCCAGTGCTTCGCGCAAGGGGGCGACCAGGCCGAAGGTCTTGCGCACGATGGACACCAGTTCGGCATGGATCGGCGCGGCGGGATCGGCGCGATAGCGCTTCTGATTGCCGACCGGTTCCACCGTGAGCAGACCGCTGCCGGCCAGCCGGGCGACCTCGCGTTGCACCGCGCCGCTGCCGGCGCCGGTGGTCTGGATCAGTTCGCTGACGGTGAAGCTGCGATCGGGCTGGCCGAACAGGCAGCCGAGGACGCGTTGTTGGGTGGTGGTGAACAAGGCATCGGACAGGCTGGTGCTGGCGTAAAGCGCCGCGGCCTCGCTGATTCTGCTGTTTGCCTTGCTGCCCATATTGGGCATGGTAATGCCCGTATTGGGCACGCGCAAGGTGAACGGGCTTCATCGCAACTCGACAGGCACTGGATGCCTGCTTTCGCAGGCATGACGATGCCGGGAGCGCAGGGCTTGCGGGATGCGTGGTACGGAGCCCGACGAAGGAGTCCGACCTTCGCTACAACAACTCCCCCTGCGCCGCGGCGTAACTCAACCGCCCATCCACCACGCGCGCCGCCGACGTGTACGGATGCTCCGTCGTGTGGGTGGCGTCGAGGATGTGGATGACTTCGATGCCGCGCAGCTTGAGCACGTCGGAGACGATCGAGCGGTGGCAGCGCCACCAGACCACTTCGGCGCACATCATCGCGGTGCGCTGGCGGGCGGCGAGGTGAAGCAGTTCGGCGAGGCCTTCGGCGAAGTCCGCGGTGGCGGTGTAGTCGGCATAACCCTGGAAGGAGGTATTGCGCCAGGCGGTGTTGGGCGAGCCCGGTTGCACCTTGCGGCGGCCGCCGAGTTTGGGGATCCACTGGTAGGCGACGCCGTGCTCGGGCAGGGACTTCGCCAGCGCCTCGCTGGCGAAGTGCGGGTGGCGGCGCGAGCCGGGGAAGCGGCGCACGTCGGCGATGGCCTGGATGCGGTAGCCGTCGAGCAGGCCGAGGAACTCCTCCAGCGGCCGGGTGGAGTGGCCGATGGTCCAGATCGTGGCGGGGTCGGCGGGCATCGGCTCAGTCGATCTTGTGCAGTGCCGCGCCCTTGTGCATGGCGACGTGGTCGGTCTTGTCGCTCTTGATCTCGTACTGCGGGTCGTCCTCGCTGCAGCGGCGGGTGTGGCCCTTGTACTCGGTGTCGCGGGTGTGCACCTTGGTGATCCTGCCGCTGACGTGGCCGGCCTCGGAGTTCCAGCGCACGTGGTCGCCGACCTTGAATGCATGGCTCATGGTTGATGTGTCTCCTGACGTGACTCGAATCCCATTGGACGACGCCGCACGTGCAGGCGGAGTCAGCGCGCTACAGGATGCCCTTGGCGCTGCTGCCGAAGGCGGTGATCAGGCGGGTGATGATCCACTTCGGCGACAGGTTGACGTCGGGGAAGTCGCCGACCGGTTGGTAGCAGTCGTAGAAACGCGGATCGCTGGCGCGCAGCGGCGGGCAGCCGGGCTTGAGGTCGAAGCTGGTGGCGTAGCGGAACGGCCACAGGTCGAAGAACGGCAGGCTTTCGGAGACCGTGCCGATGGCCTGGTTGATGTCGGTGAGCACCGGCACCACCGGGCGGCGCGGCGCGATGACCCAGGCGTTCTGCGGCTCGGTGTCGCGCAGGATGGATTGGCGCAGTTCGTCGGCGAAGGCGTGGTCGTAGACGATCACGCCCGATTCGGTGTTGTAGTGGTCCGAGCGCGGATCGAAATTGTGCGAGCCGACCATGCTGAAGTCGTCGTCGATCACGATCGACTTGGCATGCAGGCCGGAGCGCCGGCCTTCGCTGCGCAACGGCGCGGGCCGGTTGCCGCTGCCGCTGCCGAGCAGATGGAAGCGCGTGCGCGAGGCACTGGCGGGGGTGGCGGTCGCCGCGGGCACCTGCGCGGTGTCGGCGTCCAGGTTGGCCAGTTCATAGTCCACCGCGGGGCCGGGGGCGTGCGGTTTCAATTCGTGGATCTCGAAGCCGAACTTCTTCAGGTAGCGCTTGCGGTGTTTGTACGACATCGCGTAGACGGCGAAGGCATCGGTGGAGGCCAGCGAGTTGGTCGACACGATCACCCGCGGCGGGTCGGCGCGCCGGTGCAGGCGGCGGAAGATGCCCTGCGCGCGGCGGCTCATCACCAGGTACGGCGTCTGCAGCAGCACTTCGTGGCGGGCCTCGCCGATCAGCTGCATGATGTGGCGGGTGAACGCCGCGGTGCGCTTGCCGCCGGGGTCGTCGACTTTCGCCGGCAAGTCGCTGAAGTATTCGACCTTGCCCACCTCCAGTGATGGATCCACCAGCCACGCCTGCAGCCAGGCCGGGTCCTCGGCGGCCTGCAGCAGCTGCGCGACCCGCTGCGGCTTTCGGTAGTGCGGCTCGGGCCAGGGCGGTGCGGCGCGGTCGGAGACGATGCGCTGGTTGACGTCGCGCAGGTGGGTCAGCGGCACCGCGCGCTTGTGCCGCCAGAACAGCTCGAAACTGTCGGCCATCGTGGCGGCGGCGGGGCCGCCGACCATCACGTCGCGGTCGACGTAGTTGAAGGTGTCGTCCCAGTTGAAGTAGCGATCCTGGTAGTTGCGTCCGCCGGCGATGCCGATGGCGTCGTCCACCAGCAGCAGCTTGTTGTGCATGCGCTGGTTGAACTGCATGAAGCAGCACAGGATGCCGGCGGCGAAATCCAGCGGCGGCGTGCGCGCCTTGTGGAAGGTGGGGTTGTACAGCCGCACCTCGAGGTTGGGGCTGGCCCGCGCCAGCGCATCGAGCAGGTCGAGGTCGTTGAAGGAGAACAACTGGTCGGCCAGGATGCGCACCTGCACGCCGCGGCGCGCGGCGCGCACCAGTTCGTCCAGCACCAACTGGCCGACGTCGTCCTGGCTCCAGATGTAGGTCTGCACGTCGATCGAACGCCGTGCGGCACGGATCAGGTTGACCCGCGCGGCCAGTGCCGGCTCGCTGTCGCCCAGCAGGGTGACCACGTGCATCGGATGCCCGGGGGTGGAGTCGGCCAGCGCCTGGTCGGCGGCCCGCAGCAGCGGCGAGGGCTGCGCGCAGTGGTCGGCCTGGTGGCAGCTTTGCTGGCGGTCGACGGTGGCCGCCACCACCGCGTCGGCGCGGCGGATCTGCGCCTTGGACAGGGTGCAGCCCTGCAGTACGGTGGCCAGCAGGAGCAGCGGCAGGAGAAGGCGGCGAAGGTCATGCAACATCGCCGCATGATAACGGTTGCGTGCCACCGCCCCGTGACGACGGGCGGCGTGTGAAGGTCAGGGTGACCAGAAGGCGTCCAGTCGCGCCTGGCCCGGCTCCAGCGGGCCGTCGAGATGCAGCACCGCCAGTGCGCCGGGCGGCATGCCGCGGAATTCGTCGGAGCGGCCTTCCACCAGCAGGGCGACCAGCCGTTCGACGCCGGGGTTGTGGCCGACCAGCATCACGGTATCGGCTTCGGCGTGCTGGTCGAGCAGCAGCAGCAGCTCGCCGGGCGTGGCTTCGTGGATCTCCTCGGCGATCTGCGGCGCCGGTGCGGCATCGATCGCGGCCAGCGCCAGCCGCGTGGTTTCGCTGGTGCGCCGGGTGGGCGAGCACAGCACGCGCTGCGGACGCAGGCGATGCGCGGCGAGCCACAGGCCGGCGGCCTGCGCCTCCTGTTCGCCACGCGTGCTCAGCGCACGTTCGCGGTCGTCGCCGCCGTCGGCTATGGGCACCGCTTCGGCATGGCGCAGCAGGATCAGTTCGTGCATGGGAGGCTCCGGCGGAAAAGAAAGAGGTGTGGGCTGCGGTCAGGACTGGCGCTTGATCCAGCGCAGCAGGGGCTTCCAGTCTTCCTGGTGACTGCGTACCTGCTCGCTGTTGTAGTCGAAGATGCCCTTGCCCAGCGCGGCCAGCAGCACGTAGGCCTGGCTGTCGCGCAGCTGCGCCACGATCGGGAACGGCGATTGCTCGGCGAGCTGGGTCAGCGCGTCCTGGCTGGCGTGGGTCCACGGCTTGAGCCGGTTGGCCACCAACCCCACCGGCAGCTTGCCGCGGTGGATGCGGTTGATCGCGCGCAGCTCGTCGGTGAAGGCCAGCGTGGCGTCGAGGTCGAACGAAGAGGGCAGCACCGGCACCAGCAGCACGCTGGCCTGGTCGAGATAGGGTTCCAGCTCGCGCTCGCGGGCGCCGGCGGGGGTGTCGATCAGCAGTTGCGCGGTGTCCGGTGGCAGTTTGGCCAGCGAGCGGCGGCCGCCTTCGAAGGCCAGCACGCCGGGGACGTTCTCCGGCCGACGCGCGGCCCAGCGGAAGCTGGAACCCTGCCGGTCGGCGTCGATGATGGCGCTGTGATGCCCTGCCTGGGCCCAGTGCGACGCCAGTTGCGTCACCAGCGTGCTCTTGCCGCACCCACCCTTGCTGCTCGCCACCAGCGTCATAAGCATCGGATCGCCCCTGCCACGGAAGGTGGGTCCAGCCTAGCGGGCATGGGGGGAAAGGGGAACAGGGCGAGGAGCGAAGAGTTGAGTGGAGAGGAGTGAGAAACGAGAAAGAGTCACGGCGGAGCACGCTTCTGTCTTCTCTCACTCCCCTCCACTCATTTCCCGCTTTCTCCTGCCGGAGCCTCAACGACCCCCGCATCACGCAGGGCGGCCGCCTGCAGGCTCATCTCGGTGCCGCCGTTGCGGGCCAGCGACAGCAGGTGGCGGGCCAGCGGGGCATCGTCCTGCACCTTGGCCAGCAGCTGGTTGAAGCTGCGCACCTGCCAGACCAGGCTGCGGCGGGCATCTTTCGCCGCCTGCGCCTGGGCCGGGTCGTCGGCGAGCACTTCGGCCAGGTGCAGGCCGAGCGAGCGGGCCAACGGGCTGGAGCCCCACTGCAGCAGCTTGGCCAGATTGAGACAGTCGGTCTTGATCGAGGCATCCTCGCCGGCGTTCTCGCACAGCTTGGCCACCAGCTGCAGGCTCGGCTGCGGCTGCGCGCTGGCGAGGCCGAAGATCAGCACGGTCTGCATGCCGACCGCGCCGGCGGCGTGGTTCGGGTCCAGCGTGGCGGCCGGCGGCGGCAACACGCCGACCGAATCGGCCAGTGCCTGCAGGCTGACCCCGGCGTAGTCGTCGTACTGCTTGGCGGCGGCGGCGCGACGCAGGTCCTCGCGGGCATCGTCCTGCTTGTGGTCGCGCGCGTCGGCGCCCAGCTTGACCAGCCACACGGCGGCGTTGTCCGGCGCCTGCGTGAGCAAGATATCCAGCGCGGTAGCATTGGGGCAGTTGCCGGCCTTGGCCTCGCAGTCGGCCAGCCGCACCCAGTTCACCGCCGGGCCCGCGCCTTCGGCAGCGGCCGCGCGCTCGATCAGGGCATGGAAGCTGTTGTCCGGTGGCTGGTTGAACAGCGGCCGCGCCAGCAGCGCCGCACCGAGCAGCGGCATCGCGTCGGCGCGCGGCGCCAGCACGCTGACCAGGTCGCGCTGGAAGGTCAGCTGCGCCCGGTCGCGCGCCTGCGCTGCCCTGGACGTGGTCGCGGCGGCTTTCGCGGCGACCGGCGCCTTGGTCGCCAGCACCGGCGCGGCGAACAGCAGCCACAGGCAACTCACGGCAACACGGCGCATTCCAGGCATTGCGAACTTCCCTTGGCGGCAAAGGCGCCAGCATAGCGAGTGCAGATTAAGCTCGCCTGATCGACGCGCCGCCCGCCGGCCGTCGGCGCCGCCGGGCTTGTTAGGATGCCTGTTCGGGTGCAGGACGGCGCCACTCATCCATCGCTCGGGAGAGGGTCGTGAATCATTTTTCGTTGTGGGCCGATGGCGCCCCTTGGTTTGCCGGCTGGGGCACGCTGGCCTTGATCAACGCGGCGCTGGCTCAGGGCAAGAACCGCAGCGGCCTGCTCTGGTTCCTGCTCTCGCTGCTGCTCGGCCCGCTCGCCACCTTGCTGCTGGTGCTGCTGCCGAAGGTGCGCTCGAAGATATTTTGAGTGGCGGGAAACGGCGGTGCCGGTCCGCGATGCCTGGTTCCCCGTATCCGGCTTATTCGCCCAGCGCTTCGCGCATGAATTCCGGCTGGGCCAGGGCGGCCTTGTGGATCTCGGCGTTGTAGTAGCGGGTGGGGAATTTCTTGCTCAGCGCGCCGCGCTCGCGGAAGCCGGAGAGGTCGCCGCCCTTGCGCGCCATGGTGCAGCTCCACCAGCCGGTGGGGTAGCACGGCTGCGGGAACGGCAGCGTCTTCACCGCGGCGAAGCCGGTGGTGCGCATGGCCGAGCGCATCGAGCGGATCAGGTCCAGGTGGGCCAGCGGCGATTCGCTCTGCTGCACCAGCAGGCCGCCGTGGCGCAGCGCCTTGTAGCAGCTGGCGTAGAACGCGGCGTTGAACAGGCCCTCGGCCGGGCCGACCGGGTCGGTCGAGTCGACGATCACCAGATCCAGCGATTCCGGCTCGCACTCGGCCATGTACTTGATGCCGTCGATGAACAGCAGCTCGGCGCGCGGATCGCTGTTGGCCTCGCACAGTTCGGGGAAATACTGCTCGGCCAGGCGGGTCACGCGCTCGTCGATCTCCACCTGCACCGCGTGCTCGACTTCCTCGTGGCGCAGCACCTCGCGCAGCGTGCCGCAATCGCCGCCGCCGATGATCACCACGCGCTTGGCGCGCGCGTGGGTGAACAGCGCCGGGTGGGTCATCATCTCGTGGTAGAGGAAGTTGTCGCGGCTGGTCAGCATCACGCAGCCGTCGATCACCATCAGGTTGCCCCAGTCGGTGGTCTTGTGGATCTCGATGGACTGGAACGGGGTCTTCTCCGCGTGCAGCAGTTGCTCGGTGCGAAAGCCGATGGACGAACCGGACGCCTGGTGCGCCTCGGTGAACCACTGGGCTTCGGTGAGGGGGGCGGGCTGCGACATGGGGATGTTTCCGCGGAGCGTGGGCAAAGAAGGTCAATTGTACCGGCAACCGCCGCCGACGTCCCGGCCGCCGCCGCCGTGCAGCGCGTCGCGCGGCCATTACAATGGTGACCCGGCCAGCCGTCGCGAAGGCGTGACGAAGGCCGGGCAAGCCCATCCGGCCCCGCGGCGTGCGAGGCTTCCGGCCGGCCGGCTTTCCGCTCCATCGAGCAACCTCGTCAAGGCTCGCCGCTGCGACATCCCCTGCTACGTTCCCCTAGGGAGGCCCCATGTCGAAGCCCTGGACCATTGCCACTGCCTGCCACACCTATGCCGTGCCCTACTGGAGTGACGGCTACGCCGACATCGATGCCGCCGGCGATCTGCTGATGCGCCCGCGCGGCGCCGGGGGCCCGGCGCTGCCGCTGCCGGCGATCGTCGATCGCGCCTGCGCCGAGGGCCTGCGCCTGCCGCTGCTGGTGCGCTTTCCGGACATCCTCGCCGATCGCCTCGCGCATCTGCAGGGTGCGTTCGCCCGCGCCATCGCCGAGTACGACTACGCCGGCGGCTACACCGCGATCTACCCGATCAAGGTCAACCAGCAGCGCAGCGTGGCCGGCGAACTGGTCGCCGCCGGCGTGCAGGGGTTCGGCCTGGAGGCGGGTTCCAAGCCCGAGCTGATGGCGGTGCTGGCGATGGCGCGGCCCGGTTCCATCGTGATCTGCAACGGCTACAAGGACCGCGAATACATCCGCCTGGCGCTGATCGGCAAGAAGCTCGGTCTGCGCGTGCACATCGTGATCGAGAAGCTGTCCGAACTCGACCACGTGTTCGCCGAGTCGAAGGCGCTGGGCGTGGAGCCGCTGCTCGGCGTACGCGTGCGGCTGGCCTCGATCGGTGCCGGCAAGTGGCAGAACACCGGCGGCGACAAGGGCAAGTTCGGGCTGTCGCCGCAGCAGGTGCTGCGGCTGGTCGAACGGCTGGACGCGGCGGGCCTGAAGCACACGCTGAAGCTGCAGCACTTCCACATGGGCTCGCAGATCTCCAACGTGCGCGACATCGCCAACGGCATGCGCGAGGCCACCCGCTACTTCGTCGAACTCTCGCGCATGGGCGTGCCGCTGGAGATCGTCGACGTCGGCGGCGGCCTGGGCGTGGACTACGAAGGCACCCGCTCGCGCAGCCACAACTCGATCAACTATTCGCTGGAGCAGTACGCCAGCACCATCGTGCAGTCGCTGGCCGAGGCGGTGAGCGCCGAAGGCCTGGCCGCGCCGCATGTGCTTACCGAAGCCGGCCGGGCAATGACCGCGCACCATGCGGTGATGGTGGTCAACGTGACCGAGGTGGAACAGGTGCCGGCCGGCAGCCTGCCGCCGCCGCGCGAGGACGAGCCGGCGGTGTTGCGCCACCTGCGCGAAGCCCACGCGGCGCTGGACGAGCGCCCGCCGCTGGAACTGTTCCATGAGGCCCAGCACCACCTGGCCGAAGGGCAATCGCTGTACGCGCTGGGCCAGTTGTCGCTGGCCGACCGCGCGCGCCTGGACGAGATGTTCTACGCCATCGCCAATGCGGTGCGCGCGCGCCTGCTGCCGGCCGAGCGCGCGCACCGGCAGGTGCTGGACGAGCTGGACGAGAAGCTGGTCGACAAGTACTTCACCAATTTCTCCGTGTTCGAATCGATCCCCGACGTGTGGGCGATCGACCAGGTGTTTCCGATCGTGCCGATCGCCCGGCTCCACGAGGAGCCGACCCGCCGCGGCGTGATCGTCGACCTCACCTGCGATTCGGACGGCCGCATCGACCACTACGTGGAGGCCGACGGCGTCGACGTCAGCCTGCCGCTGCACGCGCTGAAGGACGGCGAGAGCTACCGGCTCGGCATCTTCATGGTCGGCGCCTACCAGGAGACACTGGGCGACATCCACAACCTGTTCGGCGACACCGACGCGGTCAACGTGCGCGTGGACGGCGACGGCTACGTGTTCGCGCACAAGCGCCGCGGCGACACCACCGACCTGATGCTCGACTACGTCGGTTACGACCTGGAGGCCTTGCGGCAGAGCTATCGGGCGCGCATTGCCGACGCGGGCGTGAGCGGCGAGGAGGCGGCGCGCCTGTACGACGCGCTGGATGGCGGGCTCACCGCCTACACCTATCTGGCCGAAGACGGCGCTTGAGCGCCTGCCCCAAGGTCCGATGGCGCTGCCCGCGGTGGCGCCTACAATCCGGTTGATGGGCGCGCCCGGGTCGGCGCGCCCGCCCGGACCCTTCTCAAGGAGCAGCGCATGAACAGTCTCGACGGCAAGGTCGCCCTCATCACCGGTGCGGCCAGCGGCCTCGGCAAGGCGATTGCCGAGTTGTACGCGAAACACGGCGCCAGCGTGGCGATCGCCGACATCAACCAGCAGGCCGCCGATGCGGTGGCGGCGCAGATCAACGCCGCCGGCGGCAAGGCGATCGGCGTGGCGATGGACGTCACCAGCGAGGACGCGGTCAACGCCGGTACCGACCAGGTGGTCGCCGCGTTTGGCCATCTGGACGTCCTGATCTCCAACGCCGGCGTGCAGATCATCAACCCGATCGACCAGTTCGCCTTCGCCGACTGGAAGAAGATGCTGGCCATCCATCTGGACGGCGGCTTCCTCACCACCAAGGCGGCGCTCAAGCACATGTACAAGGACGACCGCGGCGGCATCGTGATCTACATGGGCTCGGTGCATTCGCACGAGGCCTCGAAGCTCAAGGCGCCCTACGTCACCGCCAAGCACGGCCTGCTCGGCCTGGCCCGCACGCTGGCGAAAGAGGGCGCGCCGCACAACGTGCGCTCGCACGTGATCTGCCCCGGCTTCGTGCGCACGCCGCTGGTGGAGAAGCAGATCCCCGAGCAGGCGAAGGAGTTGGGCATCAGCGAGGACGAGGTGATCCGCAACGTGATGCTCAAGGACACCGTCGATGCCACCTTCACCACGGTCGAAGACATCGCGCAGACCGCGCTGTACCTGGCGACTTTCCCTTCCGCGGCGCTGACCGGCCAATCGATCGTGGTCAGCCACGGCTGGTTCATGCAGTGATCACCCGTCGCTGGCCGAGACGATAGCCCGCGACTACCGCACCGTCGCCCTGGTGTTGCAGGGCGGTGGCGCACCCGGTGCCTGCCAGGCCGGCGTGTTCGAGGCGCTGGACGGGGCCAGTCTGCAGTAGAACCGGCTGGTCGCGCCCAACCCTGAACATCCGTTCGTGCCCCGCGACGTGCATCGCGGCGAAGAGGGATAGGCACCCGGCGCAGCGGGCGCCTCAGCTGTCGCGCGCGACCTGCAGCCCGGCCGCCGACTGGCTGACCGGCATCACTTCGATGCGGTTGACGTTGAGGTGCGGCGGCAGGTTGGCGATCCACCAGATGGTGTCGGCGATGTCGGTCGCGGTGATCGGGTGGGCGCCGGCGTAGAGCTGGTCGGAGGCGGCCTGGTTGCCGCCGGTGCGCACCAGGGTGAATTCGGTTTCGGCCATGCCCGGCTCGATCGAGGTCACCCGCACGCCGGTGCCGTGCAGGTCGGTGCGCAGGTTCTGCGAGAACTGGGTGACGAAGGCCTTGCTGGCGCCGTACACGTTGCCGCCGCGGTAGGCGTAGCTGCCGGAGATCGAGCTGATGTTGATGATCGCGCCGCGGCGTTCGACCAGCCGCGGCAGCAGCAGGTGGGTGATCGTGGCCAGCGCGGTGACGTTGGTATCGATCATCTGCTTCCACTGCGCCAGGTCGGCCTGCTGCGCCGGCGCGGTGCCCAGCGCCAGACCGGCGTTGTTGACCAGCAGGTTGATGGCGGCGAAGGGCGCGGGCAAGGCGGCGTGGGCGGCGCGCATGGCGGCCTCGTCGCGCATGTCGAAGGCGGCCGCATGCACGCGCTCGGCACCGTGGCGGTCCACCAGCTGCTGCAGGCGATCGGCCCGCCGGCCGCTGGCGATCACCCGCCAGCCGCCGGCGACGAAGCGCTCCACGGTGGCGGCACCGAAACCGGCGGTGGCGCCGGTGATCCACGCGATCTTGCCGTTCATGCGCTTACTTGCCTTCTTTCAGGGCGATCGCCGGGATGCCGGCGGCGGCGAGTTTCTGCTTGGTCGCTTCCAGCTCGGTAGCCGAACGGAACGGCCCCAGCCGCACGCGATGGTAGGTCTGCCCGCCGACGTCCACGGTCTGCACGTTGGCGACGAAACCCTGCAAGGCCAGCTTGGCCTTCTGCGCTTCGGCGGCCGCGGGGTCGGGGAATGCGCCTACCTGCAGCAGGTAGCCGCTGCCGCCGGTGGCAGGCTTCACCGCCTCGGCCGGCGCGGCGGTGACGCTCTGCACGGCGACACCCGGCGTGCTCGCGGGCGCCGTCGCAGGCACCGGCGTGGTGGTCTGCTGCTGCTCAGCCTTGGCCTGGGCGCTGATCTCGGCATCGGGAATGCGCACTTCCTTCTCCGACAGCACCGAGTAGAAGTCGTACTGCGGCTTCTTCGGCGCGCTGTCGCCGGCGGCCGGTTCCAGCACGCCCGGCTCGCTGCCGCGCTGGGCGGTGGCCTGCGGGTTGGCTTGCGGCCCGGTCGGCGTGCGCAGGCTGGTGAACAGGCTGCCGCGCATCACGATCGCCATCAGGATCGCGCCGACGAGGATGCCGATCACCGCGTAACCCCAGCCGGGGAATCCGTTGCCGCCGTTGCGTACCGCCTGCCGGCCCTTGCCCTTGCGTGCTGCCATTACATCTTCTCCGGGGCACTGAGGCCCAGCAAATCCAGTCCGTTCTTCAGTACCTGGCGCGTGGCCACCACCAGCGCCAGCCGCGCGTTGCGCAGGCCGGCATCCTCCACCAGGAACTGGTACGAGTTGTAGTAGGTATGAAACGCGTTGGCCAGTTCGCGCAGCCAGGTGGCGATCAGGTGCGGCTCGAGGTTCGCCGTGGCCGCCTCGACCTGCTCGGGGTACTTCGACAACTCGGTCAGCAGGATCTGCTCGTGCTCGTTGTCCAGCCGGTCGAGGTGGGCGAGGCCGTCGGCGAGATCCACCGTGAAACCCTTCTCCGGTGCCTGGCGCAGCACGCTGCAGACGCGGGCGTGCGCGTACTGGATGTAGTACACCGGGTTGTCGTTCGACTGCGAGCGGGCCAGGTCCACATCGAACACCAGCTGCGAGTCGCTCTTGCGCGAGATCAGGAAGTAGCGCGTGGCGTCGCGGCCGACCTCGTCGATCAGGTCCCGCAAGGTGACGTAGCTGCCGGCGCGCTTGGAGATCTTCACCTCCTCGCCGCCCTTCATCACCGTCACCATCTGGTACAGCATGTAGTCGGGGTAGCCCTTGGGGATGCCGCAGTCGAGCGCCTGCAGGCCGGCCTTCACCCGCGCCAGCGAGCCGTGGTGGTCCGAGCCCAGCACGGTGATGGCCTTGCCGTAGCCGCGTTGCCATTTCGACAGGTGGTAGGCCACGTCGGGCACGAAGTAGGTGTAGGTGCCGTCGGACTTGCGCATCACGCGGTCCTTGTCGTCACCGAACGCGGTGGTGCGCAGCCACAGCGCGCCGCCCTCCTCGTAGGTGTGGCCGTGGGCGATCAGCTCGCGCACGGTCTCCTCGACCTTGCCGTCGCTGTACAGCGACGATTCGAGGAAATAGGTGTCGAAGCTCACGCCGAACGCCTGCAGGTCCAGGTCCTGCTCGTGGCGCAGGCTGGCCACGGCGAAACGGCGGATCGCGTCGAGGTCGTCCACGTCGCCCGCACCAACCACGGTTTCGCCGTCGGCCACCACCGATTCGCGGTCGAGATAGGCGCGCGCCACCTCGGCGATGTAGTCGCCGCGATAGCCGTTCTCGGGCCAGTTGCTGTCTTCCGGCATGATGCCGCGCGCGCGTGCCTGCACCGAGATCGCCAGGTTGGCGATCTGCACGCCGGCATCGTTGTAGTAGAACTCGCGCTTCACGTCCCAGCCATTGGCATCGAGCAGGCGGGCCACGCAATCGCCGATCGCCGCGTTGCGACCGTGGCCCACGTGCAGCGGGCCGGTCGGATTGGCCGAGACGAATTCCACGCCGACGGTCTTGCCGCCTCCGCTGGCATTGCGGCCGTAGGCGTCGCCCTCGGCCATGATCCGGCGCACTTCGGCGTGATAGGCGCCGGCGGCCAGGAAGAAGTTGATGAAGCCCGGGCCGGCGATCTCGACTTTTTCCACCAGCGTGTTCGCCGGCAGCGCGGCAACCAGCTTTTCGGCCAGCTCGCGCGGCTTGGCGCGCGCCGGCTTGGCCAGCAGCATCGCCGCGTTGCAGGCGAAATCGCCGTGTTCACGGCTGCGCGCACGCTCGATCACGAAGGCGGGAATGGCCAGCTCGGCCGGCAGGGTCGCGTCGTTCCGCAAGGTGTGGATGGCCTGCAACACCAGGTCGCGCAGCTGTGCTTTCACGGGTGGGATCGGTTTCGTGATGGAACCGGTAATCCTAACAGACCGGGACGCCCGCACCGGACCCGTGAAAGGCTCCGGCCGCGGGGCAAGCTTCGTGCTGCACCGCGTCGTGCCTTCCTGTGGATAACTCTGTGGGGAAATTTCCGGGCCCCGGCCTGGCCGGTGTCGCCACACCATGGGTTTCAATCGTTCGCAAGAAATTGCCTAGATAAATCATCAGGTTGGAACGACAACTTGGCGTATGACTGGCGATCCGAGCGGCAATCGGCTATCGCTGCGTTTTGTGCATAAGTTTCGGCTACTTGGCGACCGATTCTGCGCGCGAAAACACGAAGCCGGGCGGCGTGTCGCATCGCGGCAAGGTCGCGGCTGCCGCGCGGTTGGCCGGAGGTTTGCAGTCGCAAGAGCGGCCGCGGACCGCGGCCCGGTGCTCAGAGCAGGCCGCGCGAGGCCATCGACACCGGCTCGCCGGTGCCGATCACCAAGTGGTCGAGTACGCGCACGCCGACCAGCTGCAGGGCATCACGCAGTTCGTGAGTGATCGCGCGATCGGCGGCGCTGGGCTCGGCCACGCCGGAGGGGTGGTTGTGGGCGAAGATCACCGCGCAGGCGTTGTGGTGCAGACAGGCGCGCACCACTTCGCGCGGGTGCACGCTGGCGCCGTCGACGGTGCCGCGGAACAGCTCCTCGAAGGCCAGCACGCGATGGCGATTGTCCAGGTACAGGCAGCCGAACACCTCGTAGGGCAGGTGACGCAGGCGGGCGCGCAGGTAGTCGCCGCTGTCGCGCGGGTTGCCCAGGCTGGGCCGTTCCTGCAACTGTTCGGCGAGGCTGCGCCGGGCCAGCTCCAGCGCCGCGGCGATCCGCGCGCGCTTGGCCGGGCCCAGTCCGCCGGCGCGGATCTGCTGCTCGGGCCGGCCCAGCAAGGCGGCTACGCCGCCGGCGTTGGCGAGCAGCTCGCGACCCAGTGCGATGGCGTCCTTGCCGCGGCTGCCGCTGCCCAGCAGCACGGCCAGCAGTTCCGCGTCGGACAGCGCGGCGCTGCCGCGCGTCAGCAGTTTTTCGCGGGGTCGTTCCCCCTCGGGCCAGTCACGAATGCTCATGCAGGTCAGCCTGGCGAGAGTTGCTGCCGCGGGGCAGCAGTGGCGCGGAATGAATCCGGTAAGCTAAGCGTCTGCCCGACTGTCAGGCCCGCCTTACATGAGCCTCGCCCAACGCCGCATCCTGCTGGGAGTGTCCGGCGGCATCGCCGCCTACAAGTCCTGTGAACTGGTCCGCCGCCTGCGCGAGCAGGGTGCGGAGGTGCGCGTGGTGATGACCGCGGGAGCGGAACATTTCGTCGGTGCGGCCACCTTCCAGGCGCTCTCCGGCCAGCCGGTGCGCAGCAGCCTGTGGGATGCGCACGCCGAGGCGGCGATGGGCCACATCGAGCTGGCGCGTTGGGGCGAGCGCATCCTGGTGGCGCCGGCCAGCGCCGACGTGATCGCCCGGCTGGCCCACGGCCACGCCGATGACCTGCTCAGCACGCTGTGTCTGGCCAGCGCTGCGCCGCTGTACCTGGCGCCGGCGATGAACCAGCAGATGTGGGCGCATCCGGCGGTGCAGGCGAACCTGGCGCTGCTGCGCCAGCGCGGCGTGCAGGTGCTGGGGCCGGCCTCCGGCGACCAGGCCTGCGGCGACGTCGGTTCCGGCCGCATGCTGGAGCCGCACGAATTGCGCGATGCGCTGGCCGCCTCGTTCGGCCATGGCGCGCTGGCCGGACTGCGGGTGGTGGTCAGCGCCGGTCCGACTTACGAGGACATCGATCCGGTGCGTTTCATCGGCAACCGCAGTTCCGGCCGGATGGGTTTCGCGGTGGCCGCGGCGGCGGCGCAAGCCGGCGCCTCGGTGAGCCTGGTGGCCGGGCCGGTGAGCCTGGCCACGCCGGCGGGAGTCGCCAGGCGCATCGACGTACGCAGCGCCGCGCAGATGCAGGTGGCGGTGCGCGAAGCCTGCCAGGCGGCCGACATCTACATCGGCGCGTCGGCGGTGGGCGACTATCGGCCGGCCAACGTCTCGGCGCTGAAGCTGAAGAAGAGCGCCGGTGCGCCGCTGTCGCTGCAGCTGGAGGAAAACCCGGACATCCTGGCCGGCCTGGCTGCGCAAAGCGGGCACCCGTTCCTGGTCGGCTTCGCCGCGGAGACGCATGATGTGGCCAGTTATGCGCGCGGCAAGCTGCGCAGCAAGGGGTTGGACATGATCGCGGCAAACCAGGTGGGCGACGGACTCGGTTTCGAGGTCGCCGAAAACGCGTTGACGCTGTACTGGGCCGACGGCGAGCTGGCCTTGCCGCGCGCGACCAAGGACGAGCTGGCGCGCCAGCTGATCGCGCAAGTGGCTGAGCGCTACCGGGCGGCGCGCGGATGACCATCGACGTCGAGCTGAAGATCCTCGATCCACGCCTGGGCGACAGCATTCCGCTGCCGCAGGCAGCCACCGCCGGCAGCGCCGGCATGGACCTGCGTGCGGCGCTGGAACAGCCGCTGACCCTGGCACCTGGCGCGAGCGCGCTGGTGCCCAGCGGCATCGCCATCCACATCGGCGATCCGCAATGGTGCGCACTGATCGTTCCGCGCTCGGGGCTGGGCCACAAGCACGGCCTGGTGATGGGCAACCTGGTCGGCGTGATCGATGCCGACTACCAGGGCCCGCTGATGATTTCGTGCTGGAACCGCGGCGACGCGCCGTACACCATCGCAGTCGGCGACCGCATCGCGCAGTTGCTGCTGGTGCCGGTGGCGCAGGCGCGGCTGCAGATCGTCAATGAATTCACGCCCAGCGAACGCGGTGCCGGGGGCTTCGGCTCCACCGGTATCCGATAGCATGGGCACGGACTTGCGGTGCGACCCGGAGCGGTCGTGCCACCACGCAGTTTCAGTCGCGGGGGCGGAGCATGGCACCAAAAATCGCGAAGCGACGACTGCCCAGGCCTGAGATCGACTGGTCGGCCATGCTGCCGCTGGCCGGTGGCACCCTGCTGCTGTTGCTGGGGCTGTTCTGTGCCTGGCAGACCTGGCTGATCGCCGACGAGCACCACGCCGACGAGCGGGTCCACGCCGCGCAGGCGCAAGCGGTCAAGGTGGTGGCCGATGAGGTTGCGCGTCAGCGCGGGGCGGTGCAGAAGGCGCTGGCGCTGGTCGACCCGGCCACGGTGATGAGCGACCCGGCGCAGTCGATCGCCACCCTCCGCCTGCGCCTGCCGCAGGCCAGGCAACTCGAACTCTACAGCGGCGACCTCAAGGAAGTGCTGCGCGCGAACTATCGCGAGTTCGGCTATGCCAAGGCGGCGCAGTTGATGGCGGCGCAGACGGCCGAGGGCGCGCCACCCGCGCAGAGCGTCTACTACGGCAACGGCGACCGCCGGCTGAGCATGGTCATTCCGCTGGGTGCGCCGGATCAGACCCAGGCGTGGGTCTGGGTGGAACTGCCGTTTGCTGGTGTCCAGCAGGCTTTCGACGCCGTCCCGCCGGCCGGCGGCCGGCTCGATCTGCGCCAGGGTGACGAGCCGGGCAGCGTGCAGTTGTTCTCCAATGGCAGTGCCTCGGCGCAGACCGGCGACAACAGCGTGGCCGTTCCCGGCACCGCGTTCCGCGTGGGTGCGGGATTGCCCGATGCGTTCATCGTGCTGCCGCATTCGTGGTGGTTGAGCGGCCTCTTGAGCCTGCTCGGCCTGGCCGGCGCGGGCTATCTGCTGTGGCTGCGCGGCCGCCGTCGGGCGCCGCCGGAGGAACCGGCCGCGGAGGAACCAGTGGTAGCCGAAGTCGCGCCGCCCCGCACCCGCCAACGCCCGCCGGTGGCCGCCAGCGCGGTCCCGGCCCGTCCCGCAGCGGCCCCGGCCCCGGCGGAAGCCGCCGCGGTGCAGGTGGACCCGAGCATCTTCCGCGCCTACGACGTGCGCGGTGTGGTCGGCAAGACGCTGGACCGCAACGTGGCCCGGCTGCTCGGCCGGGCGATCGGCGCGGTGATGGCCGAGCGCGGCCTGCGCGAGATCGTGATTGGCCGCGACGGTCGCGTCTCCGGTCCCGAGCTGGCCGGCGCGCTGGCCGATGGCCTGCGCGAGGCCGGTGTCGACGTGATCGACCTGGGCGCCGTGCCCACGCCGGTGGTGTATTTCGCCGCGTACCGGTTCAACACTGGCTGCGGCGTGGCGGTCACCGGCAGCCACAATCCGCCGGACTACAACGGCTTCAAGATCGTGATCGGCGGCGAGACCCTGGCCGAGAGCGCGATCCAGGACCTGTACCAGCGCATCGCCAGTGGCGCGTTGAGCCAGGACGGCCACGGCGGCCTGCGCCAGGTCGACGTGGCGCCGGATTACATCGAGAAGATCGTTTCCGACGTGCTCGCCGAGCGCCCGCTCAAGGTGGTGGTCGACTGCGGCAACGGCATTCCCGGCGCGATCGCGCCGCAGGTGCTCGAAGGCGTGGGTTGCGAGATCGTGCCGCTGTACTGCGACGTCGACGGCAACTTCCCGAACCACCATCCCGACCCGTCCGACCCGGCCAACCTGCAGGACCTCATCCACGCCGTGCGCCAGACCGGGGCGGACCTGGGCCTGGCCTTCGACGGCGACGGCGATCGCCTGGGCGTGGTTTCCCGCGCCGGCGAGATCATCTATCCGGATCGCCTGTTGATGCTGTTCGCGCGCGACGTGCTGTCGCGCCAGCCCGGCGGCACGGTCATCTACGACGTCAAATGCACCAGCCACCTGAAGGCGCAGATCCTCGACGCTGGCGGCAGTCCGCTGATGTGGCGCACGGGGCATTCGCTGATCAAGGCCAAGATGCGCGAGACCGGCGCCGAACTGGCCGGAGAGATGAGCGGGCACTTCTTCTTCAAGGAGCGTTGGTACGGCTTCGACGACGGCATCTACGCCGCCGCGCGATTGCTGGAGATCCTTGCCGGCGACCTGCACGGGCGCAGCCCGGAGGAGATCTTCGCCACCCTGCCCAAGAGCATCTCCACGCCCGAGCTGAAAGTAGCCCTGGCCGAAGGCGAGCATTACCGCTTCATGGATCGACTGCGCGAACGCGCCAGCTTCGAGGACGCCTCGGTGATCAGCATCGACGGCCTGCGCGTGGACTGGCCGGACGGCTGGGGCCTGGTGCGAGCGTCCAACACCACGCCGGTGCTGGTGCTGCGTTTCGAGGCCGACAACGAGGAGGCACTCAAGCGCATCCAGCAGGTATTCCGGCGGCAGATGTTGGCGGTCGACCCTGCGTTGAAACTGCCGTTCTAGGTATCGGCCCGCGAAGGGCCTTGCGCTCGAAACGGGGGCCGGCGGACACGGCCCGCCGCTTTCGCTACTGCGAAGCCTTGTCCTGCTCGGCTTTCAGCTCGCGGTAGCGGGCCAGCTGCTTGACCTGATCCTGCACGGTCTGCGCACGCAGTGCCTGCTGGCGCTGCAGGGTGGCGCGCAAGCCGGTGACCACGTTGCGCTGCGCCGCGACGCTGTCGGTGAGGAACTTCGGCACCGGCTTCTTGGCGTTCTCGATCTCGGCGGCGCGGGCCAGCAGGTCGGCCAGCGCCTTTTCCTGGCTGCGCAGATTGATCCGGGTGGTGTGGATCTGCTGGTCGAAGGTGTCCAAGGTCTGCTGCAGCGAGATCTTGTATGCCTCCTCGTCCGGGTAGGCGTCGAGCATCTGCGCTTCGGCGGTGGCCAGTTCCCGCGCGGCACGCTGTTTGGCTGCCTCCGCCTCGGCCACCTTGGCCGCGGCGGCACGTTCCTCAGCATTGAGCTGGCGCGGCACGCGGCGCACCACCAGGCCACGGTCGTTGACCAGGTCGTAGCCGTACTTCATCGCCTCGGCAGTGAGGCTGTCGCTGTAGTGCACCAGGCCCTCGCCGTCGTACCACTTGTAGCGCACGCTGCTGGTGTTCTGGGCGAACGCGGCAAAGCTCGCGGCCATCGCGACGGCAGCCAGAATGAGCAGTGGTTTGCGCATGGGTTCTCCTGTTGGCCCGAGTATAGCCGCGTCCGCCATGCTGTCTGGTTACCCATGGCGCTGCTGTGACCGGGTTCGCTGGAGTCTATCCGCCGCCGCATGAACCGACGAGGATGCCGCCAGCGGCGCTCAGCGGCGAACCCCGTAACGGGCGCGATAGTCCAGCAGGCGGGCGTGCTCGGCAGCCAGTTGCGGCTGTTCGCCGGCGTACTCCAATACGTCATCCAGGCTGGTGATCGCGATGACCGGGATGCCGTAGTCGGCGGCCACTTCCTGCGCGGCGGAGCGCTCGCCCTGGCCGCGCTCCTGGCGGTCCAGCGCAATCAGCACGCCGGCCGGCGTGGCGCCGTGGGCGCGGATCAGCGCCAGCGATTCGCGCACGGCGGTGCCGGCGGTCATCACGTCGTCGACGATCAGCACGCGCCCGGCCAGCGGCGCGCCGACCAGGCTGCCGCCCTCGCCGTGATCCTTGGCTTCCTTGCGGTTGTACGCCCACGGCAGGTCGCGTCCGTGCTGTTCGGCCAGCGCGATGGCGGTGGCCGCAGCCAGCGCGATGCCCTTGTAGGCCGGGCCGAACAGCATGTCGACCTCGATCCCGGCCTCGACCAGCGCGGCGGCGTACGCGCGACCGAGTCGGGCCAGCGCGGCGCCCGAATCGATCCGGCCCATGTTGAAGAAGTACGGACTCTGCCGGCCGGACTTGAGCGTGAACTCGCCGAAGCGCAGCACCTGCCGGTGCAGGGTCAGTTCGATGAAGTCGCGTTGGTAGTCGTGCACGGGGCGTCTCGCTGGCATGGCGGCGGTGCGCGCATGGTACACGCGCTGGTGCCGCCGGCCGGGGTTGTTATGATCGCCCGATCCGTCGACCGGGAGTACCCATGCGCATCATCAGCCTCAACGCCAACGGCATCCGCTCGGCCGGCAGCAAGGGCGTGTTCGAGTGGCTGCGCGCGCAGAACGCGGACGTGGTCTGCCTGCAGGAAACCAAGGCGCAGGAGGGTCAGCTGACCGACGCGATGTTCCGCCCCGACGGCCATCACTGCTTCTATCGCGACGCCAGCAGCAAGAAGGGCTACAGCGGCGTGGCGATCTATGCCCGGCGCGAGCCGGACCAGGTGCTGACCGAGCTGGGCTGGGACGAGTTCGACAACGAAGGGCGCTACCTCGAAGCGCGCTTCGGCAACCTCTCGGTGGTGTCGCTGTATTTCCCGTCCGGTTCGTCCGGCGACGAGCGCCAGCAGTTCAAGTTCAAGGCGATGGAATGGATCACGCCGATCTTCGATGCGTGGCTGAAGAGCGGCCGCGACTACGTGATCTGCGGCGACTGGAACATCGTGCACACGAAGAACGACATCAAGAACTGGAGCTCCAACCAGAAGAATTCCGGCTGCCTGCCGGAGGAGCGTGCGTGGCTCGACCTGCTGTTCCACCAGCGCGGCTGGGTCGACAGCTTCCGTGCGATCAAGCCCGACGCGGTCGAATACACCTGGTGGTCGAACCGCGGCCAGGCGCGGGCCAACAACGTGGGGTGGCGGATCGACTACCAGGTGGTCACCCCGTCGCTGCGCGAGCGCCTGCGCGCGTGCTCGATCTATCGCGACCAGCGCTTCTCCGACCATGCGCCGTATACGGTCGACTATGCCGACTGATACGACGGCGCGACGGCCGGCGAAGCCGTCGGTGTGGCATGCCTTCACCCAGCCGGCGGCGTGGACGATGTGTCTGTTCGGCTTCTCTTCCGGCCTGCCGTTCCTGCTGGTGGCCGGCACGCTGGCGTACTGGCTGAAGGAGAACGGCATCGAGCTGGCCGACATCACCATGATCGCCAGCGCCGGCCTGACCTATGCGTTCAAGTTCCTCTGGGCACCGCTGCTCGATCACGGGCACATCCCGGGTTTCGCGCAGCTGGGCCGGCGACGGGGCTGGCTGCTGTTCGCCCAGTTGGGTGTGGTGGCCGGCTTGCTCGCGATGGCGGCGCTGACACCGCAGCATCTGGTGGCGTTCGTGGTGGCCACGCTGGCGGTAGCGTTCTTCGGCGCCACGCAGGACATCGCGGTGGACGCGTACCGCATCGAGATCGCCCCGGTCGAGGACCAGGGCGCGCTGGTGGCGACCTATTCGCTGGGCTACCGCATCGGACTGCTGGTGGCCGGCGCGGTGGCGCTGATTCTGGCCGACCATATCGCCTGGCGCGTGGTCTATCTGATGATGGCGCTGGTGATGCTGTTGCCGATCGTCACCACCCTGGCGGCGCGCGAACCGACGGTGTTGCGCGTGCGCGCCGCGCGCTGGCGCGATGCGATGCGCGAGAGCGTGATCGATCCGTTCGCCGACTTCTTCCGCCGCTACGGCTGGGCGCTCGCCGGCGTGACGCTGCTGTTCCTGCTGCTGTTCAAGATGCCCGAGCAGGCCACCATCGGCGGCATCATGAGCCCGTTCTACCGCGACATGGGCTTCTCCAAGACCGAGATCGGCACGATCACCAAGATCTACGGCATCTGGATCGGCATCGTGGGCGTGTTCATCGGCGGCGCGGCGGTGGCGCGCTGGGGCGCGTGGCGACCGCTGGGCGTCACCATCGTGCTGTGCGGCTGCAGCAACCTCATGTACCTGCTGCTGATCGCGCACCCCGGCAATCTGGCCATGCTGACTCTGGTGATCTCGGTGGAGAACCTCACCCTGGGCATGCTGGGGCCGCCGACGGTGGCGTTCCTGTCCTCGCTGGTCAACCAGCAGCACACTGCAACCCAGTACGCCTTGCTGAGTTCGCTGGTCAACCTGCCGGGCAAGCTGCTCGGCTTCTTTGCCGGCGGCATCGCCATGACGGCGGGGTATGGCGGCTACTTCGTGCTCACGGTGCTGGCGGTGATCCCGGCCATGCTGCTGTTTGCCGGACTGTGGCGGCGCTTTCGCGGTTTCGAGCTTGCCCGGGCAGCATCTTCCGCCGACGCCTGAACGCGCAGTGGCGCGGGTCACAGCGCAATTGCCAAGTCAGCCACGGAATCCCGACGCCACCACACCGGTTCACCCGGGATGTGCAAACATCGGCGGCACAGGGCAGGTGTAGTCGGAGTCACGCTTGTGCCGGACATGATCGTTCATCATATCGATGGCCTGATTGCCGAACGTATCGCGGCGCTGGCCAAATTGCGCCAGTGCTCGGTCAACGACGTGATGCTGGATGCCCTGCGCAGCGGCCTGGGCATGTCGGTGGCGCAGCAATACAGCGAAAGCCTGCGCGATCCGCACGCCGTGGCCGTGCTCGATGGCCACTGGGAAGCTGCCGAACGCGGCGCATTCCAGGAGGCATTGCTGGCGCTGGCCCGCACGCGGCCGACCCAGCTGGCGCCGGAAAGCATTCGTTACGACGTACCGGGCGCTGGCGCAGAATAGATCGCCCCGAGCACGCGCGGTCCGCGCGCACCGGTCACGGCCGGCAGGTTGCCGGGCAGGTGCAGCAGGCGCTGGCGTGCCAGCCAGGCAAATGCCGTTGCTTCGAGAAAGTCCGGGTCGATACCGCAGCTGGCGGTGCTGTCCAGCCGGCGCGGCGCCAACGCCTCACCCAAGCGCTGCATCAGCCGCTCGTTGTGCACGCCGCCGCCACAGGCCAGCACCTCCATCGCCTTCGGCGCGTGCTGCGCCACGGCTGCCGCGACGCTGCGCACGGTGAGTTCCAGTAGCGTCGCCTGCACGTCGGCGGGCTCCAGCGTGGCAAGCGACGCATGCGCGGCCAGCCAGTCCAGATGGAAGTATTCGCGGCCTGTGCTTTTGGGCGGCGGCAGCGCGAAGTAGGGGTCGGCCAGCAGGGCGTCGAGCAATCCGGGCAGCACCTGGCCGTTGGCGGCAAAGGCGCCGTCACGATCGAACGCTTCACCCCGATGGCGCAGGCACCATGCGTCGAGCAGGCCGTTGGCCGGGCCGGTGTCGAAACCGCGCACGCTGCCGTCGGCATCCAGCACGGTAAGGTTGGCGATGCCGCCGAGGTTGAGCACAGCGCGCGGACGCGCGGGCGTGGCCAGCAGCATGGCGTGCACCGCCGGCAGCAGCGGTGCGCCCTGGCCGCCCGCAGCGACGTCGGCACGGCGGAAGTCGGCGACCACGTCGATGCGGCAACGTTCGGCGATCACGCTGGGGTCGCCCAGTTGCAGGGTGAACGGATGCTCGCCGCCGGGTCGGTGGCGCAGGGTTTGTCCATGCGAGCCGATGGCGCGCACCGCCGCGGCCGGCGTGCCGGCGTGTTCGAGCAAGCGCAGGGCGGCCTCGGCAAACTGCTCCCCGATCTCGACGTCGAGCCGGCCCCAGGCGTCCAGATCCAGTGCCGCCTCGCCTTGCGCCACCGCCAGCATGTGCTCGCGCAGCATCCGGGGCCACGGGTGGGCATGGCTGGCGAGGGTGTGCGGCTTGCCTTCGCGGAAACGCACCAGCACCGTATCGATGCTGTCGGCGCTGGTGCCGGAGATCAATCCGATATAGAGCGCCGAATCGTCTTCAGCCACGCGCGAGGGCAGCTCAGTTGTCGTGATTGGCGGGAGCGTTGGCGCGGGCCAGCTTGATCCGGTTGTCCAGCTCGGTCAGGCGGGCCAGCTGCGGCTTGACCACCTGCGACTCGAAGCGGGCCAGCTGGGCGGCGGGCAGCGGTTCGGGCTTGGGCAGGGTCACCGTCTGCGGGTTGCGCTGCACGCCGTTGACGCGGAATTCGTAGTGCAGGTGCGGGCCGGTGGCCAGTCCGGTCATGCCGACGTAGCCGATCACTTCGCCCTGGCGCACCCGCTCGCCCACGTGCTGGCCCTTCACGAAGCTCGACATGTGGCCGTAGGCGGTGCTGATGGTCTTGTTGTGCTGGATCACCACGAAGTTGCCGTAGCCGCGCTCCCAGCCGTGGTACTTGATCACGCCGTCGCCGGCGGCGTGGATCGGCGTGCCCTTGGGGGCGGCGTAATCCACGCCCTTGTGCGCCCGCATGCGGCCGAGGATCGGATGCATGCGCGCGGAGGAGAACTTGGACGAGATGCGGGTGAAATCGACCGGGATGCGCAGGAAGGATTTCTGGATCGGACGTCCATCTTCGCTGAACCAGCCGTAGTTGCCGTCAGCCTTCTTGAACCGGTAGGCGGTGTAGCGCTTGCCCTGGTTGACGAACTCGGCCGCCACGATGTCGCCCTGGCCGTAGCGCACACCATCGCGGTAGATGTCGTCGTAGATCATGGTGAAGCTGTCGCCCACGCGCAGGTCCTGCACGAAGTCGATGTCGTACTTGAACAGGTCGGCCAGTTTGCCGATCATCGCCGCGTTCACCCCGGCCTGGTCGCCGGCGGCGTACAGGCTGCTGCGGATCACGCCGTGCGCCACCTGTTCGCGCCGGTCGATGTCGCGCGGCTGCACGGCCAGCGTGGGTTGCGCGCCGTCAAAGCGGACAACGGCGCGGTTGGCGGCATCCGGATCGAAACGGAAGCCCTTCAGGCTGCCGTCGCTGCCGAGCAGGAAATCGAACTCCTCGCCCGGGCGGATGCTGTGCAAGGCATCCTTGTGGTCGCCGGCAGCGTCCATCACCTTCTGCAGGTCGCTCATGCCCAGACCGTGGGCATTGAAGATGTCGGAGAGGGTCTGCCCCGGCTGCACCCGCACCACCTGCCAGTCATCGACGGTGGACACCGGTGCCTGGACCAGGTCGGCCTTGGGCAGGGCCAGCGGCAACAGCGTGTGCGCCACAGGTGCGGGCGCCGGACGCATCGCATTGGCCCACGAAGGCATGATGAAGCCGGACAACAAGGTAATCAGCAGCGCCGTGCCGGCAAGCATCCAGTGTTCGCGGTGCCAGCGGATCGGCTCGACATCGCTTGACCGGTTGAACGACCAGTGCGCGCAACGTTCGTAGAAGCGGCAGTGAAGACGCTGTGCCTTGCGGCATATGGCCTGCTTGCGCGCCTGCAGCGCGCCCATGTTCTCTTCGGCCATGCCGTGTTCACCCCGTACCGCCCAACCCGAAACTCGACGTACCATAACGGCGATGTGTAGAGAGCGTCAATGCCTTTGCCATCAATGGTTTGCGATCCATTCCTGATTAACGCACAATTAACTTCCGCCGCACGCAGCGAATGGCTACCGCCTCTCCGTTTCGCGTTGCCCGGTTCACTTCCATGCCTCATCCAGCGAGAAACCCATGAGCGAGCTCGAGCACGCCCTGTCCACGATTGCGCGTGGCGCCGACGAAATCATCAAGCGCGAGGAACTGGTCGAGCGCCTGAAATCGGGGCGCCCGCTGCGGGTCAAGGCCGGCTTCGATCCGACCGCGCCGGACCTGCACCTGGGCCACACGGTGCTGCTCAACAAGATGCGCCAGTTCCAGGATCTGGGTCATCAGGTGATCTTCCTGATCGGCGACTTCACCGGCATGATCGGCGACCCGACCGGCAAGAACGTCACGCGCAAGCCGCTCACCCGCGAGGATGTGCTGGCCAACGCCCGGACCTACGCCGAACAGGTCTACAAGGTGCTGGACCGCGAAAAGACCGAGTTGCGCTTCAACTCCGAATGGTTCGACAAGATGTCGGCCGCCGACATGATCCGGCTGGCCGCGCAGTACACCGTGGCGCGCATGCTCGAACGCGACGATTTCACCAAGCGCTATGCCGCGCAGCAGCCGATCGCCATCCACGAGTTCGTGTATCCGCTGACCCAAGGCTACGACTCGGTGGCCCTGAAGGCCGATGTCGAGCTCGGCGGCACCGATCAGAAGTTCAACCTGCTGATGGGCCGCGGGCTGCAGGAACACTACGGCCAGCCGCCGCAAATCGTGCTGACCATGCCGTTGCTGGAGGGGCTGGACGGTGTCAACAAGATGTCGAAGTCGCTCGGCAACTACATCGGCATCAACGAACCGGCCATCGACATCGTCACCAAGACGATGAAGATCGGCGACGAGTTGATGTGGCGCTGGTTCGAACTGCTCAGCTTCAAGGTGTCACTGGACGAGCTGGCGCGGATGAAGCGCGAGGTCGAGGGCGGCCAGCTCAACCCGCGTGACGCCAAGTTGCGCCTGGCGCGCGAGCTGGCGGCGCGCTTCCACGACGCTGCCGCTGCCGAACAGGCGATTGCCGGCTGGCATGCCGTCGTGCGCGGCGAAGGCGACACCGCGCTGCTGCCTCAAACCGACATTGTCGTGCCGGCCGAGGGTTTGCGCCTGGCTGCGTTGCTCACCGCCGCCGGCCTGACCGCCAGCAACTCCGAAGCAAACCGGAAGCTGAAAGAGCGCGCCGTGCGGATCGACGCGGCCGTGGCGGAAGACGCGCAGCGCGTTTTCCATGCCGGTTTCGAGGGCGTGCTGCAGGTCGGCAAGCGCAATTTCGCGCGGGTGCGGCTGGTCGCAGCCTGAACCGGGAGCTGCGTTCGCGCGGAAAGAATTCGCCGTCGACGCAGAAAATGCTTGCCAAAAAAAGCGCAGGCCGTATGATTCGCGGCCCACGCCGGCACAACGCCGCGGGGCGCGACATGCAACACCTCGACGA
Organism: Rhodanobacter lindaniclasticus; assembly: GCF_004799035.1. Lineage (GTDB taxonomy): Bacteria > Pseudomonadota > Gammaproteobacteria > Xanthomonadales > Rhodanobacteraceae > Rhodanobacter > Rhodanobacter lindaniclasticus. The sequence goes on from NZ_MWIO01000002.1 coordinate 94,167, forward strand.
ACTTCGCTGAAGGTGTTGACGGCCTCGGAAAG
>NZ_MWIO01000020.1 GCF_004799035.1 Rhodanobacter lindaniclasticus
CGCCCATGGGCGGCCTTTTTCGTGGCGTTGACCCGGCGCAGCCGGGTCGTGGATGCACCGGATCAGAGGTCGATCCGCACGCCCATGTTGACGCTGTTGTACTTCTGGCTGTTGTCGCCGAAACGCCCGCTGTAGCCGATCCAGCTCTGCACGCTGGGCGTGAGCCGGGCGGACAGGCCCAGCGTGGCGGTGGCCCAGCTCTGGTCCGGGCTGAAGCCGGTCAGGGCGAAGCTGCCGTTCATGCTGTTGAGGCCGGCGGTGACCAGGCGCGCGTCAGCCTTGCTGTCGTGATTCCAGCCCAGCTCGGCGTACGGCGACATCACCAGGTTGTTGACCTGCCACTGGCCGCGCAGGCGCCAGCCCAGCGTGGCCAGCAGCGAATCGCGCTGCTGGCGGCCGAACCACATCGCGCTGCTGTCGCTGCCGTTCTCGCTGTAGCCGCTGACCTTCACGGTCTGCCAGTCGACGGTGGCGAACGGCCCGGTCTGCAGTTTGTCGGCAAGGTCGAACCACCAGCCGCCGGTGACGCCGCCGCCGAGGTGCGAGCCGTCGGTCTTGCCGGTTTCGGTACGCTGCATCGCGCCGATGTTCATGCGACGCTCGATGTCCTTGAAGTTGGACTGGCCGAAGTTGACGTAGCCGCCCACGTAGCCGCCGCCGTTGTGGTAACCGACATAACCCAGGCCGCTGATGTCCTGCAGCTTGTAGCCGCCACCGCCGGAGAAGTCGGCGTTGTGCTGGCCGACGCCGAGCGCCACGCCGGCGGTGACGTGCTCGCCGGCGAAGTAGTTCGCGCCCAGGGTGAAGTTGAGGTTGTCGCTGTTGGTGCGCGGCGAGTTGTTGCTGGCGTCGAAGCGCTGCCGGGCGTAATCGATGTTGACGAAGGTGCGCACGTCACCATCCTTGCCGGTGGTCAGCATCTGGTCGCGCATGACGCGGTTCTGCACGGCGCTGGCTGCCAGCGGCGCCTCGCCCAGCAGCGAGATCTGCTCCGGCGCGTGGATCACCGACAGCACGTACTGGCCGAGCATGGCGTGCGCCGCGGCGGTCGGGTGCACGCCGTCGGCGAACAGATAGGTCTGGTCGGTGCCGGCCGCATAGCTGTACGGCAGGCCCGAGCCTTGCGGACCGCACTGCACCGAGCTGGAACCGACGCCGCAGGCCGGATCGGTGACGTTGCTGAAGCCGTAGGCGCCCGGGTTCGCGATCACCTCGTTGAGCAAGGCATAGGTGTTCGCCGGGATCACGTTCAGGCCGTTGTTGCTCAGTTGCGCCAGGCCGCTGTTGAGCACGCCGTTGTAGAGCACGGCGAGCTGGCTGGCGCCGGCCTGTGCGGCCGCACCACCGAGAGCGGCCTGCGGTGTCTTGCCGAGGTCAGGCAGGTTGTAGACCAGCACGTACTTCGCGCCGGCGGCCTGCAGGCCAGCGAGCACGCCGAGCTCGGTCTGTGCCGCGTTGACCGCGCCGGCGGAAATGGCGTTCGGATCGGTCAGCGTGCCGCTCAGGTAGAAGATGTCGTTGGCGCCGCCCCAGACCTGATACAGCGCGCGGGAGTCGGCTTGGCCGCCGGTCGCGCCGAGGTACATCTGCAACTGCTGGGTGATGGTCGGTACTGCGGCGACGTTGTTGACGAAGCCGGCGCCGCCCCAGGCGTAATCGGTGCCGCCGGCCGCCGATGGCGCCAGCGTGAAACCGAGGCCCGCCGCCACGTTCTCCGCCGCGGTGGTGCCCGGGTTGGTGGTGAAGCGCAGCGGCGGCTGGATCGTCGGCGCAGTGGCCAACGAAATGTTGCCGTTGTCGCTCAGGCTGTCGCCGAAGACGATGACGTTGCTGAAATCGGCGGCTGCGGCAGCCGTGCTGAACAGCATGGCGGCCGCGATGGCGCCGGCCAGATGGCGGGTACGAAGCATGGAAGTACTCCTGGGCCGGGATGGCCTTGTTAGCTGCGGGTTACGGTACGGTATTCCATACGGAACCGCATGCTGCAGCGCATCGCCGCCGCAGGCGGGACGCGAGCAGCCATTCAGCGCTTGCCGGCGCGCGCAAACGCGTCGGCGAACGCGTTGTTGGCGGGCGCGGGGGCTGGCTTGGGCGTACCGCCGCCCGGACGCGGGCCGCGGCCGTCGCGTGACCCGCCACGGGCATCGCCGCCGGCGCCCGGACGGCTGCCGCGCGCCTGTCCCGGCTCGTCGTCCAGGCGCATGCTGAGGCCGATGCGCTGGCGCGGGATGTCCACCTCCATCACCTTGACCTTGACGATGTCGCCGGCCTTCACCGCGTCGCGCGGGTCCTTGACGAAGGTGTGCGACAGCGCCGAGACGTGGACCAGGCCGTCCTGGTGCACGCCGATGTCGACGAAGGCGCCGAACGCAGCGACGTTGGTGACGCGACCTTCCAGGATCATGCCGGGGCGCAGGTCCTTCACGTCCTCCACGCCCTCGGCGAAGCTGGGCGCGACGAACTCGGGACGCGGATCGCGGCCGGGCTTTTCCAGTTCCCTGAGGATGTCGCGCACGGTCGGCACGCCGAACTTGTCGTCGGTGTACTGCTCGGCCCTGAGGCCACGCAGGAAGCCGGTGTCGCCGATGATGTTGCGCACCTCGCGGCCGCATTGCGCGATGATCCGCTCGACCACCGGATAGGCTTCCGGGTGCACCGCGCTGGCGTCCAGCGGATTGTCGCCGTGGGGCACGCGCAGGAAGCCGGCACACTGCTCGAACGCCTTGTCGCCGAGGCGTGGCACTTTCAGCAGCGCCTTGCGATTGGGGAACGGGCCATGCGCGTCGCGATGCTTCACCACGTTCTCGGCCACCGATGAGGACAACCCGGCCACGCGCGCGAGCAGCGCGGCGGAGGCGGTGTTCACGTCCACGCCGACCGCGTTGACGCAGTCCTCCACTTTCGCATCCAGCGCGCGCGCCAGCTTGATCTGGTTGACGTCGTGCTGGTACTGGCCCACGCCGATCGCCTTCGGCTCGATCTTCACCAACTCGGCCAGCGGGTCCTGCAGGCGGCGCGCGATCGAGACAGCGCCGCGCAGGCTCACGTCGAGATCGGGAAACTCCTTCGCTGCGAGCTCGGACGCCGAATACACCGAAGCGCCGGCCTCGCTCACCACGATCTTCGCCAGCTTCGTCTCGGGCAGCTTCCTGATCAGTTCGCCGGCCAGCTTGTCGGTCTCGCGCGAGCCGGTGCCGTTGCCGATCGCGATCAGGTCCACATTGTGCTGTTTGCACAGCCTGGCCAGCGACACCAGCGATTCGTTCCACTGCCGCCGCGGTTCCAGCGGATAGATCGTGTCAGTCGCCAGCAGCTTGCCGGTGGCGTCGACCACCGCGACCTTGCAGCCGGTGCGGATGCCGGGATCCAGACCCATCACCGTTTTCGCCCCGGCCGGCGCGGCCAGCATCAGGTCCTTGAGGTTGTCGCCGAACACGCGGATCGCCTCGTCCTCGGCGCCTTCGCGCACACGGCCGAACAGGTCGAGGGTGAGGTGCAGGTGCAGCTTCACGCGCCAGGTCAGGCGCACGGTTTCGCGCAGCCACGCATCGGCGGCACGGCCGCGATCGTGGATGTTCGCGCGTGCCGCGACGCGGCCCTCGCCTTCGGCGTGACCCTGCTCGCTGTCCGCGGCGGGGGCGAGCTCGAGTTCGATCACGCCCTCGTTGCGCGCGCGCATCAGTGCCAGCAGGCGGTGCGAGGGAATCTTGGCGATCGGCTCGACATGGTCGAAGTAGTCGCGAAACTTCGCGCCCTCGTTCTCCTTGCCCGCGACCACTTTCGCGCGGATCTGCCCCTGCGCCCACAGCCAGTCGCGCAGCTCGCCGACCAGGTGCGCGTCTTCGGCGATCGACTCCATCAGGATCGCGCGGGCGCCGTCGAGCGCGGCGCGCACGTCGGCGACGCCTTTCTCTGCATCGACGAACGACTCGGCGAACGTCTCCGGCGTCAGCGTGGGGTCCTCGCGCAATCCCGTCGCCAGTGGCTCCAGCCCCGCTTCGCGGGCGATCTGCGCCTTGGTGCGGCGCTTCGGCTTGAACGGCAGGTACAGATCCTCCAGTCGCGCCTTGGTGTCGGCGGCGAGCAGGTCGGCCTTCAACGCATCGTCGAGCTTGCCCTGTTCCTCGACGCTGGCCAGGATTGCCGCGCGGCGCTCCTCCAGCTCGCGCAGGTAGCGCAGGCGTTCTTCCAGCAGGCGCAGCTGGGTGTCGTCGAGACCGCCGGTGACTTCCTTGCGGTAGCGTGCGATGAACGGCACGGTGGCGCCGCCGTCGAGAAGATCCACTGCCGCGCGCACCTGTTCGGTCTTCGCGGCAATGTCGTTGGCAAGGCGTTGTTCGATGCTGAGCATGGGTGGGGGGCGTTCCTGGCGGCGGCACGATGCCGCCGAATGAAAAGGTCAAGCCGTCGATGATAACAAGCGCCCGAACATCGTCGACGCGCGAATGAAAACGGCGCCGCGGTCGGGCCGCGGCGCCGTGGGGGCGAAGCCGATCAGGCGCTGAAGGAGTTGCTCTTGTCCGCCGGGGTCGCGTCCGGCCTGAACTCGCTGGCACGGCCGTTCAGCACCAGGGTGTTGCAGAGCATGTCGTGCAGGCCCTGCTTGCGGCGCGTCCAGCCGGCCATCATGAAGCCGATGCAGATGATGAAGGCGCTGAGGAACTTGGCCAGGTAACGCAGCAGGGCCCGCCCGATGCCGATCCGCCGGCCCTCGAGGTCGGTGACCCGGATGCCCAGCGCCAGCTTGCCCAGCGTGGCCTGCCAGGGCGAGCTTTCGCACACGGCGAAATACAGCCAGGTGAGCACGGCGGTGATGATGAGCGGTGTACTCATCGTCGCGTAGTACTGGCTGTAGGCCGCCATCATCACGTGCGCGTCGCCGGGGGCCGTCAGCATCGTCTGCTTCATCGCCTCCTGCGCGGCACCATCGCCCATCGACCTCATGATCAGCAGGTTGTTGGGGATGTACAGCACGATCGCGTCAAGGATGTAGGCCGCCACCCGCTTCCAGAAGCCGGCATGGTCTTCCAGTACGGCAGCGGTGGTTTGCGGCAGCGCCTGCAGCGGGGTGGCCGGCGCCGCGTAGGGATTGTCGGCTGGCGGGCTTGCCGCCGGCACGGCGTCGCGGAACAGCACCGACAGCGGCTGCCAGTCGGCCAGGCCTTCGTACCAGGCGAGATCGTCGGGGCTGACCTTGCCGCTGCGCAACCATTCGCGCACGTCACTTTCCTTGTACGGGCCATGCCGTTCGCCGTCGCGGCCGATCCAGATTTCCATCGCGCACTCCCCGGGCTGTGTGAAGTGCGCATGATGCCACGAGTGCGCGCGCCGGCGCTTTGCCGGGAGTCGGGGGCGGGGAGGCGACCTCAGGCCGCGTCGCGACGTTTCAGGTGGACCAGCAGCAACGAAATCGCTGCGGGGGTGACGCCGCTTACGCGCGCCGCCTGGCCCAGCGTTGCCGGCAGCGAACGCTTGAGCTTGAGCAGCACTTCCGCCGACAGCCCGCGTACCTTGTCGTAGTCGAAGCCGGCCGGGATCGCGGTGTGCTCGTGCCGGCGCTGGCGCTCGATCTCCTCGCGCTGGCGTTCAAGGTAACCGGCGTATTTCACCTGCACCTCGATCTGGGCAGCCACATCCTGCCGCGCCACCGGCGGACCGAACCCCGGCACCGCGGCAAGCCGGGCGTAATCGAGTTCGGGGCGGCGCAGCAGGTCCACGGCCGAGGTTTCGCGGCTGAGGGCGATGCCGAGCCGGCGTTCAAGCGCCGCACCCAGCGCGTTGGCCGGGGCCGCCCACAGGCCAGCCAGCCGTTGCAACTCGCCTTCGACCGCCGCGCGCTTCGCGCGCAGCGCATCGAAGCGCGCCTGCGGCACGACGCCGAGCTCGAAGCCCTTTTCGGTCAGGCGCAGGTCGGCGTTGTCCTCGCGCAGGTGCAGCCGGTACTCGGCGCGCGAGGTGAACATGCGGTAGGGCTCGATGGTGCCGTTGCTGGTGAGGTCGTCGATCAGCACGCCGATGTACGCCTCGTCGCGACGCGGGTACCACGGCGCCTTGCCCTGCACCGCCAGCGCGGCGTTGAGGCCGGCGATCAGGCCTTGCGCGGCGGCCTCCTCGTAGCCGGTGGTGCCGTTGATCTGGCCGGCGAAGTACAGGCCGGCGATCGCCTTGGTCTCCAGCCACGGCTGCAGGCCGCGCGGGTCGAAGTAGTCGTATTCGATGGCGTAGCCGGGGCGGGTGATGTGGGCGTGCTCGAAACCCTTGATCGACTGCACCAGCGCGAGTTGCACGTCGAACGGCAGCGAGGTGGAGATGCCGTTCGGGTAGATCTCGAAGGTGTCCAGTCCTTCCGGCTCGATGAAGATCTGGTGCGAGGACTTCTCCGCGAAGCGCACCACCTTGTCCTCGATCGACGGGCAGTAGCGCGGGCCCACGCCCTCGATCTGGCCCGTGTACAGCGGCGAACGGTCCAGCGCGCTGCGGATGATCTCGTGGGTGCGCTCGCTGGTGTGGGTGATCCAGCAGCTCACCTGGCGCGGGTGCCCGGCGCGGTCGCCGAGGTACGAGAACACCGGCGCGGGATCGTCGCCGTGCTGTTCCTCCAGGGTGCTGAAGTCGATGCTGCGCTGGTCGATGCGCGGCGGCGTGCCGGTCTTCAGTCGCTCCGCGGCGATCGGCAGCTCGCGCAGTCTTTGCGCCAGCGTGGTGGCCGGCGGATCGCCGGCGCGGCCGCCGGCGTATTGTGCCTGGCCGATGTGGATCTTGCCGGCGAGGAAGGTGCCGGCGGTCAACACCACGCTGCGTGCGCGGAACGACAGGCCCATCTGGGTGACCACGCCGCAGACACGACCGTTCTCGATGATCAGGTCGTCCACCGCCTGCTGGAACAGTTCCAGGTTCGGCTGCGTTTCCACGAAGTGGCGGATCGCCGCCTTGTACAGCACACGGTCGGCCTGGCAGCGGGTGGCGCGCACGGCCGGGCCTTTCGAGGCATTCAGCGTGCGCCACTGGATGCCGGCGCGGTCGGCGGCATGCGCCATGGCGCCGCCCAGCGCATCGATCTCCTTGACCAGGTGGCCCTTGCCGATGCCGCCGATGGCCGGGTTGCAGCTCATCTGGCCGATCGTCTCGATGTTGTGGCTGAGCAGCAGCGTGCGCGCGCCGGTGCGGGCCGCGGCGAGCGCGGCCTCGGTGCCGGCGTGGCCGCCGCCGATCACGATGACGTCATAGTGGGTGGGGTGACGCATGTCGTTGCCCGGAGCGCGCAAAAAGTGACAAAAGAGGGCGTGATGGTAACGCGATCGGCCGATTGTCGAAGATCGCCAGGCTATGGCATGAATCATGCTGCACCCGGCATGCACTTTCATGGGCAGACGCTGCGCCAGGATCGCGCGCCGAGGTCGAGCGGACAGGGGTTCGATCGCGTACCGTGAGAGGAAGCAAGACGGCACCTTCGGGTGCCGTCGTCTTTTGTGGCGCCGGGCAGCCGCGACGCCGTGCCGATCCGGCCCCCGGAAACACGAAGCCCCGCGGGGTGCGCGGGGCTTCGTGGGGTATAGATCTGGCGCCAGGCGGTCTCAGGAACAGGGGGAATCCAGGATGACCGTATTGCCGGGCGCCAGAAAGCGAATGGGGGAAGCTTGGACTCGATCTTCGCCGGAAGCGCGTGAACGAGGGGTGACTGAAAAGGGACTTTATGCCGGGTGACGGCAACAGCTGACGCGGGACGTCAGTGTCGCGACTGGCAGGGTGGGCCGGCTGTGATAGTGATCACACATTGGCATGGGTGATGCTTGTTCATCACTACCTACCCACCGACCCCTTCAGGAATTCGCCATGGACATGAGCTTCGATTTCCAACCCGTCTACCCGCATCACGATCTGCTGGTCGAAATCGGCGAGGTCGAGATGGCGATGGATCACCTGAGCGAGTTTGACTGCGACGAGCGCGACGACCTGCAGCCGGACCTCGAGTCGCGCATGCAGAGCCTGCTCGAAGCGCTGGACCACCTGGCCATCTGAACGGTCCACCCGCGCGACGCATGGCCTCGATGCCTGCGCGGGAATGATCCGCCGCCATCCGCGTGCGTCGCGGCGGATTTCAGTGGTTCAGCACGTTGCCGATGATTTCGCCCAGATTGCGTGACAAGCCCGCACGCCCGGCCAGCTCCGCGATTGCCGCCTGCGCCAGAGCGCGGCGTCCCGGCTCCAGCCGCTGCCAGCCGTTGAAGGCGGTCGCCAGGCGCGCGGCCACCTGCGGATTGAGCGCATCCAGTTCACCCAGCCGCTCGGTCAGGAAGCGGTAGGCGGCTCCATCGGCACGATGGAAGCCGCTGGGGTTGGCGCGCACGAAGGTGCCCAGCAGCGACTGCACGCGGTTGGGGTTGTGCAGGGTGAACGCCGCATCCTTTTCCAGTCGCATGACGCGCGGCAGCGCCGCCAGGCCGGGCAGCTGGGCCTGCACGGCAAACCACTTGTCCAGCGCCAGCGCATTGCCGGCGTAGCGCTGGCGATAATCCGCCAGCGCGCGTTCGCCCTCGTCGGCTTGCCCGCGCGCCAGCACCGCGAGGGCGGCGAGTCGATCGGTCATGCCGGGCGCGTCGCGATATTGCGCCGCGGCCAACGGCAGCGCCCGTTCGCTGGCGCAGGCCTCCAGCAATTCCAGCAGGCGGCGGCTGAGGCGGCGGCTGGCCTGGCTGGCGGCATCCAGCGCGATCGAGCGGCGCGCGGCCAGCGTGCGATAGCGCTGCTCCAGCGCATCGGCGCCGAGCCGTTCGGCCAGCGTGCGTTGCAAGGCCTGGCGCAGCTGGTGGATGCGCCCGGGGTCGACCGCGCCTTCGCGTTCGGCCAGTTCGATCTCGCCCGGCGGGGTAAGCAGATCAGCCAGCAAGGCGTCATCCATGCCGTCGTCGGCGAACAGCCGCGCCAGCGCGCCGCACCACGCCTGCAATGAAGTGTCGGTGCTGCCGTCGCGCAGGTTCTCGTAGGCGCGCGCGGCCAGCAGCTGGCCAGCTTCCCAGCGGTTGAAGCCGTCGGGATCATGCGCCAGCAGCAGCGCCAGTTCGGCTGGCGTGTAGTCGCACTCCAGGATCACCGGGGCGGAGAAGCCACGCAGCAGGGAAGGCACCGGTGGCGCTTCCACGCCGGTGAAAACCAGCGCCTGCTCGGCCTGCTCCAGCACCACCACGCGCTCGCTGCCGGCGTCGGTCGCCTCGCCGGCCAGCTGCAGCGGCAGCATGCGGCCATCGCTCGCAAACAGGGCCAGCTTCACCGGGATCGGAAGTGGCGTGCGCGCAGACGGGCCGGCGTTGCCGGGCGCGTGCTGGCCGAGTTTGAGCGTGTACTCGCGGCGTGCCGCGTCATGGTGGCCCTGCGCGCGCAACCGCGGTGTGCCGCTCTGGCCGTACCAGGCGAGGTAAGGCAGCAGGTCGGTGCCGTTGGCTTCCCCCAGTGCGCCGAGGAAATCCTCCAGCGTGGCGGCACGGCCGTCGTTGCGTTCGAAGTACAGGTCCATGCCGCGGCGGAAACCGTCCGCGCCCAGCCGGCCGGCCAGCATGCGCACCAGCTCGGCGCCCTTCTCGTACACGGTGGCGGTGTAGAAATTGTTGATCTCGCTGTACTGCGCCGGGCGCACCGGATGCGCCAGCGGGCCGGCGTCCTCCGGAAACTGTGCGCGGCGCAGCAGGGCGACGTCCTCGATGCGCTTGAGCGGCGCGGAGTTCATGTCGGCCGAGAAGCTCTGCTCGCGGAACACCGTGAGGCCTTCCTTCAGGCTGAGCTGGAACCAGTCGCGGCAGGTGACGCGGTTGCCGCTCCAGTTGTGGAAGTACTCGTGCGCCACGACCGCTTCGACGTGGCGGTACTCGTCGTCGGTGGTGGAGTCCGGATCGGCCAGCAGGTATTTCGCATTGAAGATGTTGAGGCCCTTGTTCTCCATCGCGCCCATGTTGAAATCGTGGGTGGCCACCACGTGGAACACGTCGAGGTCGTAGTTGCGCCCGTAGCGCTGCTCGTCCCAGCGCATCGCGCGTTCCAGCGCGTCCAGCGCGTAGCCGCAACGGCCGATCGCGTCGGCCTCCGCCCAGATCTTCAGCTGCACGGCGCGGCCGTCGGCGGTGCGGTAGTCGCGCGCGAGGTGCTCCAGGCGGCCGGCGACCAGGGCAAACAGGTAGCTCGGTTTCGGATGCGGATCGACGAAGCGTGCCCAGTGCCGGCCGCCCTCCAGTTCGCCGGCGCCGGTGGGGTTGCCGCCGGCCAGCAGCACGGGGAAGCGGGCGCGGTCGGCGCGCAGGGTCACCGTGTAGGTCGACAGCACGTCGGGGCGGTCGGGGAAGAAGGTGATGTGGCGAAAGCCCTCGGCCTCGCACTGCGTGAGCAGGAAGCCGCTCTCGCGCGGGCCTGACAGGTACAGCCCTTCCAGCGCCGTGTTGGCGGCCGGGCGCACGCGGACGCGGGTTTCCAGCATGCTGCCGTCGCGCGCGCCGTCGATCTCCAGCACGCAGCCGTCGTAGCGGTACGCCTCGGCGTCCAGCGCGCGGCCATCGAGCGCGATCGACAGCAGCTGCAGGTTCTCGCCATCCAGCCGCAGCGGCAGGGACTGCGCCGGATCGCGACGCAGCTGCAGGCGCGCGACGATTTCGCTGGCGTCGATGTCGAGCTCGACCTCCAGTTCGATCGACTCGACCCGCCAGGCGGGCGGCTGGTAATCGCGCAGCCGGATCACCGGACTGGCTTGCTGGGGAAGTGCGTGCATGAGCGGAACAACGTGGGAAGGGGATGGATCAGGCTAACATGGGCAGGTTCAACCGCAGGAGAATCCGGTGACTGCTTCCGGCTTGACCCGCTACGGCGTGGAGCGTTCCCGGCTGGGTGCGCAGCCCGTCGTGACGCTGCACGACCGCGCGGGAAACCGCCACGTGCGCGTGGCCTTGCACGGCGCTGCCCTGCTCGGTTTCGAGGTGCCCTTCGGCGACGGCCTGCACGACCTGGCCGACGGCTACCGCGATGCCGACGAGGTGCAGCGCCGCCCCGGCTCGCGCTTCGCCATCATGGTGCCGTTCGCCGGCCGCGTCGCCGATGCACACTACTGGTTCGACGGCGTGGCGCAGGATCTCGACCCGGGCGCGAGCGGCAGCGAACGGGCCAGCCGCCACGGCTTCGTGCGCGACACGCTGTTCGACCTCGACCGGCTGGCTGCCGACGATGCGGCCGCCAGCGTGCGGCTGACCACCGCGGCGATTCGTCCGCGCCCGGGCTACCCGCATGCGATCGACCTGGCGGTCGAGTTCACCCTGGATGATGCGGGCTTGTGCCTGGATGCGTGCATGGAGAACGTCGGCGACAGCCTCGCGCCGTGCTTCTTCGGCTGGCATCCGTATTTCCGCCTGCCCGGTGGCGGCCTGGTCGACGACTGGCCGTTGCAGATTCCCGCGCAGACGCTGATCCGCACCGGTGCCGACCTGATCGCGCTGCCCGGTGACGCCGCCTACGTCGCGCTCGACGATGCGCCGGCGCTGGATTTCCGCGAACCGCGGCGAATCGGCGACAGCATCCTCGACCAGGGCTACACCGACCTCGAGGCCGACGCCGATGGGCGCATCCGCACCCGCCTGGGCGATCCGTCGCGCGGCTTCGCCCTAGCGCTGTGGCAGGAGCGCGGCGTGATGCACGCGTTCACTGCCGATACGGTCGCGCGCGATGCGCGCCGCGCGGTCGCGCTGGAGCCGATGGAATGCATGGCCGATGCATTCAACCGGCCCGAGTGGGCCGACGCGATCGCGCTCCCACCCGGCGCCACGCGCCACTTCCGTTGCGGGATCGAGGTAACCGGCACATGAGCCAGCTCAACGAAGTCTTGCCCGACCTGTCACAGATCCGCGCCGCCGCCACGCGCATCGCGCCGCACGCACGGGTGACGCCGGTGATGTGCAGCCCGGCGCTGGATGCGCTGAGCGGCGCCAAGCTCTATTTCAAGTGCGAACACCTGCAGCGCGGCGGCGCGTTCAAGTTCCGCGGCGCCTGCAATGCGGTGTGGTCGCTGGACGAGGCGCGGGCTGCGCGCGGCGTGGTGACCCATTCCTCCGGCAACCACGGCAACGCACTGGCGCTGGCCGCGGCCACCCGCGGCATCGCCGCCCACGTGGTGGTGCCCGAGGGCGCGGTGCGCGCCAAGCTGGCGGCGATCGAACGCGCCGGCGCCACCCTGCACCGCTGCGCGCCGACCCAGGCCGCGCGCGAGGCGATGTGCGAGGAGGTGCGCCGCGCCACCGGTGCGGAGCTGGTGCATCCGTACGCCGACCGCCGGGTCATCGCCGGGCAGGGCACGGTGGCACTGGAGTTGTTGCAGCAGATTCCCGAGCTGGATGCGCTGATCACCCCGGTCGGCGGCGGCGGGCTGGCCAGCGGCGTGGCGATCGCCGCGCACGGCATCGACCCGGCACTGGCGCTGTTCGGTGCCGAGCCGCTCGGCGCCGACGACGCGGCACAGTCGATGGCGCACGGCGAACGCGTCACCACGGTGGTGCCCGACACGGTCTGCGACGGCCTGCGCGCCCTGATCGGCGAACGCAACCTCGATGCGCTGCGCACGCACCATGTCGAGATCATCACCGTCAGCGACGCCGAGACGATCGCGGCGATGCAACTGCTGTGGTCGGAATTGAAGCAGGTGGTGGAAGTCTCCAGCGCCACCGTGCTGGCGGCGATCCTGCAGCAGCCGGCGCGTTTCGCCGGTCGCCGGGTCGGCGTGGTCATCACGGGCGGCAACGTCGACCTGCAAGCCTTGCCCTGGTCGTAGGAGTCCGCTCGCGGGCGATGCTCTTGTGCTTGCGAATCCCGAATCCCTGCTCCAACAGCATCGCCCGCGAGCGGGCTCCTACCGGCGGGGCAAACGCACGCCGCTGACCGCGAGCAGGCCCAGCAGCACGAACACGATGCCGGTCGCCTCCAGCGGCGACGGCTGCTCCTGCAGCAGCCACCAGGCCAGCAGCACGCCGAGCACCGGCACGCCGAGGCTGGATACGCTGGCCACGGTGGTGGGCAACCGCTGCAGCACGATCGACCACAGCCACCAGGCCGCCGCTGACGCCAGCACCGCGCTGTAGGCGAGGCCACCGACGAAGGCCCAGTTCCACACCAGCGGCCGCTGCGGCATCGCCAGCGCGAACAGGCCCAGCGCAACGCCGCCGGCCAGCATCTGCCACGCCGTGAGGCCGAGCACGTCTGGTGCGTGGCGCTGGAACAGGCGCTTGCTGAGCACGGTGCCGGCGGCCCAGGCCAGTCCGCCGAGAATGGCCAGCAAGGTACTCATGATGCTGCCCATCGGCCGCCAGGGCTCGATGATGCACAGCAGGCCGATGGCTGCCAGCGCCAGGCCCAGCCAGTGCCGTGGCGTCGGCTTGTCGCGGAGCAGCAGCCACGCCAGCAGCACGGCCCAGAACGGCATGGTGTAGGCGAGCAGGGCCACGTGGCCGGCGCCGCCATCGAGCAGCGCCCATTGCTCCAGGCCCTGGAACGCGGCGGTCTGGCACAGGCCGATCAGGATCGTCGGGCCCAGCGGTGGCGGCCGCAGCGAGCGCCGCGACAACAGCAAGACCGCAAACAGCACCGCCGCGCCGATCAGGTAGCGCAGCGCAGCGAAATCGAACGGGCCGGCCCAGGCCAGCACCTGTTTCATCACGATCCAGCTGTAGGCCCACAACACGATGGTGACGAGCATGGCCAGCACGGCGCCGCGCTGGGGTGACGGGGAAGGCGGCATCGACATGGGCCAGAAGAGGGGCGACAAGTGTAATGGCGTCCGTTACGGTTCGCGGATCGACAACCACGTGAAGTCGCCATGGGCAAACGCGCCGAACCGATTCGTTGCAGCTGGGCCACCGCCGGTGACGCCTTGATGTGCGCCTACCACGACACCGAATGGGGCGTGCCGCTGCACGACGATCGCGGCCTGTTCGAGTTCCTCTGCCTGGAAGGGGCCCAGGCGGGGCTTTCCTGGCGCACCGTGCTGGCCAAGCGCGCGCATTACCGCAAGCTGTTCCACGATTTCGAGATTGCCCGCGTCGCCGCGATGAGCGACCGCGAACTGGAGAAGGTGCTGCTCGACCCGGGCATCATCCGCAACCGGCTGAAGGTGTACTCGGCGCGCGACAACGCGCGTGCCGCGCAGGAGGCGATCGCGGAGTTCGGCAGTCTGGACGGCTATTTGTGGTCCTTCGTCGAGGGCCGCACCGTGGTCAATCGCTGGCGCGTACCCGCCGAGGTGCCGGCCAGCACCGCCTTGTCCGACCGCATGAGCAAGACGCTGAAGAAACGCGGCTTCCGTTTCGTCGGCAGCACCATCTGCTATTCGCTGATGCAGGCCACCGGGATGATCGACGATCACCTGACGGCCTGTTTTCGGCATCAGGCCACGGCGCGCTGATCAGTCCGACAGCGCCAGCACGCAGTCGTCCGCGCCATAGCTGCGGCAGCACACCGCGAAGATCGACAACTCGCGGCCGCCCAGCACCGGCGCCAGCAGGCCCTCCAGAAAGCCGCTGAAGAAGATGCAGCCGGAGTGGCCGGGTTCGCCGCACAGCGGGCTGTGGCGAATGTGCAGCTGGCTGCCGTCCTGTTCCACCTCCACCAGCGCGCGCAGCGCCGGCGCGCCCAGCTGCGCAATCGCCTGCTCCAGGTTGAGCTGCCCGCCCGCCGCCGGTTCGCGCTGGGCGAGCCACGCGCCGATGCGCCGGCCCGCCAGCGCCAGCGTGGGTTCGCGCGCCGCCTCGGCGACCGCGTGATCCAGCTGCTGCAGCCGCGGCATGATCTGCGGGTACTCGGTGGCCAGTGTCGCCAGCAGCTTGTCGATGGCCGGCTGGTCAGGTTCGAGCGGGACCAACTCCACGAACGGAGCCTCCGCCACCACGACGGGCGCAGGCGCCACCGGAGCCGGCGCTGGTGGTGGCAGGATGAATTCGAGATCCGGCTCGGGCGCCGGCCGCGCGGCGACCGCAGGCGGAGGCGCGGGTGCCGCCGTCGGCGTGACCAGCCTGACCGGCGCGACCTGGTCGAACGCGGAGGCGGCCGGCGCCGTCGCGGCCGCGGGCGTTGTCGGCGCCGTCGCCGGGGGCGCCTCCGGCACGGGTGGTGCAACCGGAAGGACGGGCGGCACGTAGGCCGACGGCGCGCGCGAGGCAGCGAAGTGCGCGCGTTCCTCGCCCTCGGTGACCGGCTCCAGTTCGAAACTGATGATGCGCTCGTAGGCGTCCAGCGCCGCCGCCAGCGCGCGCTTTTTTCGCGGCGGCCCGCGCACCACCATGGTCAGCAGGATGCCGTGCGGATCCTGGACCAGTCGTTGCCGCTGCAGGCTGAAACCGCTGGCCAGCACCAGCCGACCCACTTCCATCAGCAGGCCCTCGCGTCGCTCCGACAAGGCCTGGATTTCCAGCTCGATCATCAGGCCCCCCTGTATGCGCTGCTGGTCCATCGAGTTGTGGCCGATACCATGATCGCATCCGGCGCGAAAAAACGTGCGCCCGTTCCTGAATCCGCAAAGTCACTGACGCATCGGCGTCCACGGGGCATGTTTCATGCTTGGTCTTCTAGCGCCGCGAGCCGCGCAGCTTGTCGATCGAGAAGCTGGCGATCTCCATGCCACCCACGCGTCGCGGTTGTCCCACCGGCGGACCCCAGGCGTGCGCGCTGACCACTTCCCAGGTGGCCGGGATGCGGCCGTCCACGCGCATCGTTTCGTAGGCGGCGAGCATGCGCCGGTAACGCGACTTGCCGGTCAGTCCGCGTTCGCGCTGGCGGTCGGCATTGGTGGCGCCCAGGCCTTGCAGCTCTTCCAGCAGCTTGCGCGGCTCGCTGTAGGTCAGGGTGTAGCGGAACACGTCCAGCACCGGGTCGCGCAGGCCGGCGGCGAGCATCGCATCGCCCACGTCGTGCATGTCCAGGAAGCGGCTCACGTGGGCGCGCTCGTCTGCCGCGGCCCAGGCGGCGCGCAGCTCCATCAGGGTGTCGGGGCCGAAGCTGGAAAACGCCATCAGCCCGCCGGGCTTGAGCACGCGCATGCATTCGCCGAACAGCGCGGGCAGGTCGTCGATCCACTGGAAGCAAAGATTGGAATGCAGCACGTCCACGCTGTGGTCGGCCAGCGGCAGCGCGCGCGCCTCGGCGCAGACGCGGTCGAACGGCTTGCGCCAGCTGCTGTGCTGCTTCGCCGCGCGCAGCATCGGCAGCGCCAGGTCGAACGCGATCACCTCGGCCTTGGGATAGCGTCGCTTGAGCAGGGCGGTGCCGCGGCCGGTGCCGGCGCCGATGTCGACCACCCGCTGCGGGGTGTCGAGATAGAACGAGAGTCGCTCCAGCAGGTGCGTCTGCACTTCGCGTTGCAGCGCATCGTGCCTTTCGTAGGTGGCGGCCGCCGCGGCGAAGTTGCGGCGCACCTGGCGCTGGTCGAGTTGGAAATCACTCATGGAGGGGGCTCGTGATGGCCCGGCCTTGGTGCCGGGTGAACAAGGGTTGCAGTGCCTCGACCACCGCGCCGGCGTGGCCGAAGAACGGCGCGTGACCGGCCTGTGCGATCTCGTGGCCGTCGCCGCCGCACTGGCTGGCCGACCAGGCCATCGCCCGCGGTGGCACCAGCCGGTCGCGACGCCCGGCGATCCACGTGCTGGGCACCGCGAGGTCGGGCAGCGCGGCGCGGCGGTCGCTGTGGTGCAGGATGCGGATGCCTTCCTGCAGCACGCGCGCGTCCGGTTCGCCACGGGCGAATACCAGCTCGCGCAGATGACGCAGCTCGCCGCGCGGGTCGGTGCTGCCCATCGCCTCCAGCGCCAGGAAGCGCTCGATGGTGGCGTGGTAGTCGGTTTCCAGATCGCTGGCCAGTTGCTGCACCAGCGCCGGGTCGCTGCCGTGTGGCCAGCTGGCGTCGCGCACGAATTTCGGCGTGGCGCACAGCATCGCCAGCCCGCGCACCTGCCGCGGCAGCTCCAGCGCCGCGGTCAGCGCGATCAGTCCGCCCAGCGACCAGCCCAGCCAGAGCGCCGGCGGCGTGGCGGCGGCGATCGCCGCGGCGCAGGCGTGCGGTTCCAGCGGCAGGCCGCAGTCGCGCGAATGGCCGTGGCCGGGCAGGTCGACCACGTACATCGTGCACTGCGCCTGCAGTGCCTCGACCAGCGGCGCCAGCACGCCGCCGTGCATCGCCCAGCCGTGCAGCAGTACCAGCGGCAGCGGGCCATGGCCGGCCTTTTCGATGAAAAGACTCATGCGTGGCCCCTGTCAGACATTGCGCTTGTTGCCTTCGCCCCTTCTCCCCCTTGGGGAGAAGGCCGGGATGGGGGGTGGGTGCTCGCCAGGAAGTCCATCGAAGCAGGCTGCGAATCAGCTTCGTCGCCCGCGTGCCCCCTCACCCCAACCCTCTCCCCGCGGGGGAGAGGCGGCAAAGGCAGGAGCTGTTTGTCTACGGCACCGCGGTCGTCGAACACGAAGCAGCCGCCCTGCCAGTGCGCGCCGTCGGTGAGCTCCAGGTATTTCAGGATGCCGCCTTCGAGCTGGTGCACGTGTTCGATGCCCAGTTCCTGCATGTAGATCGCCGCCTTCTCGCAGCGGATGCCGCCGGTGCAGTAGGGCACCACGGTCTTGCCGGCGTAGCGCGCACGATCGGCGGCAAGCGCGGCAGGGAAGTCGGTGAAGCGGGCGATGCGATAGTCCACCGCTTGCGCGAAAGCGCCCGCGTCGGTTTCGTAGTCGTTGCGGGTGTCCAGCATCACCACCTCGCGACCGGCGTCGTCACGACCCTGGTCCAGCCAGCGCTTGAGCGTTCCCGCATCCACGCCGGGCGCGCGGCCCTCGGCGGGGCGCAACGCGGGCATGCGCAGGGTGATGATTTCGCGCTTGAGCCGCACGCGCAGGCGGCCGAAGGGCACGGTGTCGGACAACGACTGCTTCGCTTCCATGCCGGCAAGACGGGCGTCCTCGCCCAGCCATGCCATGAAGGCGTCGGTGGCCGCGCGGGTGCCGGCGAGGAACAGGTTGATGCCCTCGGGTGCCAGCAGCACGGTGCCCTTGAGCGCCAGCGCCTCGGCGTGTTCGCGCACGCGCTCGCGCAGCGCGGGCAGATCGTCCAGCGCGACGAAGCGGTAGGCGGCGATATTGACGACGTTCATGCCGGGGATAAGGACGCAAGACAACGGGCCATTATACGTGGCCGGCCACGCGCGACCCCTGCGCCAGATCAGCCAGCGCGTCGAGCAGAGCATCCACGTGCGCCTCCTCGTGCGCCGCGGACAAGGTGATGCGCAGCCGCGCCTGGCCGACGGGCACGGTCGGCGGGCGGATGGCGACGACCAGCAGGCCGCGGTGCTCCAGCGCCTGCGCTGCGGCCAGCGCGGCGTCGGCACTGCGCAGCAGCAGGGGCTGGATCGCGCTCGCCGAGTCCATCAGCGGCAGGCCGAGCTGCGCGGCGCCGGCGCGGAAACGGGCGACCAGCGCGGCAAGCTTGTCGCGCCGCCAGGTTTCGGTCTGCGCCAGCCGCACCGATTCCAGTGCGGCGGCGGCCAGCGCCGGCGGTATCGCGGTGGTGTAGATGTACGGCCGCGCGAACTGGATCAGTCCTTCGATCAGCGCCGCCGGCCCGGCCACGAAGGCTCCACTGCAACCGAGCGCCTTGCCCAGCGTGCCCATCAGCAACGGCACCTCGTGCTGGCCCAGCTTCGCCGCGCTGAGGCTGCCGGCGCCGTCGTCGCCGAGCACGCCGAGGCCGTGGGCATCGTCGACCATCAGCGTGGCGCGCTCGCGCGCGCACAGCTGCGCCAGCGCGCGCAGCGGTGCGATATCGCCGTCCATGCTGAACACGCCGTCGGTGGCCAGCAGCGCCGCCGCCTCGGGGTGCGCGGCCAATTGGCGTGCGGCGGCGGCCACGTCGGCGTGCGGATAGCGCTTCAGCTCGGCGCCGCTGAGCCGGGCCCCGTCGAGCAGGCAGGCGTGGTCGAGCTTGTCCTGCACGCAGACGTCGCCGCGTGCCAGCAGCGCCTGCAGCACGCCGAGGTTGGCCATGTAGCCGGTGGAGAACAGCAGCGCGCGCTCGCGTCCGGTCCACGCGGCCAGCGCTTCTTCCAGTTGTGCGTGCACGGCGCGGTGGCCGCAGATCAGGTGCGCCGAAGTGCTGCCGACGCCTTGCTCGCCCGCAGCGCGAGTGAGCGCGGCGACCAGCGTCGGGTGCTGCGCCAGGCCGAGGTAGTCGTTGCTGCAGAACGAGAGCAGGCGCCGGCTGCCGCTCTCCAGCCATGGGCCGTCGGCGTGCTCGATCGTGCGCAGGCGGCGGTGCAGGCGGGCATGTTCGCGTTCGGCCGTCTGGACGTCCAATCGTTGCAGTAGATCGGGGCGGGGCATGGGTCAGTGTTCGGCACGGGGTGAAGAGCACCCCCTCCCAGCCTCCCCCTGCGATGCAGGGGGAGGAGCCAAGCCGGTGTCGTGCGCTCTACTCCCTCCCCTGCTCGCAGGGGAGGGTTGGGGTGGGGTGCTCTTACGCCGCGGCACTGCAACCGCAGCCATGGCCGCAGCTGTTGGTTTCGCTGTCGACGATGTCCGCATGCAAGGTGCCTGCGTTCTCGACCACCTCCATCGGATGCAGGTCGAGCCGACGGAACAGCGCGCGGTCGGCCTCCACGTCGGGGTTGCCGGTGGTCAGCAATTTCTCGCCATGGAAGATCGAGCCGGCGCCGGCGAAGAAGCACAGCGCCTGCACCGCGTCGTCCATCTGCTGGCGGCCGGCGGACAGGCGCACGATCGACAGCGGCATCAGGATGCGCGCCACCGCGATCGCGCGCACGAACTCGAACGGGTCCAGCGGTTCGGCGTTGGCCAGCGGCGTACCCGGTACCGGCACCAGCTGGTTGATCGGCACTGACTGCGGATGCTCGGGCAGGTTGGCCAGCGCC
Source organism: Rhodanobacter lindaniclasticus (assembly GCF_004799035.1). GTDB lineage: Bacteria > Pseudomonadota > Gammaproteobacteria > Xanthomonadales > Rhodanobacteraceae > Rhodanobacter > Rhodanobacter lindaniclasticus. The sequence continues at coordinate 19,920 of NZ_MWIO01000020.1, forward strand.
TGCAGCAGGCCGGCGCGCTGCTCGCGCGTCTCGCCCATGCCGACGATGCCGCCGCAGCAGGTCTTCAGGCCGGCTGCGCGCACCTGTTCCAGCGTGGCCAGGCGATCCTGGTATTCGCGGGTGTGGATGATCTCGCCGTAGAACTCCGGCGCGGTGTCGAGGTTGTGGTTGTAGTAGTCCAGCCCCGCGTCCTTGAGTTGCTGCGCGTGGCCGTCGCCGAGCAGGCCCAGGGTGGCGCAGGTTTCCAGGCCCAGATCCTTCACCGCGCGCACGATCGCGGCGACCCTGGGGATGTCGCGGTCCTTCGGTCCGCGCCACGCCGCGCCCATGCAGAAGCGGCTGGCGCCGGCGTCACGGGCGGCCCTGGCGCGTGCCAGCACCTCGTCGACCTCAAGCAGTTTCTGCGGCAGCACGCCGGTGTCGTAGCGCTGCGCCTGCGGGCAGTACGCGCAATCCTCGGGGCAGCCGCCGGTCTTGATCGACAGCAGGGTCGACACCTGCACCGCATTGGGATCGTGGTGTTCGCGATGCACGCCGTGCGCGCGATGCAGCAGCTCGTTGAACGGCAGCGCGAACAGCGCGGCAACCTCGTCGCGGCTCCAGTCGTGGCGGATGGCAGCGGGCATGGCGGACTCCTGGGTCAGAGGCCGCGCAGTGTGGGCGGCGTCCGCCGCTTCGTCAACCTTGGTGCCGATGTTTCAGGTTGACGAAGCGCGGATGCCCGCGTTGCTACTTGTTGCCGTCGCGCACCGCCTTCACCTGTTCGGCGGTCACCTGCTTGGCCTGGTTGTCCCACGACGTGCGCTCGTGGTTGGCGATGTCGGCGATGTCCGCGTCATTGAGGGTGGTGGCGAACGGCGGCATCACGCTGGGGTAGCTGACGCCGTCGATAGCCACGCCCTGCAGCCCGTGCAGGATCACGTCCAGATGCTTGGTCGGGTCCGCGTCCAGCACGGCGGGGTTGCCCTTGAGCGGCGGGAACGCACCGGGCAGGCCCAGCCCGGTGGGCTGGTGGCAGGCGGCGCAGTAGGTGGCGTAGAGCTGCGCGCCGTGGGCCGGATCGAACTTGTACGGGCCGGTGGCGGCCGGCGGCGGCACGGCGGACACATCCACCGGTGCCTTGGTGATCTGCGGCTTGGCCAGCGCCTCGCCCGGCGTGGCGATCTCCAGGATGCCCTGCGCGCCGAGCACGGCGTGCGCCATCGAGTGATCCACGAACGGGTAATGGCCCGCCTCGTCCAGGGTGAGGTCGAACACGGCGCCCTCGCCCGGACCCACCGAGTAGGTGGAGACGCCGTCGATGGCCTGCGCCGGGTTGCCGCCGGGGTACACCTTGTCGAAGATCGCGCCGATCACGTGAAACGCGCTCCACAGGTTGGGCCCGGCGTTGACCACGTACAGGCGCACGAGGTCGCCGGGCTTCGCGGTCAAGGGATGCTGCGCGTACTGGAAGGCGGTGCCGTTGAATACCACCTCGTCCGGACGGATCTGCTGCATCTTCTCGTAACTGCCGGCCATCAGCGTGCCGGAGACCTGCTGGGTGTACCACTCCCCCTGCACCAGCACGTAGCTCTCGGCGGCAGGCGGCAGCGGCTCGGCCGGGTCGACGATGATCGCGCCGTACATGCCGTTGCCGATGTGCAGCAGTACCGGCGGCGTGCCGCAGTGGTAGAGGAACGCGCCGGGCACCTTGGCCACGAACGAGAACTTGATCGACTCGCCCGGCATGATGTCCACGTAATGCAGGCTCGGCGGCGTGATCGCCGAGTGGAAGTCGACCGAGTGCTGCATGGTGCCGCGGTTGGTGAACGTGACATTCACCGTCTGCCCCTGACGCACGTGGATCACCGGGCCGGGCACGGTCTTGCCGAAGGTCCAGGCCTGGTACTGCACGCCACTGGCGATCTCCACGGTGTCGTTGCTGGAGGTGATCTGTACATCCACGCTGTCGCCCGGCTGCAGCGGCGGCAGGCGCGCGTCGCGGGCCTGCTTGATCGGCTGGGTGGAGGCCAGCGACAGCGGCGTCACCGCGGCGGCTGCGGCGGCCGGGCTGGCGCTGCGCACGTTCAGTGCGCTGTGCAACCCGGCCAGCAGCAGCGCCACCAGCAGCAGCACGCCGGCCAGCGCCGGTCCCTGCACGCGCCACGACAGGGGCCGCACCTGTTCCAGCGGCACCCGCGTGTTCCACTCCGAGAACCGCCGCCAGCGCGGCCAGCGGCTCTCGATCAGGTAATCCAGGCTGTACGGGCTGGGACCGGCGCGCAGGTTGATCACGATCAACGCGGCGAAGATCAGCACGAAGCTGATCGCCGCGCCGATGTTGTTGGCGCCGACCGAATACGGCCCGCCGAAACCTTCGGCCGTGCTCCAGATCAGCAGGCTGAACAGGATGCCGACGACGTAGGTGATCTTGCGCGCGAAGCCCAGCAGCAGGGCCAGTGCCAGCAGCGTCTCGGCGATCCGCGTCGCCCACACGAACAGGCCCACGTGCGGCGTGACCACCGCGATCCACATGTCGAACCACCACGCCGACCACGCTGGCTGGCCGGTGGCGGCGTTGTGCAGGTAGCCGACGTAGTGGTCGGCGAAGCCGTCGGTCCAGGTCAGCGCGGCGCTCACCGCCCAGATCACGCCGAAGGCCACCCGCAGCGCGGTGCCCGCGATCGCGGGCCAGGTCGATGGGGCAGCGGTGTCGTCGTGGATCGAACTCATGCGAATCTCCAGGGCAGGATGGGCGAAGCGCAAACGCGGCGTGCACGCCACGGTTGATGAACGAGTGTAGACCGCGGGTGCACTCCGCGCGACCCGCGGTTGCCGCTACCATCGGTCGACGCGGGGACGGGGGAGACCATGCACAAGACCAGCCTGCTGCGATCCTGGCCTGCGCTGCAGCGATGGCTGCTGCCGCTGCGCTGCCTGTTGTGCGACGCACCGGGCGACGGCATGGATCTGTGCGCCGATTGCGCCGCAGAGATGCCGCGCAACCGCAACTGCTGCGCACGCTGCGCGTTGCCGCTGGCGACCGCGGCTGTGTTGTGCGGCGAGTGTCAGCAGCATGCGCCGCCGTGGGACGCGGCATGGGCTCCGTTCCGCTACGGCTGGCCGCTGGATCGGCTGGAATCGCGCTTCAAGTTCGGCCGCGACCTCGCTGCCGGTCGCGTATTGTCTGGCCTGTGGCAGAACGAGCCACGCCCGATCGAGCGGCCTTCGCTGCTGATCACCGTGCCGCTGCATCGAAGCCGGCTGCGCCAGCGCGGCTACAACCAGGCGCTGGAACTGGCCCGGCCGCTGGCGCGTGCGCTGGGTGTGCCGCTGCGCCACGATGTGCTGCAGCGCTCGCGGCGCACCGACGCGCAAACCGAACTGGACGCGGTCGACCGTCGCCGCAACGTGCGCGACGCGTTCGCGCTGTGTCCCGGGCTGGCGCCGCCTGCGCACGTGGCGATCCTCGACGACGTGATGACCACCGGCGCCACGCTGGCCGAATGCGCCAGCGTGCTCAAGCGCGTCGGCGTGCCGCGCGTGGATGTCTGGGCGCTGGCGCGTGCGCCATCGCCGTCGACGCGCCTGTAGGAACGCATACCTCACTCGTTGCCAGCGCCGGCACGATTCCTATCCGTCGGTCGTCGTGCGCGGAGGCGGACGTGACGGCGTGGTCGGCGTGCCGGACGTCGATGGGCAGGACGCCGGTTGAAAACGAGTCGGGCTACCATGGTCAGGTCATCGTCGCGTCGGCAGGAATCGTCCCATGACCCGTTATGCCATCCGCCATGAACACCTGGGTCGCTGGCCGGTCGTGGCGCTGACCGATTCCGAAAGCGGCATGTCGGTGCGCCTGGCGCGGCGCGGCGCCACGCTGCTGGACTTCCACGTGCCGCTTGGCGAGCGGCTGCACGACATTGCCGACGGTTACGCCGATGCCGACGCACTGGAGGCGCAGGAAGGCGCGCGCTTCGCCGTCATGCTGCCGTTCGCCAACCGCATCGCGGACGCACGATACCGCTTCGACGGCAAGGCATGCGACCTGCAGCCCGGCATCAGCGGCGACGCGCGCGGCATCATGCACGGTTTCGTGTGCGAGGCCGATTTCGAGCTGCTGTCGGCGGATGCCGACGATGACGGCGCCCGCGTACGCTTCGGCCATGACGGACTGCGCCCCGGCGTGCATCCGGGCTACCCGTTCGCGCTGGACCTGGAAGTGCTGTTCACCCTGCATGCCGGCGGCCTGGACGTGGAGGCGCGCATGCGCAACGTGGGCGAGCAGGCGGCACCGTGCTTTTTCGGCTGGCATCCGTATCTGCGCCTGCGCGAGGACGGCATCGCCGATTGCGAACTGCAACTGCCCGCGCACCAGGCGGTCCGCACCGACGACAGGCTGATCCCGTTGCCGGGGGCCTCGGCGCTGCAACCGCTGGATGCGGTGCCGCCGCTGGATTTCCGCCAGCCGCGCCGCATCGGCGGCTGTGTCATGGACACCGGTTTTGCCGATCCGCAGGTCGATGCCGATGGCCGTGTGCGCACCCGCCTGCGCGATCCCGACAGTGGCCTGGCCGTGGTCGTGTGGCAACAGTCCGGCGTCACCCTGGCGTTCACGGGCGACACCCTGGCGGGGGCGGCCGCGCGCCGCTCCATCGCGCTGGAGCCGATGGAGGCGATGACCGATGCCTTCAATCGCGACGACTGCATCGACGCCATCACCCTGGCGGCCGGTGCGGAGCGCCGCTTCCACTGCGGCCTGGAGATCCATCTGCCATGACCGGCCGGGTCATGGCCTGATCGCCTGCCGGAGCGACCGAAGCCGCGGCCCCGGGTCCGCGTGGTCGGGCGACGCGGTGAGCGCGCGTCTGCGTGATGCCTGCGTGCGGGGGCACCCCGACAGGCGCTGGAAGCCGTGGCGCAGACGCCTGCACAAGCGATCGCGGAACACTTTCGTCCGTGGTTGTGGAACGAAAGTGATAGCGCTATCATTTTTTCCGTTGCCTGGCACGACCATCCGGGGGGAGGGTTCGGGCTGCGCCGTCCGTTTCGTGCAAAGAGCGGGGGAGATCGCCATGCGATGGATCTTGTGCAGGAAGTGCGCGTTGCGTTGTGCATGCGTGTTGCTCGCGGGCCTGTCCTTCGCCGCGCTCGGCCTGGCGCAGACGGGGGCCGCGCAGGTTCCGTCGCATCCCGAGGTCCATCCCGCGCTGTGGCCGCAAGGGCATTGGCCCTTGCCGCCCGATGCGGAACTGGAGCAGCGCGTGCGCGCGCTGATGGCGAAGATGTCGCTGCGTGACAAGGTGGGCCAGGTGATCCAGGCCGACATCGGCAGCGTCACCCCCGAGGACGTGCGCAAGTACCGGCTCGGTTCGATCCTCGCCGGCGGCAATTCCAAGCCGGGTGGCGGCCGGGTGGCCGGACCGGCAAAGTGGCTGGCATTGTCCGATGCGTTTCATCGCGCGGCGATGGACACCCGCGACGGCGGCGTGGCGATCCCGCTGCTGTTCGGTGCGGACGCGGTGCACGGCAACAACGACGTGTCCGGTTCCACGGTGTTTCCGCACAACATCGCGCTGGGCGCCACCCGCGATCCCGCCCTGATCCAGGCGATCGGCCGGGCTACCGCGGAAGAGGCGCGCGCGGCGGGCATCAACTGGGCTTTCGCGCCCACGCTCACCGTGCCGCAGGATGATCGCTGGGGCCGTACCTACGAAGGCTATTCGGAGAATCCCGCCCTGGTGGCGCAGTACGCGGCGGCGGCGGTCGAGGGACTGCAGGGCAAGCCCGGCACGCCGCAGTTCCTGGACGGCGCGCACGTCATCGCCAGCGCCAAGCATTTCGTGGGTGACGGTTTCACCAGGAACGGCCTGGACCAGGGCGATGCCGAGGTCAGCGAGGAGCAGTTGCGCGACATTGCCGCTGCCGGTTACTTGCCCGCGATCGATGCCGGCGTGCAGTCGGTGATGGTTTCGTACTCCAGCTGGAACGGCGTGAAGATGAGCGGCAACAAGGGCCTGCTCACTGACGTGCTGAAGCAGCGCATGGACTTCCGGGGTTTCGCGGTCGGCGACTGGAACAGCCACGGCCAGATCCCGGGGTGCAGCAACGAGGACTGCCCGCAGGCGATCGTCGCCGGCCTGGACATGTACATGGCGCCGGACAGCTGGCGCGGGCTGTACCGGCACACGCTGGCCGAGGTGAAGTCGGGCGTCATTCCCATGGTGCGACTGGATGACGCGGTGTCCCGCATCTTGCGCGTGAAGCTGCGGCTCGGCCTGTTCGATGCAGTCCGGCCGTCCAGGCAGCCGTTGGGCGGACATTTCGACGTGATCGGCAGCCCGGCGCATCGCGCGCTGGCGCGGCGTGCGGTGCGCGAATCGCTGGTGCTGCTGAAGAACCAGGATCATCTGCTGCCGCTCGATCCGCGGCGGCACATCCTGGTGGCCGGCGCTGGTGCCGACAGCATTCCGCAGCAGAGTGGCGGCTGGACGCTGACCTGGCAGGGCACCGGCACCACCAATGCCGACTTTCCGCATGCCACGTCGATCGGCCATGGCATCCGCGCGCAGGTGGAAGCCGCCGGCGGCACGGTCGAGCTGTCGGCGGACGGCCACTACACGCACAAGCCGGACGTGGCGATCGTGGTCTACGGCGAGCATCCCTATGCCGAGTTCCAGGGCGACGTGCCCACGCTGGCGTTCGCGCCGGGCGATCCCGCCGACCTCGAGTTGATCAGGCGCCTGCGCGCGCAGGGCATTGCGGTGGTGTCGGTGTTCCTGAGCGGGCGGCCGTTGTGGGTCAACCCCGAGATCAATGCCTCGAACGCCTTCGTCGCCGCGTGGTTGCCCGGCACCGAGGGCGAGGGTGTCGCCGACGTGTTGCTGCGCGATGCCGCCGGCAAGGTACAGCACGACTTCCACGGCAAGCTGTCCTACTCGTGGCCGCGCAGCGCGATGCAGACGCCGTTGAACGTGGGCCAGGAGGATTACCACCCGCAGTTTGCCTACGGCTACGGGCTGACCTACGAAGAGGATGGCGACCTGGGGCCTTTGTCCGAGGTGTCCGGCTTGCCGGCGAACGTGGCGGCACCGGGCGTCTACCTGCAACGGGGCGAACCGGCCGCTGGACTCGCCGCGGCCCTGGCCGGCGTCGACGGCAGCATCGCGATCAAGGCGGCACCATCGGCCACGCGCGACGGCAGCCTGCGCATCAGTGCGCTGGACTACCAGCGCCAGGAGGACGCGCGTCGCCTCGCGTGGTCGGGCCAGGGCGAGGCCGCGTTCGTCCTGCGCGCCGACACGCCGCTGGATCTCACGCGCCAGACCAATGGCGACGTGCAACTGATCGTCGAACTGCGCATCGAGGCGCTCGCGCCGGGCAAGCTCACCCTGGGCATGGCCTGCGGCGGCACGAACTGCACGGGTCTGGTGCCGGTGGATGCCGCGCTCAAGGCGCTGCCGAAGGGACAATGGCTGCAGGTGGGCATGCCGCTGAAGTGCTTCGAGGCAGCCGGTGCCGACATGCGGCACATTGAGGTGCCGTTCCGGCTGGAGACGGCGGCCGCTTACACGATCGACATCTCCCGCGTCGCGCTGGGCACGGATCCGGATCACGTCCTGCCCTGTACCGGGCCATGATGCGCTCCCACGCCGGCCATCGGGAAACCGTCCGCCATTCGAGGTCTCCATGAGCAGCACGTCGGAAAAACTCTCGGTCACGGAAAAGATCGGCTACAGCCTGGGTGACCTGGCCGCCAATCTGATCTTCCAGACCCTGGTCACTTTCCTCGCCTTCTTCTACACCAATGTCTATCGCATTCCCGCCGGCACCGCCGCCACCATCATCTTCGTGGTCGGCCTGCTCGGCGCCTTCGTGTTCACGCCGGTCACGGGCTTCATTGCCGACCGCACCCGCACGCGCTGGGGCAAGTTCCGGCCGTGGGTGTTGTGGAGTGCGATTCCGTTCGGCGTGGTCTCGCTGCTGACCTTCACCACCCCGCAACTGGGCGCGGGTGGCAAGGTGATCTACGCGCTGGCGACCTATACGCTGCTGGTGCTGGTCTACGTGGCCAACAACCTGCCGTACTCGGCACTGAGCGGCGTGATCACCGGCAACATGGACCAGCGCAACAGCCTGTCGGCCTACCGCTTCGTGGCGGTGATGATCGCCCAGTTCACCATCCAGGTGCTGCTGCTGCCGCTGGTGCTGATCCTGGGTGGTGGCGACAAGGCCGAGGGTTTCCGCAACACCATGGCCTTGTTCGCGGTCGTCGGCACGGTGTTCTTCCTGATCACCTTCTTCACCACGCGCGAACGCGTCGTGCCGGTGGCGGAACAGCAGACCAGCATCCGCCAGGACCTGGCCGACCTGACGCACAACCGGCCCTGGCTGATCGTGCTGGCGGTGACGGTGCTGGTGTTCATCAACCTGGCGCTGAAGGGCGGGATGTATGTCTACTACTTCAAGTACTACCTGGATCCGGCGCCGTTGGCGCGCTTTCTCGACGGCATCGGTTTCAACGGCATGATCGACGGCCTGAACAGCTCGCTGACCGGTATCGGCCTGGCCGGGTTCCAGTGGCCGCAGGATGCGCCCACGTCCGCCTTCAGCCTGTTCAATGCCGGCGGCATCGTGTTCATGGTCATCGGCATCGGCTTCTCGCGAAGACTGGCCGAGCGCTTCGGCAAGCGCGACGTGTTCGGCGGCGCGCTGCTGGTATCGACCCTGTTCCTGCTGGCGTTCTGGTTCTATCCGCCCGACGCGATCGGCCTGGTGCTGGTCTCCTACATCCTGCACGGCTTTTTCTACGGCATCACCATTCCGTTGCTGTGGGCGATGGCCGCGGATGTTGCCGACTACTCGGAATGGATGAACCACCGCCGTGCCACCGCCACCGTGTTCTCGGCCATGCTGGTGGGCCTGAAGCTCGGCCTGAGCCTGGGCGGCGCGCTGGTGGCGGGAATTCTGGCCATCTACGGCTACGACGCGTCCCTGCCGGCGCAGTCGCTGCAGGTGATGCACGGCATCAAGCTGGCGATCAGCGTGTACTGCGCGATCCCGTTCCTGGCGGGTGTCGGCCTGCTGTTCTGGTACGGGATCGACAAGCCGATGGAATCCCGCATCGAGCAGGAACTGCGCGCGCGCCGCCTCCATGCAGGAGCTCTGCCATGACCTCGTTCGACGACCTCGGCGCGACGCCGCTGGCGGAACTGGCCGCCCGGGCGATCTCCCCGCCGCTGGTCACGCACATCTACACGGCCGACCCTTCCGCGCGCGTGTTCGAGGGCAAGATCTACGTCTACCCGTCGCACGACATCGATGCCGGCATTGCGTTCAACGACAACGGCGACCACTTCGGCATGCAGGACTACCACGTGTTGCGCATGGACTCGCCGCAGGCCGGGGCGGTGGACTGCGGGGTGGCCCTGCATGTCAGGGACGTGCCGTGGGCCGAGCGGCAGATGTGGGCGCCGGACGCCGCCACCCGCGACGGCCGGTACTACCTCTATTTCCCGGCCAAACGCGCCGACGGCATCTTCCAGATCGGCGTGGCGATCGCCGACCGGCCCGAAGGGCCGTTCAAGGCCGAGCCGCGGCCGATCGAGGGCAGCTACTCGATCGACCCGGCGCTGCTGGCCGACGAGGACGGCAGCCACTACCTGTACTTCGGCGGGCTCTGGGGAGGCCAGCTGCAGAAATACCGCGACAACACCTACGCCGCGGACAACGACGAGCCGGCCCCGGACGAACCCGCGCTGGGGCCGCGGGTGGCGCGCCTGGGCGCGGACATGACGCAGTTCGCCGAGCCCCCGCGCGAGGTCGTCATCCTTGACCAGGACGGTCGGCCGCTGCGTGCCGGCGACCATGACCGACGCTACTTCGAAGGGCCATGGATGCATCGTTACCGTGGCCGGTACTACCTGTCGTACTCCACCGGAAACACCCATTGCATCTGCTATGCCGTCGGCGACAACCCGTACGGCCCGTTCACCTGGCAGGGCGTGGTGCTGACGCCGGTGCTCGGTTGGACCTCGCACCACTCCATCGTCGAATTCGGCGGCCGCTGGTGGCTGTACTACCACGACGCCGTCCTTTCCGGCGGCGTCACCCACCTGCGTTCGATCAAGGTGACGGAACTGCACCATGACGCGCAGGGCCGGATCGCGACGGTGCATCCCTACGGAGCATGAGCGTCCGGGATGCGCTCCCGGCAGGCGGTTCGATACGAAAAAGGAGAGGGGCCGGATCGGGCGGGCGACGCGGCCACCATGAGCTTGCGGACGCGCCCGGTCCGGCCCTGAATGGCAGGCCGCAGCTGCCTTTCGGGCGGTTCGCGGCGCACTCGCCCACGGGGCTGGACAAGCCCACGGCAGTGTGATAAAAAACGAAATGTTAGCGCTAACAACAAAAGCGCGATCATGTTCCTGAAACGGCATGGCACGCCATGCAGACGCAAGCGCAAACGGGCCGCGCCGGGTTGTTCGGTGCGGCGTGGCGACATCCGGCGCCTCATGGCGTCCGGCTCAGAGTTGGTCAGGCGAGGCAGGGCGGCAGGCGTGGCCTGCAGGCGTTTCCGGGGGGCGGAAACGTCGACTTCTTCAACCGGCCAGCGAAGTGGGGAGGAACCCGATAAAGAAATCACGGAGATCTGTACTGGCCCGCATCCGTTGAGGTCCGCGACGGAGGCGACTACCGCGGTGCGCGCAAGAAAACTTCACGCGCACGACGTCCAGCTATCGTTCAGCAGCCAGGAGGGGAGTGCCCGCGTATGAATTACTTCAAGTTGAAGCACCTCAGGTCGAAGGTCATGTTCACGATTGTCGGTGGCGTGGTCATCATCAATCCGCTCTACGCGCAAGACACGCAACCGGCGACTCCGACGACGAGTTCGACCTCGCAGTCGCCGAACAAGCCGCAGAAGCCATCGGCGACCAACCTGCAGACCGTCACGGTCACCGGCGTGCGCAACAGTCTCGAACAGTCGATGAACATCAAGCGCTACGCGATCGGCGTCGTCGATGCGGTCAGCGCCGAAGACATCGGCAAGTTCCCGGATACCAACATCGCCGAGTCGCTGCAGCGCATCACCGGCGTCTCGATCGACCGTCGCGACGGTGAAGGCTCGCAGGTCACCGTCCGTGGCTTCGGTCCGGATTTCAACATGATCACCGTCGATGGGCGCACCATCCCCGGCGCGGACGCCTTCGGTGCGCCGGGCCAGGTGCCGCTCGGCAACGTCGACGGCGGCACGCGCTCGTTCAACTTTGCCCAGTTGTCGCCCAACGGGGTCAGCTCCCTGGAGGTCTACAAGACCGGCCGCGCCAACGTGGCCAGTGGCGGGCTGGGCGCCACCATCGACATCAGGACCAACCGCCCGCTCGATCACGACGGCGGCAAGATCATCGGCTCGGTCGGTACCAAGGGCATCCTCGACAAGTCCCAGCCGTTCGATACCAGCATCACGCCGGAAGTTTCCGGCAACTTCAGCTACGCCAACCCGGACAAGACCTGGGGTATCGGCCTCGACGCCAGCTACACCAAGCGCCACGGCGGCTCGGTCCAGGCGACGGAGAACACCTGGGCGGTGCAGCCCTGGACCGGTACCGCGAATGGCTTCAACGCCAACACCAACATCGTCAACGAGCCGGCCATCGGCCAGCTGTATGCGATTCCCAACGACGTCCGCTACGCGTACTACGACTTCGAGACCAAGCGCAAGAACGCCCACGCGGTGTTCCAGCTTCGGCCTCTCGATGGCCTGACCATGACGCTGGACTACCTGTACTCCCGGTACAACATCAATGCCAACCGCGGCGAACAGAGCATGTGGTTGCAGCAACAGAACTTCACCGACGTGACGTTCGACACCGACAATGCCGTGGCCACGCCGACGTACATGCGCGATGTGGTGCAGACCAAGGATTTCGGCATGGAACAACAGCGTTACATGCAGAAATACAAGCTGGATGACGTCGGTTTCAATACCGAGTGGGCCGTCACGGACGACCTCACGCTGACCCTGGATCTGCACGACGCCAAGAGCCAGAGCCTGCCCAACGACCCGCTGACGGGTGGTGGCGCCACCCAGATCAGCATCGCCGGCACCAACAATTGCGCAACCGGTCCGCAGTGCGGTGGCTCGTGGGCGCAGGAGTTCTTCTTCAACAACGGCCTGCCGATTGCAACGCGTACCTGGTACCCGACGACGGATTCCACCGGTGCCGGCCAGGTCAACGTGCCCTTCGCGGCCAACAACCTCGGCGCGCAACCCCTGCGCATCGATGCGCAGGGGCAGACCACCGAAGTCAAGGAAGCGCAGTTCGGTGGCGACCTGGAGTTCGACAACGGCCGCTTCCAGTTCGGCGCAGATCTTTCGAAAACCAAACTGCACCGTACCCAGGCGGCCCAGAACTACCAGAACCTGGGCGGCTGGGGCGTGGACGATGCAGGCCTGTACCCCGACCTGATGGACCACCTGAAGGCGGTCAACACGGTGGGCCTGTTCTCCGGCTACAACACCGATGGCATCGCACAGAGCACGTGGATCGGCAATGCCGACGAACTCGCCAAATGGGCGGTTTCCCATTATCCCGAAGCCAACCTCAGGGTCAGCCCGACGCTGCAGGCCGACAATGTCGTCGTCGAAAACACCAAGGCCATTTATGCGCAGATCGTGCTGGACGGCCAGTTGGGCAGCCTGCCCACCAACACCCGCTTCGGCCTGCGCTACGAGCAGACCGACGTCAGTTCCACCTCGCAAGTCGGGGTTCCGAGCGGAATCATCTGGCAGTCGAACAATGACTTCCAGACCCCGGTCGGCACGACGGTCCAGCCGGTCAGCGCGAGCGGCAGCTACAGCAATTTGCTTCCCAACGTCGACTTCAGCGTCGACTTCACCGACTCGCTGAAGGGACGTGCCTCCTACAGCAAGACGATTGCGCGGGCGCCTTACAGCAACCTTTACGCGGGTGCCACCGCGAACAGTCCGACCGGATCGATCCTCATCAATCCATCATCCCGTGCCGGTGGCAGCGACAACGACCCGGGCTTGAAGCCACTGTCGTCCGACAACCTCGATCTCGGCCTGGGCTGGTATTTCGCGCCGTCCAGCTATGTGTCGGTGACGTTCTGGGACAAGCGTGTCGACAACTTCATCGGTACCTCGGTGACGACCGGCAACCTGTACGGCCTGCGTGACCCCACCTCCGGTCCCCGGGCACAGCAGGCCAAGGCATTCCTCGAAAGCGCCGCGTGCACGGCCCAGACGGGAGCGCCATGCGAGGTGAACGACACGACGCTGTTCGCCACGGTGGCGATGTTGTCGAACCCGGAGACCGGCGGGCTGGCCGCCTACGACGGTACCGATGCCCAGTCGCTGGCCCTGGAAAGCAAGTACGACATCACCGCCAATCCGGATGACCCGCTGTACGACTACTCGATAAGCAAGCCCGCCAACGTCCACAAGGCGATGCTGCACGGCTGGGAGCTGGGTGGTCAGTACTTCCTGGGCGATACCGGCTTCGGCATCCTGGCGAACTACACCAAGGTCGATGGTGACGTGCACTACGACGATGCCGGTGACCCGGGCGTCGATCAGTTCGCATTGACCGGCCTCAGTGACAGCGCCAATGTCGTGCTGATGTACGAGAAGTACGACTTCTCGGTGCGTCTGGCCTGGAACTGGCGCGGCGAGTTCCTGACCGCGACCAACCAGAACAACCAGAACCGCAACCCGTACTATGTCGACGCGTATCACCAGTACGATCTGAGCATCAACTACAACTGGAACGATCATCTGTCGTTCCAGCTGGAAGGCATCAACCTGACGGGCGAAGATGTCCGTTGGCGCGCACGCTCGGAGAAGGAGTTCGTCAGACTGGTAGACAACAAGCCGCGCTATGCGCTCGGCGTACGCTACAAGTTCTGACCCGTCGGCAGGAAAGGAGCGGGGCCACGGCGTGTCCGTGGCCCCGGCATGCGGGGCATGCGGGTAACATCGCCTTGCAGGTGCAACGGCGTGAAAGGCGATTCCCCGGGGAGCCGAATGGCACGTTACGAATTGCTCAACAACGTGGCGCACAAGGATTTGCGCATCGCCGCCCGCTTCGGTCGGGCCTTTGGCGACGATGTGGGCATGGTGCCGGCCTACCCCACCGAATACGCCGAATTGCAGCGCGAATATCCGATCTTCTTCCAGAAGGACAGCGAGACCGGCGAGTACCGCTCCGTGGCCCTGCTGGGTTTTGCCCGCGACGAAAACCTGTATCTCCAGGGTGAACGCTGGAACGCCGGCTATCTGCCCGGCCACATCGCCCGCGGACCGTTCCTGATCGGTTTCCAGGAGCAGGATGTCGACGGCGAACGGCGTTGCGAGGCGGTCATCCACGTCGACCTCGACCATCCCCGCGTCAGCTTCGACGAGGGTGAGCCGGTATTTCTTCCGCAGGGCGGCAACAGCCCGTATCTGGAGCAGGTCGCCACCGTGCTGCGCGGCATCCGCGATGGCGTGGATGGCGGCAAGGCGATGTACGAGATCTTCGATTCCATGGGCTTGATCCAGCCGATCACGCTCGACATCAAGTTCGACGACACGCATGGCGCCAATGTCACCGGCCTGCTCGGCATCGACCGTGAACGGTTGGCCGCACTGGATGCCGAATCGCTGCACGTGCTGCACCGCTCGGGATATCTCGAAGGCGCCTACCTGGTACTGGCGTCCATGCACAACCTGCGCCGGCTGATGGCCGAAAAGCAGCGCCGCCTGAGCCGCGAGGAAATCGCCGCGAACGCGGGCTGATCGCCATGACGGAATCCGTTGCCAGAATCCGCGAACGATCGGATGTCCAGGCCGACGCACTGCCCCTGGACGAGCTGCTTGCCGCAGGAGAGCCCGTCGTCCTGCGTGGCCTGGCACGTGACTGGAAGCTGACGCAGGCGGGGCGGCGTTCGGTGGCGGACGCCATGGCCTGCCTGCGTGGTTTCGACGGCCATCGCCCGATCCAGTATTCGTATGGTGCGCCCGACATCGCCGGGCGGGTGTTCTACACCGACGACTTCAGCGCGATCAATTGCGAGGTCCGGCGCGGCAGCCTGGACGAACTGCTCGATGCCATAGCCGCGCACCTCGACGATCCGCACCCGCCGACCTGGTACATGGCTTCGGCACCGGTCGACAACCTGCTGCCCGGGTTCCGCGATGTCGATGACCTGGACTTCGCCGCCCGCGGCATCGATGCGCCACCGCGTGCGTGGATCGGCAACCGTACCATCGCCTCGGCGCATTACGACGCGATGAACAACATCGCCTGCTGCGCCGTGGGCCGGCGGCGGTTCACGCTGTTTCCGCCCGAGCAGATCGCCAACCTCTATCCGGGCCCGCTGGAGCCGACGCCGGGAGGACAGGCGGTCAGCGTGGTCGATTTTACCTCCCCCGATTTCGCGCGCCACCCGCGCTTTCGCGACGCGCTGGCGGCGGCGCAGGGCGCGGTGCTGGAACCGGGGGATGCGGTGTTCATTCCCAGCCTGTGGTGGCACCACGTGGAGGGGCTGGATGCGTTCAACGTGCTGGTCAACTACTGGTGGAGCAGTGCGCCGGCGTACGTGCCAACGCCGATGCATGCGCTGTATCACGCGCTGTGGAGCATCCGCGACCGCCCCGAGCGGGAAAAGCGCGCATGGCGCGCGATCTTCGACTACTACGTTTTCGGCCCCGCCGGGCATGCGGGCGAGCACCTGCCCGAGGCGGCGCGCGATGTGCTGGGGCCGCTCGACGAAACCAAGACGCGGCAACTGCGGGCGATGCTGATCAACCGGCTGAACCGATAAACGGCGGCGAGGCCTGGATCCGGTTCATGCGCCGGCCATCACGCGGGAGGCGGCAAGGTTCCAGCTGGCACGGAACCCTGCCATGCGCAGGAACGATGCGGCACGACCAACGGGGAGAATTCGACGTGGGTACTCACAGGATACGCAAGGTGGTGGTGGCCGGCGGCGGCACGGCGGGCTGGATCGCAGCGAGCGCGCTGGCGTACCAGCTCAAGGACCAGCTCGAGGTCACCCTGGTCGAGTCCTCGGCGATCGCCACTGTCGGCGTCGGTGAAGCCACGGTGCCCCCCATCCGCAATTTCCACCGGTTCATGAACATCGACGAGCAGGAATTCCTGCGCGCGGTGGCCGGCACCTTCAAGCTGTCGATCTCGTTCGAGAACTTCGTGCGACCCGGCCACCGCTACATCCATCCCTTCGGCATCACCGGCAAGGGCACGCTGGTCGCCGGCTTCGAGCACTTCTGGCTGGACAGCCTGCGCCGGGGCATGAAGTCGGAGCTGCACAACTACAGCCTGGAAGCGATGGCCTCGCTCGGCAACCAGTTTGCGCTGACCGACGAGCCGGAGATCAATTACGCGTACCACATGGACGCCGCGCTCTACGTCAAGTTCCTGCGCGAGAAATTCCAGCCTTGCGGGATCAGGCAGATCGACGGAAAGATCAAGGAGGTACGGCAGCATCCGGAGAGCGGCTACGTGGAAGCGCTGGTGCTGGAAGGCGGCCAGGTGATCGAAGGCGATCTGTTCATCGACTGCACCGGTTTCCGCGGCCTGCTGATCGAACAGACGCTGGAAACCGGTTACGAGGACTGGCACAACTGGCTGCCCTGCGACCGCGCGATTGCGCTGCAGACCAAATCCGTCGACCCGTCGCCGGTGCCGTACACGCGTGCGATCGCCCATGAAGCCGGCTGGCGCTGGCACATCCCGGTACAGCACCGCGTCGGCTGCGGACTGGTGTACGACAGCCGGCACATGTCGGACGACGAGGCGCAGGCCAAGTTGCTGCGTGATGTCGGTGCCGAGCCGGTCAGGGATCCCTGGCCGGTACGCTTCCGCACCGGGCGCCGCTTGAAGGCCTGGAACAAGAACGTGGTCGCGCTGGGTCTGGCCAGCGGCTTCATCGAACCGCTGGAATCGACCAGCATCCACCTGGCCATGAGTGCGGTGATGCAGCTGGTCGAGCTGTTTCCGTCCGAAGGCATCCCCGATTCGCTGGTCCGGATCTACAACGACAACTGCCGTCGCGAGCTGGAGCACGTGCGGGATTTCATCATCCTGCATTACCACGCCAACCAGCGTGACGAGCCGATGTGGAAGGGCTGCCGCGAGATGTCGCTGCCCGATTCGCTGCAGATCCGCATCGATGCCTGGCGCGACCGCGCGCACGTGTGGAGGGACCAGTCCGAACTCTTCGCGACCACCTCGTGGATACACGTGCTGCTGGGCCAGGGCGTGATGCCGAAACAGCACCACCCGCTGCCGCGCGAACTGTCCGATGCCGACCTGCGCCGCCTGCTCGACAGCATCCGCGGGCCGATCGATCGCGCGGTCCCGCGGATGCCGCTGCAGCAGGTCTTCATCGATCGCTACTGCAAGGCAGCGCCGGAAGTGTGGAACATGAAGCGCCCGACCGCGACGGCGTGACCGGAACGGCTCGCGCCATGCTGATCGAACGCCATCACGACATCCGCATCGAGAAGCGCAGCATCGGCGACGAGGGGGCGCCGTTGCTGGTCATCGACCAGCTTGTCGCCGATCCCGAGCGGCTGGTACGCCGGGCCGTGCGCCGGGCCTTCGGTCCCATGGGCGAGCACTTTCCGGGGGCGCGTACCGGCGCTCCGGCCATGTACGGGCCTTTGCTCGAATCAGTACTGAACCCGTTGTTGCCGGAGCACTTCGGGATCCGGCCCGGCCGTTTCCGGTTCTCGATGTGCCATTACTCCCTGGTCGCCACGCCGCCGGCGGAATTGCGCTTCCTGCAACGGGTGCCGCACATCGATTCGGACGACGGCAACGGACTGGCGACCGTGCACTACCTGTTCCACGGCGACTGGGGTGGCACCGCGTTCTATCGGCACCGCCAGACCGGCTTCGCGTATGTCGACAAGTCGCGACGGGAGGCCTACTTCCGCCGGCTCGAAGCCGAAAGCCATGGCAGCGATGTGCCCGCTCCCGGCTACATCAACGGCAGCACGGCGCTGTTCGAGCAGATCGCCAGGGTGGAGGCCGTGTTCAACCGCATGATCGTGTATCGGCGCAATTCGCTGCACTCGGCCTGCGTCGACGACCGGCATGTTCCGCCAGCCGATCCGCTCGACGGGCGGCTGTCGATCAACACCTTCATCGACGTGGCGTAAGCGCGCACGGGCGAGGTCCGGATGGCAAACATGCATGGTCGTTCGCATCGAGGCGGGTTGGTGTCGCGCAGGGGGTGGCTGGGCTGCCTGTCACTGGTGCTTGCGGTCGCCTCGTTGGCGAACGCGTGGGCTTCCGGCGAGGCGCCGGGTCTGGCGCTGACCGATACGGGATATCTCCGGGGCAACGGGGCGAGCGTCATGCTCTACGCCGACAGCTACAGCCCGATCTTCTTCGACCAGAAGAACGCAGCCCTGCAGATCATCCTGCACGGTCGCCGCATCGCGACCAACGGCAGCCTGCGTTTCTCGCCCACGCCGGAACAATGGAGTCGCATTCCGCATCTGGTGCGACGGTGGACCGACCGTGCCCACGGTCGGCTCGTCGCGCAGCTGTCGTATCCCGCGTATCACCTCGACTACCACATCAACGTCACGCCGGAGCCAGGCGGATTCCGTGTCAGCCTGGATCTCGACCAACCGCTGCCGGAGGCGGCGGTGGGCCGGGTCGGCTACAACCTGGAGTTTCTCCCGTCCATCTACGCGGACCAGGCCTACGAGGTCGACGGGGTCGTCCGGGGCATGTTGCCGCGTGATCCGCAGGGGCGGATGGTCGCCGATCCGCCGGCGCGCGGAGCGCCTCCCTTGCCGTGGTATGTCGAACAGTGGCGCGCGACCCGGCAGCACATGGTTCCGCGTGCCTTCGCCGCGGGACACCGCGTGACGCTGGTACCCGAGGACCGGTTGCATCGCGTCAGCATAAGCTCCGAGGACGCGGAGGTGCGGCTCTACGACGGGCGCAACCAGGCCCAGAACGGCTGGTTCGTGGCGCGTTCGCTGGTGCCGCCGGGAAAGACCACGGACGCGATCGTGTGGCATGTCCAGCTGGCCTCCGTGCCGGGCTGGACCCGGGCGCCGGTGATCGCGCACAGCCAGGTGGGTTATGCGCCGCGATTCCCCAAGGTGGCGGTGATCGAACTGGACCCGGCCGGCGATGCCCCGAAGACGGCATCGCTGCTGCGGCTGTCCGCCGAGGGCACGTTCGAGAAGGTCTACCAGGCGCAGGTCTCCACGCCGCAACCGTGGTTGCGCTACGCGTACGCGACCTTCGATTTTTCCTCGACGCGCCAGCCGGGCCTGTACAAGATCGAATACGCCGACCAGCAAACGGCGCCGTTCCGCATTGCCGACGACGTCTACGACCACACCTGGCAAACCAGCCTGGACGGATTCATGGCGGTGCAGATGGATCACGTCGCCGTGCGTGACGCCTACCGTGTCTGGCATGGCGTCGCGCACGGGGACGATGCGCGCCAAGCGCCGCCCGAGGTGCGTTCGTTCGACGGCTACTGGATGGGCGCGCAGACCTACTCCCCGTTCGAGCCCGGCGAGCACGTCCCGGGCCTGGATGTCGGTGGCTGGTTCGACGCCGGGGATTTCGACAACGACGTGTTCGACCAGTTGCAGACCATCCGCAACCTGGCCCTGAGCTGGAGCACGTTCCGGCCGACATGGGATGAACTCACGGTCGACGAGCAGGCGCGCAGCGTGGTGATGCACCAGCCCGACGGCATCCCCGATGTCGTCCAGCAGGTCGAGCATGGCGTGCTGCAGACGATGGCGCAGATCCGTGCGTTCGGCCATCCCATCATGGGCATCCACGCCTCCACCCTGGCGCAGTACACGTTCATCGGGGATGCCGCCTCGCAGACGGACGGGCGCATCCACGATTCGCGGGCCGATGGCAGCGGAGTGGATGGAAGCCATGCCGGTGCGCCGGACGATCGCTGGGCGTGGACCAACTACAACGCGTCGATGGACTACTCCGCCATCGCCTCGCTGGCCGCCGCCTCGGCCGCGTTGAAGGGTTGGAATGACGGGCTTGCGCAGGAGTGTCTGCAGTCCGCCATCGCGCTCTGGCAACGCGAGCAGGCGCACCCCGGACCCGAGGTGGCGGGGCGGTTCGATCAACCGAGCCCGTCGTACCAGTGGGCGGCGGCGCTGGAACTGATGATCGCCACGCGAGGCGCCGAGCCGTACCGGCAGCGTGTCGAGGCGTTGTTCCCGTCCGTCGTGCAGGACATGACGGACCGGGGATGGACCGCGGTGCGGGCGCTTCCCTACCTCGCCCCGGCCGAGGCCGCCCGCTTCAGGAAAGCGCTGGAGGCCTGGCTGCCGGAGATGCACAAGCGGATGGCCAGTACTCCGTTCGGCGTGCCGCCGTCCGCGGGCGGCTGGGGCAATGCCGCGCAGGTGGCGCGCTTTGGCGTCGCCATGTATTTCCTGCACCACGCCTTCCCCGACGTGGTCAGCCCGGAGCCCACCCTGCGTGCCGTCAACTACCTGCTGGGCACGCACCCGGTTTCCGGCACTTCCTGGATTGCCGGCGTCGGCACCGTCTCGACGCTGCATACGTACTCGAACAATCGTGGCGACCAGGGCTACATCCCCGGCGGGATGGTTCCCGGCTACATCGTGGTCAAGCCGGATTTTCCCGAATCCGTCGACGACTTCGGCATGCTTTGGTTCGAGCACGAGACGACCATCGGCGCGGCCACCGACTGGATTCTCGCCGCCCAGGCCGCAGCGGCGATCGCCAAAGAGACGGACGCCGGCGCCTCACTCAACGCCGCACACTGAAATCCCCGGCCACGCGGATGTCGGCGCTGGAGGCGCCCACCTGCACCTGGTAGCGGCCCGGGTCGACCGCATACGCATGCTGCGCGGCGTCGTAATACCTGAGGTCGGCTTGCGGCGTGATGTCAAAGGATACGACGCGTTGTTCGCCGGGATTGAGGGAGATGCGTCGGACGCCGCGCAGGGACTTGATCGCATGTGCATGCGGCGCGTCCAGCGCGCGCAGGTACAACTGCACGACTTCATCGCCGGCGCGCTGGCCGGTGTTCTTCACCGTCAGCGTGATCCGCATGGACTCGCCGGCATCCAGCGCGGTGCGATCCAGGTGCAGGTCGGCGTAGTCGAAATGCGTGTACGACAGGCCGTAGCCGAACGGGAAAAGCGGATGGCCGTCGAAGTAGCGATAGGTACGGCCCTTCATCGCGTAATCGTCGAACGGCGGCAATTGCTGCACGCCGGTGTAGAAGGTCACCGGCAAGCGGCCCGCGGGGTCGGCATCGCCGAACAGCACGTCGGCAACCGCATGACCGCCCGCCTGCCCCGGATACCAGGCCAGCAGGATCGCCGGCAACTTCTGGGCCGCCCAGTTGACGGCCAGCGCCGAGCCGGTGGTCAGCACCAGCACCACCGGCTTGCCGGTGGCCTGCAGGGCCTTCAGCAGTTTCAGCTGGGGCGCCGGCAGGCGCAGGCTGGTGCGGTCGCCGCCATCGAAGCCCGGGGCGTGGACCGGCATTTCCTCGCCCTCGATGTCGGCGGTCAAGCCGCCGACGAAGATCACCACCTCGGCCCGGTGCGCCGCGTCCAGCGCCGCCTCGAACTGTCCTGAGTCGATGGGCTGCTTCACGCCCTCGACCAGGTCCGCGCCCTGCACGTATTCCACCCGTGCGCGGGGCAGGGCCTCGCGGATGCCGGCCAGCACGGTCACCGGGCCCAGCGGCGTGCCGTGGTAATTGCCGAGCAGGGCGGCCACGCTGTCGGCCGTGGGGCCGACCACCGCAACGCGCTTCAGCGTCCGGGGAAGGGGCAGCAGGCCGTCGTTCTTCAGCAGCACCATGGATTCGCGCGCCGCCGTGCGCGCCAGTGCGCCATGCGCGGGCAGTTGCGCGGACAGCTCCGGCAGGTGCGACCACGGCAGCTTCGCCGACGGGTCGAACATGCCCAGGCGGAACCGGGCCAGCATCAGCCGCTGCACGGCCGTGTCGATGACCGATGCATCGACCAGGCCGTCGTGCACCGCCTTGGCCAGGCTGGCGTAGGTCGTACCGCAGTTGAGGTCGACGCCGCCAGAGACGGCCAGGGCAGCGGCCTGCTCGGCGGTACCGACGAGCTTGTGGTGCTGGAAGATGTCCGCCACCGCGCCGCAGTCGGACACGACGTAACCCTTGAACCCCCAGCCCGAGCGCAGGATGTCGCCGAGCAAGCGCTTGCTGCCGGTGGCGGGGGCGCCGTCCACGCGGTTGTAGGCGCTCATGACGGCATCGACGTGGGCCTCCTGCACCAGCGCCTGGAACGCCGGCAGGTAGGTTTCGTACAGGTCGCGCTCGGACGGCCGCGCGTCGAAGTGGTGGCGCTCCGATTCCGGCCCGCTGTGGACCGCGAAGTGCTTGGCCGTGGCATCGAGCTTGCGATACGTCGGGTCGTCGCCCTGCAGACCGTCGACGAAGGCCACCCCCATGCGCGCGGTGAGGTAGGGATCCTCGCCATAGGTTTCCTGGCCACGGCCCCAGCGCGGATCGCGGAAGATGTTGATGTTCGGCGACCAGAAGGTCAGGCCCTGGTAGCGCTCGCGCTTGCCCTCGCGCACGAACGCATCGTGCTTGGCACGCGCCTCGTCGCTGATCGCGGTGGCCACCCGGTGCATCAGCGGCACGTCGAAGGTTGCCGCCAGGCCGATCGCCTGCGGGAACACCGTGGCCGTGCCGGCGCGCGCTACGCCATGCAGCGCCTCGTTCCACCAGTCATAGGCGGGTACCCCCAGGCGCGGGATCGCCGTCGCGGCGTTCTGCATCTGGGCGATCTTTTCCTCCAGCGTCATGCGCGATACCAGGTCGGCGGCACGCCGGTCGAAGTCGAGCGACGTATCGCGCCAGGCGGGTGTCGCATCCGCAGCTCGCGTGGCGTCGGTGGCATGGCCGGGGCAGGCGGCGGCCAGCAGCATGGCGATCGTGGCGCAGACGGTCACCGGTCCGGACGCGCGTTGGATGGTTTGCATGTCGCTTTCCTCGCTTGATCAGTGGTTGCCGGCGGGTTTCGCCACCCGCGCATACGGCCCCAGCACCACGCCGACGAAGCCGCCGGCAACGTCGGTGCTGAGAATGGTGGCGTCGTCGCCGCGCTGCAGCCAGCGCCAGCCCTTGCCGTCCGCGTCGTAGGCGAATGCGTAGCGGCCGCGGTCGCCGGAAACCTGCAGCTTCAGTTCGCCGCGCGGGGCGACGCGGGCGCGCGCGATCACCTGCGGCTGCTTGCCGCCGTCCTTTTCCAGGAACACCTCCCACGCCTCGCCGACGCGGCGCACGCCGAGGAAGTACCAGTGCGTGCTGCCCTGGAAGACGGCGATGCCGGCGTCGACGCCAGCTTGCGCCGGCGGCCGGAGCGCGGTGCTGGCGTCGAACGAGAGATGCTGCTGGCGACGTGCCAGGAACGAGGGGTTGTGCAGCGAGTCCAGGCCCTCGGGCAGCGGCTGGATCGCCAGCCAGCCGGGCGTCGTTTTCAGGTCGACCCAGGGACGCGTGGGCGTGCGCAGGTACATCCACGCGCGGCCCGGCGTCGTCTCGCTGAAATCGTCGCGCCAGGTGAAGTTGCCGCTGAGCGGCGCCTGCGGGGTGCTGCGCGGCATGAAGGCGGGTCCGGTCGCGACTCGCGGGATCACCTCGCCATGCGGAAGAATGGACGGCCAGCCGTCCGTCCAGCGCACCGGCAACAGGAAGGTCTCGCGGCCGGTGTTGAAGCGCACCTCGTCATAGGCGCGGCTGGCCAGGAAGATCGACCACCAGCTGCCATCTGGGGCTTCGACCAGGCTGGCGTGCCCGGCATTGATGATCGGCGCGGCGCGTCCGGCGGGCAGGTCGCGCTGGGTCAGGATCGGGTTGTGCGGGTTCGGTCGATACGGCCCCCACGGCGAGCGGCTGCGCAGCACGATCTGCGAATGCTGCACGCTGGTGCCGCCTTCGGCGCAGGACAGGTAGTACCAGCCGTCGCGCCGGTACACGTGCGGGCCCTCGTACCATATCGGGTGATCGATGCCCTCGACCGGACCGTGCAGCACGATCCGGCGCGGGCCGGTCGGCTTCATCGTCGCGGTGTCGAAATGCTGCATCCAGATCGCGCGATCGCCGTTGTAGCGCGAACCTCCTGGCGGCTCGCCGCTGTAGAGCAGGTAGGCCGTGCCGTCGTGGTCGAAGAACAGCGACGGATCGATGCCGTCGACGCCGGGCAGCCAGGCCGGGTCGGACCACGGTCCGGCCGGGTTGCTGGCCGTGACCAGGAAGTTCTCGCCGCCGTCGACGAAGGTGTTGAGCACGTAGAACACCCCGTCGTGCCAGGCGATGTCCGGCGCGAACACGCCGCGCGACACACCCAGCCCGTCGTAGTGCAGTTGCGAAGGCCGGTCGATGGCGTTGCCGATCTGCTTCCAGTGCACCAGGTCGCGGCTTTCGAACACCGGGATGCCGGGGAAATAGGCGAAGCTGGAGTTGACCAGGTAGAAGCGGTCGCCGACGCGCACGACCGACGGGTCCGGGTGAAAGCCCGCCAGCACCGGGTTGCGGTAGCCGTCGGGCGGCAGAGGTTGCGCGAAGCCCGCGTCGTGGCCGGTGTAGGAGAACCAGTCGTACCGCACCGGCTGTTGCGCCTGCGCGGGCAGCGCCTGCAGCACGAGGGCCGCCACCAGCAGGCCGAGCCGGACACGCGTGCGCCGTCCCCGCACGAATAGACCGGAGCTTGCGCGATGCTCATTCATGGCTGGCTCCCGGCGAGGGGATCGGCAACTGGAACGGTCCGGCCGGCAGGCCGTTGCCGTCGAACAGGGTGACCACGGGATTGTCGGCCCAGCCATAGCGCACGCGCGTGGCCGATGCTGCGTCGGGCGCGTGCAAGATCACCGTGTCGCCATGGATCGTCGCCCGCGCGTAGCGGCACGACCCGGCATCGGCACCACACAACTCGAAGCCGATCGCGTCATCGGCGCCGTGCGCCACCAGCCCATTTTCGAGCTGACCGAAGCGAACCACCACCGCGTCGCCTGCGTGCCGCACCGACAGCGGTACCGGCCCCGATGGCGACGGTACGTGCTCGCCGTAGACCACCTGCCGCGCCACGCGCGCCAGACGGCGGCCAAGCTCCTGCTTGTTGGCCGGATGAATGTCGTAGGCGTTGCCGATATCGATGGTCACCGCCAGCGCGCTGCGCGCGTCGTCGGCAGCCACCTGGCGCTGCGCCTCGCGCAACTGCGCCCAGCCGCTTTCGGCCGGCTGCGTGGGCGCCGGCCCGTAGTTGGCCAACTGCACGATCAGCAGCGGCATGTCGTTCCCGAACTGCGCCCGCATCTGCCGGCGGTAGGCGCGCAACAACCCGGCGTAGGCGCCGGCATCGCCGGTGTTGGAGGCGCCTTGGTACCAGATCGTGCCGCGCACGGCGTAGTTGCCCAGCGGTGCGACCATGCCGTTGTGCAGCGTGGTGAGGCCGGCCGCCGACAGCCACGGCGCGAGCGGCGGCTGGCCGAGGGGATTCGCCACGACGCGATACATCCAGGGGCCGTCCAGCGGCGCCGAACTGCCGTCGTCGAAATGCAACGCGCGGGCGGACGCCGGCCCGAGCATGCCGCCGTCGCCATAGGTGTTGAGCACGTTGACCACGATCGTGTTGACGCCCGCGTGCAGCAGACCCGGCGGCAGGCGGTACTCGCGCGCCGCATCCAGGTAGGCGCTGCCCACGGCGCGGCCGTTGACCCAGGTCTCGTCGACTTCATCGACCAGGCCCATGGCCAGCGTCGCGCCGCGCGCCGCCTGCGCGGCGCTGAGCGTCACCGTGCTGCGGAACCAGACCATGCCGGTGAAGCCGGTCAGCGCCGGCACATTCGATGTGCTCCAGGCGCCGAGGCCGGGCGGGGCCTGATGCCAGTCGGCGGCGGTGGCAAGCTGCGGGCGCCACGGCTCGTCGCCCGGCCTTGCCTGCGGGCGTTTGCGCCACCAGGTTTCCCACTGCCGGCCCCAGCCCGCGTTTGCCGCCACCGGATCGTGCGCGTACTGGTCCAGCAGGTCGAGCGCGATGTCGTAACCACCTGCCGTGCGCAGCGCCGCGGCGCTCATCCAGGCCTGGATCTGCGCGCCACCCCAGGCGTCGTCGATCAGCCCCATCGGTACGTCGATCCGCTTCCTGAGCTCGCGCGCGAAGTAGTAGCACGTAGCCGAGAACTCCGCGGTCGCCTCGGGCGTGGGCTTCTGCCAGGCCACCGGCGTGCCGAAGTCCGCGCGCGGCGTGACGCTTGCCTGCTTGCCCACGATGAGCATGCGGATGGCGTCGTCGTTCGCGCCGGAGACTTCGGCGGGCCAGTTGAGCGTGCGCTTCACCGGCAGCTCCATGTTCGACTGCCCCGAACACAGCCAGACGTCGCCAACCAGCACGTCGTGCACGGTCTGGATCGAGCCGTCGGCCGTCTTCGCCGTCAGCGTGTACGGGCCACCGGCGTGCAGCGCCGGCAACCTCGCCTGCCAGCGGCCCCGGGCGTCGGCCTGCGTCCGCGCCTGGCCGCCGCCGAGCGAGACGGTTACCGTCTGGCCCGCTGCGGCGTGGCCCCAGACCGGGATCGGGCGGTCACGCTGCAAGACCGCGTGATCCTGGAACAACGCGCTCAGCAACGGCACGCTGTTGTCGCTGGCCCGGGCCACGGATGCGGTGGCCAGTGACATCACCGTGGCCAGCACGGCAAATAACGCACGCGAACGATGGACAGGCATGGCGGATTTCATCCTCTATCGGCTCTGGCCCGGGGCGTCGGGAAACGTCAGCGATTCGTAGTACCGCAGCGGATGCGCCGGCGGCGCGTAGCCGGGCGGCAGCGGCAGGCTGTTGAGGCTCTGCCAGTAGGCGATGCTGGCGTCGCGCCACCATTGCGCCTCGCGCTGCTGGATGGCCAGGAATGCGGCGGCCTTGAGCTGGCGTTCGGCATCGACGTGGCCCTGCAGGCCGCGCCAGCTCGCACGCATCGTCTGCACCGCATCGAGGCCTCGCGTGTAGTGCTCCACCAGGGCCTGCCACAGCGTGGCGCCGGAGCGCATGCGGTACGTCCAGGGCACGTGGTGGAACCAGAGCAGATACGCGTCCGGCACGCAGGCGAGGTCGGCAAGACAGCGCGCCAGCGGCGGCGCGTACTGCGCCACCGCGTCGCTGCCGGTGGCGGTACGATCGAAGCCGATGCCGCGCGCGTCGGCGCGGTTGTAGTACGTCGGGTTCCAGTCCGCACGCGGCAGGCTGTGGTCCCACGGCGCCGGCCCATAGTGGCTGCCGGCCCCCATCTGGTGGGCCAGGCCCAGCGGCGTCATGTAGTCGACCGCCGCCTCGCGCGAGGCCATCATCATGTCCACCACCGGACCGACGAAGCCCGGGTCGTTCGAGAAGGTCATGCGCACCCAGTCGTCCGCGATCGCGCGCGCGGACTGTTGCGGATCCCACGCCAGACGGCCGAAGGCGTACCAGTTGGCCTGGTTGAAGTCCGAGCCGCACCAGTCACGCTCGCTGCCGGTGTTGGCGACGCCGGCGATGCCGCTCGGCGCATGGCCGTCCCTTCGTCCCTCGATCACCCTGGCCACGGTCGATCCCTTGCCGTGCGCCATGGTGTCGGCCGCGAGCGCCTCCTTGAACAGCGGCCCCAGATAGACCAGGTTCGTGGCGAAGCCCAGGTACTCCTTGGTGATCTGCAGCTCCATCATCAGCGGCGTCTTCGGCATCGCGCCGAACAGCGGGTTGAAGGGCTCGCGCGGCTGGAAATCGAGCGGGCCGTTCTTCACCTGCAGCAGCACGTTGGCGGCGAACTTGCCATCCAGCGGCTTGAACTCGTCCCAGGCCTGCTTGACCCGATCCTCGCCGGGGCGGTTCGCGTAGACGAAGGCGCGCCACATCACCACGCCGCCGTGTGGCGCGAGTGCGGCGGCGAGCATGTTGGCGCCATCGGCGTGAGTGCGACCGTAGTCCTGCGGGCCGGACTGGCCTTCCGAATGGGCCTTGACCAGGAAGCCGCCGAAATCCGGGATGAGCCGGTAGATCTCGTCCGCCTTGTCGCGCCACCAGCCGCGCACCGCGGGGTCGAGCGGATCGGCGGTTTTCAATCCGCCCAGCCTGACAGGTGCGTCGAACGGCACGCTGAGGTAGGCGCGGATGCCCCAGGCGCGAAATACGCCGGCCAGTGCCGCCACCTTCAGCAGATACCGGTGCGTCAGGATCAGCGGGTCGGCATTGACGTTGTTGAGCACGCTGCCGTTGATGCCGATCGAGGCGTTGGCGCGGGCATAGTCGGTGTAGCGCGGATCCAGATCATCCGGCAGCGTCCACCAGTTCCAGAGGGACTGGCCGGCGTAGCCGCGCTCGACGTGGCGGTCGAGATCGTCCCAGTGATCGAGCACGCGCAGCTGCATGCGCGGCGTGTCGCGCAGGTCGAGCGTTCCGGCGGGACGCCCGATCTGCAGCAGACGCAGGAATCGGAACGCGCCGTACAGGACGCCGATGTCGGTGTTGCCGGCAATCACCGTGGCGGCGTGGCCGTTCACGCGCATGCTCCTGACCAGGTAGCCCTCGCTGCCCAGATCCCGGGTGTCCAGGTGCAGGCTCGCGATCAGCGCCGACGATGACGGCGTGCCGGCGACGATGGCGCCGTCGCGGGTTACCTCGGCGGACAGCGGCGGTGGCGTGCCCAGCAGGCCGCCCAGGCCGCGCAGCAATTCACTGCGGGTCGCGGCCTGGGTCGACGTCGCCTTGCCCACGATCAGTTGCCCGGCCTGGTTGCGGTAGGCAGCGGCCGCCGCGGCAGGGAGCGGGTGGTAACGCAGCCACAGCTCGTAGCCGTCTTCGGCGCGGGCATGCCCCGCGCACAGGCAGGCGGCCAGCGCCAGCAGGCCTGCGGCGAACGGGCGCCGGACGTGCTTCCGGAGTACGTTTCCCGCGCGCGATGTCGCCCCGCGGCGACGGCCGTGGTCGCCGGCGCGGACTGTTACCGCTAACATGCAGCCATGTCGAAATGTCGCCATGTTCGACTTACCATCGGAAGGGTTGCCGGTGCTTGGGGTCATCGCGTCGCGGCTTCCGGGCCACGAGTCCGCAGAAGGAAAAACGGCATTGAACAAGACAGTCAGGAAATCGGTCCGCCGCAGGGGAATGGCCGTCACCATCGACGAGGTGGCCGCGCTTGCCCAGGTATCGCCGATGACGGTGTCGCGTGTCGTCAACGGCCAGAGCAAGGTGCGCGAGTCGACACGCGAACGCGTGATGCAGGCGGTGGGCAAACTGGGCTACGTGCCGAACCGGGCGGCCAGTTCCCTTGCCGCCGCGCAGGATGCGCGAATCGCGCTCATCTACACCAATCCCAGCTCCGCCTATTTGCGCGAGCTCCTGCTGGGCGTGTTGCACGTGACGGCGCGTACCACGTTCCAGCTGATCATCGATGACTGGGAGGGCTTCGATGCCGCCGCTGAACGCAAGGCCGCACGTACCCTGGGCGGGAGCGTGGGGGGCGTCATCCTGCCGCCGCCCCTGTGCGAATCGAAGGTGGTCATCGGGGAGCTGGGTCGTGCGGGCGTGCCGATGGTCGCGATCGCTTCGGGCAGTTTCAATCCCGATATCTCCAGCGTGCGCATCGACGATTTCCTGGCCGGCAAGGAAATCACCGAGTACCTGATCAAGGCCGGCCACACACGCATCGCCTGCGTCAAGGGCCACCCCAACCAGATGGCCAGCCAGCGTCGCTTCGAGGGCTACAAGGCTGCACTCAAGGAAGCGGGCATTGCGCCGGATGCGCAGCTGGTACAGCAAGGCTATTTCACCTACCGCTCGGGGCTGGACGCGACGGAGAAGCTGCTGTCGCTGCGCAAGCCGCCCACCGCGATCTTCGCCAGCAACGACGACATGGCCGTCGCCGCGGTTTCGGTGGCGCATCGACGCGGCCTGCAGGTGCCCCGGGATCTGTCCATTGTGGGCTTCGACGACACCTCGGCGGCGACCACCATCTGGCCCGAGCTCACCACCGTGCGCCAGCCGATCGGCAACATGGCCGACGCGGCGATCGACATCCTGCTGCGCGCGATCCGTCGCAAACCCGAAGACCACCGCGTGGTGGTCGACCATGTGATGGCGCATCAGCTGGTGGTGCGTGATTCGGTGGCACCTCCGCCGGTGCTCGCGCGCAAATCGGGTACCTGAGGAACCACGCCGACCAGCGGGGCGGCTGCGCACGGGTTCGCGGGCCCCGGCGGTGGAAACCCGGGCAGCGGGGCAAAGCCGTTTTGGGTCAGGTTTGTCGATCATGTCGGGCAAACAGCCGTGGCCACTGACGGGAATGCGCGCAAGAGCTGGCCGGATGGAGGTGCCGTCACCGGCGTTCCCGCCACCCGGGCTCCTAACCTTCCATCTGCTCCAGCTCCTTGCCGCGCGTCTCGCGCACGCAGAACACCACGAAGATCACCGAGAGTGCGGCAGCGGCCGCGTACAGGCCGTAGGTGCCGGCCAGACCGATGCCGACCAGCAGCACCGGGAAACTCACCGTGATGACGAAGTTCGACATCCACTGCACGGCGCCGGCCACGGCCAGAGCCGAACCGCGGATCTGGTTGGGGAACATCTCGCCGAGCATCACCCACATCGCCGGCCCCCACGACGCGTTGAAGAACACCACGTAGACGTTGGCGACGACCAGCGCCAGCGTGCCCCATGCGCGCGGCAGCGCCAGTTGTCCGCCGGCGTCGAGGGTGGCGTGGGTGAAGGCCACGGCGACCAGCGCCAGGGCGATGGTCATGCCCACGGAGCCGACCCACAGCAGCGGCTTGCGGCCGACGCGGTCGATCAGCGCGATGGCGACCAGGCAGGCACCGATGCTCAGCGCACCGGACAGCACGTTGATCAGCAGCGCGTCGCTTTCGGAGAAGCCCACCGCCTGCCACAGCACCGCGCCGTAATAGAACACCACGTTGATGCCGACCAACTGCTGGAACGCGGCCAGGCCGACGCCCACCCACACGATCGGGCGCACGCGGCCTTTGGCCCTGTCGATCAGATCCGACAGGCGCGGACGATGCCGGTCGTGCGCCAGTGATGCGTCGATCTCCTGGAGCTTCTCGCGCGCCGTGGATTCGCCGTAGAGCCGGCCCAGGATGGTCAGCGCCTCGGCGTCGCGCCGCTTCAGCGCCAGGAAACGCGGACTTTCGGGAATGAACAGCAGCGAGCCCAGGAACAGCGCCGAGGGCAAGGCCTGCACCCAGAACATCCAGCGCCAGGCCGCCTGCTGCAGCCACAGCGTGCCGGTGGATGCGCCGGCTGCCTGGGCCAGCAGGTAATTGCTGAGAAAGGCGCAGAACAGGCCGCCGATGATGGCGATCTGCTGCATCGTGGCCAGCCGCCCGCGATAGCGCGCCGGCGCCACCTCGGCAATGTAGGCCGGGGCGATGATGCTGGCGGCGCCCACGGCGAAGCCGCCGGTCACGCGCGCGGCGATGAACCACCAGGCGGTGGCCGACGCACCGGCACCCAGCGCCGACAGCAGGAACAGCACCGCGGTGACCAGCAATACCGAGCGGCGTCCCCAGCGATCGGCCACGCGCCCGGCGAAGAACGCGCCGACCACGCAGCCGAGCAGCATCGAGCCGACTTCGAAGCCGGTGGCGGCCGCCCCGGTGCCGAAGGCCGCCTTCAGGCCGTCGATGCTGCCATTGATGACGCCGCTGTCGAAGCCGAACAGGAAGCCGCCAAGGGTGGCCACGCAACTGATCCGCACGACCAGCCGCAGGTTCTCCTCCCGTGGCGCGGGAGCGGCGGGTTCACGCGCAAGACTTTGCACACTGGATGTGTTCGCTGCCATTTCCGGTTCCCCTCCTGCGTCGATGCCGGCCCCGGCCGGTGCGCGGCCCTCCCCGCCACGACCGGTGCGACTGGCGATGCGCCGGTGTCAGCGCGCCAGGTACTGATTGATGAGGTTCTCGTAGCGTTCCTGCTTGCCGCTGGTCTGGATCGGCTCGCCATGGCCGGCGGCCAGGTCGCGCAGCGCGGCCAGATCCGTCTTGCCCTGCGCAAAATCGCGTCCCGGGCCTTCATCGAAACTGGCGTAACGTTCGGCGCGCCAGCGTTCCCACGGTGACTGCGTCTGCAGCGCATAGGCCACTTCCAGGCCTCGCGCAAAGCTGTCCATGCCGCCGATGTGGGCGAGGAACAGGTCTTCGCCGTCGGTGGACTCGCGACGCAGCTTGGCGTCGAAGTTCACGCCGCCCGGCGCCAGTCCGCCCTGGCGCAGCACCACCATCATCGCGCCCACGGTGTCGTACAGGTCGCTGGGGAACTGGTCGGTGTCCCAGCCGTTCTGCGGGTTGCCGCGGTTGCCGTCGATGCTGCCCAGCAGGCCGTGGTCGGAGGCCATCTGCAGGTCGTGCTCGAAGGTGTGCCCGGCGAGCGTGGCGTGGTTGGCCTCGACGTTGAGCTTGAAATCCCTGTCCAGGCCGTGCTGCTTGAGGAAGCCGACCACGGTCGAGGCGTCGAAGTCGTACTGGTGTTTCATCGGCTCCATCGGCTTGGGTTCGATCAGGAAATTGCCCTTGAAGCCGATGCTGCGGCCGTAGTCGCGCGCGGTGGCGAGGAAGCGTGCGAAATGTTCGAGCTCGCGCCGGGTGTCGGTGTTGTGCAGCGTGGCGTAGCCCTCGCGGCCGCCCCAGAACACGTAGTTGGCACCCCCCAGCTCGACGGTGGCCTCCAAGGCGGCCTTGACCTGCACCGCGGCGCGCGCCACCACGGCGAAATCGGGATTGGTCGCCGCGCCGTTCATGTAGCGCGGGTGGGTGAACAGGTTGGCGGTGCCCCACAGCAGCTTGAGGCCGGTGGCCTGCTGGCGCTCCCCGGCCAGGGCCACCATGTGCTTGAGGTTCTTCTCGTAGGCGACGACGTCCTCGGCATCCGGTGCGATGTCGTTGTCATGGAAGCAGTAGTACGGCACGCCCAGCTTGGTGAAGAATTCGAACGCGGCGTCGAGCTTGTCTTCGGCGCGCGCCAGCGGCGTGTCCGCGGACCGGTTCCAGAGGTAATCGCGGGTGCCGGGTCCGAACGGATCGTTGCCGGTGTTGCAGAAGGTATGCCAGTAGCACACCGCGAAGCGCAGGTGCTCGGCCATGGTCTTGTCGCCGAGCTTCTTGCCGGCGTCATAGTGCTTGAACGACAGCGGGTTGTCCGACTCGCGGCCTTCGTAGGGAATGCGACCGATGCCGGGGAAGTATTCGCGTTTGCCGATGAAGGGCGTGCTCATGGGATGGGATGCCTCGTTGTCGATGCGTGAGGGGATCCGGGCGTGGCAGCGTCCGGGGTGTCGGCCGCGATGGCTTCCAGCTGATGCAGGAAGCGGTCGTAGTGCCGTCGATAGGCCGTGGCGGCATCCACGTCGGGTCGGGTGGAAAGTTCGGGCGCCAGGCGGACGTGCTCGTCCGTGACGGCGGCGATGGCGGCGCGCCCGCCATCGGCATGGTCCAGCGCCCACAGCGCCTGCAGGGCGGCGCCGAATGCCGCGCCTTCGGTCTGCGCGGGCACGTCCACCGGCAGTTCGAAGATGTCGGCGATCATCTGTCGCCAGGCGGGGCTGTGGCTGCCCCCGCCGGTAAGGCGGATCGCGTCGAAGTGCAGCCCGGCGGCCAGCAGGAAGTCGTAGCCGCGGCGCAGCGTGTAGCTGGCACCTTCCATGGCGGCACGGTAGAGGTTGCCGCGGGTGAGGTTGGCCGCGTCCATGCCATGCAGGCTGGCGCGTGCGTGCGGCAGGTTGGGCGTGCGCTCGCCGTGGAAGAACGGCAGCAGCACCAGTCCATCCGCGCCCGGCGTGGTGCCGGCCATCACCGCGTCGCCGTCGCGGCGGTCGAAACCGAAAGCACGCGCCACGTTGTCCGTGGCCACGGTGCAGTTCATGGTGCAGATCAGCGGCAGCCAACCGCCGGTCGAGGAGCAGAACGCGGCCCACCGACCGGCGTCGTCGACTACCGGACGGTCGGCGTGCGCGAACAGCGTGCCGGAGGTGCCCAGGCTCATGCTCAGCACGCCGGGGACCACGTTGCCGGTACCGATCGCCGCCATCATGTTGTCGCCGCCGCCGGCTGACACGCGTAGTGTCCGCGGCAGCCCGAGTTCGTCGGCGGCTGCCGGGGAGATGCGGAAACTCGCATCGGCCTCGACCAGCGGCGGCAGGCAGGCGGCGAGGTCGCGCTCGCCGTCGGTTGCGGCCAGCATGGGGGCCGACCAGCGTCGCGTGCGCACGTCCAGCCAGCCCGTGCCGGAGGCATCGCCGTGTTCCATCCAGCGCTCGCCGGTCAGCCAGAAATTCACGTAGTCGTGGGGCAGCGCGATGATGGCCAGTTGCCGGTACACCTCGGGCCGATGCCGGCGCGTCCACGGCAGCTTCGACGCCGTGTAGCCGGCCAGGACGGGATTGCCGGCCAGTTCGATGCAGCGTGCCGCGCCACCCGCCGAAGCCATGATGTCGTCGCACTCGCGCTGCGTGCTGGTGTCGCACCACAGTTTCGCCGGAGCCAGCACGCGGCCGGAAACATCCAGCGGCACCAAGCCATGCTGCTGCCCCGACACGCCCAGGGCAACCACCTGAGCGCGCTGCATCGCCGTCAGCTTCGCAAGACAGACGCGGATCGCGTCGATCCACCACTCGGGCATCTGCTCGCAGCTGCCGTCACCACCCACGATCATCTCGAGCGGATGGCTGTGCGTGGCAACGACACGATGCGTTGCAAAATCGTAGGCAACGAGCTTGACGCTCTGGCTGCCCACGTCGAGTCCGACGACCAAGCCCATGCGCAGTGGCTTCCGAGAATGTTAGCGCTAACACAAAAGCTAGCGCAAAAAAGCCCGGCTGGCAAGAACGAGACTCTGGTGGCCGTCGAGGCCGCTCGTCGGCGTGGCTGCAGGCAGGTGCTGGTGCGAACCCGCGCACCGGCCCTGCCGTGGTGGCATGAGCTGTTGCAGCGCCCGCGGCGCGCGTGGATGGATGGGCGCTGGCGTGCGCCGGGAGCGCGTGGCGGCTGGCGCTATTTCACTGCCAGCGCCAACACGATGCCGATCCACAGCGTCAGGCCCAGCCAGTTGTTGTGGCGGAAGGCAGCCAGGCAGGCGTCGCGCTCGCGCCTGCGGATCAGCCACAGCTGATAGGCGAACAGACCGGCGGCAACGAGCAGGCCCAGCCAGTACGGCCAGCCCAGGCCGGCGCGCTGGCCGACGAACAGCAGGGCCAGCAGCAGGGTGCCCATCAGCATGCCGAGGATCGGCAGATCGGCGTCGCCGAACAGGATCGCGGTGGATTTCACGCCGACCTTGAGGTCGTCGTCGCGGTCGACCATGGCGTACTCGGTGTCGTAGATCACCGACCACAGGATGTTGCCGAGGAACAACAGCCAGCCCAGCGGCGGCACGGTGTGCGTCACCGCGGCGAACGCCATCGGGATCGACCAGCCGAACGCCGCGCCCAGCACCACCTGCGGCAGGTAGGTCCAGCGCTTGGTGAACGGATAGATCGCCGCCAGCGCGGCGCCGGCGAAGGCCAGCTTGATCGTCAGCGCATTGGTGAACAGCACCAGCACGAAGGCGACCGCCAGCAACGCGGCGAACACCAGCAGAGCCTCGTTGGGCGTCACCCGCCCGGCGGCGATCGGTCGCCCGGCGGTACGCGCCACCTGCGGGTCGAGCTTGCGGTCGGCGTAGTCGTTGATCGCGCAGCCGGCCGCGCGCATCGCGAACACGCCGAGGGTGAAGATGATCAGCGGCTTCCACGGCGGGAAATCGCCGGCGGCCAGCCACAGCGCCCACCAGGTCGGCCACAGCAGCAGCAGCGCGCCGATCGGCCGGTCCATGCGGGTCAGCACCAGGTAGTCGCGGGCTTTCTCGCGGTGGCGTGCCGGCAACTTCTGCAGCAACCAGTCGAGCACGCGGGTGGCGCGGGTGGAGCTGTCCGCGGGACGCGC
The DNA here is from genome assembly GCF_004799035.1 of Rhodanobacter lindaniclasticus. Taxonomy (GTDB): domain Bacteria; phylum Pseudomonadota; class Gammaproteobacteria; order Xanthomonadales; family Rhodanobacteraceae; genus Rhodanobacter; species Rhodanobacter lindaniclasticus. The sequence goes on from NZ_MWIO01000020.1 coordinate 55,908, forward strand.
AACGGCGGGCTTGGCGACGGTTTTCGTCGTCGCGGCCGGTCGTGATCGCGGCCGCACGGCCGGCGCGGGTGCGCCGGGCTTGCGGGGTTTGCGTTTGCGCGGAGGCGTGGCCATCGCCGGGAGTTTAGCGTGCGTCGCGCGGGCGCAGCGCCAAGCCCGTCACTTGGCGGACGACTCCGCCATCGGCGCGGGCGAGCGCTCGAAGCTGCCCGCGAAGCCGGGGAACACCACCGGGCTTTCGTAGCCGTCGGCCGAGACCGCCGACACGCCGAAGAACCAGTCGTCGATCACCACGTCGGTCAGCACCGCCTGGTCAACATCGCCGACCGCGCGCGCGTACTGCCATTGCGGCGCGGTAGTGTCGCGCCAGTGCACGCGGTAGCCGGCGGCGCCGGGCACCTTGCGCCAGCTCACCGTGGTGTCGGTGGCCAGCGCGCCCTTGGTCTCGACCTGCGTCGGCGGCGCCGGTGCGCGGCTCAGGCTGGCCATGGTGATCGCGTTGAGCGCGGTGACCCGCGCCAGGTAGCGGAAGTCGATGCCGTCGATGGTGTCGCCGTAGTCGATGCCGCCTTCCTTGCGCAGGTCCTGGTGCTGGCGGGTGTAGTTCTCGTGCGCCTCGCTGACCCGCACGGCCGGATAGCCGGCCTGCAGGAACGGCACCTGGTCGCCGCCGCGGCCGAAGCGGTCGGTGCGGTAGATCATGCGCACGTCGAGGTCGGGCAGGTACTGCCCGGCGAGGCGGTCGATGTAGCGCGCCAGGTTGCGCGAGGGCGAATCGACCTCGCCGCCGTGGTAGCGGCGGTAGTCCGCCTGGGCCTGGCTTTCGTTGGTCTTGGTGCCTTCGGAGAACACGCGCACGGTGGTGTTGTCGATCACGCCGTTCTGGCCGTGGCTGTTGCCGACGATGTCGTTGTTGAGCTCGGCCTCCACCTTCCAGCCGTGCGCCACCGCGTAGTCGGCCAGCACCTTGCCGCCGTACAGGCCCTGCTCCTCGCCGGACAGCGCGGCGAACACCAGGGTGGCGCGGTTGTCGTACTTCGACAGCAGCCGCGCGGCCTCGATCAGCGCCGCCACGCCGGAGGCGTCGTCGTTGGCGCCGGGGGCATCGCTGGTGGTGTTCATCACGTCGCTGACGCGCGAGTCCAGGTGGCCGGTGATCACGATGACGCGCTCCGGGTCAGTGCTGCCGCGCTTGATCGCCACCACGTCCATCACCTCGGTGGGCCTGGGTGCGCGCTTGCCGCTGAACATCTGCGAGGGCGTGACGACTTCGATGCAGCCGCCGCAGTCCTTGGCGATCGCCTCGAAGCGCGACTTCACCCAGCGTCGGGCGGCGCCGATGCCGCGGGTGTCGGACTTGGTGTCGGACAGCGTGTGGCGGGTGCCGAAGCCGACCAGGCGGGTGATCGTCATGCGCAGTTCGACCTGGCTCGGGGCGTCGGCCAGCGCGTGCAGCGACGGTTGTTCGCGCGGTACCGCCGGAAAATCCGTCGCGGCGGCAGCCGGCATGCAGGCAAGCAGGAGCAGGGCGGACGGCAGCGTCAAGCGGAGCATCGTGAGTCCTCGGCGGCGAAAAACCGACCATACAACCTGGCGTGCCCGCGTGGCGCAAAAAAAAGCCTGCCCGGGCGGGGCAGGCCGAAGCCTTCCGTGGCTTCCATGAAAAGCTGCGCTTCCCTGCGCAGTACGGGGCTTGCAGGTTACGGGTTGTAGCTGCCTTCCAGCGTTACGCCGCTGTAGGTCCGATACGCGCGCACCATGATGTAGTAGGTGCCCGGGGTCGGTGCCGAGGCGGTGCAGCTCTCGCTGTTGCCCGACACGTAGGGGCGGCAGTCGTAGCTGCTGGTGGTCGGCTGCGAGCCCAACTTCACGTACAGGTCGGCATCACCCGAGCCGCCGGCGATGTTGATGTTGAGGTTGCTGGCCCCCGACGGCACCACCATCGTGTAGTACACGGCGTTGTTGCGAGTCGCGGCCAGGCCGGTCACCGGCACGCCGTTCTGCAGCACGTTGCCGCCACCGCCACCACCGCTGCCGGTGCTCCAGGTCGCCTTGACGCTGACGCCGGAGAACGCGGTGTAGCCGTTCAACATCACGTAGTAGGTGCCGGCCTGCGGCGAGGCCACGGTGCAGCTCTCGTTGTTGCCGCTGATGTACGGCCGGCAGTCGTAGCTGGACAGGGTCGGGGCGGAGCCGAACCTGGTGTACAGGTCCGCGTCGCCGGTGCCGCCGGACTCGGAGATCACCAGGTTGCTGGCGCCGGCCGGAATCACCACGGTGTAGAACAACTGCGCGCCCTGGGCGCCGGACTGGCCGGTGAGCGCCACGCCGTTCTGCAACTGGTTGCCGCCACCGCCGCTGGAGCTGACCGTCACCGATTGCGTCTTGGTGTTGGTCGCGCCGTCGTTGTCGGTCACCGTCAGCGACACGCTGTAGGTACCGGCCGCCGCATAGGTGTGGCTGGGGTTGGTCGCGGTGGAGGTGGCGCCGTCGCCGAAGTTCCACGAGCGCGAGGCGATCGAGCCGTCGCTGTCGCTGGAGCTGTCGGTGAAGCTCACGCTCAGGCCGTTGATCGAATCGCTGAAGTTGGCGACCGGCGGCACGTTGCTGCCGCCGCCGCCGATATCGCTGGCCGCGCCGCTGATGATCAGTTCGCCGCGACCGGTGGCCAGGTCATAGCCGGCGCTCGCCGTCTCGCCGCCGTTGTTGCCCGAAGTGATGTCGTGGAAGTCGGACGCGGGCAGCTGGTACAGCAGCGGTGCGGCAAAGCCGACGCCGGAACCCTTGATCGCGATGATCCGAGCCCACGCGCCGGCAAACAGCGGTGCCGACAGGCTGGTGCCGCCGTACTGCTGGGTGGCGCCGCTGACGATGATCTTCGCGCCCGAGTTCGGGTCGGCATCGTAGGCGATGTCCGGCAGACCGCGCGTGCTGCCCGGGGCCACGCCGTTCTGCCAGCTCGGCTGCGGCTCGAAGGTGCTGGAGCTGCCGCCGCCGCTGGTCCACACGGTGGCGCTGTTCCAGGTGGTGGTCGACGCATTCAGCGTGGTGCCGCCCACCGCCACCACGTACTGCGACGCGGCCGGCCAGCTCGGCGTGACGCCGCCGTCGCCGCACTCGTCGGCGCCGGAATCGCCGGTGGAGATCGAGAAGGTCTGCCCCTGCGCCACGGCCTGCTGGAAGATCTGGTCCTGCGCCGCGGCCGAGCCGTCGCCCTGCGCACTGGTTTCGCATTCACCCAGCGAGACGTTGATGATCTTGGTCGCGTTGGCGTTGACGATGGTGTTGAAGTCCGCCGTCAGGTCGCTGTTGGACAGCGTGGGGATGTTGTAGAAGATCAGGCTGCCGACATGGCCGCCGGCCATGCCGACGATGTCCTGGCTGTCCAGGCTCCACTCGCCCAGGCCGCTGGTGTCGCTGCTGGTGCCGTTGGTGTTGACCGTCTGCGTGGTTACCGTCGGCAGGCCGTTCTGCGAGGTGAACGTGTTGAGGTCGGTAATCGTCTGGGTGATCTTGCCCTGGGTGACGATGCCCACCGGCACGCCGGCCGCCGTGGTCACGCCGCTGCCGCCGTAGATCGAGGCGAACTCGACCGGGTTGTGGCCGGTCACTGCCTGCGTGGTGTAACCCGATTGCATAGGCTTGGCGAAGGTGTGCGCCTGGTGCACGCTCTGCAGGCCGATCACCGACAGCACCACGTCCTGCAGCGAGGCAGGGATGTGCACGTCGTCGTTGTGCATGTACGCCATGCGGCCATCCTTGGTGCGCACCTGGGCAAACGTGGTCTTGAACGCGGCGCCGGCGGTATCGGCGCGGCCATCGGCCGACACCAGCATCCGGTTTGGCGAGATCTGCACGTTGGTGAAGCCGGCTGCGCGCAGCCAGGCCGCCACCCTGTTCGCCTGCGTGGCGGTGGGCGAATAGCTGGTGACGAACTGCGGCGTCGTCATCGAGCGCTGCACCATCGACAGCGGCGAGCTCTTGGCGGTGGCGATGAAGCTGTGCAGCTGGGCCGGGTTGCGCAATTTCAGCGCCACCTCGATGTGCATCGGCTGTGCGCTGGACAGCGCGCCGCTGACCACGTCGCCCTGACGCAGCACGGTGGCGTGCTGGTTCAGCGCGACGAAAGTGGTGCCGCTGGTGATGCTGGCTGGCGTGGCGCCCAGCGCACCGGCTGCCGCGAAACTGATCGCGGCGGCCAGCAACTTGAGACGATGATGACTTGGCATGGTGACTCCCGAAGTTTTTTGAGGCAAAGCGCTGCCCTGAGACTGCCCGCGCCTCATTGGTTGATTTGCCGCGCGTGCACGGCATCCGTGATTTTTTGAAGCGGACCGACGATCCCGTACCCGCTTCGGTCGGCCCTCCCCTGGTGAGTCCTTGAGGGCCAGCTGCGGGCATGTCGCATGCCATTGACTGCAGGCCATGCGTCATTGCATGGCTGCTTGACAGGATCATTCGCCAAACTCCCCGTTGGCGAACCGCACGACGGTATGGCGCTGCGATTAATCCGGTCAATAGGACTTTTTCCGGCTCGCAGTGATTTTCGTCACAACGGTTCGAGCGTCATCGGGCGGTCCCGGATGGCGTAATTATTTGCGGTATGTTGCGCTGCGTCCGCTTGCTCGGTAGCCCGGCTGAAACGGCGCCATGGAGGGCATGGGCGGCATCGCGGGTGATGAAGTATTCCATCAGGCAAGGTCTCCCTTCCTGGATTATTCAGCGATTTCACGTGGCCCGCGAACATAATCGCATTGTCGAATGAAATTGCGTTTTCCGCAGCGCCGCGCGGCGAAAGAACTTGCCGAATGGAGTGTTGCCGGGAAGTGCGCCCTGCGCCCCCGAACAGCATGCCGCGGTCAGTTTCGATTCAGACTGCACCGACGCGCCGGCATGCGTCGTTTGGTGACGCGTGCGACCATGGCCGGATGTCTATCCGCGCAACGCCCCGACTTGCCGTCATCGGCGGTGGCCCCGCCGGCCTGATGGCGGCGGAGACCGCGCGCGCCGCGGGCGTCGAGGTGGACCTGTACGACGCGATGGGCTCGGTCGGACGCAAGTTTCTCCTGGCCGGCAAGGGCGGCCTCAACCTCACCCACGGCGAGGCGCCGGATCGGTTCGTGGCCCGCTATGGCGCGCGCCAGGCGGAGGTGGGTCGCTGGCTGGCCGCGTTCGATGCGCCGGCATTGCGCGCGTGGGCGGCCGAGCTTGGCGTGGAGACCTTCGTTGGCAGTTCCGGCCGCGTGTTTCCGCGGGATCTGAAGGCGGCGCCGCTGCTGCGTCGCTGGGTGCGCCGCGTGCGCGACGCGGGCGTGGGTTTCCACATGCATCATCGCTGGCTCGGCTGGCAGGCGGATGGCTCGCTGCGTTTCGCCACGCCGCAGGGCGAACGGATGATCCACGCCGGTGCGGCGATCCTCGCGCTCGGCGGCGCCAGCTGGCCGCAACTGGGCTCCGACGGTGGCTGGGTGGCGGCTCTGCAACGCGCCGGCATCGACATCGCGCCGCTGCAGAGCGCGAACTGCGGTTTCGAGCTCGACTGGAGCGACCACCTGCGCAGCCGCTTCGCCGGTGCACCGCTGAAACCGGTGGTGGCGCACTGGGTGGACCGCGACGGCACGGCCCGTTCGCGTCAGGGCGAATTCGTGCTCAGCGAATACGGCATCGAGGGCAGCCTGGTCTACGCGATCGGCGCCGAGCTGCGCGAGCAGATCGCCGCGCGCGGCGAGGCCGGCTTGATGCTGGACCTGGTGCCGGGCTACGCGCAGGCGGTGCTGGCCGAACGGCTCGCCGCACCGCGCGGCAAGCACAGCATCGGCGACTGGCTGCGCCGCCGCGCCGGGCTGGATGCGGCGAAGTGCGCGCTGGTGTTCGAGCTCACCGACAAAGCCACCCTGGCCGATCCGCTGGCGCTCGCCGCGCAGCTGAAGGCCTTGCCGTTGCGCCTGCGCGCGCCGCGCCCGATCGCCGAGTCGATCAGCACCGCCGGCGGCGTGCGGCTCGAAGCGCTCGATGTCGACCTGATGCTGCGCGCTCGCCCAGGCACGTTCTGCGCCGGCGAAATGCTGGACTGGGAAGCACCCACCGGCGGCTACCTGCTCACCGCCTGCTTCGCCAGCGGCCTGCTCGCCGGCCGCGCTGTCGCGCGCTGGCTGGGCCGCTGAGATCCTGCCGGCTCAACGTGCGGGCTGTTTCACCAGCTCGATCTCGAACAGCTTCGGCCAGTGCTTGCCGGTGACGAACAGGCGCTTGCCGCGTGCGTCCCAGGCGATGCCGTTGAGCACGTCGTTCATCGGCACCGGCAGGGTGCTCACGTCGAACAGCCCGGTGAGGTCGATCCAGCCCACGACGTGGCCGCTGGCCGGGTCGATGCGCGCGATGCGGTTGGTCAGCCAGACGTTGGCGTAGATCTCGCCGTCCACCCATTCCAGCTCGTTGAGGTTGGTCACCGGCGCGCCGTCGGCAGTGACGGTGATGCTGCCCACGCGGGCCAGGGTGGCGGGGTCGAGGATGCGCAGCACGGACGAGCCGTCGCTCATGTAGATGCGGTGCTCGTCCCGGGTCAGCGCCCACCCTTCGCCGGGATAGCTGAACGTGCGGCGCAGTTTGAAGTCGTCCAGGCCGTAGACGAAGCCGGTCCGGGCTTGCCAGGTGAGCTGGATCAGCTCGCCGTTCCACGCGACGATGCCTTCGCCGAAATACTGTGCCGGCACGTCATGCCGCTGCAGCACCTTGCCGCTTTCCAGTTGCACCTTGCGGACGGTCGAGGCGCCCTTTTCTCCGGTGCTTTCGTAGAGGAAGCCGTCCTTGTAGAACAGCCCCTCGGTGTAGGCCGAGGTGTCGTGCGGGTAGACATGCACGATGCGGTAGCCGTAGACCGGGATCGCCGCATGGCAGGCGGTGGTGGCAAGCAGCAGGACGAGGAGGATGAGCAGGCGTCGCATGCGGGTTTCCATGAGGGTCAGGCCAGCGCGCGCACGCGGAAGTTGCGGCCCTTGATGCGGCCGGCGCGCAGGCGTTCCAGTGCCTTGTTGGCCAGCGCACGACTGATCGCCACGTAGGCGCGGGTAGCGAACACGTCGATCTTGCCGATGTCATTCGCGGCCAGCCCGGCGTCGCCGGTGAGCGCACCGAGGATATCGCCGGGACGCAGCTTGTCCTGCCGGCCGGCGTCGATCACCAGGGTTTTCATCGGTGCCAGGTGCAGGGTCTTGCCGCGTGGCGGCGCAATCTTCAGCGGGCGCCACGGCAGCGGCGTGCCGTTCGACTCCTCGATGTTCGCCGCCTTCGGCCGCTCGCGTGGGGTGCACAGCGTGATCGCCAGGCCCGCCTCGCCGGCGCGGCCGGTGCGGCCGATGCGGTGGGTGTGGGTTTCCGGGTCGTGCGCGATGTCGTAGCTGACCACCAGCGGCAGTGCGGCGATGTCCAGCCCGCGCGCGGCCACGTCGGTGGCCACCAGCACCGCGCAGCTGTGGTTGGCGAAGCGCACCAGCACCTCGTCGCGGTCGCGCTGCTCCATGTCGCCGTGCAGCGCCAGCGCGGAGAAGCCGCGGCGGTCGAGTTCGTGCGCCACCGCGTCCACTTCGCGGCGCATGTTGCAGAACACCAGGGCCTGCTCGCCCCGCTCGCCTGCCAGCAACTGCGCCAGCGCGTCGAGTTTCTGCGCCGGTTCCACCTCGTGGAAGCGCTGCTCGATCGCCGGCTTCTCGTCGGCCGGCGCGGCCACCGTCACTTCGACCGGATCCTTCTGCACGCGCTGGCTCACCGCGCGGATCTCGTCCGGGTAGGTGGCCGAGAACAGCAGGGTCTGATGATGTTTCGCGATGCGTCCGATGATGTCGTCGATCGCCTCCGAAAAACCCATGTCGAGCATGCGGTCGGCCTCGTCCAGCACCAGCACCTTGATGCCGCCGCCATGCAGGCTTTGCCGCTTCAGGTGCTCCTGCACGCGGCCGGGCGTGCCCACGACGATGTGCGGGTCGTGGGTGAGCGAGGCCAGCTGCGGACCCAGTGGCATGCCGCCGCACAGCGTCAGCAGCTTCACGTTGGGAATGTTCGCCGCCAGCTTGCGGATCGCCTTGCTGACCTGGTCGGCCAGTTCGCGGGTGGGGCACAGCACCAGCGCCTGCAGGCGGATCGTGTCCACGTCCAGCGTTTGCAGCAGGCTCAGCCCGAACGCCGCGGTCTTGCCGCTGCCGGTCTGCGCCTGCGCGATCACGTCGCGCCCTTCCAGCATCGGCGGCAGGCTTTGCGCCTGCACCGGAGTCATTTCGGCATAGCCAAGGGTCTCGACACTGGCGAGCAGAGCGGGTTTGAGCGGGAGGATGCTGAAGGCGGGCATTTGCGCATGATCGCATGGCGGGCGTGCCACGACTTGCATCCGCAAGCCGGCTCGCCGACCCTGTACGACTACCGGCCCCAATGAACCGCCATGGACACCGTATTCATCGAAGACCTGCGCATTGACGCCGTGATCGGCATCTACGACTGGGAGCGCCGCGTGCGGCAGACGCTGTCGTTCGACATCGAGATGGCGTTCGACAACACGGTGCCCGCGGCCAGCGACGACATCGCGCTGACGCTCAATTACAAGGACGTGTCCAAGCGGCTGATCGATTACGTGGGCGAGTCGAGCTTCGGCCTGGTCGAGACGCTGGCCGAGCGCTGCGCGGCGATCATCCGCGAGGAGTTTGCTGTGGGCTGGGTGCGCCTGAAACTGTCCAAGCCCGGCGCGGTGCGCGGCGCGAAGGCGGTGGGCGTGTGCATCGAACGCGGCACGCGGCCGCGGTAGCGCCTGCGTCGAAACCGGTCGGGGTTGTTGTAGCGCCGCCCGGCCGCCATGTTTGTCCCGGTTGACCACGTGTCTTCGGCGGTCCTTGCCGCCCCGTCCTGCCCGCTGACCATGGCGCGGGCTCCGAGCCGACAGGAACGAATTGATGCCGACCCTGCAGAACTTTCTCGATCTTCCCTGGATGCGCACCGTGTTGGGCGTAGTCGCGCTGCTGGCGCTGGCCTGGCTGGCCGGGCAACTGGTGCGACGACTGCTGCTGCGCGTGGTGCGTGGCGTCACCCGGCGCACGACCTGGAAGTGGGATGACGCCCTGTTCCGACGCCACACCTTCCACTGGCTGGCGCGGATGGTGCCGGCGCTGGCGATCCAGTACGGCATCATGCTGGTGCCCGGGGTGCCGACCCATGTCGAGGCCCTGGTGGGCAACCTGATGACGGCGCTGCTGGTGTTCTTCGTGGTGATGGCGATCAGCGCCGCGCTGTCGGCGCTGGAGGATCTCTACCGGGAAACCCCGCGCGGCCAGCAGCGTTCGATCAAGGGCCTGGTGCAGCTGATCAAGCTCGGCCTGTTCGTCGTCGCCGGGCTGATCATCATCGCCGCGGTAACCGGCAAGCACATCGGCCTGCTGCTGTCCGGACTGGGTGCGATGTCGGCGGTGCTGATGCTGATCTTCAAGGACACCATCCTGGGCTTCGTGGCTGGCGTGCAGTTGTCGTCGAACGACATGCTGCGGGTCGGCGACTGGATCGAGATGCCGCAGCTCAATGCCGATGGCGACGTGATCGACATCGCGCTGCACACGGTCAAGGTGCGCAACTGGGACAAGACCATCACCAGCATCCCCAGCTGGCGCCTGATCAGCGACTCGTACAAGAACTGGCGCGGCATGCAGGAAACCGGCGGGCGGCGGATCAAGCGCGCGCTGTACATCGACGCGGCCAGCGTGCGCTTTCTCGACGCCGACACGCTGGGCCGGTTGGCCAGGTTGCGTCTGCTGGCCGATTACCTGCCATCGAAGGAGCAGGAGGTGGCGCGGTGGAACCAGGCGCTGGGCGAGGCCGGCGACGTGGCGGGCAATCGACGCCGGCTTACCAACCTGGGTACTTTTCGCGCCTATGCGCAGGCCTATCTGGATGCGCATCCAGGCATCCACCACGGGTTGTTCTGTCTGGTGCGCCAGCTCGCCAGCGGCCCGCAGGGCATTCCGCTGGAGCTGTACTGCTTCACTGCCAGCGTGGCCTGGGCAGACTACGAGAACACCCAGGGCGACATCTTCGACCATCTGTTCGCGCTGCTGCCCGAGTTCGGCCTGGCGCTGTACCAGCAGCCGTCGGGGCAGGACGTGCGCGCGGCGCTGGCGTACCGGCAGGAGCAGCCGGCACGCCTGGCGGCGGGTGGTTGAGACGATGGCACGTGTCTACCTGAGTCTGGGTTCCAACCTCGAACCGCGAGAACATCTCGTCGCGGCGATCGAGGCCTTGCGCGAGCGCTTCGGCGAGATCACGGTGTCGCCGGCCTATCGCAGCGCGTCGGTGGGTTTCGCCGGCGCCGAGTTCGTGAACCTCGCGGTGGGGCTGGATACCGAACTGACCCCGCAGGCGCTGAACGACTGGCTGCATGCGCTGGAAGACCGCCACGGCCGGCGCCGCGACGTGCCGCGCTATTCGGACCGCACGCTGGACATCGACATCGTGTTCTACGACGCGCTGGTCATCGACGGCCCCGGCCACCTGCAGATTCCGCGCAACGAGTTGCAGCACGCCTTCGTGCTGCGGCCGATCGCCGATATCGCGCCGGATTTTCGCCACCCGGTCAGTGGCTCGAGCATGGCCGAGCTGTGGGCGGCGTTTCCGCAACAGCTCGAGCCGCTGCAGGTTGAATCGCTGGCGGATTGAACGGGTACACTGCCGGCGGAGTGCCGGAAGGTATCGCCGGCGCAGGGCGGGCACCCATCGGGTCCACGAATGAGGGGAGCAATCATGGCCGGAAAATTCGCGCGTAGCTGGGCGTTGATGAAGGCGAGCGCGGCGGTGCTGCGCTCGGACAAGTCGCTGCTGGTGTTCCCGTTGTTGTCGGGGCTGTGCACGCTGCTGGTGGCGGCCAGCTTCCTGATTCCGGTGGGCGTGATGGTGATCGGCGGCGAGCATGCCGGCGCCGATTTCCACGAGCGCATGTCGGTCGGCAGTTACCTGCTGATGTTCGCGTTCTACCTGGTGCAGTACTTCGTGATCATCTTCTTCCAGACCGCGCTGACCGGCGTGGCGCTGATGCACCTGCGCGGCGAGCCGACCAGCGTGGGCGCGGGTTTTGCGCTGGCGCGTGCCAGGCTGCCGCAAATCCTCGGCTATGCGCTGATCGCCGCCACCGTCGGTCTGCTCCTGCGCATGGTGCAGGAGCGCCTGGGCCTGATCGGCCGCTTCGTGGTCGGCCTGATCGGCCTGGCCTGGACGGTGGCCACCTTCCTGGTGGTGCCGGTGCTGGCGAGCAGGGACGTCGGCCCGATCGACGCGGTCAAGCACAGCGTGGAACTGCTCAAGCGCAGCTGGGGCGAGAACCTGATCGGTCAGGGCGGCATCGGCGTGGTGTTCGGCCTGCTGATATTTGTGGCGGTGCTGGTCGGCGCGCTGCTGGTCGGCGGCGCCATCGCCATGCATTCGATCGTGGCGGTGGTGGCGGCAGTGGTGATCGTGGTGCTCGGCTTCATCCTGCTCGGGCTGATCCAGTCCGCGCTGCAAGGCATCTACGCGGCCGCGCTCTATCGCTATGCCGAGGCGGGCGAGGCCAGCGCGGGCTTCGACCAGGCCCTGTTGCAGCAGGCCTTCGCGCCGAAGAAGAAATGACGCTGCCGATTCACTCCGCCGGCACCCCGTAGGAGCCCGCTCGCGGGCGATGCTTTTGATCGGGATTCGGGATTCCAGGGTCGGAAAAGTATCGCCCGCGGTTCCTACACCGAAAGAGTGCGTCCGCCATCCACCCGGATGATCTGGCCGGTGACGAACGGCGCGTCGCGCAGCAGCCACAGCACGGTGCCGGCCACGTCGTCGGGCGTGCCGGCACGCTGCAAAGGTGTGCGCGCGAGCATCGCCTGCTGGTCGTCATGGGGCTTGCCGTCGCTGGGCCACATCACCGCACCCGGAGCCACGCCGTTGACCCGTATCGCGGGCGCGAGGTCGAGCGCCAGCGAGCGGGTCATTGCCGCCAACGCGGCCTTGGCCATGCAGTACAGCGGATGGTCGGCGAGCGGGCGTTCGGCATAGATGTCGACCAGGTTGACGATGCTGCCGCGCGCGTCGCGCAGCGCCGGCAGCGCGGCCTGGCTCAGGAAGAACGGCGCGCGCGCGTTGGATGCAAACAGGGTTTCCCACTGCCCCTGCGTGGCCTCGGCGACCGGCGTGGGAAAGAACGCCGAGGCGTTGTTGACCAGCGCATCGAGCCGGCCGTAGTGCGCCACCACGCTCTGGACGGATGCCGCCAGTGCGGTCAGGTCGGCGAAGTCGGCCTGCACCAGCAGCACGCTGTCGGCGCGTGACGCCTGCAGTTCGTCGGCCAGCGTGCGCGCCTCGTCTGCCGAATGGCGATAGTGCAGCGCCAGGTCGTAGCCGGCCGCATGCAGGGTACGCGCGATCACCGCACCGACGCGGCGCGCGGCGCCGGTGATCAGCGCAACGGGGCGGTCATGGCGTGGCGTCATCATCGGTATCCGGCAGCGGGTCGGCGGCCAGCTTGCCGCAAAGCGGCGCGGGCGTCATCCGTGTGGCGGCATGGCGGCCTCATCGCGCGAGTCCTTGTCGTCGCCTGCTTCCCCGTCGAGCTGCTCCATCACGATGTCGCTTTCGAACAGCGCGATTGCAGTGCCGGCCACCTGGCGGGTGTCGTAGTAGGCGTAGGCGCCCACGCCGAGCGCGCCGATCGCCGGCAGCCAGCGCGAGGCGCCCTTGCCCAGCGTGCGCCGGGTCAGCTTGATGCCGATCTGTCGTGCGACGCGTTCGATCACGCCATGCGACATGCGCCGGAACACCAGCCGGTCGCCCATGCGCACCACCAGGTCGCGGAATGCCTGCGCCGCGGTGTGGCGGAACAGGCACCACAGCATCTGTTCACGCCCCAGCGTGGCGTGGCGACCGTAGGCGGCGGCGATGTCGCTGACCATCTGCGCCTGAATCTTCCAGATCGCGATCAATTCCGGCAGCAGGGTCAGCCAGCCCAGCGGGCCCGGCGGCAGAGCCAGCGAACCGGCGGTGACGGCGGCACGCCGGGCGGCGCGGTCGGCCAGCCGGCGGGCCGCGGCGGCTGGCTGCGGGCTGTTGCCAACTTCGCTGTCGGGCACTTCGCTGACGAAGTCCAGGATCGCGCCGGTGATCCGACCGTGGGCGGCCGGCACGACGACGGCGGGTACCTGCTTGCTGGGTTCGGTCATGCGTGGCTCCGATGGCGGACGCCGGACGCGCCCCGCGCCTTCGCAGTCTAGAGGCCGCGCGTGAAGCGCGGGCCAACCGTGCGGTCCCCTGCGTGACTTTCGGCTCGGGTGGGTCGCCGACACATATGGGAATGTTATAACATTACAAATTATTCCCCGTCTCCGGTCTTCGATGAAAGCCTCCCCGATTGCCCTGGCCCTCGCCGCCGCCCTGCTGGCGGGTGCGGTCCACGCCACCGAACCCACCCCGATGAATACCGGCGCGCCCGCCGCCGACGGCAGCGGCGGCGGGTCGCCGTTGCAGGTGCGGGAGCTGGGCGAAGTGTCGGTTTCCGCCGCGCTGGACCAGGCGCGCAATGTGCTGTCGCCGGACACCGGCTCCAGCCAGTACGTGATCGACCACAAGGCCATCGTGCAGCTGCCGCTGGGCGCGTCCACGCCGATGAACCAGGTGCTGCTGCAGGCGCCCGGCGTGGTGCAGGATTCCTACGGCGGCGTGCACGTGCGTGGCGACCACGCGAACCTGCAATACCGCATCAACGGCGTGATCATTCCCGAGTCGATCGGCGGCTTCGGCCAGAGCCTCGACGCGCACATGATCGACACCGTGACGCTGCTCGACGGCGCGCTGCCGGCGCAGTACGGCCTGCGTACCGCGGCGGTGGTCGACATCACCACGCGCAGCGGGCGCGACCTCGGCGACGGCGGCAGCGTCGGCATCACCGGCGGAAGCAACGCCATGCTGAACCCGAGCGCGTCGGTCTGGGGCAGCAAGAATCGCTGGAGCTGGTTTTTCACCGGCAACTATCTGGAGAGTGACGCCGGCATCGAGAATCCCACGCCGAGCAAAAAGCCGATCCATGACCGCACCAACCAGGTGAAGGGCTTCGGCGATATCAGCTACCTGATCGACGATGACACCCGCATGAGCCTGCTGTTCGGCGCCGCCAACAACCGCTACCAGATTCCGAACAACCCCGACCAGGTACCGGCGTTCGGCTATCTCGACACGGTTGATTTCGATTCCGCCGACCTCGACCAACGCCAGCGCGAGACCACCCGCTTCGGCGTGCTCGCGCTGCAGGGCAAGCTGGGCGTGACCGACTACCAGCTGTCGCTGGGCCAGCGCTACAGCCGCCTCGCCTACACGCCGGACCGGATCGGCGAGCTGATGTTCAACGGCGTGGCTTCCGCCGTAGGCCGCAGCAACCGCGCGAGCACCCTGCAGGCGGATTTCTCCACGCCGCTGGGCGGGCGCCACACCCTGCGCTACGGCATCTGGGGCAGTATCGAGCGTGCCGTCAGCGGCAACGATGCCTGGGTGTTTCCGGCCGATGCCGATGGCGAACAGACCAGCACCACGCCGATCAATATTCTCGACGGCAGTCGTCTCGTCGCCAAAACCTGGTCGGCCTACGTGCAGGACGAATGGAGCCTCGGCGAGAACTGGACGCTGAACCTCGGCCTGCGCGGCGACCGCTACCAGCTGGTGCGCAGCGAGAGCCAGCTGAGTCCGCGCCTGGGCCTGGTCTGGCAGGCCGGCGGCGGCACCACCGTGCACGCGGGCTACTCGCGCTACTTCACCCCGCCGGCGACCGAAATGATCGCCAGCAGCAACATCGCGAAGTTCGACGGCACCACCAACGCCGTGGCGGACAGCGGCAACAACACGCCGCTGGCCGAGCGTTCGGGCTATTTCGATGCGGGCATCCAGCAACGCCTCGGCGAAGCCTGGACGCTGGGCGTGGACGCGTACTACCGCAAGGTGCGGCGCCTGCAGGACGAGGGCCAGTTCGGCTCCGCCCTAGTCTACTCCACCTTCAACTACGCCGACGGGCGGGTGAAGGGCGTGGAGTTCACCGTCAACTACGAGCAGGGGCCGCTGTCGGCGTATTTCAATGCGTCGCTGGGCAAGGCCATCGGCAAACGCATCATCAGCAGCCAGTACAACTTCGCACCGGATGACCTGGTCTGGGTCAGCCGGCACTGGATCTTTCTCGACCATGACCAGAAACTCACCTCGTCCGGTGGCGTCAGCTATGCGCTGGATGACGCCACCCGCCTCGGCGCCAACTACCTGTACGGCAGCGGCTTGCGCAAGGACGGCACGGTGCCGAACGGCGCCACGCTGCCGGCGTACTTCCAGCTCAACCTCAACGTCGCGCATGATTTCGTGATCGACGGCTTCGGCCGGTTGCATGCGCAACTGGCGCTGATCAACGCGCTGGATCGCACCTACGAGCTGCGTGACGGCAGCGGCATCGGTGTCGGCGCGCCGCAGTTCGGGCCGCGCCGCGGCGTGTACCTGGGCCTGCAGAAGGATTTCTGAAGGGCCGGAAACAGGAAATCGGAACGGCGAGAAACGTCGGGCCGCGTAGGGCGGGCACTGCCCGCCGCCGTGTGTTGCGGGATCAAAGGCCGGCGGGCAGTGCCCGCCCCGCCATTGCTCTGACGGTTGCGGGCCATCCGTTATGCTTGCCGCGTTTTCATCACCGGCAAGACCGATGCCCTCCCGCCTCCCCGAACCGAGCGCCGACGAACGCGCCCATTCCGACCGCCTGCTGCAGTTGCTGCGCGAGCAGATCGCCTCGCACGGGCCGATGCCGTTCTCGCAGTACATGGAGCGTTGCCTGTATGCGCCGGGCTTGGGCTATTACAGCGCCGGACGGACCAAATTCGGCGCGGCCGGCGATTTCGTCACCGCGCCGGAACTGGGTGAATTGTTCGCGCGCTGCGTGGTAAGTGCGCTGCAGCCGGTGCTGGCGATGCTGGGCGAGGAAGCCGACTTCCTCGAACTCGGCGGCGGCAGCGGCGCGTTTGCCGAGGCTGCGCTGAAGGCACTGGCGGCGAGCGACACCTTGCCGCGGCGCTACCTGATCCTGGAGCCCAGTGCCGACCTGCGCGAGCGCCAGTGCGAACGTCTGCAGGCGAACCTGCCGGCGGAACTCAACGCCCGCGTGGCGTGGCTGGATCGACCGCCCGAGCAGGAGTGGCGCGGCGTGCTGTTCGCCAACGAGGTGATCGACGCGCTGCCGGCCACCCGTTTCGTGATGCGCGAGGGCGAGGTGTTCGAGGAATACGTGGCGCTGGACGGCGAGGGGCGGCTGCTGCGCGTCGATCGTCCCGCCGATGCGCTGGTCGCCGGCGCGGTGCGCCATGTCGAACGCGACCTCGGCGCAGAGTTCGTCGACGGCTACCGCTCCGAATTGCTGCCACAGTTGCCGTACTGGATCCAGGCCGTGGCCGGCTCGCTGGTCGCCGGCGTGATGCTGTTCGTCGATTACGGCTACGTGCGCCGCGAGTACTATCTGCCGGAGCGCGACGAAGGCACCTTGATGGCGCACTACCGCCACCACGCGCACAACGATCCGCTGTACCTGCCGGGCCTGAACGACCTCACCGCGTCGGTTGACTTCACCGCGCTGGCCGAGGCCGGCAACAGCGCCGGCTTCGGCGTGGCGGCGTACATGCCGCAGGCGCAGTTCCTGATCGGCGCAGGCTTGCAGCAGGTGTTCGAGCAGTTGCAGCCGGCCGACGAACGCGGCCGCCTCCAGCTGGCGCAGCAGGTGAAGAAGCTGATGCTGCCCGAGCAGATGGGCGAGCGCTTCCAGGCGATGCTTCTGGCACGCGGCCTGGAAGCGCTGCCGTTGCCGGCCGAGCTGCTGGCCGCCGATCAGGGCGGCCGGCTCTGAGCTAGCCCGTGACTTGCGCGGCGGCCG
Organism: Rhodanobacter lindaniclasticus; assembly: GCF_004799035.1. Lineage (GTDB taxonomy): Bacteria > Pseudomonadota > Gammaproteobacteria > Xanthomonadales > Rhodanobacteraceae > Rhodanobacter > Rhodanobacter lindaniclasticus. Next base: position 72,835 of record NZ_MWIO01000020.1, read on the forward strand.
TCGATGTGGCCGGCGCCGGCGCCGATGTGGCCGGCGCGGGCACCGACGCAGCAGGCGCAGGCACGGAGGCGGCCGGCGCCGGCAGCGGCTCCACCTTCGTCGAATCCTCCGGCCGCCGCCGCATCGCGCCGCTGGCGAACTGCTCGCTGGCCACCTGGTAATACGCCACCGCGTCGTCGATCAGCGATTGCCGCAGCGGCTGTGCCGGCGTGGCGTCGCCGGTAGCGTAGTCCGGCTTGAGCTGTTCCAGCCGGCGCCGCGGTTCCAGGATGGTGAGCACGTCGTCCTGCAGATAGCCGAGCTTTTCGTAGGTGCCGGGGAAAGCGTGTTCACGTTCCGGCGGCAGCGCGAACAGGTCGTGGCCGAAGAAGCGCGTGCGGTAGCTGAAATTGAGCATGCCCAGCAGGGTCGGCGGGATGTCCAGCTGGCCCATCAGCCGCTGCACGCGTTCGGGCTTGAAGTGTGCCGGCGCGTAGATCCACAGCGGGATGTGGTAGCGGTTGATCGGCAGGCTGGTCTTGCCCGCACTGGAGGCACAGTGATCGGCGGTGATCACGAACACGGTGTCGTCGAAATACGGCTTGGCGCGCGCACGTTTGATGAAATCGCCGATCGCCCAGTCGGTGTAGGCCACCGCGCCGGCGCGTGACTGGTTGGGAAACTTCACCCGGTTGTCGGGGAAGGTGTACGGCCGGTGGTTGGAGGTGGTCATGATGTGCAGGAAGAACGGCTTGCCCTGCGCGTGGATCTCGTCCATCTGGCCCAGCGCCAGCGTGTACAGATCCTCGTCGGCCACGCCCCATACGTTCTGGCCGTGGATGGTGGCGTCCTTGGGGATGTCGCGCCGATCCACGTCGCGGTAGCCGTTGTGGCCGAAGAAGTAGTTCATGTTGTCGAACTGGCCGTAGCCGCCGTAGACGAAGTCCGACTGGTAGCCGCGATCGTTGAAGATGCTCGCCAGCGAGAACAGGTCCTCGTTGTCGTGCTCGCGGATCAGCGAATCGCCCGGCGTCGGCGGCACGGACAGCGCCAGCGCCTCCAGCCCGCGCACCGTGCGCGTGCCGTTGGCGTAGAGGTTGTCGAAGAACACGCTGTGGTCGACCAGCGAATCAAGGTACGGGGTGAGTTGCTCCCGGTTGCCGAACGTGCCCAGGTAATCGCCGGACAGGCTTTCCACGCTGATCAGCACCACGTTGAGGTGCTTCTCCGGCCCCGCGTGGCGGATCGCGCGGGTGAGGTCGCGCGGGTCGTCGCTGATGAAGGTGGCATCCGGCGTCTGCAGCAGTTGGCGCAGTCGCGCATAGGCCTGGTCGTCGGGCAGGGTGCGGTAGAACTTGGCGTAGTCCAGATGCGAGGAGCGGAACGCGGCGAAGAACTGGTAGATGCCGTTGCCGGCCAGTTCGTCGACGTAGGTGTTGCCGGTGCGATCCTTCATGCCGCCGTTGACGGCGAACACGGAGACCACCGTCAGTGCCAGCCACAGCAGCACCAGCTTGCCGCGCTGCCACACCCGGCTGCCGCTGTCGCGCGCGCGCAGGCCACGGCGGCCGACGAAGAAGATCACCAGCGCCAGCACCACCAGCAGCGCCAGCCAGCGCCAGATCGGGTAGGACTCCCGGATGTTGCCGATCACCTCGGTGGTGTAGACCAGATAGTCCACCGCGATGAAGTTGAAGCGCACGCTGAACTCGTTCCAGAACACGAGTTCGGACGCGGCGATGAACAACAGGCCGTAGACCAGCAGCAGCCCGAAGCCGTACACCACCCACTGGCCGACGCGCGAGGTGTAGGTGAACCCCGCCAGCGGCAGCACGAACAGGAACGGCAGGATCGCCGGCCAGGTCACCTTGAGGCTGGCGTGGTAGATCAGGTGCAGGGCGCCGACACACAGCACGCAGGCGAGCGCCACGCAGAACGCATACAGCAGCCAGCGCAGCAGCGGCGGCGTGCGGCCCGAGCGGGTCGGCACCAGCCACAGCAGCAGCACCATCGGCCAGGCCAGGTAAACGAAGGTCACCAGGTCGTAGCCCAGCCCCATGCCGAACGCGTAGAGCAGATTCCGCGGCGTGTGCGGCACGTTGCTGCCGGACATCACCAGCAGCACCACGCGGGTGACGAAGCTGATCGCCAGGTAGGTGATGCCCAACCACCACAGCGGTCGGAAGCGCAGACGCAGCGGCGAAGGCGTGGTGAACAGGTCGGACACGGATGACTCCAGCGGGTTGGCCGATCCCCCGATCGGCAATCCGCTCTTTATACCGCGGATCAGCTTTGCGGATGCTTTGCCTTCACCGCGGCAATCGCGTCGATGCGTGCCGACATCATTGCCTGGCCGATCGCCGGGCCGGTCAGCCCGGCGGCAACGAAGCTGGCCGCGTCGATCGCCGCGGCGGCCGCACGGCAGGCGCGCAGATAGCCGGCCTGCGGGTAGACATCGAGCGCGTGTCCCGTGCGGCCGCGTTTGTCCGCCATGCAGGCGGCGAGGAAGGTATCCAGTCGTGCCGGGCGCCGCAGCGCATCCAGCGACGTCAGCAGCTTCAGCACCGTGGCTGGCTTGAGCTCGAAGGCGCGGTGCGCATTCAGGTGCTCCCGGCAAACCAGCTCTGCCAGCGCGGCATGTTCGGTGGGTACCTTCAGCCTTGCGGCCAGCGCGCGTAACGGTTTCACGCCGCGCTGCTCGTGGCCGATGTGGCGCGGCAGTTCGTGCGCCGGGGTCAGCGCCTTGCCCAGGTCATGGGTCAGCGCACAGAAGGCGACCAGGTCGTCGCCCGGCGCCAGCTGTGCGGACTGGTCCAGCACCAGTTCCAGGTGAACGCCGCTGTCGATTTCCGGGTGGAACTCGGCGCGCTGCGGCACGCCGTACAGCGCGTCGACCTCGGGAAACAGCACCGCCAGCGCACCGCAGGCGCGCAGCACGCGCAGGAACGCCGCGGGCTGCGCCTCGCCCAGTGCCTTGCGCGTCTCCGCCCAGACCCGCTCCGGCACCAGGTGATCGACCTCGCCGTCGCGCACCATCTGCAGCATCAGCGCCATCGTCTCCGGCGCCACCGTGAAACCCAGCGGAGCGAAGCGCGCCGCGAAGCGCGCCATCCGCAACACGCGCACCGGATCTTCGGCGAAGGCCGGCGATACATGCCGCAGCACCCGCGCGGCGATGTCGCGCACGCCGCCGAACGGGTCGGTCAGCACGCCGTGCGCATCCTCGGCAATCGCGTTGATGGTGAGGTCGCGCCGCGCCAGGTCCTGCTCCAGCGTCACGCTCGCATCGGCCTGGAACACGAAGCCGTGATAACCGCGCCCGCTCTTGCGCTCGGTGCGCGCCAGCGCATATTCCTCGCCCGTCTCCGGGTGCAGGAACACCGGGAAATCCTTGCCCACCGGCCGATAGCCGCGCGCCAGCAGGTCCTCGGGCAGCGCGCCGACCACCACGTAGTCGCGGTCGCCCGCCGCCCGCCCCAGCAATTTGTCGCGCACCGCGCCGCCGACCAGATAGGTTTGCATGCGCGGATGATGCCATGCCCGTCACGTCGTCATGGTCGGCTGCTGGGGGTGCTGCTCAGTACGCGAACTCCCGGAACACCGGATCCACGCTGCCGCCCCACGCGCCGTGGAACAGTTCGAGCTTGCGCTCGGCCGGGGTCTGGTTGGCCTGCACGATTTCGAGCAGGGGTTCGAGGAAGATGCTCTCGTCGGCGCCATTGCGGTTGAGGCGGGCGCGGCGCTTGAGGCCGTGGGCGGCGATCTGCAGGGCCTGCTCGGCAAGGTCGCGCACGCTGCCGCCGCGGAACGGCAGTTTCAGCGCGTGCTTCGGCACGCCGTCGCGCAGGGCGTGGCGCTCGGCGGTGCTGAAATCCTTGACCAGGTCCCAGGCCGCGTCCAGCGCCTGCTGGTCGTACAGCAGGCCGACCCAAAACGCGGGCAGGGCACACAGCCGGTTCCACGGGCCGCCGTCGGCGCCGCGCATCTCCAGGTACTGCTTCAGGCGCACCTCGGGGAAGGCAGTGGTGAGGTGGTCGGCGAAGTCCTTCATGGTGGCGTGAACGCCCGGCAGCGCGGGCAGCTCGCCGGCCATGAACTTCTTGAAGTCCTGCCCGGCGAGGTCGAGGTACTGGCCGTTCTGCAGGCTGAAGTACATCGGCACGCCGAGGATGTAGTCGACGTAGCGCTCGTAGCCGAAGCCGTCGGCGAAGACGAAGTCGAGCATGCCGGTGCGATCCGCATCGGTATCGGTCCAGATGTGCGAGCGATACGACAGATAGCCGTTCGGACGTCCCTCGGTGAACGGCGAATCGGCGAACAGCGCGGTGGCGATCGGCTGCAACGCCAGGCTGGTGCGGAACTTCTTCACCATGTCCGCTTCGGACGAGAAATCCAGGTTCACCTGCACGGTGCAGGTGCGCGTCATCATGTCCAGGCCCAGCGAGCCGACCTTGGGCATGTATTCGCGCATGATCTTGTAGCGGCCCTTGGGCATCCACGGCATCTCGTCGCGGCGCCACTTCGGCTGGAAGCCCATGCCGAGGAAGCCCAGCCCCATGCCGTCGGCGACCGAGCGCACGTCCTTCAGGTGCGAGTTCACCTCGGCGCAGGTCTGGTGGATGGTCTCCAGCATGGCGCCGGAGAGCTCCAGTTGCCCGGCCGGTTCCAGCGTGATGGAGGCGCCATTGCGCGACAGCGCCACCGGGTTCTCGCCTTCGCGCGCCACGTCCCAGCCGTAGCGGGTGGCCAGGGTCTCCAGCAGTACCTTGATGCCGCGATCGCCTTCGAAGGTGGGTGGGCGCAGGTCGTCGGTGCGAAAACCGAACTTCTCGTGCTCGGTGCCGATGCGCCAGGCCTCGCGTGGCTTCTCGCCAGCCGCCAGGTAATCGGCGAGCTGCTGGCGCCCCGCGATCGGGATGCTCTTGACGGCGCTGGGTATGGACACGGGTGAAGCCTCGCTGGAGGAGCCGACACTATGGGGGCGGCGCAAGGCGACGAAAAGGGGTGTCGTGGGATGCGGGGTCGGAGCTGCATTGGAGCAGCATCGCCCCGGTGCCGCCTTGAGCTGGATCAGATGGGCACAGGAGGAAAAACGGCGGCCTGTGGCCGCCGTTCCATTCGTTCCATTGCCGGGCGGAATCGCCGCATTCCGCGATTCCCGATTCCCTCCTGTCAGCGCTTCATCGAGTTGAAGAACTCGTCGTTGGACTTGGTGTTCTTCATCTTGTCGAGCATGAACTCCATCGCGGCCAGCTCGTCCATCGGGTGCAGCAGCTTGCGCAGGATCCAGATCTTGGCCAGCAGATCCGGATCGATCAGCAGGTCCTCGCGGCGGGTGCCGGAGCGGTTGATGTCGATGGCCGGGTAGACGCGCTTCTCGGAGATGCGGCGGGACAGGTGCACTTCCATGTTGCCGGTGCCCTTGAACTCCTCGTAGATCACCTCGTCCATCTTGGAGCCGGTTTCGATCAGCGCGGTGGCGATGATGGTCAGCGAGCCGCCTTCCTCGACGTTGCGCGCGGCGCCGAAGAAGCGCTTCGGGCGCTGCAGCGCGTTGGCGTCCACGCCGCCGGTGAGCACCTTGCCGGAGCTGGGCACCACGGTGTTGTAGGCGCGGGCGAGGCGGGTGATCGAGTCGAGCAGGATCACCACGTCCTTCTTGTGCTCGACCAGGCGCTTGGCGCGCTCGATCACCATCTCGGCGACCTGCACGTGGCGCACGGCCGGCTCGTCGAAGGTCGAGCTGATCACCTCGGCGCGCACGGTGCGGGCGATCTCGGTGACTTCCTCCGGCCGCTCGTCGACCAGCAGGATCATCACGTGCGCTTCGGGATGGTTGTAGGTGATCGCCTGGGCGACGTTCTGCAACATCATCGTCTTGCCGGACTTCGGCTGCGACACGATCAGGCCGCGCTGGCCCTTGCCGATCGGCGCGATCAGGTCGAGGATGCGGCCGGTGATGTCCTCGCTGGAACCGTTGCCGCGTTCCAGCTTGAACGCCTTGCGCGGGAACAGCGGGGTGAGGTTCTCGAACAGCATCTTGTTCTTGGAGGCTTCCGGCGGGTCGCCGTTGATCGTCTCCACGCGAAGCATGGCGAAGTAGCGCTCGCCCTCCTTCGGATGCCGCACGCGGCCGGTGATGTAGTCGCCGGTGCGCAGGTTGAAGCGGCGGATCTGGCTGGGGCTGACGTAGATGTCGTCGGGGCCGGCCAGGTAGCTCTCGTCGGCCGAGCGCATGAAGCCGAAGCCGTCCTGCAGGATTTCCAGCACGCCTTCGGCCCAGATGCCGCCGCCGGAGCGGGCGTGCGCCTTGAGCACGTTGAAGATCACGTCCTGCTTGCGGGCGCGGGCGATGCCTTCGTGCAGGCCCAGCGACTCGGCGAACTCCAGCAGCTGCGGCGCTTTCATGCGCTTGAGCTCGGTGAGGTTGATCAGGCGGGTGTCGCTGCCCGGATCGGCATTGTCGTCGTCCATCGGCAGGCCGTTCGGGTTCGGGCGCTGGTGGCGCTCGCCCTGCGGGCGCTGCTGGTTGTTGCGCTCGCCGCGCTCATTGCGGCGGCGCCGGCCGCGGCCCTCGCGACCTTCACGGGGGCCGTTCTGGCCCTGGTTGGAACCCTGGCCCTGGTTCTGGCCCTGGTTCGGGTTGGCATTGGGGTTGGCGGCGGATTCCGGGTTCGCCGGTGCGCCGGCCGGTGGGGCCGCCGCTTCCGTCATCGCCGGGGCAGGCGCCGGAGCCGGTGCGGTGGGTGCCGGCTGTTCGCTGGCGGGCGCCTTGTCGGCCGCGACGGCCTTGGCGCTGGCGCCGTCGTCGGTGGTCGCAGCGGATTTCGCAGCGGCCCGGCGCGGCGCGCGGGCACGGGGCTCGGGCTTGCCTTCGTTCACGGTGCTGGCATCGGCGCCCCGGGTTTCGGGCGGAGTCTGGTTATCGGTATCGGACACGGGCAATCCTCGCGGGGCGCCGTTGAGTTGCAGGAGGGAGGGTGTGCGTCGCGCGGAGGGCGCAAGGGGACAGGACTGTCCCGACGGACGCAGTTCAATCTAGCACCCGCGATGGGGCGGCGTAAAGCGGGGCAGGCCTGCCGGACGAAGTCGGGCAGGCTGCGACGGGCGGGTGGCTTGCAGGAAAGTCAGATGGCCTTGTCGATCATCTGGGTCAGCTGGCCCTTGCTGACGGCGCCGATCTGGGTCGCCTCGACCTTGCCGTTCTTGAACACCATCAGGGTCGGGATGCCGCGCACGCCGTAGGTGCGCGGGGTCTGCTGGTTCTGGTCGATGTTGACCTTGACCACGCGCAACTTGCCTTCGTACTGCTGGGCCAGCTCGTCCAGCATCGGCGCGATGGCCTTGCACGGGCCGCACCATTCGGCCCAGAAATCCAGCAGCACGGGGGTTTCGGATTTGAGCACCTGCTGTTCGAAGGCGTCGTCGTTCACGTGGGTAATCAGGTCGCTCACCGGGGATCTCCGTGGCTGGGGGGTACGCAAAAACTGCGGGCAGAAAACAATGGGGTGGCCGGGGCCACAATACAAGGAGTGGCGTCATCGGCTACACTCAGGCGCCCACGAAGCATGGGTTGGGCTGAGAGGGAGGCGGGCCGGCACGGCCAGCGTCCATTCCAGCGCAACCCCGGGCACGATTCAAGAGCGGTCCTTGCAGACCGCTTCGGGCCGCCGTCAAAACCGGCGTCGCACGCCGCGGCGCGACCTTGTCGACCCCGGGATTGCACGCTTCACTGCGCCACGCGCACCCGTCCTGCACCGTTTCGCGCCGATCAGCGGCCGCCGAGACGGGTGCAGCGCATTACGCCGCCCAAGGCAAGGTTCCCAAGTTCCCCATATGTCCCAAACCGTACTCACCGATACCTTTTTCACCAACTTCGATCTTCATCCGCTGCTGCAGCAGGGCCTGGACGACAGCGGTTTCACCCGCTGCACGCCGATCCAGGAAATGACCCTGGCGCCGGCACTGGCCGGCCGCGACGTCGCCGGCCAGGCGCAGACCGGTACCGGCAAGACCTGCGCCTTCCTGGTCGCGCTGATGAACCGCTTGCTGACCACCCCGGCCGTGGCCGACCGCAAGGATTCGGACCCGCGCGCCCTGATCATCGCGCCGACCCGCGAGCTGGCCATCCAGATCGACAAGGATGCCCAGGCGATCGGCCGCCACACCGGCCTGAAGACCGCGCTGATCTACGGCGGCGTCGACTACGACAAGCAGCGCCAGCAGCTGAAGGACGGCTGCGACATCATCATCGCCACGCCGGGCCGCATGCTCGACTACCACAAGCAGGGCGTGTTCAGCCTCAACAGCGTCGAGGTGATGGTGATCGACGAGGCCGACCGCATGTTCGACCTCGGCTTCATCAAGGACGTGCGCTTCATCTTCCGCCGGTTGCCGCCGCGCGAGCAGCGCCAGGTGCTGCTGTTCTCCGCCACCCTGAGCCACCGCGTGCTGGAGCTGGCCTACGAGCACATGCACGAGGCCGAGAAGCTGGTGGTGGAGAGCGATCACGTCACCGCCGACAAGGTGCGCCAGGTCGTCTACTTCCCGGCCAAGGAAGAGAAGATGCCGCTGCTGCTCAACCTGATCGACCAGCACAAGCCCACGCGCAGCATCATCTTCGTCAACACCAAGGCCGCCGCCGAGCGTGTCACCGAGCGCGTGAAGCGCCATGGTTGCCGCGTCGGCGCGATCTCCGGCGACGTGCCGCAGCTGAAGCGGCAGAAGCTGCTGCAGCGTTTCCAGGATGGCCAGCTCGACATCCTGGTGGCCACCGACGTGGCCGCGCGCGGCCTGCACATCCCGCACGTCAGCCACGTGTTCAACTACGACCTGCCGCACGAAGCCGAGGATTACGTGCACCGCATCGGCCGCACCGCGCGGCTCGGCGCCGAGGGCGACGCGATCAGCTTCGCCTGCGACCTGTATGCGATGAGCCTGCCGGACATCGAGGCCTATATCGGCCAGAGCATTCCGGTGGCGTCGATCGACCCCGCCTGGCTGGTGATGCCCAAGCCGCACGCCGTCGACGCCGAGTTTGCCGCGAACGCGGCGGCCGACAGCGCGGCGTTCGGCGACGTGGTCGCGCCGCGGCCCGGCGAGAAGCCGCGGCGTGCCGGCGGCAGTCGCCATGGTGGCCGTGACGGCGAGCGCGGCGCATCGAGGCCGCGGCGCGAGCACAAGCCGGCCGTGGCGGAAGCGCCGGCCGCGGCAGCACCGGTCGCCGACACCGCAGCAGCCACCGACAACGCCGAAGGCACACGCAAGCCGCGTCGCCGTCGCGGCGGACGCAACCGCCGCCGCGATGGTGCGCCGGTCGCCGGCGCCGAGGCGACCACGCCGACGCAGGCAGCGCCTTCGGGTCACCACGGCGGTCGCGGCGAACGCCGTCCGCCGCGCGAACGCACGGCGGGCGAAGCCTCCGCTGCCGTCCACCACGCCCGCCCGTCGCGCCAGGTGGCGGTGACCTCCGGCAAGCCTGTCGTGCATGCGCATCCGGACAAGCCCGGCCTGTTCCGTCGGCTGACTCGGCTGTTCACCGGCAAGTAACCGCGCACGCTCCGCATCGATGCCGCCGACCCTCGCGCGGCGTCGACGAGACGCATTCGGCGACGCCGGCGGCCGCACCTGGTTGCCGGCTTCCCTTATCCTTGGGGTTGGCATGACCACATCCAGGCGCGGGGAGCGGCGGTGATCCAGTTCGATCAAGTCAGCAAACGCTACGAAGGAGGACACGAGGCGCTGTCGCAGCTGTCCTTCGAGGTGCCCGACGGCGAGATGGCGTTCGTCACCGGCCACTCCGGCGCCGGCAAGAGCACCTTGCTCAAGCTGCTCGGGCTGATCGAGCGCCCGTCGCACGGCTCGATCAGCATGGACGGCAAGAAGCTGTCGAAGATCCGCGCCAGCGGCGTGCCGAAATGGCGCCGGCGGGTCGGCATGGTGTTCCAGGACCATCGGCTGCTGATGGACCGCACGGTGTTCGCCAACGTGGAGCTGCCGCTGGTGATCGGCGCGGTGGCGCGTGCCGAGCGCGCCCGCCGCGTGCGCGCGGCGCTGGAAAAGGTCGGCCTGCTTGCCTACGAACGGCAGCTGCCGGCCACGCTGTCTGCCGGCGAGCAGCAGCGCGTGGGCATCGCCCGCGCGATCGTGGCGCGGCCGGCACTGCTGATCGCCGACGAGCCCACCGGCAATCTCGACCCGCAGCTGGCGCTGGAGATCATGGCGCTGTTTGCCGAATTCCAGCAGGTCGGCACCACCGTGCTGGTGGCCAGCCACGACCTGCCGCTGATCAAGCGCATGAAGAAACGCGTGATCGTGCTCGATCACGGCCGGCTGGTGGCCGACCTGGCCGCGCAGGAGGTGTTGTGAACAGGACACCCGAGCAGCACGCCGCGCCCGCCGACTCGCCGGCGCGCAACGAACACAGCCGCGGCCGGCGCTTCGCCAGCTGGCGCGAGCACCATGGCTGGAGCGCCGCGGCGAGCCTGCGCCGCCTCGCCGCGCGCCCGCTGGGCAGCGTGCTGACGATCGCCGTGATGGGCCTGGCGCTGGCCTTGCCGCTGGCGTTCTATCTGCTGCTGGGTAACGTGCAGCGGCTGGGCGATGCGCTGGGCCGGAACCCGGCGATCAGCGTGTTCCTGAAGACGGACCAAAGCGCGCAGCAGGCGCAGCTGCTGGCCAGCGACCTGGGCGCGCGCGCCGAAGTGGCTTCGGTGGCGATCAAGACGCCGCAGCAGGGCATGGACGAGCTGGCGAAGATGCAAGGTTTCTCCGGCGCGTTGCAGGCGCTCGGCGACAACCCGCTGCCCTACGTGCTGCAACTGCAGCCGCGCGACGGCGCCAGCGCCGCGGCGCTCGAACAACTGGTGGCCGACGTGCGCGCGATGCGCAGCGTCGAGCTGGTGCAGGACAGTGGCCACTGGCGCCAGCGACTGGAAGCGCTGCTGGACGTGGGCAATCGCATCGTGCTGATCGTCGCCTCGCTGCTGGCGCTGGCCGCCCTGCTGGTGGTGGGCAACACGGTGCGGGTGGACATCGCCAGCCGCAGCGAGGAGATCGGCGTGCTGCTGCTGGTCGGCGCCGGCAAGGCGTTCGTGCGTCGGCCTTATCTGTATGCGGGAATCTGGTACGGCCTGTTCAGCGGCATCCTCGCCGCCGCGCTGGCGGTGGCGATCGAGCTGGCACTGGCGCGGCCGGTGGCGCGGCTGAGTGCGGCGTACGATGGCCAGTTGCAGGTGGGCGGGTTGCCGGCCTGGCTGCTGCTGGCCGTGCCGCTGGCGGCCGCGTTGCTGGGCTGGCTCGGCGCGCGCCTGGTCAGCGCCTGGCAACTGCGCACGGTGGCGTGATGGCGCGGCGCGGCGGTGACGTGAATCGCAGCCTGCGGCGCCCCGCTTCGGGCATCATCGACGGATCGAGGTGCGCTCTTCGGCACGGATCGCGGATCAGTCGGGTGAGTGAGGCATGAGTACAAACATCAGCGGTCGTCTGCTGACCGAGGCGCCGCGCGTGCTGGTGGTCGACGGTTCGCGCGTGGTGCGCAAGTTGATCGGGCGCGTGCTGAACGAGGAGCTGCCGGGTGTCGAGGTGGTCGGTTGCGACACCGGCGCGGAGGCGCAGCAGGTGCTCGGCGAGGGCGCCTTCGACTTCGTCACCATCGCGCTGCGCCTGCCGGACATGGACGGGCTGGAGCTGGCCAAGGTGGTGCGTGAATCGGCGGCGCAGGCCTACGTGCCGATCGTGGTGGTGTCCGGCGACGTGGACGCGCGCCTGTACCGGCGTTCGCTGGGCGAGCACGTCACCGACTACTTCGACAAGGCGCTGGGTTTCCAGGCGCTGGCCGAGTTCATCCGCGGCTACGTCAGCCCGCAGGTCAGCGCCGAGGGCAGCGTGCTTTACGTGGAGGACAGCCGCGTGGTGGCGCTGGCCACCCGCCGCATGCTGGAGAAGATCGGCCTGACCGTGCGCCACGTGGTCAGCGTGGAGGATGCGATCGCCCTGCTGGAAGCCGACCGCGCGCTGGGCTGGATCGGCGCCGACGTGGTGCTGACCGACGTCAGCCTGAAAGGCGAGCTGACCGGCGGCGACCTGCTCGAGCACATCCGCAACGTGTTCGGCTACGGCAAGGGCCGCCTGCCGGTGCTGGTGATGACCGGCGACGAGAATCCGGCCAACCAGACCGCGCTGATCCGCGCCGGTGCCAACGATCTGGTGGAGAAGCCGGTCGAGGAAAAATTGCTGATCACCAAGCTGCTGTTCCAGTTGCGCGTGGCGCGCCACCTGCGCGAGCGCGAGCAGGCCGACCAGGACGCATGAGCGGGCATCCGGTCAGGCTGGAGCCGTCGTGGAAAGCGCGCATCGGCGATTACCTGCTGCGGCCCGAGATGCAGGCGCTGGCGCAATTCCTGCGCGCGGAGAAGCAGGCGGGGAAACGCATTTATCCGCCCGGGCCGGAGATCTTCGCGGCCTTCGAGCACACGCCGTTCGAGGCGGTACGGGTGGTGATCCTGGGCCAGGATCCCTATCACGGCCCCGGTCAAGCCCATGGCCTGTGCTTCTCGGTGCGTCCCGGCGTGCGGGTACCGCCGTCGCTGGAGAACATCTTCAAGGAGATCCAGCGCGACCTCGGCATCGCGCGCCCCGACCACGGCTGCCTCACGCCGTGGGCCGATCGCGGCGTGCTGTTGCTCAACAGCGTGTTGACGGTGGAAGAGGGCCACGCCGGTGCGCACGCGAACCGCGGCTGGGAAGGCTTCACCGATGCGGCGATCGATGCGTTGAACCGCGAGCGCGAGGGTCTGGTGTTCCTGCTGTGGGGTTCGTATGCACAGCGCAAGGGACAACTGATCGACAGCCGCAAGCATTGCGTGCTGAAAAGCGTGCACCCCTCGCCGCTGTCGGCGCACCGCGGCTTCCTCGGCTGCGGGCATTTCGCCGCTGCCAACCGCTATCTGCAGGACCGCGGCGAGCCGCCGATCGACTGGTCGCTGCCACCCCGCAGTGCCCTGCAGGCCGAACTGGCGGGCGCCGGCGGCCGCGGGGCTTGAACCCCGCCGCCGCTGGTCGCATGGGAATGGGGAGGCGGCTGGACAATCCGGCGAGATATCTGTACTATTCAGTTCATTAAGGCCCGGACTCCTTCCGGATCGAACCAATGCGCGGTTTAGCACTCTAATGACCTGAGTGCTAAACTTTGACGTCTTGCAGGAGGTTTCACCCATGTCCCAAGCCCTGGTGACCGCCAACTTCCCCTTGCCCAGCGTGGTCGGCAGCCTGGATGCCTACATCTCCGCGGTGCACCGCATCCCGGTGCTCAGCGTGGAAGAGGAGCAGGCGCTCTCGCGCGACTATCTGCAGCAGGAAAACCTGGACGCGGCCAAGAAGCTGGTGATGTCGCACCTGCGTTTCGTGGTGCACGTGGCGCGCGGCTATTCCGGTTACGGCCTGCAGCTTGCCGACCTGATCCAGGAAGGCAACATCGGCCTGATGAAGGCGGTCAAGCGCTTCGACCCGGACATGGGCGTGCGCCTGGTCAGCTTCGCCGTGCACTGGATTCGCGCCGAGATGCACGAATTCATCCTGAAGAACTGGCGCATCGTGAAGGTCGCCACCACCAAGGCGCAGCGCAAGCTGTTTTTCAACCTGCGCAAGAGCAAGAAGCGCCTGGGCTGGATGAACGCCGCCGAGGTGAGCACGGTGGCGAAGGATCTCGGCGTGCCCGAGGCGACCGTGCGCGAGATGGAATCCCGACTGTCCGGTCGCGACGTGGGCTTCGAGGCGCCGGTGGATGCCGACGACGACGCCAAGCCGGCACCCGCCGCGTTCCTGATCGACCACGGCGCCGACCCGTACGAGAACGTGGCCGACGAGGACCAGGCCGACAACCAGCTGCAGACGCTGACCGATGCGCTGGGGCACCTGGATGCCCGCTCGCGCGACATCATCCAGCGCCGCTGGCTGGACGACGGGAACAAGGCCACGCTGCAGGATCTGGCCGACGAGTACGGCGTCTCCGCCGAGCGCATCCGCCAGGTCGAAGCCAACGCGATGAAGAAGATGCGCGCGTTGTTCGCGATGTAATGTGAGTCCCTCACAAGAGCCCGCGCATCCATGTGCGGACTTCCGGAACGAGCGGCGGTGTTGGCCTTGCTGCGCGGAGTTCCGGCAACGGCATCGACGGCCCGGGAAACCGGGCCGTTTTGCATGGGCTCAGTCGTCGCGCGGCGGCGCCGTACCGCTGACGATGCGGGCCTGGCGCTGGTGCGTCCAGTAGGCCCAGGCCCAGTCCAGCATCACCGCCAGGCGGTTGCGGAAGCCGATCAGAAAATAGATGTGGACCAGCAGCCAGACGATCCACGCCGGCAGCCCGGACAGCCGCAACTTGCCGAACTGCGCCACCGCTGCCATGCGGCCGATGGTGGCCAGCGAGCCGGCGTCGCGGTAGCGGAACGGTGGCTGCGGCCGGTCGTCGCCATGCAGCTGGCGCGCGATCATGGCACCCACATACTCGCCCATCTGCTTGGCCGCCGGCGCCACGCCGGGTACCGGCGAGCCATCCGGCCGGACCACGCTGGCGAGATCGCCGATGACGAAAACGCCGGCGTGTCCAGGCACTCCGAGATCCTCGTCGACGCGTACGCGGCCGGCCTTGTCCAGCGGCGCGCCGAGCATGGTACCCACCGACGAGGCGGCCACGCCCGCGGCCCACAGCACGGTGCGTGCCGGCAGGCGACGCTCGCCGAGGTTCACCCCCGCCGCGTCGATCGCCGTCACCGGCGCGCCGGTGTGCACCTGCACGCCGAGGCGTTCGAGCTGGCGGCGCGCCTTGTCCGAAAGCACCGGGTCATAGCCGGCCAGCAATCGCGGCCCGGCCTCGACCAGCCGCACGCTGGCGCTGCGCGAATCGAAATGGCGGAACTCCCCGCGCAGCGTGTGCCGCGCCAGTTCGATCAGCGTGCCGGCCAGTTCCACGCCGGTGGAACCGCCGCCGACCACGACGAAATTCAGCCACGCCTGGCGGCGCTCCGGGTCGTCTTCGCGCTCGGCCTGTTCGAACGCCAGCAGCACCCGGCGACGAATCGACTGCGCGTCATCGAGCGTCTTCAGCGCCGGCGCGAACGGCGCCCATTCGTCGTGGCCGAAGTAGGCGTGGGTGGCGCCGGTGGCGATCACCAGCCAGTCGTAGTCGAGCCAGCGGGAGCCGCAGTCCACCCGACGGGCGGCCAGATCGACCGCAGTCACCTCCTCCATCAGCACGGTGAGGTTGCGCTGCCGCCGCAGGATGTGCCGCAGCGGCGCGGCGATCGAGGTGGCAGACAGGCTGGCGGTGGCGACCTGGTAAAGCAGCGGCTGGAACAGGTGGTGGTTGCGGCGATCGACCAGGGTGATCTGCGCGTCTGCGCCGGCCAGCCGCCGCGCGGCACTCAAGCCGCCGAAGCCGCCGCCGAGGATCAGGACGCGGGGCCTGCCCGCATCGGCAACAGGTGGATCGCTCATCGCCGCAGCATGCGCGCCGTGTCGTGCACGCCGCGTCGACCGCGCCGGCGCCGGCTCACGGTTGCCGCGTCGCCGGCATGCGCAGGGCCATGCCCTTGAGCACGTTCAACGCCTGGGCCAGGGCGTAATCGCTGGTGGCCAGCTTGGCGTCGGCGGCGCTGCCGTCGTCGTCGATGTCGGTGCTGACCGAAGCCTTCTCGTTGGCGAGGTGGTTGGGCAGGTCCGCCTCGGAACTGATCAGCACCGGCGGGTGGTCGGCCTGGCTCACCGCGAGGTCGGCCAGCGCGATGTCCGGCTTGATCCCCTCCGCCTGGATCGAGGTGCCGTTGGGCGTGTAGTAGCGCGCGGTGGTGATCTTCACCGCGTGGTCGGCGTCCAGCGGCAGCACGGTCTGCACCACGCCCTTGCCGAAGCTGCGCTGGCCCATGGTCAGCGCGCGGTGGTTGTCCTTCAGCGCGCCGGAGACGATCTCGGCGGCCGAGGCGGTGCCGTGGTTGGTCAGCACGATCATCGGCGCGCCGTCCAGCTGGTCGCCGGGGCGCGCACTGAAGCTCATGTTGGCGTCGGGCAGCCGCCCGCGCGTGGTCACGATGACGCCGCTGTCGAGGAAGTCGTCGCTGACGCCTACCGCCGCAGTGAGCAGGCCGCCGGGGTTGTTGCGCAGATCCAGCACCGCGCCCTTCTGCGGGCCGTTCTTTGCGATCAGTTCGCCCAGCTTCTTCTGCAGGTCGGCGGCGGTGTCGTCCTGGAACTGGCTGATGCGGATGTAGGCATAGCCGGGCTCCAGCTCGCGCAGCCTGACGCTGCTGACCGAGATCAGCTCGCGCACCAGCGGCATGTCGATCAGCTTGTCGCTGCCCTCGTGCATGATGGTGAGGGTGATCCTGCTGCCTGGCTTGCCGCGCAGTTGCTGGAACATCTCGTTGACGTTCTGCGGGTCGACCAGCTTGCCGTTGATCTTGACGATGCTGTCGCCCGACCTGATGCCGGCGCGCGCGGCCGGCGTGTCGTCGATCGGCGAGACGATCTTGAGTCCGCCGTCGACCTGCAGCACCTCGATGCCCAGGCCGCTGTACTGGCCGGAGGTGTCTTCGCTCAGTTGCTGCAGGCCCTCCTTGTCGAGGTATTCGCTGTGCGGGTCGAGCCCGGCCAGCATGCCGGTGATGGCCGCCTTCATCAGGGTCTTGTTGTCGACCTTCTCGACGTAGGCTTGGCGCACCAGTTCGTAGACGCGGCTGAAATTGCGGATGTCCTGCAGGTCCACCGGATCCGCCGCTGCGGTGCTGCCGGCGCGTGCCGGTTCGCTCGTGCTGGCGGCGCTGGCGGGAGCGGTCTGCGCCTGGCTGGCGCCAGCCGCCAGCAGCAACAGGAAGGCCGCGCAGGTGGCCGCTCGACGGTGGGAACAAGGCATGCAGTTGACTCCGCTCGACGGGAAGACGGCGCGCCGTGGCGCCGCCAGAGTATGGCAGGAGGTGGGACCGCCGGATCGCGCAACAATTCACCGGGCGCGAGGTTGCCGCCTCAACCGTGCTTGCGCAGCCAGCCGGCCGGGTCCACCGGCTGGCCGCCCTTGCGCAGCTCGAAGTACACGCCGGTGTTGACGCCGGTGACCGCGCTGGCGGTGCCGATTGCCTCGCCGGCCTCGACCTCGTCGCCGACGCCGTGCAGCAGGCTTTCGTTGTTGCCGTACATGCTCATCCAGCCGTTGCCGTGGTTGAGGATGAGCAGCATGCCGTAGCCGCGCAGGAAGCCGGCGTAGACCACCCGCCCGCGCGCCACCGCGTGCACCTCGCTGCCGGCGGCGGCCTTGATCAGCACGCCGTTGCCGAACGGGTTTACCGCGCCGCTGGCCGGCCACGGCAGCTTGCCGCGGATGTTCGCCGAGCGCGACGGCGGCGGCTGGCCGCGTTGCGGCGCGGCGGCCTCGTCGATGGCCTTCTGCAACTTGTCGAGCAGCTGGTTGAGCGATTGCGCGTTCTGTTTCATCGCGGCCAGGCGTTGCGCCTGGTCCTTGTACTTCGCATCGGTTGCCGCGGCCAGCTTCTGCCGCGCCGCACGCTGCCGGGCCAGTTGCTTCGCCTGCTCTTCGCGCTCGGCCCTGGTCGCCTGCAGCGCCTGCTGTTGCGCGGCGATCGAGCTCTCCAGCTCCTGCAGGCGGGCCAGGTCGCCCATCAGTTTCTCCACGCGCTGCACGCGGTCGCGCTGGAAATACTGCGAGTAGACCAGCGCGCGGGCGATCTGCGCCACGTCTTCGTCGCCGAGCAGCAGGCGCAGGTCCGAGCCGTGGCCCAGGGCGTAGGTGGCGCGCAGCAGGTCGGCGATCGCGGCGCGCTGGTGCTGCAGCTCGCGTTGCAGCGTGTCGCGTTGCTGCTGCAGCTCGTCGAGCTGCTTCTGTCCCGCCGCCAGCGCGGCATCGGTCTCGCGCACGGCCCTGGCCGCGGCGGCCAGGGCGTTGGCCTGCTTCGCCAGTTCCGCGTTGACGCTGTCGCGCCTGGCCGCGGTGTCGGCCTGTTCGGCGGCCAGCGCCTCCATCTTGCGGCGCAGGTCGGCCAGCTTCTGCTTCGCGGCAGCCTGCTCGGTGCGGCTGCCGTTCTGGCCGACGGGCGAGGCGGGCGCGGCATACGCCATGCCGAGGCAGGCGACGATGAGCAGCGCGCCGAGCACGCGGCGGATCGAACGGGATGGATTGCGCATCGGCCGATTATCACCGAGCCCGCCGCATCGGGCGAGCGCGCCGGCGGCGGTGCTATGTTGGCGCGATATCCGCGGCGCCACGGAGCGGCGCCGGCAAAACGTCGAGAGAGGATGTGGTTGCATGTGCGTGATCGCCTTTGCCTGGCAAGTCCACCCGCGCTGGCGCCTGTTGCTGGCCGGCAATCGGGATGAGTTCCACCCCCGCCCCAGCGCCGCGTTGACGCGCTGGGAAGATGCGCCGATCATCGCCGGCCGTGATCTGCAGGCCGGCGGCAGCTGGCTCGGCGTGTCCGATGCGGGGTGTTGCGCGGTGGTGACCAACGTGCGCGATCCACGCGATCCGCGGAACGGCGCCTCGCGCGGTCTGCTCGTGAGTGACTACCTGGTCGGCGCGGAGGACGCCCGTGCGCATGCGGATCGACTGCTGCAGGTAGCCGCCGACTATCGCCCGTTCAACCTGCTCACCTTCGATGCGCAGGCGGCGTTCTATCTCGGCAATCGACCGGAGCCGCAGGCGCAGGCGGTCACGCCCGGCGTGCACGGCCTCTCCAACGCCGACTTCAATACGCCGTGGCCGAAGACGCGCGCGTTGATGCAGCGCCTGCAGCGCTGGATCGACAACGGCGACGACACCGACTTCGCCACGCTGTTCGCCGCGCTGGCCGACGAGCAGCTGGCGCCGGACGAGCAGTTGCCGGATACCGGTGTCGGCCTCGAGCTGGAGCGCCGGCTGTCCAGCGCCTTCATCCGCGGCGCCGATTACGGCACCCGTGCCAGCACCGTGGTGGCGATCGACCATGACGGCGCCGGCGTGATTGCCGAGCGTCGCTTCGGCCCCGAAGCGCGTTACCTGGGCGAGACCTTGCTGCGCTTCGGCAGCCTTTCGCTGGCCTGAGCCGGCTGCGTCCGCCTACGCCGCCCGGCGGCGCGGCCGGCTGGGCGGGTGGCCGGACGGCGGGCAGGCTGGTCCCCGGTTCGAGCCAGGGGGATGGGCATGCGCAAGGGATGGCTTCTGCTGGCGGCGATCACGCCGCTCGCCCACGGGGTACGCGCAAGTTGCCCGGACTGGCCGCCCGCGCGGGCGCGACAGGAGTTGCTGGCGCTGCACGATCGCCTCGACGGCTGGAACCACGCCTATCGCGTCGAGGGCGCCTCGCCGGTGGACGACGCGGTGTACGACCAGGCCTTGCAGCGGTTCGAGCAATGGCGGCGCTGCTTTCCCGCGCAGGCGCCGGCCACGCCGCGCCATCTGGGCGATGCCGGCGGGCGGGTCACTTCGCCGGTGGCGCAGACCGGCCTGGCCAAGCTGCCCGATGCCGCGGCGCTGGCGCAGTGGATGCACGCGCGCGGTGATCAGGATCTGTGGGTGCAACCGAAGGCGGACGGCGTCGCGGTCACCCTGCTCTACGTCGATGGCCGCCTGCGCCAGGCCAGCAGCCGCGGCGACGGCTTGCACGGTTCGGACTGGACCGCGCAGGCGCAGCGCATCGCCGCGATTCCCAAGCGGCTGCCGCACGCGCCGGCCCGCGTGGTGCTGCAGGGCGAGCTGGTCTGGCGCCTGCCCGGCCACATGCAGGCCACGGCAGGCGGCCTCAATGCGCGCTCGGCGGTGGCCGCGGCGATGGCGCGTGACGAGCTCGGCGATGCGGCCGCGCACATCGGGCTGTTCGTGTGGGATTGGCCCAGCGGCCCGCCCGACATGCCGGCGCGGCTGGCCGGCCTGCAGGCGATGGGCCTGGCCGACAGCGTGCGCTACACGCAGCCGGTGGCCTCGCTGGCCGAGGTCGAGCGCTGGCGTGAGCAGTGGTATCGCCACGCGATGCCGTTCGCGGCCGATGGCACCGTCGTGCGCCAGGGCCGGCGCCCCGCCGCCGCGAGCTGGCGCGCCGCGCCGCCGGAGTGGGCGGTGGCGTGGAAGTATCCGGCCGCTTCCGCGCTGGCCGAGGTACGCGCGGTGGAATTCACCGTCGGTCGCAGCGGCCGCATCACGCCGGTGCTGCAACTGGAACCGGTGCAACTGGACGACCATCGCGTGCAGCGCGTCAGCGTGGGTTCGCTCGAGCGCTGGCGCGAACTCGACATTCGCCCCGGCGACCAGGTCGAGGTGGTGCTCGCCGGGCTGACCATCCCGCGCCTGCAGTCGGTGGCCTGGCGCACGCAGCAGCGGGCACCGGTGACGCCGCCGGACCCGCGTGCGCACGGGCCGCTGACCTGCTGGCAGGCCACGCCGGGTTGCGAGCGACAGTTCCTCGCACGGCTGGTGTGGCTCGGTGGCCACCACGGATTGCAGCTGGAAGGATTGGGCGAGGGCACCTGGCAGGCGCTGGTCGACGCCGGCCTGGTGCGTCATCTGCTGGACTGGATGAACCTCACGCCGCAGCAGCTGGCCGCCGTGCCCGGTCTCGGTGCGAATCGCGCGGCGACGTTGGCGCAGGTGTTTGGCAGTGCGCGCGAGCGTCCGTTCGCGCGCTGGCTGCAGGCGCTGGGCGTGCCGGCCCGGCAGGCGAGCGGGATGGCCGACTGGTCGACGCTGGAGGCGCGCGGAGCAGACGATTGGCAGGCGCGGGAGGGCATCGGCGCCGGCCGCGCGAACCAGCTGGTGGCGTTCTTCGATTGCGCCGAGGTTCGCGAACAGGCCGCGCGACTGCATGCCGCCGGCATGCCGGGCTTCTGAGGCTCAGCTCTTCAATTCGCCGTCGTGGTAATACCAGCGGCCGTCTTCGCGCACGAAATGGCTGGTCTCGTGCTGACGCTGCGCGCGACCGCCGCCGAGGCGATAGCGGGCGACGAATTCCACCGTGGCGTGGTCGGCATCGATCGCCTGCTGGCGCCGCACTTCCAGCCCCAGCCAGGTCGGCGCGGGCTGCTGTGCGGCCAGTCGCAGCGAGGCGGGGCGGGTGTCCGCGTGCCAGCTGGCCAGCAGGTAATCCTCGCGCTTGAGCACGTAGGCGCTGTAGCGCGAGCGCATCAGCTGTTCGGCGGTGGCCGCTGGGGCACCGTCATGCAGCGGGCCGCAACAGGCGGTGTAGCCGGCAGGGTTGCCGCAGGGGCAGGGGGTCAGCGTGTCGATCGACTTCATGCGGCCTTTGTACCTGCTTCGGCCTCGCGTTGCAGGCATTCAGCCGCGAAGCCGCTGCCACACGCGACAGTGGTTGTGCGCGGGCATGGCCACGTCGGCGAGCAGGCTGAAGCCGGCGGCTTCGGCCAGCGCGTCCACCGCCCCGGCATCCCGGACGCCCATCTCCGCCTGGCGTGAGCGCAGCCATGCGTCGAAAGCGGCGTTGCTGTCGCTGGTGTAGCGTCCGTGCCGG
Organism: Rhodanobacter lindaniclasticus; assembly: GCF_004799035.1. GTDB lineage: Bacteria > Pseudomonadota > Gammaproteobacteria > Xanthomonadales > Rhodanobacteraceae > Rhodanobacter > Rhodanobacter lindaniclasticus. The sequence goes on from NZ_MWIO01000020.1 coordinate 94,311, forward strand.
TTGAAGGGGCCGTAAATTGCCAGCACAGCGTCGGCGCTGGTGACCGCGGGCAGCCGGGCGAACAGCCGCTGTACTTCCGGCCAGCTCATGATGTGCAGCGTGTTGGCGCTGAACACCGCGTCGAACGGCCCGCTGGGCCAGTCGCCGTTGACGTCCAGCTCCAGTGGCGGCGGCGTGTTCGGCAGTGCCGCCTCGTCCAGCCATGCGCGGATACCGGGCAGTTGCTCCGCGCGGTCGGAGGATTGCCAGGTCAGGGCCGGCAACGCCGCCGCGAAGTGCACCGCGTGCTGACCGGTGCCGCTGCCGATTTCCAGCACCCGTCGCCGGTCGGCGAAATGGCGGCTCAATACGCCGAGGATCGCGTTCCGGTTGCGCTCGCACGCGGGCGAGTGGGGTTTGTCCACGCCGGAAAATCGTCGGTCAGGCCGGGCGCCCGCGCAGCACGCGTGCCGGCAGCATCAGCAACGCGCCGAGGAAGGCGAACACCGCGCCCACGGTGATGCCGATCAGCCGCAGCGGCAGCAACAGCAGCCACACGATCGGGTACAGTACCAAGGCGAGCAGGGCGATCGGCCAGCAGAACACCAGCAGCAACAGCCAGAGCAGGAAACCGACCATGCGTTGATCCTCCGCAGGAGTGGGGACGCCTGCCACTGTAACGCAGCGCGCGGCGTGCGCGCAGATGACTCCCGGCACCCCCGCCGCGGTTCAGGCCATCGGGCTCACGCCGATCAGCCACAGGTGCAGCCACAGGACGAAGGCCAGCCAGAGCGCGCCGCCGATCACCACGACGAGCACGTCGCCCTGCACGGTGCCGGCGGCGTAGACGGTGCCCTCGCGGCGATCGCGCCGGCGCGAGGCGGCGAACAGCACGACCGCCCACAGCAGGAACGCGCCGAACAGCACCACGTCATGCAGCATGCCGGTGGCCAGCAGGTGGCCGAATGCCCACACCTTCACCGCCAGCACCTGCGGGTGATGCAGCTTCGCCTTGAAATGGTTGCGCGGCACCCGCGCCGCGATGAACAACATGAAGGCCACCAAAGTGAACAGTGCGTTGAGGTGGCGCAGCCACAGCGGCGGCACATACAACAGCACCGGCTGCTGGCGCGCCAGCCCGAAACCCCAGCAAAGCAGCACGAAGCCGGCGATCGCCACCACGGCGTACAGCGCCTTCCAGCGCTTCAGGCCCAGCCGCACGACCTGCCGCGAGCGCCAGTCGTCGGCGACGATGCGCAGCGAGTGGATACCGAGGAACAGCACGAGACCGAGAATCAACACGAGCATGGCGGAGTGACTCCGATGGCGGCGACGAAGGTCGAGGATAGGCCAGCGCGGCGTCGCGGCCCAGTGACATCCGTCAGGCGACGGGTTCGACGTGCACGACCAGCGCCACCGCGTTTGGGTGCAGGGTCATCGATGCCGCGCCCGACGAAGGTCGCCAGGCATCGCCCGCTTGCAGCGTGCCGTCGACGCAGTCGATCGCGCCGCGGGCGCAATACACCAGCACGGTGGTGGCGGCTGTCGCGTGCGTTCCGGCGTCTTGCCACACCGCGATGCCGCCGCGCACGCGACCGCGGCGCAGCATCAGGTTGAAGTCGCGGGTGGGGCCGTCGGCCAGCGCCACCTCCACCTTCGCCTCGCCGGGAAACGCGAACGGTACGAACGGCGTGGTCAGCGCGTGCGCGCGGCCGTCGTCCAGCGTCATGCTGAAACCGGCACCGTCGAGCAACACGATCTGCCGGTCGATGCCGGGAAACGCGGAGAACGGCGCGGCGCTGTCGACCTCGGCGATGCTCACGCGCCACAGGAAATCGTCCATGCCGGCAGTGGACGGCTGGACGGCCATTTCGCGGGTGCGACCCAGGCCGTTCTTCCACGGCTGCAGCGGGCAGTCGGACAGGCGAACGATCATGCGGTTCTCTCGATGACGCGCTCGAACGGCGGCAACGCGCGCAGCATGCCGCTGCCGTAGCGCTTGGTGACCACGCGGCGATCCAGCAGCACGATGCGGCCGTGGTCGGTCTCGCTGCGGATCAGGCGGCCGCAGTACTGGGTGAGCAGGCGGGTGGCCTCGGGCACGCTGACTTCGATGAACGGGTTGCGGCCGCGCGATTCCAGCCACTCGGCATAGGTGGCGCCGACCGGGTCGGTAGGCACCGCGAACGGCAGCTGGGTGATCACCACCGTCTCGCAGAACTTGCCAGGCAGGTCGAGGCCTTCGCCGAACGAGGCCAGCCCGAACAGGGTGCTGCCCTTGCCGGCCTCGATGTCGGCGCAGTGCTCGGCGACCAGTTGCGACTTGCCCAGCGAGCCTTGCGCGCGCACCTTGCGCACCTGCGCGATCGGCAGCTTCTGCAGCACGCGGTCGAGCTTCGCGCGCGAGGTGAACAGCACCAGGTTGCCGGCGTCCCAGTCGAGGTGGTCGGCCAGCCAGGCGCTGATTTCCTCGGCGTGCGCCTCGCGTGCGTCGGGCAGGGTGTGCATCGCCGGCACCTCCAGGCGCGCCTGCGCGGCGAGGTCGAACGGCGAAGGCAGGCTCAGCGTCACCGCATCGTCGGGCAGGCCCACGGCATCGGCGAAGCCGCGGAAATTGCCGCCCGCACTGAGCGTGGCCGAGGTCATCACCACGCCGCTGGCATTGTTCCACAGCACGTTGCGCAACAGGCCGGCGGCGGAGACGGCCGAGGCATGGCAAACCAGTTGCTGGTCGGCGCCCAGGGTGACCCAGCGCGCCAGCGGCGGGGCGTTGTCCGGATCGTCGCTGGACCACGCGCGCCAGCAGGCGGCCTGGCGGCCGATGCGTTCCAGCGCGATGCCGAGTTCGCGCGACAAGGCCTCCTGGGTCGGCCCGCCATCGGTCATCTCCACCACCGCGCGGCGCACCGCGGTGAGCCAGCGCTGCACCTCGCCGGTGAGCAGGTCGAGCACGCGCGCATGCTCCACCCACGGCTCCGGCAGCTGGCCCAGCGAGCCGCGGTACATCGGTTCGGTCTCGGCCGGATCGGGCAGCCACGCCAGGCGGATTTCCTTCTCCAGTTCCTCCAGCGTGTTGCTCAGCTCCTGCAGTTTCTCGTCGCCCTGGTCGAGCGCGAGCTTGCCCAGGCGTTCCTTGTCGGTCAGCGAATAGGCCGCATGCACCTGTCGGCCGAGCCGGCTCAATTGGCGCACGGCAGCGGTCATGAAGACCTCGGCGGCGCCGCGGTCGATCGCCTTGCCGGGCACGTGATGGCCTTCGTCGAAGATGTACAGCGTCTCGTCCGGGCGCGGCAGGATCACGCCGCCCCAGCTGTCGTCCTCGCCCGGCATGGTCAGGTCGGCCAGCACCAGGTCCTGGTTGGCCACGATGATGTCGGCGTCGTCCACCGCGCGGCGCGCGGCGAAGAACGGGCAGTTCATGAACTGCCCGCACTTGCGCCCGGTGCAGCCGCCGGCGCTGGTGGTGATCATCGGGCGCAGCAGGTCGCTGACCGGCTCCGGTGCGCTGTCCATGTCGCCGTTCCATTCGCCGCGGTCGAACCCGTCGCGCAGCTTCGCCAGCGACTGCTTGTCGCGCGGTTGCGGCGGCTTGCTCCACAGCAGCAGGTCGGCCTCGAAACCAGCCAGGCCCAGCTGCGCGTCGTGGATGCTGTTGGCTGCCATCAGCAGATTGCGCGGACACAGGTAGCGGCCACGGCCCTTGGCCAGCGCCACCTTTGCTTCGATGTCGTTGAGTTTCAGGTACAGCGGAATGTCGCGCTGCACGAGCTGTTCCTGCAGCGCCACGGTGGCGGTGGCGATCAGCAGCTTCTTCTTCTGGAAGCGCGCCACTTCATGGCCGGCCACCAGGTAGGCCATGGACTTGCCGGTGCCGGTCGGCGCCTCGATCACCGCCACGCCGCCCTCGTTGGACAGCGCCTTGGCGACCTCGGCGATCATGCGCCCCTGCGAGGCGCGCGCGCGGAAGCCCGGCAGGCCCTCCTTGACGCGGGCGTAGGCGGAACGAATGGCGTCCTTGGTGGAGTCGGCGAGCATGCGGGGTGAGGGGTCCGTGACACGGTGCGGGGCCGGGGCGCCGCGTGTGTGCGCTGCCTGCTGGCCGGCTGCCCAGTCTATCGGACATGTCAACGCGGCCGCGGCTTGCCGATGCCACGCGGAATGTCGCACAGTGGCAGGCGTGTATGCTGGGCCGGGCCGCGGCTCGACCTGATCCGGCGACATCCCGGCGACAGCTGAAGGGGGCACGATGGAGTCGATGTCCATCGACGACTCGCTGCAATTGAATTGGCTGACCCATCTGGTCGGCGCCCGCTCGCCAGCCGAAGTGGCCGCGGCGATCGCCGCGCTGGCGCGGGACCGGCCCGGATGCGAAGCTGCCAGCGTGGTTTGGCGGCTGCACGATCGGGCCGGCGTCTGCAGCATGCCGCCGATGCCGGTGGACGATGCCGATTGGCCGTGGATCGAGCAGGCTGCCGGTGCCGCCGGGGCGCAGTGGCATGCGGACGGGCAGCGCGTGGCGCTGCGCCTGTGCGAGCAGCCGCAGCCCGCCGTGCTGATGTTGCGCCTGCAGCCCGCCTGGGCGAATTCCCGCTTTCTCGACGAGTTGGCGGCACCGCTGCGACTGGCCCGCCTGCATCTGCAACGTGCGCTGGAATGGCTCGACCTGCAGCACTCGCACGAGCAACTGGAGCGCTCGGAGAACCTGCAGCGCGCCTTGTTCGCGATCTCCGACCTGGCCGGTTCCGAACGCGACATGCCCACCGTGCTGCGCGGCATCCACGCCATCGTCAGCGGGCTGATGTACGCGGAGAACTTCTTCATCGTGCTGCACGACGCCGTGCGCGACACGGTCCGCTTCCTGTATTACGTCGACGTGGAGGACCCCGTGGCGCCCGGCGGCGGGCGCGACATGCCGACCAGCGCGATCGAGCACACGCTGACCTGGTACGTGTTGCGCGACGGCAAGGCGCGCATGGGCGATGCCGAGGAGTTGCGCATGCAGGCGCAAGGCCCGGTGACGGTGATCGGCACCGACAGCCGAGACTGGCTGGGCGTGCCGATGATGCGTGACGGCCGCCCCGGCGGTGCGCTGGTGGTGCAGAGCTACCAGCCCGAGATCGGCTACACCCCGGGCGACCTGGCCCTGCTGGAGTTCGTCGCCAGCCACATCCTGATCGCGCTGGAACGCAAGCAGGGCAAGGAGGATCTCGAACAGCGGGTGCAGCTGCGCACCGCGCAGCTCGCCGAAGCCAATCGCGGACTGCAGCAGGAGATCGTCGAGCGTCAGCGCGCCGAGCATCTGCAGACGGCGTTGTTCCGCATCGCCGAACTGGCCACCGCGCGCATCGACCACGGCGAGTTCTACCGCCGCGTGCACGGCGTGGTGGGCGAGTTGCTCAACGCGGAGAACTTCTACATCGCGCTGCTCTCCGACGACCGCCAGCAATTGCTGTTTCCGTATGCGGTGGACGCCAAGCGACGCCCCCCGCCCAGCCGCCCGCTGGGTCGCGGGCTGAGCGAGTACGTGCTGCGCCTGGGCACCGCGTTGCGCGCCGACAACGCCGACATCGAGGCGCTGGAGCGCAGCGGCGAGATCGTGCCCGGGCGTTCCGGTTCGCCGTCGTCGTGCTGGCTCGGCGTGCCCCTGATCGTCGGCGACGAGGTCATCGGGCTGGTGACGGTGCAGAGCTACGACGCCGACGTGTCCTACGGCCCGTCCGACCAGGAGTTGCTGAGCTTCGTGGCCACCCAGGTCGCCAACAGCCTCACCCGCCGCCGTGCCGCCGAGGCGTTGCATCGCGCCTACGAGCAGCTGGAACACCGGGTGGAGGAGCGCACGCTGGCGCTGCGCAAGGAGATCATCGAGCGCGAACGCGTGCAGGACCAGCTCAAGCACCAGGTGATGCACGATCCGCTGACCGGCCTGCCCAACCGCAGCTATCTGCGCGACCGCATAGACCGCGTGCTGTCGACGCCGGCGTCCGGCACGCGCCCGCGCTGCGCGCTGCTGTACATGGACGTGGACCGCTTCAAGATCATCAACGACAGCCTCGGCCACCTGGCCGGCGACGAGGTGCTGAGGGAGGTCGCCACGCGGCTGTCCGACTGCGTGCGCCACCCGGACCTGGTGGCGCGGCTGTCGGGCGACGAGTTCGCCATCCTGCTGGAATCGGTGGAGCAGCCGGCCGACGCCAACGTCGTGGCGCAACGGGTGATGGATGCGCTGGCCGAACCGATGCCCGCCGGCGGCAAGGAGTTGCAGGTGGCCGTCAGCGTCGGCATCGCCATCGGCGACGGCCGTTACCTGACCGCCGACGAGGTGCTGCGCGATGCCGACATCGCGCTGTATCGCGCCAAGGAACTCGGCCGCAAGCGCTACCAGTTGTTCGACGAGACGCTGGCACGCAGCGTGGTCGACGTGCTGACGCTGGAAGGCGAGCTGCGCCAGGCACTGAAGCACGGCCAGTTCGAGCCGCATTTCCAGGTCATTTGCCGCCTGGAGGATGGCGCGGTGGTCGGCTACGAGGCACTGATCCGCTGGAACCATCCGCAACGCGGCCTGCTGCTGCCGGGCGATTTCCTCAAGATCGCCGAGGACAGCGGCCTGATCGAGGCGATCGACTGGCACATGTTCGAGATCAGCTGCCAGCGGCTGCGCCGGCAGGAGCGCACCGACACCTTCATGACGCTCAATGTGTCGGCGCTGCACCTGCGTCACGACAATTTCGACGCACGCCTGATCGAGTTGCTCGAACGCACCGGCCTGCCGCCCACGCGGGTGGTGGTGGAAGTCACCGAGGGTGCCCTGCTCGACGATCCGGAGCGCGTGCGCGCCACGCTGGAGCGCCTGCGCGCCGCCGGCGTCGGCGCGGCACTGGACGATTTCGGTACCGGCTATTCGTCGCTGAGCTACCTGCACTCGCTGCCGCTGCGCATCCTGAAAATCGACCGCGCGTTCGTGAACGAGCTGGACAAGGGCGCCAACACCAGCAGTACCACCGTGGTCGCGGCGGTGCTCGCGCTGGCCCGCGCGCTGGACATCGACGTGGTCGCCGAAGGCATCGAGACGGAGATCCAGTACGCCGCGCTGCACGCGATGGGCTGCGCCATGGGGCAGGGCTACTGGATCGGTCGGCCTGCGCCGTTGGAGCCCTGAATCGCGCGCCCTATCGCGCGGCGACGATCTGCCGCAACGCCTGCTCGAACGCCTCCGGCGGCTGCCCGCCGGAGATCAGGTGCTGGCCGTTGACGATGGTGGCCGGCACCGAGTGGATGCCGCGCGACATGAAGAACTGCTCCTGCGCGCGCACCTCGTCGGCGAACTCGCTGCCTTCGAGCAGCTGCCGTGCCCGCGCACCATCCAGCCCCGCTTCGACGGCCAGGCGCACCAGCGTGTCGTGTGAGCTCACGTCCTCGCCGTCGGTGAAATACGCGCGCAGCAGGATCTGCTTCAGCGCGAGCTGCCGCCCTTCCAGCTCGGCCCAGTGCAGCAGCCGGTGCGCATCGAAGGTGTTGTAGACGCGGCTGCGCCGATCCATGTTGAAGGTGAATCCGAATGCCGCGCCGCGCGCACGGATCGCCTCGCGATTGGCGTCGATCTGTTCGGCCGAACTGCCGTACTTGCGCATCAGGTGTTCGGTGGAATCCTCGCCCTCAGCCGCCATCTGCGGGTTCAGCTCGAACGGCTGGAAGTGGATTTCCGCGGAGACCTCGCCATCGAGCTGCGTCAGCGCCTGCCGCAGCGAGGCCAGCCCGATCGCGCACCATGGGCAGGACACATCGGAGACGAAGTCGATGCGCAGCGGAACGGGAGTCGCTGGCGTGGACATGGGACACCTCGCAAATCTTGGGGAGCAGCAGCGCTGCGGATCCGACCCAGATGCGGCCGGGGCACGCCACAATCAATCGTCTGCGCGAACCCGGCCCATCGCCATGTCCAGTGCCAGCGCCTCGGCTACCTTGATGCCATCCACCGCCGCGGACAGGATGCCGCCGGCGTAGCCGGCCCCTTCGCCGGCGGGATACAAGCCGCGGACATTGAGGCTCTGCAGGCTCTCGTCGCGCGTGATGCGTACCGGCGACGAGGTGCGGGTTTCGACGCCGGTGAGGATGGCATCGGCCATCGCGTAGCCGCGGATCTGCCGTTCGAAGGCGGGCAGCGCCTCGCGGATCGCGGCGATGGCGTAGTCGGGCAGGGCGCTGTCGAGGCTGCCCAGGGTGACGCCGGGTTTGTACGAGGGCTGCACCTCGCCCCATTCGCGTGAGGCGCGACCGGCGAGGAAGTCGCCGACCAGCTGCGCGGGCGCGTTGTAGTTCTCGCCGCCCAGCGTGTAGGCGTGGCTTTCCAGCGCCCGCTGCAGCGCGATGCCGGCGAGCGGGCCTTCGCCGTACGGCGTGAAGTCGGAAGGCTCGATGCCGACCACCACCGCCGCGTTCGCGTTGCGCTCGTTGCGCGAGTACTGGCTCATGCCGTTGGTGACCACGCGGCCGGGTTCGCTGGTGGCGGCGACCACGGTGCCGCCGGGACACATGCAGAAGCTGTACACCGAGCGGCCGCGCCCGCCCTGATTTCCCTTGCCGTGATGCACCAGCTTGTAGTCGGCCGCACCGAGGATGGGATGGCCGGCCTGCGGCCCGAAGCGGGCGCGGTCGATCACCGACTGCGGGTGCTCGATGCGGAAGCCGATCGAAAACGGCTTGGCCTCCACGTACACGCCGCGCGCATGCAGCATCTCGAACGTATCGCGGGCGCTGTGGCCGAGTGCGAGCACCACATGATCGGAGCGCAACTGTTCGCCGCTGGCCAGGGTGACGCCACGGATCTGCTGCTGGCCATCCGCACCCGGTTCCAGCAGCAGGTCGTCCACGCGCTGGCTGAAACGGATCTCGCCGCCCAGCGACTCGATCGTCGCGCGCATGTTCTCCACCATCGAGACCAGCCGGAAGGTGCCGATGTGCGGCTTGCTGACGTAGAGGATTTCCTCCGGCGCGCCGGCCTTGACGAATTCGGTGAGCACCTTGCGGCCGTGGTGCTGCGGGTCGCGGATCTGGCTGTGCAGCTTGCCGTCGGAAAAAGTGCCGGCGCCGCCTTCGCCGAACTGCACGTTGGATTCCGGGTGCAGCTCGCGCTTGCGCCACAGGTCCCAGGTGTCTTTGGTGCGCTCGCGCACTTCCTTGCCGCGATCGAGGATGATCGGGCGGAAACCCATCTGCGCCAGGATCAGGCCGGCGAACAGGCCGCAGGGGCCGAAGCCGATCACCAGCGGGCGGTGTTCGACCCGCGGCGGCGCCTTGGCCACGAAGTGGTAGCTGGTGTCCGGCGTCGGCTGCACGTGGGGATCGCCGGCAAAGCGTTGCAGCAATTCGGCTTCGCGCGGGGTGTCGATGTCCAGCGCGTAGATCAGCATGATCGCGCCGCGCTTGCGTGCGTCGTAGCCGCGGCGGGCGATGGTGTAAGCGATCAGCTCGCCGGGTTCGAGCTCAAGCCGCCTGGTGATGGCGGCAGCAAGCGCGGCCTCGCCGTGGTCGAGCGGCAGCTTGAGGTCGGTGAGTCGCAGCATGCGTGGGTTCCGGTGCGCCGATGGCGCGCGCGATTCCCGGCGCCTTCGATGGGCCGGCCATTGTCGGCGCCTTGCGCGCGGCCGACAAGGCAGCCGGCGAGCGGAAACTGACGCTGCGGGTCACTCAGGCCGCCAGCAGGGTCAGGAATTGCTCACCGGTTGCCCGCGGGTGCAGCAGGATGAAGCGCGTTTGCGCCGGGCCGGCGTGCTTGCGTGCCGCGGCGACGCAAACCTCGCCGTCGGCGGCGATGATGGCCGGAGGCGTGGCACGCTGGTCATCCCAGGGCGCGCGGCACAGTTGGCCGTGTTGCGGGCCGCCGGCGATGATGCATTCAAAAATCCTGTTCATGGAAAGTCACTCGAAGGGGAAGAGCTGTGGGGACGAGTGACGGCAAGCAGGGGGCGCGCCAGCAGCGGGCAGGCAAAGGTGGTCTGCGTCACAGTTTGGGACATGCGCCGCCAGCCGCGGCTGATCGCTGTGGTTTCAACGGGTGGAGCGGCTGGGGCAGCTGCTTCCGGTGGCGAGTCCGGCCCTCACCCGGACTCGCTACCGCGGGACGGAGTTGGCCCGCTCAGGCTTCGCCGATGAAATCCTTCTTGCCGATGTCGGTGCCCGCTTCGCGCAGGATGTTGTAGGCGGTGGTGCAGTGGAAGAACAGGTTGGGGATGGTGAAGCCGAACAGGTACGCCTGACCCTCAAGCGTGACGTCGCCGTTGCGGGTCTTCATCACGATGGTACGGGTCTCGCTGCCGTCGATCTGTTCGGCGGTGAAGCTCTTGACGTAATCGATCGCGCGCGCGATGCGGTCATAGGCCTGGGGCAGGGTGGTCTCGTTGTCCTCGAAGGACTGCGGTTCGACGCCGGCGAGGCGAGCCGTGCCACGCGTGGCCATGTCGCAGGCGATCTGGATCTGCTTGATCAGCGGCAGCATGTCCGGGATCAGCCGGACCTGCAGCAGCACTTCGCCGCTGACGTTCTTCGAGATCGCGTGTTGCTCGCCCTTCTGCAGCACATGGGTGAGGTTGCCCAGCGCGCGGACAAAGACGGGGACGGAGGCCTGGTACATGGAAAGTGTCATGGGTTTTCTTCCTGCGGGTGAACCGCCTGCGGCGGATGGGTGGGTGTTGCGGGATGGATGGCGGACCGTGCCGGCGCGTCGCCGGGTAGCGGTTCGGCCGTGGCGTTGGCGGCGGGTTGCGGCAGGCGTCGGGTGGCCCGTGCGGCGATCACCAGGCCCGCCAGCATCAGGGCCGCCGACAGCACGAAGGCGGCGCCGGGCAGGTGCAACGGCGACCCCGGCGCGATCGACAGCGCGAACACCTGGGCGAACAGATACGGCCCGAAGATGCCGGCGAAACTGCCCAGGCTGCTGATCGCGCCCTGCAGCCGACCCTGCTCGGAAGGATCGACCTGCTGGGTCATGATCGACTGGATCGGCGGCATCGCCAGGCCCCACAGTGCCAGCAGCGGCACGCCGAGCAGGAACGCCCAGCCCACGTCGGCCACGCCCATCACCAGGAACGCGCCCACGCCGAAAAGCATGCCCGCCAGCAGCACGCGGCGTTCGCCGAAGCGCGGCGCGAGCCTGCCGGTGAGCACCGCCTGCACGAAGCCGTCGCAGGCGCCGACCAGCATCAGCACGTAGCCGACCGCCTGTGGACCCCAGCCGTAGCGATAATCCGCGTACAGCACGAACACCGTCTGCAGCACGTAGTGGGCGAGGTAGACCAGGAACAGCACGATGGCCAGGTGGAAGACCTGCCGCTGGCGGCGCAGCAGCTTCAGCGAACCGAATGGATGCGCGCTGTGCAGCTCGATGCGTGCGGTGCGGCGCTCGGCCGGCAGCGACTCGGGCAGGATGAAGCAGCCGTACAGGAAGTTGCACAGCGCCAGGCCGGCGGCCACCCAGAACGGCAGCCGCAGCGCGATGCCGCCGAGGAAGCCACCCACGCCCGGGCCGATGATGAAGCCCAGCCCGAACGCGCTGCCGAGGATGCCGAACGCGGCGGCGCGCTTCTCCTTCGGCACGATGTCCGCGATGTACGCGTTGGCGGTGCTGAAGCTGGCCGCGGTCATGCCGAGCAGCACGCGCGCGGCGAACAGCAGCCACAACGTGGGCGCCAGTGCCAGCACCACGAAATCCACCGCCAGGCCCAGGTTGGAGATCAGGATCACCGGCCGCCGGCCGTAGCGGTCCGACAGCGCGCCCTGCACCGGCGAGAACACGAACTGCACGATGGCGAACACCGTGCTGAAGATGCCCACCCACCACGCCGCCTTCGCGATGCCGCCGCCGGCCAGCTGCTCGATCAGGTGCGGCAGCACCGGGATGATGATGCCGAACGCCAGCATGTCCAGCAGCACGGTGACGTAGATGAAGGCCAGCGCGGCGCGATGGCGCGGAGCGACAGGCATCGACGGCTGGTCCATGGGCGTGGCAAAGCGGGGGGAAGGTGACGATAACCCACGCCTGCGGCGGCCGCATGTGCAACCGGTCAGGTATCCCCGTGCCGCCGGAGCGATACCATGCAACATTCTCTCGCCAGGACACGATCATGCTGCGACGCCTGCTTCCCGCCTGCCTGCTGCTCGCGCTGTCCGCCTGCTCCTCCCATCCCGACGCCGCGCAGCCGGTGTCGAAGGAAGAGCTGGCGCCCGCGCCGACGACCTCCGTGGCCGCGCCCGCCGCCGTCGAGACGACGGCACAGGTGCAGCAGCATCTGTCCGACTACGCCACGGTGAAACTCACGGCGGACCTGTCGGCGTTCGATGCGAAACAGAAGCAGATGATCGCCCTGCTGGTGGAGGCGGCCGACAGCATGAACGCGCTGTACTGGAAGCAGGGCTGGGGCGACAAGGGCGCGCTGATGGTGCAGATCAGCGACCCGTCGGTGCGCGAATTCGCCGAGATCAACTACGGCCCGTGGGATCGCCTGGACAACGACAAGCCCTTCGTCGACGGCATCGGCCCGCGCCCGGCCGGCGCGCAGTTCTACCCGGCCGACATGACGAGGGAGCAGTTCGAGCAGTCCCCACTCAAGGACAAGACCGGGCTGTACACCTTGCTGCGCCGCGACGCGCAGGGCCAGTTGATCACCGTGCCCTACCACGAGGCGTACAAGGCCGAACTGGAGAACACCGCCGGCCTGCTGCGCCAGGCGGCGAAGCTGGCACAGGACGCCGGGTTCAAGAAGTACCTCACGATGCGCGCCGACGCGCTGCTGAGCGACGACTACCAGCCCAGCGACTTCGCCTGGATGGACATGAAGAACAATCCGGTCGACATCGTGATCGGCCCGATCGAGACCTACGAGGACCAGCTGTTCGGCTACAAGGCCAGCTACGAATCCTACGTGCTGATCAAGGACCAGGCCTGGAGCGCGAAACTGGCGCGCTTCGCCAAATACCTGCCCGAACTGCAGCGCGGCCTGCCGGTGGCCGACAAGTACAAGGCCGAGAAGCCCGGCTCCTATGCCGACCTCAATGCCTACTTCGCGGTCTACTACGGCGGCGACGCCAATGTGGGCGCCAAGACCATCGCGATCAACCTGCCCAACGACGAGCAGGTGCAGCTGAAGAAGGGCACGCGCCGCCTGCAGCTGGAAAACGTGATGCAGGCGAAGTTCGACAAGATCATGCTGCCGATCGGCCATGAGCTGATCGCCGACGACCAGCAGAAGAACCTCACCTTCGACGCGTTCTTCCAGAACACTATGTTCCACGAAGTGGCGCACGGCCTCGGCATCAAGAACGTTCTGGACAAGAGCGGGCTCGACAGCAAGGTCACCGTGCGCAAGGCGCTGAAGGACCAGGCCTCCAGCTTCGAGGAAGGCAAGGCCGACATCCTCGGCCTGTACATGGTCAGCAAGCTGGCCGACAAGGGCGAGCTGGACAAGTCGAAGCTGATGGACAACTACGTCACCTTCCTCGCCGGCATCCTGCGCTCGGTGCGCTTCGGCGCGTCCGACGCGCACGCCAAGGCGAACATGGTGCGCTTCAACTTCTTCAAGCAGCAGGGCGCGTTCAGCCGCGATGAAAAAACCGGCCGCTACCGCGTCGACTTCGACAAGATGACCGCGGCGATGAACGCGCTGTCGGAGAAGCTGCTGACCATCCAGGGCGACGGCGACTACGCCGCGGCCAAGCAGCTCACCGAGCAGATGGGCACGGTGGGCCCGGTGCTGGCCGGCGATCTCAAGCGCCTCGACCAGGCGCACATCCCGGTCGACATCCGCTTCGAGCAGGGGCTGGACGTGCTGGGCCTCAAGCAGCCCTGATGCCGCGCGCAAGCGTAGGGCGGGCACTGCCCGCCGCTCCTGTCGGAACTTCGCGGCGACCGATAGAAGAGCCGGCGGGCAGTGCCCGCGCTACGCGGCCGCGTCGATCCAGTCGGCGACCGCCTGAGGGTGTTCGAGGTGGAGGTGGTGGCCGCCGTCCATGTGGGTGACGGCGATGTCCGCCACGCAGGCGGCGCGGGCCTGCATCATCGCGTCGGGCAGGTACGGCGTCGCCGGCTGCGCCAGCAGCAGCGCGGTGGGCGCGGTGATGCCGCGCAGCAGCGCGTGCACCTGCGCTTCCGCCAGGCGCACGGCGCTGGGACGGGTCAGCCGCGGGTCGCTGCGCCAGCGCCAGCCGCCGTCGGTTTCGAGCAGGCCGCGTTCGACGATGGGTCGCGCCTGTTCGGTGGGCAGGCCACTGGCGAGGCTGCGTGCGCTGATCGCTTGGGCGACGTCGCGGAACACGCGCAGCGGCTTGCCATTGCTCTCGCGTGGCGCCAGCGCGTCGCGGAAGCGCTGCAGCGTGTGCGCGCCGTCATCGCCGAGCGGGCCGAGGCCTTCGATCAGCAGCAACCGTTCGATCCGCTCGGGCCGCGCCGCGGCGACCAGGCTGGCGATGCCGGCGCCGAGCGAGTGGCCGAGCAACACGTAGCGGTCCAACGGCAATGCGTCGACGGCGGCCAGCACCGCCTGCACATGGTCGACGTAGTGGTAGCCGGCGCCGGCGGCGAGATGGCCGGAATGGCCGTGGCCGGGCAAGTCCAGCGCGATCACCTGCCAGCGTGCGGCCAGCCGCGGTGCCAGGCGCGCGAAGCTGCCGCCGTTGTCGAGCCAGCCGTGCAGGGCCAGCAGCGGCGGCAACGCGGCATCGCCCCAGACTTGCGCCGCCAGCGTCAACGCGGGCAGCGCGATGCGCCGCTCGACCGGTTCGGTCATGCGCCGCCTTCCGGCCAGCCGCCGAGGTGCCGACGTATCAGTGCGGCGAGGCTGGCTACCTGTTCGGCGCCGTCGTTCAGTGCGGGGATGTAGCGCAGCGTCTCGCCGCCGGCGGCGGTGAAGAAGTCGCGGTTCTGCATGGCGATCTCCTCCAGCGTCTCCAGGCAATCCACCGCGAAGCCGGGGCAAGCCACGTCGAGCTTGCGCACGCCGTCGGCGGCGAGCCGGCGCACGGTGGCGTCGGTGTACGGCTGCAGCCAGCGTTCGCGCCCCACCCGCGACTGGAAGCTGATGACCATGTCCGCTTCGCCCAGCTGCAACCGTTCGCGCAGCCGTTGCGCTGTGCGCCGGCATTGTTCCGCGTACGGATCGCCCAGCCGCACGTAGCGCTCGGGAATGCCGTGGAACGACAGCAGCAGTTTCTCGCCGCGGCCGTTGGCCATCCACCAGTGTTCGATACCCTGCGCCAGCGCCTCGATATGGGCCGGATCGTCGTGGTAGTCGTTGACCAGGCGCAGCTCCGGCGGCCAGCGCAGTGTCTTGAGCGCGTCGGCGACGGCGTCGATGACGGAACCGGTGGAGGTCGCCGAGTATTGCGGGTACAGCGGCAGCACCAGCAGCCGGCGCACGCCCTCGCGCTGGAGCTGTTCGATGGTGTGCGCCACCGACGGCTCGCCATAGCGCATCGCCAGTGCCACCCGCAGCGTGCCGGGCTGCCGGCGATCGAGCTCGGCCTGCAGCGCCGCGGCCAGCGCCTCGCTCAGGTAGCGCAACGGCGAGCCGCGCTCGTCCCAGATCCGCGCATAGGCGTGCGCGGAACGTTTCGGGCGCACGCGCAGGATCACTCCGTACAGGATCGGCCACCACTGCCAGCGGGGGTAATCGATCACCCGGCGGTCGCCGAGGAATTCGGCCAGGTAGGGGCGTACGGCGGCGGCGGTCGGCGAGGTCGGCGTGCCCAGATTGACCAGCAGCACGCCAGCCTGAACGGCGGCCGGCGCGCCCTCGTGGGAATGGCCGGCAACGCCGGTATAGTGATCAGGCAAGGGCATCGTGACAGTCGTGGAGCGGCGCGGTCGTGCTGGCCAAACCGCAGTCTGCCACAAGCACGCCGGAAGCCGGCGCCCGACGAATCATCTCAAGCCTATGGAGCTCCCATGTCCAAGACCATGCTGCCCCGCGTGTTGCTGATCGGCGTTGCCCTGCTGCTGCCGTTCGCGGCGGCGCACGCCGAGGACCCGCCACTGGTGCGCGCGACCAATGCGGTGACGGTGCTCAACGAGATCATGCAGGCGCCCGACAAGGCGATCCCGCGCGATCTGCTGCGCGACGCCAGGGCGATCGCGGTGATCCCGGGCATGCTCAAGGTCGGCTTCGTGTTCGGCGGCCGCCGTGGCGAGGGCCTGGTTTCGGTGAAGAGTCCCGACGGCACCTGGTCCAACCCCAGCTTCATCACCATGACCGGCGGCAGCGTGGGCTTCCAGGCCGGCGTGTCGTCCACCGACGTGGTGCTGGTGTTCCGCACCCAGAAGGGCGTCGATTCGATCGTGGGCGGCAAGTTCACCCTGGGCGCCGATGCCGCCGCCGCCGCCGGCCCGGTCGGACGCACCGCCCACGCCTCGACCGATGCGCAACTGAAGGCGGAGATCTACTCCTACTCGCGCAGCCGCGGCCTGTTCGCCGGTGTCGCACTGGATGGCGCGGCGCTGCGCATCGACTATGATGCGAATGCCGCCGTGTATGGCGCCGGCATCACGCCGCGTCGCATCTTCGAAGGCGGCGTCAGCAACGTCCCCGCGCCGGTCGTGAAATTCCGCGACCAGCTCGAGGAGTACACTTCGCAATAACTGACGGCGCGATTGGCGCCAGCTTTGCTCGGCTGGAATCGGCCTCGAGGTTGATCATGGGTTTGGATAGCGTCTGGCATTGGCTCATTTTCCTGGTGATCGTGCTGCTGTTGTTCGGCACCAAGAAGATCCGCAACCTCGGGCCCGACCTGGGCGAGGCCATCCGCGGCTTCAAGAAAGGCCTCAGCGGCGACGACGAGGCGAAGAAGGGCGAGGAGGACGCCCGCCGCAAGGAGGCCGAGCAGTTGCGCGCCGATCCCAAGCCGGCCGATCCTGCCTCGACGCAGAGTCAGCGCGACTCCAGCGAATCCCGCTAGGCCGGCGGTGGCTGGTGCGCGACGATGATCGAGTTCAGCCTCGGCAAACTGGTTCTGCTCGCGCTGATCGCCCTGGTCGTACTCGGCCCGGAGAAGTTGCCCGGTGCGGCGCGCACCGCCGGCGCGTTGATGCGTCGCGTGCGTCGCGGCTGGGACGACGTGCGCGCCGAGGTGGAGCGCGAATTGCAGGTCGAGGAAATCCGCCGCGCCGCGCGCGAAGCGGCGGCGCAGGCCGAGGCTGCGCAGCAACAGGTCAAGGACGGCGTGGGCCAGATGCGCGAGCCGCTGGCGCAGATCGTCGGTGAAGTCACCGCGGCCGGCGAATCGCTGAACGAACCGGCCACTGCTGCCGCGGCGGAACCCGCCGAACCTGGCCCGCAGGCCGAGCTGCCACTGGGCGAGCCGACTCCCGACCGACCCGAGGCACCGACCCGCCAGGTGGCTCATGACGACCGCTGACATCCCCGAATCCGGGCCGGAGGACGACCTGCAGCAGGGGCTGTTCTCCCACCTGCTCGAACTGCGCACGCGCCTGCTCAAGTCGCTGGCCGCGCTGGTGCTGGTGCTGCTGGCGCTGGTGCCGTTCGCCAACCGGCTCTATTCGCAACTGGCCGCGCCGCTGGTGGCGCGCCTGCCCGAAGGCGCGCACCTGATCGCCACCGGCGTCACCAGCCCGTTCATCACCCCGCTGAAGCTGGCCTTCTACCTGGCGCTGTTCATCAGCATGCCGGTGATCCTGTACCAGCTGTGGGCCTTCGTCAGCCCGGGCCTGTACAAGCACGAGAAACGTCTGGCGCGGCCGCTGCTGGTGGCGGCGATGGCGCTGTTCTACCTGGGCTGCGCGTTTGCCTATTTCCTGGTGCTGCCGGCGGCGTTCCGCTTCCTGGTGGCGGTCACGCCCAGCGGCGTGGAGATGATGACCGACATCAGCCAGTACCTGGATTTCGTGATGCTGATGTTCTTCGCCTTCGGCCTGTGTTTCGAGGTGCCGGTGGCGGTGGTGGTGCTGGCGGCGGTCGGCGTGGTCGATCTGGACAAGCTGCGCAGCGGCCGCCGCTACGCGATCGTGGGCGCGTTCGGCGTGGCCGCGGTGATCACGCCGCCGGACATCACCTCGATGCTGATGCTGGGCGTGCCGATGTGCCTGCTGTACGAGGTGGGCGTGCTGGCGGTGCGCTGGCTGATCCCGCCGCGCTCGCCGGAACCGGACGCGAGCTGACCGTCGTCAGTACAGGTCGACCGGATCGACGTCCAGCGACCAGCGCACCTTGCGCGCGAGCGGCAGTGCGCCCAGCGCCTGTTGCCATGGCCGCAACACGTTGCGCAGGGCCGTGCGGCTGGTCGATTCGATCAGCAACTGGCCGCGCTGGCGACCGGCGCGCAGCGCCATCGGCGCCGGCATCGGGCCGGCGATCTGCAGCGCCGCGTCGGCCGGCAGCGCGGCATGGGCGGCGGCAAGGAAGGCATCGACCGCCTCGCGTGCGGTCGCCTCGGCGCGCAGCAGCACCTGGTGGCTGAAGGGCGGCAGCCCGGTCAGCCGGCGCTCGGCCAGCAGCTCGCGCGCCGTGGCCGCGTAGCCGTGGGCGAGCAGGTTGCGCAGCAGCGGATGGTCGGGCTGGTGGGTCTGCAGCAGCACGTGCCCGGGCTTGCGCGCCCGCCCGGCGCGGCCGGCGACCTGCACCACCAGTTGCGCCAGCCGTTCCTCGGCGCGGAAGTCCACGCTGTGCAGGCCTTCGTCCACGCCGACGATGGCGACCAGGGTGAGGTTGGGCAGGTCGTGGCCCTTGGCCAGCATCTGGGTGCCGACCAGGATCGCCGGTCGCTCGTCCGCCAGGCTGGCCAGGATCTCGTCGAAGGCATCCTTGCGACGGGTGGTCTCGCGGTCCACGCGCAGCACCGGCACGTCGGGGAAACGTGCCAGCAGCGCTTCTTCCAGCCGTTCGGTGCCGTGGCCCTGGGCGGTCAGTTCCGCGGCGCCACAGGCAGGGCACGCCGTGGGTACGTGCTGGCGGCGGTCGCAGTGATGGCAGATCAGCTGGCGCCGCCCCGCGTGCAAGGTCAGCGGGCGCTGGCAGCTCGGGCATTCCGCATGCCAGCCGCAGGCATGGCACAGCAGCACCGGCGCATAGCCGCGGCGGTTGCGGAACACCAGCGCCTGCTCGCCGCGGCCGATGGTCTCGGCCACCGCGCTCAGCAGTGCCGGCGACAGGCCGTGCTGCAGGCGCTGGGCGCGGATGTCGATGATCTGCACTTGGGGCGCGCGCACCGCGCCCGGGCGCGCGCGCAAGTGCAGCTGGCGATAACGGCTGGCCTCGGCATTGGCCAGCGATTCCAGCGACGGCGTGCCCGAACCCAACAGTACCGGCACGCCCAGCGCGCGGGCGCGCACCACGGCCAGGTCGCGGGCGTGGTAGCGGAAGCCGTCCTGCTGCTTGTAGGAGCCGTCGTGCTCCTCGTCGACGATGATCAGGCCGGCCTGCGGCAGCGGCGTGAAGATCGCCGAGCGCGTGCCCAGGATCACCCGTGCGGTGCCGGCGCGTGCACGCAGCCAGGCGCGCGCGCGATCGCCTTCGGCGAGATTGGAATGCAGCACTTCCACCGCCACCCCCAGCCGTTCGCGCAGGCGGCGCACGGTCTGCGGCGCCAGGCCGATCTCCGGCACCAGCAGCAGCGCCTGTTTGCCTTGCGCCAGCACCTGCTCGATCAGGGCCAGGTAGACCTCGGTCTTGCCGCTGCCGGTGACGCCATCGAGCAGG